>DATIXE010000054.1:0-37286 GCA_035518915.1 Candidatus Eiseniibacteriota bacterium
CCACCATTCCCTGAATTGTCCCACAAATGGAATTCGCTGCCATGAATGCACGGCATCCGCATGTGTTGAAAGTGCTATTTAATCTCAAGGGCGAACTCCCAGGGGACAAGCGGGAAGGCCGAGCCTTTTAGACATGGCCTCCGGTTGGGCCCCTGGCAAGTTCCCTATATGCTTGAGGAGATGCAGCTTTTCGCTGTGAAGCAGTGGACCAGGAGATTTCATTGACTATCTATTTGCGAACTCTTGAGTTTCTCTGCCTGAGCCTGTGGCTTGGCGCCGATGCCTTTCTTAGTTTCGTTGTCGCACCCGGCGCGTTCACCATTCTTGGCAGCCGCGACGCCGCGGGCATGATGGTTGGCTATTCGCTGGCGCGGCTCCACTTTGCCGGAATTTTTCTCGGGCTGATCTTCCTGATTGCCCGGCTGGCGCGGACGCGCGACTTTGCAAGTTTCACGACGGCGGCGGCGCTCTGCGTCGTGCTGATGGTGATCCTCACCGCCGCTTCGCAATTCACCGTCAGCAACCGCATGGAATCGCTGAAGAAACAGATGGTCTCGGTACAAAACACTGCAGAAACGGATCCGCGCCGCGTGGAATTCAGCCGCCTGCACCACATCTCGGTCGCCTACGAAGGCGCCGTGCTGCTCCTGGGTTTGGCGGGAATGTTCTTCCTGGTCCGCGAGTGCGTGAAGCCCTGACCGATCCGTAGCGGCTGAGATTCATTGCGCGTCACACCTGCGCCGGATACCCCAGCCGGATTGCACCCCATCGCCGGCGGTTCACAAACAACGGCACGGAAAGGTCGTGCAGGATTTCTCCCGTGTCGCGGCGGTAGGTCTGCAGCAGGACTTTGCGATCGTGGGAAGCGCTGCGCAGCCCCACGCGATCGTTGAAAATTCGCTTGCTGCGGCTCCTGGTCAGGTCCATCTGGTAATTTCCTGTGGGCTCCTGGCTGTAGCGCAAGTTATGCGTCGGGCAGTAGCCTTCGATGTTCACCGCGATTGCGTAAGAGACCGCCGGATGGGACGAAAGAAAGTCCTCGAGCAGCGGCCGCAGTTCGCGATCGGTGAACGTATCGTAGTCCGTGCGGTATTTCTTCGGGTTCGCGCCGGGAATCTCCTGGTAGCGGTTGGAGAAGAGCGCCGCCTCGCGCAGTTCGTGCCGCGCGATGGCATTTTCCAGCAGTGCCGAAGCGCGGGCGCTCAACTGCAATGCCGCGCGATAGAGCGCCTCATGCACGCAGTCCACTCCCGCCAGGATCATCTTTTCGAAGGATTCCTCGCTCTTCCCGTCAATTTCTCCCGCCACCTTGCGCAATTCCTCGCCCAGGCGGTTGGTTTCCGCAGCGCTTTGCTCCGCGTGCTTGGCAATCTTCACAGCGGATTGCGCGCTGGAATTCGCGTGCGAGCGAATATTTCCGATGCGCTGGTGCATTCCGATGGCGGCATCGAGCACCGAGTTCAACTCTTCGCCAACCTGCTGCACCGATTGCGCCGAGCGCTGCACCTCCTCTCCCATCGCCCCGATCGATTTCGACGAGCGTTCGGCCTCGCCGCGCACGTTGGCCACCGTCGCCGCGATCTTCCGGGCCGCCTCGCTGCTGGAATTTGAGAGTTGCCGCACCTCCGAAGCCACCACGGCGAAGCCCTTGCCGACTTCGCCGGCTCTCGCCGCTTCGATGGAAGCGTTCAGGGCCAGCAATCGCGTCTGGGAAGCGATCTGCCCGATGGCGTTGGCCGCGGTCTCTATCGCCTGAATCGCCGCGTGCAAGGTACGAATGGTCGTCTGCGCTTGCTCCGCTTGCTGCGCCGCGCCGGCCATCTGCTCCGCAATGCCGGCCAGCGATTTTTGACCGCGCACGGCGTCACCACGCAACTCCTCGGCCGCGGCCGACGCGCTCTCGGCCTCCTGCAGAGTCAGTTGCGCTGCCGCTCGGATTTCTTCCGATTGCTTCGCCACGCTGCTGGCCTGTTCGACAATCCCTGTCGAGGTGCCCGCCAGGTTTGTCATCGCATGGCTGCAGCTGGCGATAACGATGGCGGATTGCTGTACCGATTCCCGCAATGCCTCCGAGGCTCCAGTGCCTTCGGGAATGAGGCTTTGCAGAGTGGGTTCGATCGTGGCGGCCATCGGTGTTCGGGGCTTCCGCTGCGGAGGCGGAGCGTCACGGGTAAGCCAGAGCAGTTCACATGCCGATTGCCATTGATTGGATTAGGAAGCTCTCACTGGAACCCGGCCGAGATTTCGTGCTTCAACGCCTGGGAGACCTATCGTCTCCCAGGTTTACTTCGACTTCTTGCGGGGTTTTGCGGGCTTCCCTCCGCGACGCTTCTTCGGCCTTACCGGCTTCGGCCGGATCTTGTTTGTCACTTTGTAGCCGGCGCGTTCAAAGGCGCGCCACATGTACCAGCTTGCGACACTTCGGTAAGGCCGCCAGCGTTCCCCAAATGTCAGCAACTCTTGTGGCTTTGGCATGTGCTTCTTGCCGTAGGCCACCGACCAGCCCTTCTTCACTCCCAGGTCGTGAATCGGCAGCACGTCCGGCCGCCCCAGCCGGAAAATCAGGAACATCTCTACAGTCCACGCGCCGATGCCGCGCACCGACACGAGCCGCTCCACCAGTTCTTCGTCGGAAAGCAGCAAAGCTTCGCTGTGCGTGGGCACGATCCCGGCAACGGCCTTCTTCGCCAGGTCTTTCATCGCCATGACCTTCGCGCCAGAGAGTCCCGCCTTGCGGAGTTTCGCCGCGGGAAGTTTCAGCATTTGCTCCGGCGACGGAGGACAATCATTTTCGCCCAGGGCCTTGATGCGCCCGAAGATTGTCGCCGCCGCTTTGCCCGATATCGATTGGTACGCAATGGCCTCCAGCAGCACATCGTAGGGCGACTGCCCGTTGTCGGCGTCGATCGCAAATGCGGCGGCATTCTCGATCAAGTCGCGCAGCACCGCGTCGCGCTCGCCCAGGTGCCGCAGCGCCTCGCGCAAATCAAAAGCCAGTGTTGCCGTTCCCGTGTTAGTCCCCATAGCCGGCGAAAAACCATAGCATGCCCAATTTCCATTGGTAAGCGATTTCGCCGCCCGGCGCGCCCAACCCGCGGCCGGTGGTCCATGGTGCGCCTGTGCTAAAATTCCTGGTTTATGCAAACAGGAATTATCGGACTACCACAGGTAGGTAAAACCACGCTCTTTCGGATCCTTACCAAGGCGCACGTGGAGGCCAAGGGCGGTCAGACCGCACATGTCGGGGTGGCCAAGGTCCCCGAACCGCGCCTGGTCGAGCTTGCCAAGCTCTACAATCCGAAAAAAATCACTTACGCGACCGTGCAATACGTCGATCTCCCCGGCGTGCAAAAAGAACGCATGCGCGAAAGCCTGGCCACGCTGCGCGACGTGGACGCCATCGCCCACGTGATCCGCGTCTTCGACGATCCCAGCGTTCCGCACTCCGAGGGCAGCATTGATCCTTTACGCGACGCCACCAATCTCGACCTCGAGCTTATCCTTTCCGACCACGATCAGGTCTCCAAGCGCCTCGAGCGCGTCGAAAAGGATCTCAGGAAAAAGAAAGATCCCCTCCTCGAACACGAAAAAACCGTTCTCGAAAAGTGCAAGGCGCATCTCGAAGCGGAAAAGCCCCTCCGCGAGCTTGAGCTCACGCCCGAAGAGCGCAAGCCGATCGGCGGTTTCCTCTTCCTCTCGCAACGCCCGATGCTCTACGTCCTGAATCTCGGCGACGACGAAGCCGCCGAACTCGACAAAGCCGTCGAGAAGCACAAACTCGCCGCGCTGCAGGGCCGCCCCAACACCGCCGTGGTCGCCGTCTGCGGACGCCTGGAAGCCGAGCTGGCCGAAATGGAAGAGAAAGAAGCCGCCGAACTCCTCGCCTCCTATGGCCTCAACGAGCCCGGTCTCAATCGCCTGATCCGCGCCACGTACGATCTGATGGGATTGATTCAATATTTCACGGCTGGCGAACCCGAAGTCCGCGCGTGGACCATCCGCAAGGGCGCCAGCGCCGTCAAAGCCGCCGGCGAAATTCACAGCGACATCGAAAAGGGCTTCATCCGCGCCGAAGTCGTCAGTTGGAAAGATCTACTCGCCGCTGGCTCTATCGCCGCGGCCAAAGAAAAGGCCCAAGTCCGCCTGGAGGGAAAAGAGTACGTCGTCCAGGAAGGCGATGTTATTCTCTTCCGCCACAGCGGATGAGGCAGTTCTAAGTTCTTAGTTTTCAGTTATAAGTTGATGCCACCAGGGGCGAATTGTTTCCTTTGCTTTCTGCGCGTGTACCGGACCACCGTGGCAGGACTCCGTAACTTAAGACTGAAAACTTACAACTAACTATTTCCCATGGCCCACGAGCTTCCATTTCGCATCGCACTTGCCGCGATTCTCGGCCTCGTCGCCGCCGCCGGGAATCTGATCGGCGGCTATTTCGTCGTCTATCGCGAATGGCCGCGCCGCTACCTGCAATATTTTCTGGCGCTCGGCGCGGGCTACATGCTTTCGGTGGCGCTCGTGGAGGTGATCCCGGAATCGGTTCGTTTAGCAGGCCCGAACGCGCTCATTTCCGTCCTTGCCGGATTTTTCCTCGTGCACTTGTTCGAGCACACCATTGCCCCGCACTTCCACTTCGGCGAAGAAACGCATACGGAGGAAATGCACGGGCACGTGCATCGCACGATCATGCTCGGCCTGGCGATTCACACGTTCTTCGATGGCGTGGCCATCGCCGCCGGCTTCCTGATTTCCACGTGGCTCGGCGTGCTGATCTTTTTTGCGGTGTTCCTCCACAAATTGCCCGAGGGCTTCACGGTGGCTTCCGTCGTGATGGCCAGCGGCCGCAGCAAACGGAAAGCGGTCCGCGCCGCCGGCCTTCTGGGAGCGGCGACTTTGTTCGGCGTCCTGCTCACCAGCCAACTGCAGGCTCAGTTGAAATATGCCCTGCCGCTTTCCGGGGGAGTCACGCTCTACGTTGCCGCCACCGACCTGCTGCCCGAAGTCAACAAAGAGCCGAACTGGCGGATGGCCCTCCTGGTTTTTGTTGGTGTGGCTACCATGCTGATTCTAAAGCTTTTATATAACGCCTAGGACTCGCGCTCCCGTTCCGGTACTCTCCCCTCCGTAACTGCAACTTTTTGAGAACAAAAGTGTTTGGTAAAGTGTGGCGGTCATGGTCAGAACCGACGTCCAACTCATGTTGGATGTGAAAGCTGGCGACGGGACCTCCTTCGAGCTCCTGCTGCAGCGCTACCGTACGCCACTGGTGAATTTCCTGTATCGCATGGTGCGCAATCGCGAGCAGGCGGAAGACCTGGCTCAGGAGGTTTTCCTCCGCGTCTATCGGGCGCGCGAGGATTACATCCCGAGCGCCAAGTTCACCACCTGGTTGTTCCGCATCGCCACAAACCTCGCTTTGAATTCCGTGCGCGACAACCGGTTCAAGAAGCTCGAAGTTTCGATCGACGCGCCGGTGACCGTGGATGCCGAAGATGGAGACGAAAGGCCGCTGGATGTTCCGGAGAAGCACCCGAATATCGAGCAGCATCTCGTCGAAGACGCGCGGCGGAAAATGATCCGCCACGCCATCGACAAGTTGCCGGAAAAGCAGCGCGCCGCCGTGTTGCTCCACAAATATGAAGAGCTCGATTACGCGGAGATTGCCAAGATTCTCAACTGTTCGGAAAGCGCATTGAAATCGCTGCTGTTCCGGGCATACGAGGCGCTGCGGGTGGAACTAGCCCCGCTCGTGGCGCAGCAGGTGAAGCACTGAGGGCAGGGAAAGCGGGAGAAGTTATGAGTTGTCAACACATGGAAGGCCGGATCCTCGGATATCTCGATGGACGGCTGAAAGAAAGCGAGCGGCTGGAAGTGGAAAGGCACATTTCCAACTGCCCGCCCTGCCGCCTGCGCGTGCAGGAATTCACGGCCGTTTCCGGGCTGCTCGATGAGCTTCCGGTGATGGAACCCTCGCCCGAATTCGATACGCGCGTGCATGCGCTGGTGGCCGCGGAGCCCGCGCCCCAGCAGAGTTGGTGGGCCTGGCTGCATGTGCAGCCGCGCATCGCGCTCGCGGCTTGTCTGCTGGTAGTGATGGCCGTTTGGGTGGAGCACCGCTCGACACCGGTTACGCCGTTGCCGGCCAACGACGACCAGGCGATGTTGCAGGATTTGCCGGTGCTGGAGGATCACGACGTTTTGCAGAACTTCGAGCCACTGAAGGAATTGCCGGCGCCCGTGCAGGATGAAGGCTCGAACGAGGCGCAGCCGCAACAGCAACCGCAACAGCAAGACCAAACGCAGCCGCGGCCGCAGCCACAGCAGCAGCCGATGTAGCCGCTCAGGTCGCGGCGCAGTTCGCGCTACGCAGCGCGCGGTATTTTTGGGAATGGCCCTGGAAAGCAGGACGGAGAGAAACGTAGAGATGCGGTGCAGGAAACTTCAATTCGGATGGCGAACGCTTGCCGCGCTGGCCCTGCTCGGGGTCCCTGCTCTTCCTGCCGGGCAGCAGCGTGAGCATCCGGACCGCCCGCCGCACGCGGGCGAACATTCCCATCGCCAGACGAACGCGAATCACCCACCGCGCAACGCGAGCCCATCGCCGCATCCAAACGCCAACTCTACTCCCGAGGCGAATCGCCCCAACGGCCCGCGCGCGGGCAGCGAGGCGAACTATGCGTCTCCGCGACGCTCGCTCGGCGTCGGCGCCCCGCGTCCCTGGGTGGATCAAATGCGCGAACTCACGCCGCAGCAACGCGATCGCGTTTTCCAGAACAGCCGGGCGTTTCAAAACCTTTCTCCCGACAAACAGGCGCGCATCCGCCAGCAATTCAATCAGTGGGACCGCATGTCGCCTTCCCAGCAGGCCAAGCTTCGCGAAAACGAAGCCACCTGGCGCAGGCTTACACCCGAGCAGCGCGAGCACATCAAGAACGACATTCTTCCCAAGTGGCGGCAGATGCCCTGGGACCGCCAGCAGATCATCAAGCAGAAGCTCGGCATCCTCCAGAACATGCCCGAATACGCCCGCAACCAACGGTTGAGTGATCCAAACTTCACCCGCGGCATGACCGATGAAGAAAGATCCGTGCTTGACGATTTGAGCCACACCCACGTCGGCGCGCCCGACAATCCCAGCGAATAGCCCAGCCGCTCTTCGCCAGGAGGCGCAGCGAATCCTCGCTGTGCCAGTTTCTTCCCACAAATGAGTGCCGCACGCTGGGCCCTCCGGCGTGCGGCATCATTCCGATTCAAAAAAACTGTCTTCGCCCACCTCGCGCGAAGGTATCTCTGCCAAATCCCCCACCCAAAGGAAAGACCACCCGCCCTTTAAGAGTGCCGCCCCGCAGCCTTACCTCTAGTTGCCCGGCCGTTGACTCTTGCTGGACCCTTGCAGGGCAAACATTTGTGGTTCCTTCTGCTTCGCCAGCTCCCGCTCGGCCTTCGATTCCAGGACTTCGCGGCCCTGCTCCGCATCCGGCATCCACAACTGTGAAAGGAAGCACTTTCCTTCGTAGCAGTGGAATACCACCTGGCCAGAATTGCTGCCGCCGCGCACCACGCGGTTTGTAGCCAACATGGCCACGATCTCCCCGTCGGAGTCGCGCAGCAGCACTTCGGTCCGATCCGACCAGAGCACATACTCCCCGGCCGGCATCGTGCGGTTTGCGACCCCAAATGTGAACGGGACCTGCACTTTTACCTTCACGGCTCCCAATTGCGCCGGCGTCGAAGCCACTCCGGCGCAAAACGCGAACGCCGCTATCATCAGTTTCCATTTCATGATTAGTCCTCCTCAGTTTCTGTGCCAGAGGGCCCGTGGGAGGCGCTGTGACACGTGCGCAGTTTCCGCGTCTAATAGAGGCAGGACAATGGCTGGGATAGGACCTGCAAGGGGAACGAATCGGGTTATCTCGGCGCTTGAAATTAAAGTAGATAGCCAAGAATCTGACTCGGGAGATGGAAACTTCTTTGACCTCGGAAGCGTATCTTCACTTACGCCTGGTGCGGGACTTATGCCGGAACTTGCCACAAGCCGAAGCGTGATTCGCTTCGGACTCTACGAGATCGACCTTAATTCTCAGGAACTCCGCAAATCCGGTGTCAAAATCAAAATCCAGGAGCAGCCCTTTCAGATTCTGGCGCTGCTTCTGGAACGTCCCGGCGAGATTGTCACCCGCGAAGAGATTCAAAAGCGCCTCTGGGCGGGCGACACCTTTGTGGACTTCGATCTTGGCCTGAACAGCGCGGTGAAGAAACTTCGGCAGGCCCTGGGAGACGAGTCCGACAATCCCCGCTTTGTCGAAACCCTATATCGGCGCGGCTACCGCTTTCTCGCGCCCGTGCAGGGTGCGGCCCTGCAGCGAACACTTGTCGCCCTGTCCCCCGCGCGGCATGAGGAAGAAAGCGAGCAGGAACTCCGGAGCTCTCCGGTTGTTTCTGCCGATTCCGGTCGCACCAGGGCAAAGAGTCCGAAAAAGTATCTTCTTTATTTGTTAGCGCCGCTGCTGCTCACCGCCGGTTTGCTCGCCGGTTACGCCCTCCGCCCGCCTTCGGCCCCCCGCGTCACCGCGTTCCGGCAAATCACCCACGACGGCCTGCAGAAATACACCATGGCCACCGATGGCGAGCGGCTGTATGTCGAGGAATATAACGCGGGACATTTCGACATCGCGCAAGTTTCCGCGGCCGGCGGCGAGACTTCGGTGCTGCCCACTCCTTTCACGAATGTCATGCTCGGCGGCATCACTCCAGACGCCTCGGCATTGCTGGTCGGCGAATCTCACTCCACCATCAAGCAGGCTGCGTTATGGGCATTGCCCCTGCCTACGGGAGCGCCTCACCGCCTCGGCGAAATCGCTGCGGAATCCGTCGCGCCGTCCCCGGGCGGGAAGTCGCTAGCCTTCGCCAATACCAAGGGACTCTTCTTAGCGAGCGCCGACGGTGGGCAGGTGCGCCAGATCCTGTCCAGCAAAGGAACGCCGTCTGATCTCACTTATTCTCCCGACGGAAAAAAGCTGGCCCTGACGCTCTTCGACCCGAGGACGGGCACGAGCGCCATTTGGGAGGCCAACGCGGACGGCAGCGATCTGCACACCGTTTTTCTGAATGCGCCGGAGCCCGTGTACGATTCCTCGCCGCATTGGACGCCGGACGGCAAATTTCTCCTTTTTGAGCGCTCCACCAACGGCCAGAAAAATATCTGGGCGCTGCCCATGCGGCCCCGCTGGTTTGGGGGACATCGCGAGCCGGTGCAATTGACCAATGGCCCGCTGGACTTCGGAAATCCACTCCCCAGCCGCGACGGCAAAAAGATATTCGTGGTCGGTTCCCACCTGCGTTCGGAACTCGTCCGCTACGACAGCCGTACGGGATTCAAGCCTTTCCTGGGCGGCCCATCGGTAACCGATCTCGCTTTCTCCGCCGATGGCAACTGGATCACTTACGTCACCGTGCCGGACAAGGCGCTCTGGCGCAGCCGCGCGGATGGCACCGAACGCCTGCAGTTGACCGACCCCGGCAAAATCTGGGCGGCGCTGCCGCGCTGGTCGCCCGACGGCAAGCAGTTGGTGTTCATGGGGCGCACGGTTTCTTCGAACTGGCGCGCCTATCTCATCTCCGCTAATGGCGAGAGTTGCGAAGACCTGGTCCCTTCGGCTTCGGCGGGCCTGGACCCCAACTGGACCCCCGACGGCAAATCGATCGTGCTATCTCTCAACAATCTTGGGCCCACGGGGCAGGGAATTTCGGTGGTTGACGTGGCCACACGCCAGGTTACGGATCTTCCGGGCGCGGAAAATCTTTTCTCACCGCGGGTTTCCCCGAACGGCAAAACTATTGCCGCGATCACCACCAGCTCCGAACATCTGATGCTCTTCGATGTAGCCGCGCGCCGATGGACTGAGGCCCTGAATATGCCGATCGGGTACCCTGCGTGGTCCCGCGACGGACAATACCTATACTTCGTGAGCGTGCTTTCCGAAGATCCGGCCTTCTTTCGCATGCGGCTTTCTGATCGCAAGATGGAAAAAGTCGTGGATCTCGCGAACGTTCACCGCTACTGGGGCGAATTGGCCGAATGGGTCGGGCTCGGCCCCGGCGATTCGCTGCTGCTCGCGCTCGATGGCAGCAATCAGGAAGTCTACGCCATCGATTGGAAGACCCATTGAGTCTCTTCGGCCAGTTCGGCGAGTGCGCTCATTTATTCTGATCGCGATGCGTTCAGAGCTTTGAACCGCCGTCCACCCGAATGGTGTCCCCCGTAATCCACCGGGCCTCATCCGAAGCCAGGAATGCGAACACGCCACCGATGTCTTCGGGTTGCGCGATGCGCTTCAAGGACTGAAGACTCAATGCGAGACTCCGGCCCTGCTGCGTTTTCGTGAAATTCGACATGTCGGTTTCCACGATGCCCGGAGCCACCGCGTTCACGCGAATTCCGCGCGGCCCGAGCGCATAGGCAAAATGCTTCGTCATCGTGTTCAGCGCGCCCTTGGTGGCGGCGTACGCGGAAAGCCCGTCCACCGCCGAATCGGCCGCGAGAGAGGACGTGAATACGACGCTGCTTCCATTCGCAAGAATCGGCAGCAGTTGCTGTACCACGAAAAAGGGAGCGCGCACGTTCACGGCGAAGAGCTCGTCGAATTCCTCCACCATTGTTTCCTCGATTGTCCTGCGTTTGGATATTCCCGCGTTGGCGATCAGAATGTCCAAACGCTCGCCGACGATTTCGCGAACGCCTTTCGCCAGTTTCTGCGGCCCGTCCGCCGCGGAGAGATCGGCGGAAATTGTGTCGGCCCGTCCGCCGGCGGCGCGAATCGCGGCCGCGGTTTCTTCGGCTTCGTTCGCTGCCTTCCCGTAGTGCACCAGCACCTGGGCGCCGCCCTTCCCGAGCGCGATGGCCGCGGCGCGTCCGATACCGCGCGAGCCGCCCGTCACCAAAGCGGTCTTTCCATTCAGATTCGGCATGACTTCACTCTCTTTCTGATTTTTTGTTTCTCGCCGTCAGTACTTGGGAAACGCGTTGCCAAACATCGGCAGCTTGCTCTTGGACTGCTCTTCCGTCGCTTCGTCCTGGAGCACGTCCCAGTGCTCGGCCAGGACGCCGTCTTCCACGCGGAGGATGTCCACGGCGATCCGGTTCGCGGTGTGCCCAAAATCGCTGAAGCGTCCGTGAACCATCACCCAGTCGTCTTCCGCGAGGATCAGCCCGGGTTCGTAGCGCAGCGTCATTGGCGTGTTCTTAATGAGGTTGAATAGTCCCTCGCGGCCGGGCTCGATATGGGCGCTGTGCTGAATGTAGCGGGGGGACCAGTATTTCTCGGCGGCGGCGTAGTCACGCTTGTTGAACAGCGTGTCAAACGCGGCAAGCACCAGCGCCTTGTTGCGGACCTCTTTCGATTGCGCCATGCGTCCCCCCTTCGGTTGCCCTTCGTTTTGCGATTCGCCTGCGTGGGCGAGTCGAATTACGCGTTGGTCCCGCCGTCCACGGTCAAGTTCGCGCCGGTGATGTAGGAGGATTGCGGACTGGCGACAAACGCCACCAGCGCCGCTACTTCGTCCGCGGTTCCGTAGCGCTCGAGCGCCGTCATCGCCTTCTGCGGGGTGGCCCAATCGCCCCCAGCGGGGTTTAGGTCCGTGTCAATGGGGCCGGGCTGGACGTTGTTCACCGTGATGCCGCGCTCGCCAACTTCGCGAGAGAGCCCTTGCGTGAACATCTTGATCGCGCCTTTTGTCGCGGAGTAAGGCACGAGGCCCGGGGTCACCATGCGTTCGCCCACGCAGGAGCCGATCATAATGACTCGGCCCCCCTTGCCCATGTGCTTGAGAGCTGCCTGAGTTGCCACCATCGCGCCCCGGACATTGATGGCGAACACGCGGTCAATCTCTTCCAGAGTGGCGTCTTCAAATTTCTTGGGGAAAGCCGTGCCGGCGTTGTTGACCAGGACATCCAGCCGCCCAAAAGTGGCGGCGGCTTTGTCTACCGCTGCCTTCACCGCTTTTGCGTCTCCCGCGTCCGCCTGGATTGCAATTGCCTTCCTCCCGGCTTTTTCGATCTCCTTTACTATCGCGTCCGCCGCGTCCGCTCCTTTCGTGTAGGTGATCGCGACGTCAGTGCCCTCGGCCGCCAGCCGCCTGGCGATCGCCGCGCCAATGCCTCGCGAACCTCCGGTCACTAACGCCGCTCTCTGCGTTCCATTTGCCTTTGACATGATGATTCTCCTTGTACTTACCTTGGCTCGCCTTTAAAAGGGTTCGCTGCTCCCCCTATACATCACAGGCATGCTCTGAAGCTGCGAGTTGCGCATCCCCGCGCCGCACATGCTTGCAATTCACCGCGTTGGATGCGTAGAGTACGCACTGGTTGCGAATCCGTGAAATACTTTGTCGGTCGGTCTGTTATGCCTGGGAGGCATGGGAAACGTGGAGCTTCGGCACATCCGCTACTTCGTCGCTGTCGCCGACACCGGCAGCCTCTCGGTTGCAGCGCATGAAAAACTCCACACCTCGCAGCCCTCGCTTAGCCGCCAAATCCGCGACCTCGAAGAGGAAGTTGGCGCGCAACTCCTCACCCGAGGCCCTCGAGGAATCCAACTCACGCCGGCTGGGCGAGCCTTCCTCGATCACGCAGGTCTGGTGCTTTCTCAGGTCGAGGCGGCCACTGAGGCTGCCCGGAAAGTGGCGCTTCCCGCGCGGCAGTGCTTCACCATGGGATTTCTGATCGGTCACGAACTACTCTGGATGCCCGAGGCCCTTCGGATTCTGCGGGACGGACTCCCGAATGTTGACTTGACCATTTCCAGTAAATTTTCCCCTTTGCTGGCTGAGTTGCTGGCCCAGGGAAAACTTGACGCCGCCTTTCTCCGTCGCGAACCAGGACACCCTGAGCTCGCTTATGAGCTTCTCGAAAGGGAATACATGGTCGTTTATCTGCCGAGCGACCATCGGCTTGCCCAGCGTGAGGCCATAGACATCAAGGATCTTGGCGGAGAGGTCTTCATTACCGTTGCGCCAACGGCACCGGTGCTGCGCGAAGCCATAGACCGTTTTCTGGAGAGCACCGGGCTTGGCATTAGGCCGAGTCACGAGGTGGACCATCTGACGATGGCCATGTCTATGATTGCTTCGACGCGGGGCGTCGCGATTCTGCCGGTCTACCTGCGCACGTTTTTGCCGTGGGCCGTTACCACGCGTCCCCTGCGGGGAGATTCGCCTTATGTGGATTTGGTGTTCGGATATCGGAAATCCAATCCATCGCCCATCCTCCGGCTTTTGCTTTCGCGACTCGACGAGATGATTGCCAGCGCGACAGGGAAGCCACGATGAGCAGCGCACTCATGATGCGCGGAATCTCGTTGACAGTATTTAACATGTTATATATACTAACTAGGAATAACAAAGGCGATGGCCTCAGGCACTCATCGCCGGCTCTTTGAAAAAGTTCTGCAATAGTGTGGACGCAACGCCACAAAAATAGATCGGTGCGTGGCTTTCGCGCATACCAATAATAACTCCCGCAGAATCCACACTTGCAGACGCCCCTTCCGGTAACTTCCGCATTTGCCACACATACAAAAATTACAGTTTTTGGCTTTGCATTCCATTTTGGAACGCTTCCTCCTCTCACCCTCGTTGACAACCTCCTCCTTCTCGCGTCATCGTGCTTCTTTATAGCTCTTGGCATCCCCCGAGCGCGGAGACTTCCATTCCCGAACTTCCTGTACGCTTTCGAGCCCTGAAGCATCGCAATTTCCAGCTCTTCATCGGCGGCCAAATGGTGTCCCTCGCCGGCACCTGGATGGAATCCACCGCGCTGCAATGGCTCGTCTATCGGCTGACCGGATCGGTGGCCATGCTCGGGCTGCTTGGATTTGCGAATCAGGTGCCGCTGCTGTTGCTGGCGTGGATGGGCGGTTACATGGGAGACCGCTACGACCGCCACCGCGGCGTCATCGTGACGCAGAGCTGCGCGATGGTGATTGCATTCCTCTTGGCCGGGCTGACCTTAACGCACACGGTCCGGGAGTGGCACCTGATCGTGCTGGCGTTTCTGGCGGGCGTGGTCAACGCGTTTGACGTGCCGATTCGCCAGGCGTTCCTGGTGCAAATGGTGGGCAGGGAAGACTTGCCCAATGCGATTGCCCTGAACTCTTCGATTTTCAATGGCGCGCGCGCCGTCGGGCCGGCGATCGCGGGATTCGCAATCGTTTCCATCCACGAAGGCGGGTGTTTCCTGGTAAACGGGCTGAGCTTTGTCGCCGTGCTAGTTGCCTTGCTGATGATGCGCATCGGGGGCACAGCCGCGCCGCGGCAAACGGAGCCGCCCGTTCGCAGCTTCGTCAACGGATTCAAATTTGCCATGCGAGATCTCCCGATTCGCTCGGCGCTTTTTATGCTTTGCCTGCTGAGCTTTTTCGGGTTGCAGTACGCCGTATTTCTGCCCATCTACGCGCATGACGTCCTGCACGGCGGCGCGAAGGCTCTTGGGCTGCTGATGAGCGCGGCGGGCGTGGGTGCGGTGCTGGGCGCGCTGCAGTTCGCGGCCCGGACGCGCTACACGGGGCTTTCGCGATGGATCGCGGCGACCTGCACGGTCAGCGCGTTGGGATTAATTCTTCTTTCGCATGCCACCTCGTTCTGGGCCTGCGAACTGCTGCTCTTCATCATCGGCTTCACCGCGACATCGCAGATGGCGGCAACCAATACGATCATCCAGCAGCGCGTTCCGGACGAATTGCGCAGCCGGCTGATGGCGGTATACGCGACGATGTTCATGGGCGTGCAGCCGCTTGGGGCGTTGGCCGCGGGGGGCCTGGGCCATCATCTCGGGACTCCCAATACCGTACTGTTATTTGGCCTGGCGGTGCTGGCCGGCAGCGCGATCTTCATCTGGCTTGTGGCCGCGCGCGTCGGGAAGACGCCGGTGGAAGCGGCGGCCGGCGCTTTGGACTAGCAGTTCTTGGAGTGCGCGAGCGACGCTCTCGCTTTCGCGGATTACAATTTCGAGCCCAAATTTGAATTTGGCCGCAGGTGTTGGCAGCGCAAACGCGGCAGCCGGGCTGCCGCACTCCAAAGCCAACGTTAGGGATTCGGACGATAGACGAATTGCGCCGCGATTTGCAGCGATGAGGATTCGGGCTGATTCACGGCGTCGAGAACGGCGTCCACTTTCGCGCGGGTGGGCGTGAGGGAACAGACGGGATCGGTGGCGGCGGCGTCGCCCGCGAGGAGAAACGCCTGGCAGCGGCAGCCGCCGAAATCGAGGGTGCGGCGCTCGCATGATTTGCAGGGTTCCTGCATCCAGTCCTCGCCGCGGAATTTCCGGAACGCCGCGGAATTTTCCCAAATCTCGCGCAATGATTTTTCTTTTACGTTTTCGAATTGCATTCCCGGAATCACGTTGGCGGCATGGCAGGGAAGCACGCGGCCATCGGGCGAGACGAGCATCAATTTGCGCCCCCAGCCGCCCACGCACGGCTTGGGATATTTCGCGTAGTAGTCCGGAACGACAAACACCACGCGCGTTGCACCTGCCAGGCGCTCCTCGGCCTGTTTGAGTTTATTCACGCACTCGTCGAGCTGTGCGCGCGTGGGCATGAGGGCCTGGCGGTTAGCGAGTCCCCAGCCGTAATACTGCACGCTGGCAAATTCCACGCAGCCGGGGCGTTGCTCTTCGACGATCTGCAGCATCTCTTCGAGTTCACCAATGTTTTGGCGGTGAATCACAAAATTGAGGGTGACGCCCAAGCGGTGTTTCTTGAGCCAGTCGAGCACGCGAAGCTTGTGAGGATGCGAAGTGGTATTGGAGATGGCGCGCGCGGTTTGTTCCATCGCTCCCTGGAAGCTGAGCTGGAAATGATCGAGGCCGGCTTCGACGAGCGCCGCGAGTTTTGCTTCGTCGAGTGGCAGGCCGCTGGTGATCAGGCTGACGTAGAGCCCGGACTGGCGCCCGGCGTGGACGAGTTCGACGATGTCCGGACGAGCGAGTGGCTCGCCACCGGTGAAATCCACCTGGAGGATGCCGAGCTTCTTGGCCTCGGCGAAGATGCGGGTCCAGTCTTCCGTGCGGAGTTCGCGATCGCGTTTCGTGAGTTCAAGGGGATTGGAGCAATAGACGCAGTGCAACGGGCACCGATGGGACAATTCGGCGACAAGCGCGAGCGGGTTGGAAGTGTTCGTCATTTGGAGTGCGGGAGCCAGGTTCCCGCTTTTACAGTCGAAACTTCAACAACAGAATTATCCCTCGAAGGTGGATGGAAGAAAACCGATCCGGCACGTCGCTCACGGTTTATGCCTCGAAGAGCGATTGATTGCCATCGTCCCGCTGGTCAAAAGCGGCAGCCCGGCTGCCGCACTCCAAATCAGAAATCGACGGCGCGTTCTTTGTGGAGGAGTTCGAGGTAACCGAGGAGGTCGTCGGTGATGCGTTGCGGCTCGGCTTTGGAATAGAGCGCGTGGAGTTTCCCGGCGATTTGCTGGACGGAATGTTGGCCGTCGCAGAGCTGGACGATTTCGAGACTGGGGCCATTGAGACGCAGGGCGCGCTCCGGCATCAGCAGCATGCGCGGCTGCTGCGATGCCTCGTTGAGGCGCACGCCAGGAGCGAGGCGCGGTGTAGCGGACATTTCAGGCTTCATCCAGCGTCCTTTTGGGGCTGAAAAGCGCCCGGGGGCGGCCAGCCGGGATTCACATAGGAAAAATAGAGCGCATCGAGCTGCGCCCAAAGAATATCGCACTTGGCGCGCAAGGCGGCGTGGGCAAGGTCCTGCTGCTCGCGGGTTTTCGCGTGCTTCACGCAGTAGGCGAGGGCGAATTCGGCGTCTTCGGGAGCCTGGGTGAGACGGCCCTTGAAGTAGTCGAGTCCCGGGACCAGCCAGGGATAATGCTCGCGCATGCGGTCCATGCGCAGGGCGATGAGATTGTGGCTGAAGAGTTCGGTGAGGGAAGAAGCGACGGCTTCGAGATGTGAAGTTCGGGAAACAAGCAACACGTAGGCCTGCACGGCATAGCGCGTGGCGGGAAGAATTCCGTCGCCGTTGAGCGCCCGTTCGCGGGGCAGGCCGGTGGCTTCGACGAGCTTCAGCCACTTCTCAATGCCGCCGGGATGCTTGCCGTCTCCATCGTGATCGAGGATGCGCTTGCGCCAGGCAAGGCGGAAGGCGGGATCCTTGCTGCGGGCGAGGATGGCGGCGTCTTTGATGGGGATGTGCGACTGATAGTAGAAACGGTTGAGCGCCCAGGCCTGCAATTGACCGCGCGTGAGCTTGCCTTCGTGCATCAGCAAATGAAACGGGTGCTTGTGGTGATAGCGCTCTTCGCCGATGGCCTGGAATCCGGCGACAAACTCTTTCTCGTTGAGCGGTTTATCGGAAGCGCCGAGTTTCATAAAGAGATGTCCATACCATCGTAGGCGATTTCGAAGCCGGCTTCCAGCACCGCGCGGTGCTCGAGGGAATCTTCATCGAGAATCGGATTGGTGTTGTTGACATGCACGAGGATTTTGCGGCCTTTGGCGTCGGCAGGGAAATGCGCGAGGAGACCGTCGGCGCCGGAAAGCGGAACGTGGCCGATTTCGCGGGCGGTTTTGGAGGTGCGGCCGGTGCGTTGCAACTCTTCGTTGGACCAGAAAGTTCCGTCAATCAGGACGACGTCGGCGGAAGTGGCAAGCTTCTGCCATTCGGCCGTGTGGCCGGCGAGCGATGGCGCGAAGAAAATCTTTTTGCCGGCGCATTCAAACAAGAAGCCAAGCGTGGCATCCTCGGCGGGAGCGGTTCGGCGGAATTCGTCGCTTACGTAATCGGGATAATCGCCGCCAAGCGGAATTGTGTTGCAAACGAAAGTGGGCGATTCGCCAGGGCTTTCCGAAAGATGGCAGCCGAGGCGGCCTTTGCTCGAAAGGACTTGCCACTGCACCAGCGGGTCGGCGCGCTCGAGGACTTTGAAGATGCGATTTTCCGACCGCAACGCGCGCTGCACGGCGGCGGAAGCGAAGACGAAGAAACTCTGAAATTCGCGCAGGTGCAGGAGTCCCATCACGGAATCCACGTCGGCGGAAGGAAGAAAGACGCCGGCGATGGGCGTGTGACCAGGACGATCCGCGGGAGGCGCGAATTCGGGAGCGGCGAGAAGTTGCGCGCGAAGATCGGGCGATGCGCAGACGAGAAACCAGGCGCGACCATCGGGAGAAAACGCGATCTGGGTTTGCGTTCGGGCGAGGGCGCGAAGCGTGCCGGCACGAATTCCGCTGCAATTACGGCAGGAGCAGTTCCACTGGGGAAAGCCTCCGCCGGCCGCGGAACCGAGAATCTTGAGTTTCACGAGGAAAATCTCCGGGAAAGGAATCCGGAATCAAGCGCGACGGGGCGGGACGATGGTGAAAAAAGAGCGGCCCGCCTTAACCCTTCGCTCTGCGCAGGGTAAACCGGCGGGCCCCATAGGAAGCCACGAAAATCTTGGCGTTTAAAGTTCGGCGTTGGCGTAGGAACTGACTTCGCAGTTCAGGTCAATTTCCTCGTGCTTCGGGGTGGTCCATTCCATTGGGGGCTCCTTTGAGTGAATCGCTACTTCGCCGACCAAAGAAAAATAGCATACGGAACGCCGGAAGGGAATAGGAGAGAGAGGGACAGAGGCTTGCCGGCAAAGTTTCCGAAGCGATAGAGACGAAGATCAGGCGAAGACTCAAGAGCAAATTGCCAAAAGCGTTACGGGGTTTGACCACGGGATTCCACATTTTATTCACAAACTCAGCGAAATTCACTTGACATGTTGGCAGATGGGAATAAGATGTGGCGAAAAGTGGGGCGAAGTGGGAGTCAGTAGGGCAAAGTAGAACAGATTAGAGGGGCGTGGCGAAGTTGCTTCAGCCGATCCTCCAACGAGACGGAGCTGATGAAACTGCGGGGAAACTGTCCGGCGAAGGTGGACGAGAAGGGTCGTCTGAAGATACCCGCCGTGTTTCTCGACGAGCTCAAAGAGTATGGGACGAGCTTTTACATCACCAGCCCGACGGGTGAGTCGGCGCGAATTTATCCGCTGAAGGTTTGGGGGGAGATGGAAGACAAGCTGGCCGGGAAGGCGAACTCGAAGGAGAAACGCCAGTTCCTGATGCGGACCAGCTATTACGGGCAGGTGGCGGAGCTGGATGGGCAAGGGCGGGTGCTGCTGCCGGCGATTTTGCGGGAGAAGGCGTTGCTCAGAGGGGACGTGGCGGTACTGGGGATCGCGAATTATCTGGAAGTGATGAACGACGCGCGCGTGGTGGACCAGATGAAGAACGAGCCGTTCACCGATGAGAACGAGGACGCGCTGGGAATTTAGAGGAAGTGGGCTTTCGCGAGAGGCGCTCAGGGTAAACCAGTGGCCCTCGGCTTCGCCCGGGGCGAGCGATGGGCGGAAAAGAGTTGGACGACGAAGAACTGGAGAAGAATTGGGCGCCACACACGCCGGTTTTGCTGGAAGAGGTGCTGGAATGGCTGCGAATCAGGCCGGACGGAATTTACGTAGACGCAACAACGGGAGCCGGGGGACATTCGGCGGCCATCGCGGCGCAGTTAAGGCCGGGAAACGGACGGTTGATCAGCCTGGACCGGGACGCACAGGCGCTGCAGATCGCGGGGGAGCGGCTGAGCAAGTTTGGGAGTTTGGTGAGTTTCGTCCACTTGCCGTTCTCGAAGATTGCGGAGGCCGCACAAGGGTTGGGGATAGCGAAGGTGGACGGGGTCTTGGCCGACTTGGGAGTTTCGAGCATGCAGCTTGACCGCCCGGAACGCGGGTTTTCGTTCCGGGAAGCGGGTCCGCTGGACATGCGGATGAGCAGCGGGGAAGCGGATGAGGACTCGCTGACGGCAGAAGAAATTGTGAATCGGTGGCCGGAGAGGGAACTGGCCGATCTGCTCTACCGGGAAGCGGAAGAGCACGATTCCAGAAGGATCGCCAGGGCGATCGTGAGAGCGCGGCCGATACGCGATACCGCGCACCTGGCAACGGTTGTGGCAGGCGCCCGGAAGCAGTGGGGAAGGCAGAGACTGCATCCCGCAACAAAAACGTTTCTGGCGCTGCGGATAGCGGTGAATCGAGAAGTGGAGGAACTCGGGCAGTTTCTTTTTCGGACCCCTGCCACATTAAATTCAGGCGGCCGGTGGGTGATTCTGACGTACCACTCGCGGGAAGACCGCCCGGTGAAGCGCGCGTTCCAGGAAGGCGAGAAGGCCGGAATACTAAAGGTGCTCACCAAACACGTGATTGTGCCCAGCGAAGAAGAGCAGGCAGCGAACCCGAGATCGCGAAGCGCGAAGCTCCGGTGCGCGGAGAAGGTGTGAGATGGCGACAGCATTTCGTTGGTGGGAGATTCCAGACGGAGAGACGGCACCGAAAGAGCCGCGCATCGTGCGCGGACAGGGCAAGGCGACGCAACAACTGCGGCCGGCGCCGGGGAGATTCGGCATGCGCGAAGGACGCGGGCTGGCGCCGCGGCGGACGCGGGCGCCGCTGGTGGAATTTCACACCCTGAAAAGGATCGATAATTCGCGGCTGGTGCGCCACGTGGAGCCGCTGCGGCTGCGGGCGTATTACAAGTTGGCGGCGCTGGGCGGAGCGGTGGCGATGTGCTTCATGTTCTACATCTACCAGCATTTTCGCTGCATTGATTTGAGCTTTCAGCTGGAGGACCTGCGGGGGAAGCAGACGCAGGCGCAGGCGCTGAACAGCCAGCTGAAGCTGGAGATGGAATCCTGGCGGAATCCGCACCGGATCAACGCCATCGCGCAGCAATTGGGACTGGAGCAGCCGGCACCGCAGCAGGTGCTGGAATATTCGGATTTCGACAGCACGCAGGCGGAATCGGCGCGACTGGTGCGGCCGAACCGGAATCCCTAATCGAAAATGAAGGTCTTCGTGGCCAGCGCCGCTCTCGCCGGTTACGGTAAGGCGCCAGCCGAAGACCCTTCGACTTCGCCCAGGGCAGTCGGCGGCTGCTACAAAGGAGCGAGGCGCGCGAAGACCCAGGAACCATGGAGCAAGAAAAAGTCCACGTCCGATTGCTGATCCTGGCCGGCGTGGCGTTTTTGTGGATGACGGCGGTTTGCGGGCGGCTGACCTACCTGCAGTTGATCCGGCACAGCGAATACATGCAGTTGGCGATGCGGCAGCAGCGGCAGACGATCGACATTTTGCCGAAGCGCGGCGCGATCTACGACCGCGAGATGCGGGCGCTGGCGATGAGCGTGCCGGTGCAATCGGCGTTTGCGGTACCGACGGAAGTGAAAGACAAGGAAATGGCCGTGCGGCTGCTTGCCGGGGCGCTGCAGATGGCGCCGAGCGCGATCCGGGAGAAACTGGACGCCGGCGGCACGTTCGTGTGGCTGAAGCGAAAGCTGACCAAGGAAGAGGAAGTGGCCGTTCACGAGCTGAATCTGCGGGGAATTTATTTTTTCCAGGAGAACCAGCGCTTTTACCCGATGCGAGACATGGCTTCGCACGTTTTGGGATTCGTGGACGTAGACGAGCACGGCCTGGGAGGCATCGAGTACGAATACGACAGCTTGATCCGCGGGAAAGCGGAAAAGATCGTGGTGATGAAAGACGCGCGGCAACGCTGGTACGACGGCGGGCAGGCGCAGAAACAGCGCGGAGCGAACGTAGTGCTGACACTGGATGAAACGATCCAGTACATCGCCGAGCGGGAACTGCAGGCGACGATCGAGAAATACCATGCGCCGGCAGGAAGCGTGGTGGTGGAAGACCCGAACACGGGAGCGATCCTGGCGCTGGCGAACTGGCCGAAGTACAACCCGAATGCGGCGCCGGAAGCGCAGAAGCAATCGCGAATGGACCGTGCGGTGAGCGCGATTTACGAGCCAGGGTCGACGTTCAAGATCGTGACGCTGGCGGCGGCGTTCGACCAGGGGTTGATCCGCGCGAACGAGATTTTCAACTGCGAGAATGGGTCGATTGTGGTGGCGGGACACCGGATTCACGACCACAAGGCCTACGGCGATTTGACGGTGGCGGAAATACTGGCGAACTCGAGCGACGTGGGCGCCATCAAGATTGCGCTGAAACTGGGGCCGCCGCGATTCAACGACTACATTCACGCATTTGGATTCGGTTCGCCGACGGGGGTGGATTTGCCGGGAGAAAGCCGTGGGCTGGTATACCGGCTGGACCATTGGGGATCGTTTTCGATCGGTTCGATTTCGATGGGGCAGGAAGTGGGTGTAACGCCGCTGCAGATGGTCAATGCGGTTTCAGCGATTGCGAACGGAGGATTGCTGTACAAGCCACACGTAGTGGAAGAGATGAAGCGCGACGACCACACTATTCCGCTGGAAGGATTGTCGGCCCCGGCTGAGCCACGTCGCGTGATCCGGCCGGAAACAGCCGCGATCATGCGGCAATTGATGGAGGGCGTGATTTTGCGGGGCACGGGAAAGCTGGCACGGCTGGACGGCTGGACGGCCGGCGGAAAAACCGGGACGGCGCAGAAGATCGATCCGAAGACCGGGCGGTATTCAAGGACGAATGTGATCGCGTCGTTTACGGGATTTGCGCCGATCAACAATCCGGCGGTGGCGATTCTGGTGTCGATCGATTCACCGCAGGGCTACCCGCACGAAGGGGGAAACGTGGCTGCCCCGGCGTTCAAGCGGATTGCGGAGCAGGTGCTCTCGTACCTCGACGTGCCGAGGGACGTGCCGGTGAATCCGACACTGGTGCAGACGGCCTACCGGACCGGCAGCGAGCAAGGGAAGGCGCAAGCGGACGATGACACCCCGATGGATTTTTCCGCGGAGGTGGAGACACTGCCGGGAAACAAGCATTCGGATGCGGGCAAGGCGGGTAGGGCGAATGCGCCGGAAGTGACCGTGGCGGTGGATGAAGGAGGAGACATCGCGGTGCCGGATTTTCGGGGAAAGACAATGCGAGAAGTGATGGACGTGTGTTTCCGGTTGGGACTAAACCCAGTGCTGGTTGGCAGCAGTCTTGCAGTTCAACAGGCGCCCGCGCCTGGAGCCAAGGTGCGTCGCGGGGCGAAGGTGACGGTGCAGTTCGGAATGGCGCAGGCGAAGTCGGCTAAAGGACGTTGAGGAAAAGGCTTATCGGGAGCACATGAACAAGGGATTGCAGCTGACGGAAGAGGGAGAGCAAGGACAGAGTGTGGCAGAACTTAGACACTCGGTGAGGCAAAGCCTGAAGGCGCTGCTTGCGGGCGTAGAAGTGCGCTCGGGCGTGCCGCCTCAGGAGATTTTGGTTCGACAGGTGACGCATGATTCACGAAAGGCGCAAGCGGGGGCGCTTTTTGTGGCGATTCCCGGTGTGACCACGGATGGAACACTTTTTGCGAAGGACGCGGTGGCGCACGGAGCAGTTGCAGTGCTGAGCGAGGCTTCGGCACCGGCAGCCTGGCCCGCGGATGTGGCTTGGGTGCAGGTGGCGGAAGCACGGAAGGCGCTGGCGATCGCGGCAGCGAACTTTTGGGGAAGACCGGCGAACGCTTTGAAGTTGGTTGGCGTGACAGGAACAAACGGGAAGACGACGACCACTTCCCTGATCGATGCGATTTTGCGAGCCAGCAGGGCGAAGACGGGACTATTCGGAACGATCAGCTATCACACCCCGAAGGGCGAATATCCTGCGCCGAACACCACGCCGGAGTCGGTGGACCTGCAGAAGTTTTTCGCGGAGATTCGCGAAATGGGTGGAACCTACGCGACGATGGAGGCGAGCTCGCACGCGCTGGCGCTGGACCGCCTGTGGGGCTGCCATTTCGCGGCGGCGGTGTTCACCAACTTGACGCGCGACCACATTGATTTTCACAAGAATTTTGAGAACTACTTTGCGGCGAAGCGACGGCTGTTTGAAGGCACGGGCGCGGGCGTTCCCGACGTGTCGGTGGTGAACACGGATGACGAGTGGGGCAAGAAGCTGATTGGGCTGGGGAAGCAGACGTTGACATACGGCTTGCAGAACGGAACGGATTTGAAGGCCAAGAAGTTTGCGCTGAGCTTTGGTGGATTGAGCTTCACGGCGCAGACGCCGGCCGGGCCAGTGCAGGTGGAATCGGCACTGGTGGGGCGGATCAACGTGTACAACATCCTGGCGGCGATTGGCACGGGGATCGGGCTGGGCATTGCGAACGAGGTAATTGAAGAGGGCATCCGCAGTTTGCACGCGGTGGCGGGAAGATTTCAGCGCATCGACCTGGGGCAGCCGTTTCTGGTGGTGGTGGACTACGCGCATACGGACGATGCGCTGCAGAACCTGATTCGCACGGCGCGTGAGCTGATCACGAAGGGGAGAATCATCACGGTCTTTGGCTGCGGCGGTTCGCGCGACCGCACGAAGCGGCCGATCATGGGCGAGACGTCCGGGCGGCTGAGCGATCTGACAATTCTGACGAGCGACAATCCGCGACAGGAAGACCCGCTGAAAATCATCAGCGACATCGTGGTGGGAATGCAGAAGTCCACAGGGAAGTATCTGATTGAGCCGGACCGCGCGAAGGCGATTTCGCTGGCAATCGAAGAGGCGCGGCCGGGCGACATCGTACTGCTGGCGGGAAAAGGGCACGAGACGTACCAGATTTTCGCGGACCAGACGATTCATTTTGACGACCGGGAAGAAGCGGAGAAGGCGCTGAAGGAACGCGGCTATAGTGGGGAGACGAAATTGGAAAATGGAAAATAGGAAAAGGCGGATCAGACATTAGATATCAGATATCAGAAAGCGGCTAACAGCTAACAGCTAACAGCGGGAGAGCCGAGACGGAGAGTTCATTAACTGAGAACGGAGAACTGAGAACTGAGGACTGATTTTCCGGAAGGGGTGAGGCAGGGACGGTGAGGGCGGGCTGGCTGAGAACGGATTGAGGCGGATTTAGCGGGCCGCCTTAGAAGGCGGTCCCTACGGAGGGACACTCTGAAAACGCGCCGAGAAATGCCGTACGGGAGAAGTGAAGGCTTCGTTCGAACCCTGGGAAAAACCAATCTATTGAGGCGACTATGCGGTGGACGCTTAAACAAGTGGTTGAAGCGGTGGGAGGCAAGCCGGGGCCAGCACTGGACACCATGGCCGGGGTGGCCGGCGTCTCGATTGATTCTCGCACGATACGTCGCGGAGAACTGTTCATCGCCATATCTGGTCCGCGTCACGATGGACACGACTACGTGGCCGACGTCGTGGAAAGCGGAGCGGTGGCGGCAGTGGTGGCGGAGCCGGTGGTCTCGCGATATCCGGGATGGCTGCAAGACCGGTGCGTCACCGTGGGGGACACGCTCGAAGCGCTGCACGACCTGGCACGGGCGGTACGCAAAGAATGGGGCAAAAAAATATGCGGGATCACCGGATCGGTGGGGAAAACCACCACGAAAGAGATCCTGGCGGCACTGCTGGGCACGAAGCTGCGGGTCCTGAAATCCGAAGGAAATTTCAATAACGAGTACGGACTTCCGCTGACGATTTTCCGGTTGGAGGAATCGCACGATGCGGCGGTACTGGAGATGGGGATGTCGTTCCCCGGGGAGTTGAAGCGGCTGGCGGCCATCGCGCGGCCGGACGTGGCAATTGAAACGCGCGTGGCGCCGGCGCACCTGATGAATTTTTCGAGCGTGGACGAGATCGCGCTGGCGAAGCGCGAGCTGGTGGAAGGACTGAACGGAAAGGATTCGCTGGCGGTGTTGAACGCGGACGACGCGCGCGTCGCGGCGATGGCGAGCGTGGCGCCGGGACGCGTGGTGTTTTACGGAGTGGAGAAGCCGGCGGAGTATCGCGCGGAAGAGATCGAGGATCGCGGCGCGCTAGGGTCGACGTTCACGCTGACGCATGGCGGGCGCAGGACGCGGCTGGAGATGTCATTGCCGGGGCGGCACGTGGTGGCGAACGCGCTGGCGGCAATGGCGGCGGCGAGCGAATGGGGCATTGGCATCGAAGAGGCGCAGCGCGTGCTGCCGAAGATGCGGACGCCGGCGATGCGCGGGGAGCTGATCCGGTTCACGAACGGATTTGCGTTGATCAACGATGCGTATAACTCGAGCCCGGCGGCGCTGCAGGCGATGACCAGTCTTCTGGCGGCGACGCCCGGATTCCAGCGGCGCGTTCTGGCGGCGGGGGAGATGCGGGAACTGGGACCGATGTCGGCGCAATTACACCGGGATGGCGGAACGTTCGCGGCGAAGACGGAAAAGGTTGATTTCGTGATCGGTGTCCAGGGTGACGCGCTGCAGATTGTGGAAGGCGCGATCGCAGCGGGAGTGCCGCGGGAACGCACGAAATTCTTCGGGACGCCGGAAAACGCGGCGGAGTTCCTGGCGGGGTTCGTGAAGCCGGGCGACCTGTTGCTGGTGAAGGGATCGCGCAGCGTGAAGATGGAACGTATCGTCGAGGCGCTGCTGGGACGATTCGCGCCGGAGGACGCGGGCCGGAGGGTTGGGGTGGAACACTAGGATGCTCTACTACCTTCTGTACCACATGCTGCAGAGGTACTTCAGCCC
This sequence comes from Candidatus Eiseniibacteriota bacterium, assembly GCA_035518915.1. GTDB lineage: Bacteria > Acidobacteriota > Terriglobia > Acidiferrales > UBA7541 > Acidiferrum. Next base: position 26,484 of record DATIXE010000054.1, read on the forward strand.
GCTGAACGTCTTCCGCTACATCACCGTGCGGACGGCGTACGCGAGCCTGACGGCGATGTTTCTGGCGCTGGTGTTCGGGCCATGGCTAATCCGCAAGCTGCGGGAGTTGCAGATCGGGCAGTACATCCGGGAGGAAGGGCCGCAGGAGCATAAGAAGAAGGCCGGGACGCCGACGATGGGTGGCGTGCTGATTGTGCTTTCAACGGCGGTGCCGGTGCTGTTGTGGGCGGATTTATCGAACGTGTTTGTGCTGCTGGCACTGTTCTCGCTGCTGGGATTCGCGGCGATCGGATTCGTGGACGATTACGCGAAGGTGGCGAAGCGGCGGAACCTGGGGCTGACGGGAAAGCGGAAGCTGACACTGCAATTCAGCTTGAGTTTGCTGGTGGGGATCACGCTGCTGGCGCTGGCGACGCACAGCGCGTACTCGACGCAATTGATCGTGCCGTTTGCGAAACGCTTCCGGCCGGATCTGGTGATTCACGGCCTGTTGCATTCGAGCAGCCTTTGGCCGCTGGCGTTCTTGCCGTTTCTGGCGTTTGTGGCGCTGGTGATTACGGGGAGTTCGAACGCAGTAAATTTGACGGATGGGCTGGACGGGCTGGCAATCGGATGCACGGTGATTGCGGCGGGCGCGATGACGATGGTGACGTACGTAAGCAGCAACTACCGCTGGGCGACGTATCTGGAGATCCAGTACATCCCGCGCGTTGGCGAGTTGACGGTGTTCTGCGGGGCGCTGGTGGGCGCGTCGCTGGGATTTCTGTGGTACAACGCGCATCCGGCGGAAGTGTTCATGGGAGACGTGGGATCGCTTTCGCTGGGCGGGGCGTTGGGGACGATTGCGGTGATCGTCAAGCAGGAAGTGCTGTTGATTTTCGTGGGCGGCGTGTTCGTGCTGGAGGCGCTTTCGGTGATTTTGCAAGTAGGGTCGTTCAAGCTGCGGGGAAAGCGGATATTCCGGATGGCGCCGATCCACCACCATTTTGAACTGCTGGGATGGAGCGAGAGCAAGGTGATTGTGAGGTTCTGGATTGCGGCGCTGGTGTTCGCGCTGTTTGCGCTGACCACGCTGAAGCTGCGGTGAGCTGAAATGGAAAAGTGAAGATTGGAGCGGAGAAGGATCGTCGCGCGGGTGTGGAGGAGAAGGGGATTAGTTAGTGGAGGCAGATCGACCGCACAGGCAAGAATGCTTGTGCCACGAGCAAGCAGCATGCCGGGATCGATGGAGTTGCGGAAAAAGCGTGTGCTGGTGGTGGGGCTGGCGCGGACGGGAGTGGCGACGGCGTTGTTCTGCGCGCGGCACAACGCGAGCGTTTCGGCGACGGATACGCGGCCGGAAAGCGAACTGGGCGATGCGGTGGCCAGGTTGCGGGAAGCTGGTGTGGCGCTGGAGCTTGGCGGGCACACGGAAAAGATGTTCGTGGCGCAGGACCTGATTATTCCGAGTCCGGGCGTGCCGGCGGATGACGCGTTTTTGAAACTGGCGCGGTCGAAGCGGATCACGGTCTGGAGCGAGATCGAGCTGGCATACCGGTTTTTGGAGGGGAAGCTGATCGGGATCACGGGATCGAACGGGAAAACGACGACGACGACGCTCGTTCACCACATTTTGCAGGCGGGAGCCATGGATGCGTACCTGGCGGGGAACGTGGGGACGCCGTTGATCGGGGAAGTGGAGAAGTTGAACGGAGGCTCGGTGGCGGTGGCGGAATTGAGCAGCTTCCAGCTGGAGCTGATCGAGAAATTCCGGCCGAATATCGGGGCGCTGCTGAATCTGACTCCGGATCATCTGGACCGGCACAAGACGATGGAGGCGTATGCGGCGGCGAAAACGCGGATTTTCGAGAACCAGACAGAGATGGACGCGGCAATCCTGAACGCGGATGACGCGGCTTCGGCAAAATACGCGCCGAAAAAGCCGCAGGTGTTCTGGTTCAGCCGAAAACTGAAGGTGGCGCAGGGCGCGTGCCTGAACGGCGAGGAGATCGTAATCGCGCATGGGGGGAAGGAAGAGCTGGTGATGAAGGCGGCGGAAATTCCGCTGCCGGGGTCTCACAACCTGGAAAACGTGCTGGCGGCGATGCTGATGGCGCGGCTGGCGGGCGTGGATTCGGGAACGATCGCGAAGGCGGTTAGGAGTTTCGCGGGCGTGGAGCACCGGCTGGAGTTCGTTGCTGAGATTGCCGGCGTGCGCTATTACAACGATTCGAAGGCCACCAACGTGGATGCGACGTTGAAGGCGCTGGAAGCGTTTCCGGGAAGGATTTTGATTGTGCTGGGCGGGAAGGACAAGGGCAGCGACTACACCGTGATGCAGAAGTCGCTGCGGGAGAAGGCGATTCTGGCGCTGCTGATCGGGGCGGCCGCGGACAAGATTGAGAAACAGATCGCGGGCAGCGTGGCGATCGAACGCGCAGGAACCATAGAACGGGCGGTGGAAGCGGCGTCGCAGGCGGCGCGCGCGGGAGACGTGGTGCTGCTGGCGCCGGCGTGCGCGAGTTTCGATCAGTTTGCGAATTATGAGGAGCGGGGAAGAGTGTTCAAGGAACTGGTGCGGGGATTGGGGAGAAGGAACGGATAACGCAGAGGACGCAGTGACAGCCCAGAGAAGTGCGGAAGACGGAGTCGAGAAGAGGTTACGATGGCGAGGCGAGCGGAAACGGACCGATGGTTGTTTATTGTGACGCTGGCGCTGTGTTTGCTGGGCACGGTAATGATTTTCAGCGCGTCGGCGATGACCGCGCAGGAACTTTACGGGCGCTCGTACGTGTTTGTGCTGCGGCAGGTACTGGCGCTGGGCGTGGGGCTGGCGGGGATGTTCGCGCTGATGAAGATGGACTATCACCGGTTGCGCGAGCCGGCGGTGGTGTACACGGCGCTGTGCGTGGTGGCGGTGTTGCTGATGTGCACGTTTTTCCTGGACAAGTCGCACGCGACGCACCGGTGGATCAAGGCAGGGCCGATTAATTTGCAGCCTTCGGAGATGACCAAGCTGGTGGTGATTTTGTATTTGGCGTGGTTTCTGGACCTGAAACGGCGGACGGCGACGAGCCTCGGGTTCAATAAACAGGATTTTCTGCGGACGATTCTGCCGGCGGTGGCGCCGGTGCTGGTCTGCGTGGGGCTGATTGTGCTGCAGCCGGACCTGGGCACGTCGGTGGACATCGTACTGATCATGGTGGCGATTTTGTTCGTGGCCGGATTGTCGTGGAAGTGGCTCGCGGTGGGATTGGGAACGGCGATGCCGGCGCTGGTGGCACTGGTCATGTTCGTGTCCTACCGACACGCGCGAATCATTTCGTTTTTGCATCCGGACGCCGATCCACAGGGGGCGGGATTTCAGTTGATGCAGTCTTTGATCGCGGTGGGGTCGGGCGGGTTCAGCGGCGTGGGGCTGATGGAAGGGAAGCAAAAGCTGTTTTTCCTGCCGGAGGCGCACACGGACTTTATCTATGCGGTGATTTGCGAAGAGCTGGGATTTCTGGGCGCGGTGTTCGTGATTGGCCTGTTCGCGACCTACGGGTGGCGCGGGTTGCGGGCGGCGTTCAATGCGCCGGACCGGTTTGGCAGCATGCTGGCGCTGGGAGTGACGTCCATGGTGATTTTCCAGTGCCTGATTAATTTCGCGGTGGTGCTGGGGATGATGCCGACGAAGGGGATTCCGCTGCCGTTTGTGAGTTATGGAGGGTCGAGCCTGCTGGTGATGCTGCTGGCAACGGGCGTGCTGTTGAATGTGTCGCAGCAAGCGGGGAGGCCGGCGTTCCATGAATGAAAATAGGAAAGAGGAGACGGTGGATTTGTTCCGAGGACAATCTGAAAATGCGTGATGTTGGCTCGAGGGCACGGCCAAGGGTGCCTGTGCCACACAAAGAGTGGAGTGTGGCGCAGCGAAGATTGAGGACGGGGGCGTGAGGCTGCTGATTGCGGGCGGAGGAACGGGAGGACACGTATTTCCGGCGATGGCGATTGCGCGGGAATGGATGTCGCGAGGAGCGGATCGAGAAGTGGTGCTGGTGGGAACACAGCGCGGGATTGAGATGAAACTGGTGCCACAGGCGGGGCTGCCGCTGGAGACGATCCGCGTGGCGGGACTGAAAGGGAAGGGCGGCACGACGCTGCTGAAGAATCTGGGGATGCTGGGATCGGGAATCATGGATGCGTTTGGGGTTTTGAAGAAGCACCGGCCGGATGTGGCGTTCGGCGTCGGAGGCTATGCGGCCGGGCCGATGTTGCTGGCGAGCTGGTTGAAGGGGATCCCGAGCGTGATTTTCGAGCCGAATGCGGAGCCGGGGTTCACGAACAAGGTGGTGGCGCGGTTTGCGAAGCGGATCGCCACGGGATACGAAGTGACGGCGAAACGGTGGGGCGCGAAAGCGAAGCTGACGGGCTGCCCGGTGCGGCCGGAGTTTTTTGCAATTGAACCGCATCCAGTGGGCCAGCCGCTGCGACTGCTGATTACGGGTGGAAGCCAGGGAGCTTTGCCGATCAATCGCGCATTTGTGGACGCGATGGACCTTCTGGCGCGGCGGAAGGGCGAATTGCAGATTGTGCATCAGACCGGGGAACGCGACTATAATGCGGTAAGGACCGCGTATGCGCGCCGCGAGATTCTGGCGGAGGTGGTTCCCTTTCTGACGAATATGGCGGAACGCTTTGCCTGGGCTGACCTGCTGGTTTGCCGGGCGGGAGCGATCACGGCCGCGGAAGTGGCGGCGGCGGGCCGAGCGGCGATTTTCATTCCGTTCGGAAAGGCCACCGACAGCCACCAGTTGCGGAACGCGCAGGCGATGTCGAACGCGGGCGCGGGCCGGCTGATTACGGAAACGGAACTGACCGGCGAACGATTGGCGCGCGAGATCTTCTCCCTCCTTGACCAGCCCCAGGAGATCGAAACTCTTTCCACCAAGGCGCGGAGGCTTGCCTATCCGAAGGCCGCGGCGGAGATTGTGGATTTGATTGAGGCAGTGGCGAGCGGCGGAGGAATGAGGAACCGATGATGGTGTCGTTTCGGAATTTTCAGAGGATTCACCTGGTGGGGATTGGCGGCATCGGCATGAGCGGGATTGCCGAAGTGCTGCTGACACTGGGCTATTCGGTTTCCGGGTCGGACGTGAAGCCTTCGACGATTACGGAGCGGCTGCAGGACCTGGGAGCCTCCATTTTCGAGGGGCACCAGGCGGCGAACGTCGAGAACGCACACGTGGTGGTGATCTCCTCGGCCGTGAAGCTGGACAACCCGGAAGTGGTGGAGGCGCACAAACGGAAGATTCCGGTGATTCCGCGGGCGGAGATGTTGGCGGAACTGATGCGGCTGAAGTACGGAATTGCGGTGGCGGGCGCGCACGGGAAGACCACAACGACTTCGATGGTGGCTTCGATCCTGGCGGCGGCGCACCTGGATCCGACATTCGTGGTGGGCGGGAAGGTGAATCAGGCGGGGACGACGGCGCGCGTGGGGCGCGGAGAATATTTCGTGGCGGAGGCGGACGAGAGCGATCGTAGCTTTCTGATGTTCGCACCGGTGGTGGCGGTGGTGACGACGATCGACCGGGAGCACCTGGATCAATATTCGTCGCTGGAAGATATTCAAGGCGCGTTCCTGCAGTTCGTGAATCGCGTGCCATTTTATGGCGCGGCGGTGCTGTGCCTGGACGAGCCGAACGTGCAGGCGATTCTTCCGGACGTGAAGCGGCCGATCATTACGTATGGAACCTCGCCACAGGCGGACCTGGTGATCAGCGACGTGGAGATGCGCGGGCTGGGGTCGGAGTTCCGGTTGACGTACAAGGGCGAGGATTTGGGCGTGTTTTCGCTGCCGCACCCGCCAGGAATTCACAACGTGCGCAATGCGGCGGCGGCCGCGGCGGTGGCGCTGTACCTGAATGTGGCGAGCGACTTGATTCGCGAAGGGCTGGCCAAGTTCGCGGGCGTGGGGCGGCGGTTCGACGTCAAGGGCGAGGTGACCGGAATCACGGTGGTGGACGATTACGGCCACCATCCGGCGGAGATTCGCGCGACGCTGAAGGCCGCGCGCGGGTGCAAGTTCAACCGCGTGCTGGCGCTGTTCCAGCCGCACCGGTACACGCGGACGCAGCATTTGTGGGAGGAGTTCGAGCGGGCGTTTAACGACGCGGATATTCTGGCGCTGGTGGACATCTACGCGGCGGGCGAAGCGCCGATTCCGGGGATCACGAGCGAGGCGCTGGCGAAGAGCATTCGCGAGGCGGGGCACAAAAACGTGCACTACTTCCGGTCGATGCAGGACGCGATCGAATTTCTGCTGGGCGAAGCGCGGGAGGGCGACGCGATCCTGACGATAGGCGCGGGCAACGTGAGCCGCGCGAGCAACGAATTGATGGTGCTGCTGGGCTCGGAACTGCGGGTGGAGGACAAGCCGCGAAATGCGCATTGAGGCCGACAAGATAGTTGCGGCGCTGGCGGCGATGGACGTCGAGCTGCGGCGAGAGGTGTCGCTGGCGGAGTTGACGTCGCTGGGGATCGGCGGAACGACGGACTTGCTGCGCGTGCGGAAGCACGAAGCGATTCCGGAACTGCTGAAACTGCTCGATACGAACGGTGTGGCGCACAAGTTTTTGGGCGGCGGGTCGAACGTGCTGGTGGTGGATGGCGAACTGCCGTTCGTGGTGTTGCAACTGGTGAAGGGCGATCCGGAGACCTTGCTGGAAGGGAACATGGCGACGGTGGACGCGGCGGCGGACCTGGGGCGGACGGTGACGTACTGCGCGAAGCACAACCTGGGCGGGATGGAAGGCTTAATCGGCGTGCCGGGGACGGTGGGTGGAGCGCTACGAATGAACGCGGGCGCGTACGGGACGCAAATCGGAACATACGTGCGGGAAGTGAAGGTCTACCGCGCGGCGGAACGGAGAATTGAAACGCTGTGCGGCGAGCGTATTTCCTTCGAATACCGGCACACTTCATTTGCGCCGGATGATATGATGCTGGCAGTGAAGCTGGAACTTCCCACCAAGCCGTACGGCGAAATTCTCCAAGGCATTCGTATCTGCAACGAAAAGCGGCGTTCGAGCCAGCCGCTCGGGCAAAAGAGCGCGGGGTGTATTTTCAAGAACCCGCCGGGCGGGTCGACCGGACGGATGATTGACGAATTGGGGCTGAAAGGATTTGCGCGCGGCGACGCACAAGTGAGCGAGCGGCACGCGAATTTCTTCGTTAATGCGGGGAAGGCCACGGCGGCAGACATGCTGGGGCTGATCGCGGAGGTGCGCGAGCGCGTGGAGAAAGCCTACGGGGTCACCCTGGAGAACGAGGTGGTGGTTTGGAACGCGTGAAACCGATACAACGCAACGCTTCAGCCGCGGCTGCGGAACGCGACGCATACCGGCCGGAGTTGGTGACGGACGACGAGCCGAAGTACCTGCGGCGGCAGAAGCCGGTGGAGATTCGCCGGAAAAAGCTGGGCGGGCGGAGTTGGCCGTTTTACCGGCAGGCGCTGGTGTGGACGCTGGCGGGCGCGGCGGCGATAACCGCGGGAGTGTACGCGGTGCGCTACGCGCTGTATTCGCCGCAGATGCTGCTGGTGAAGCCGGACCAGATCGCGGTAAACGGCAATCACGTCGTGGCGACGGAAGAGATTCAGAAGCTGTTCGTCAAGGACCGGAACCGGAGCGTGCTGCAGATTCCCCTGGACACGCGGCGCGGCATGATCGAAGAGGTTCCGTGGGTGGAAAGCGCGAGCGTACAACGGATTCTGCCGAATCACGTACGAGTGGAGATTACCGAGCGCACGCCGGTGGCCTTTTTCCGGAACGGCAGCGAGTTGACATTAATTGATGCGCATGGCGTGCTGCTGGACCGTCCCGAGGGCGAGGATTTTCATTTTCCGATCGTGACGGGGATGCCCGAGGCATTGCCGCGTGAGGATCGCGAAAAGAGGATGCAAGCGTACGAAGAGTTTATGAAGGCCGTGGAGCTGGTGAAACCGGGTGCTACGGATCAGGTGAGCGAGGTCAACCTGGGCAATCCACGGGATTTAAACGCGGTGCTGACAGGGCTTGGGAGCGACGCGGGGATACCCGCGGTGACGGTGCATTTCGGGCAAAGCGATTTCACGGGCAAGTACCGGACGCTGGTGGAGAATTTCCCGCAGTGGCAGGCAAGCGCGGGGCCGGTGCATGCGATCGATCTTCGGTACTCGCGGCAGGTGGTGGTGAACCCCGACACCACGCCGGCGGCGAGGACGAATTAGGGAATGAGTTGGCTGTGCTACCGGGCGGCGTCCGCTTGAGAGAGCGGCCGCTACAAAGACCGTTAGAGGAGAAGGTCTTGGCAAAGAAAGACAAGTATTTGGTGGGACTGGATATCGGGAGCACGAAAACGTGCGTGCTGCTGACGGAATATGAGAACGAACGGGTCCGCTTCCTGGCGCTGGGGGCGGCCGAGTCGAAGGGGCTGCGCAAGGGGCTGATCGTCAACCTGGATTCAACGGTGAGTTCGATCCGGCGCGCGGCGGAAGAAGCCGAGAGCGTGGCGAACGTGCCCGTGGAATCGGCAGTGATCGGGGTGGCGGGGAGTCATGTGCGTGGAGTGAACAGCCGCGGCGGGATTGCGCTGGGGAACCGCGCGCGCGACGTGGAGCGGGAAGACATGCGCAGGGCGGTTGATACGGCGCGAAACATCGCCATGCCGGACGACCGCGAGGTGGTGCACGTGCTGCCGTACGAGTTTCTGGTGGACGCGCAGGACGGCATTCGGGATCCCATCGGGATGATCGGGCAAAGGTTGGAAGCCAACATCCATCTGGTGACCGCGTCCATGGCAGCGACGCAAAACCTGGTGACGGCGGCGAACAAGGCGGGGATTCTGATCAACGACACGGTGCTGGAGCCGTTGGCTTCGGCCGAAGCGTGCCTGACGCAGGACGAGAAGGATCTGGGCTGCTGCCTGCTGGATATCGGCGGCGGGTCAACGGATTTGGTGGTGCTGGGCGGTGGAGCGGTGCGCCACTCTGGAACGGTGGCCATCGGCGGCGACCATTTTACGAACGATCTGGCCGTTGGGCTACGGACGCCGATTCCGGAGGCGGAGAGGATCAAACATCGCCATGGGTGCGCGGCGAGCGAATTCCTGCACGACGATGGCGCGATTGAAATCGCGAGCGTGGGCGACCGGCCACCGCGGACGATTTTTGCGAGAAATCTAACGGAGATTATCGAGCCAAGGGCCCAGGAATTGCTTGTGCTGGTGGGCGAGGAATTGCGGCGCGCCGGGCTGGAGCGGCAGATTCCCGCAGGATTTGTTCTGGCGGGGGGCGGGTCGCAATTGAACGGGTTCGCGGATTTGGCGGAGCAGGCGTTTCAGTTGCCGGTGCGGCTGGCGCAGCCGAGAGGGATTCTGGATTTGCCGGACACGGTGGCGATACCGGAGTACGCGACGGTGGTGGGGTTGGTGCTGCATGCGGCGAAGACGCGCAGGACCGCGGCGCAAAGGGGGAATGGTTTCGTTTCGAGATTGAAAGCGATGATCGCAGGAGCGTAAGACGAGCAGAATTGTGAGAAGGCGCGCTCCTCGACGCTTTCGGGTGAACGTAGGGAGAAATCAATTCCTCAGGTGCTAGAGCACCGAAGGTTGGGCTTAGTGATGTCGGAGCTGAAGCTCCGACATCCTGTTTTCGGTTTGCGGCCGAAGCAGGCAGCGGAAGCCGGGTTTTCCACAGGCTTGGAAAAGTGAGTGTGGAATCAGGGGATTGCGAGTTCTATAAAGGATTTGGACCAGCCGGACAGGAGATAGGCATGACAGCGAAAGACGCAGGAATCCGGATGAGCTTCAGCGAGGAGTTGCAGCCCGCGAAGATCAAAGTGATTGGTGTCGGCGGAGGCGGGTGCAACGCGGTGAATCGCATGATTCGGGCGAAGGTAGAGGGCGTGGAGTTCATCACCGCGAACACGGACCTGCAGGCGCTGAAGATGTCGCAAGCGCCGGTGAAGCTGCAATTGGGCGCGAAACTCACGAAGGGATTGGGCGCGGGCGCGAATCCGGAGATCGGACGCAAGGCGGCCCTGGAAGATACGGACAAGATTATTGAAGCGCTGGAAGGCGCGGACATGATTTTCATCACGTCCGGCCTCGGCGGAGGGACCGGGAGCGGGGCGGCGCCGGTGGTGGCGTCGCTGGCCAGCGAACTGGGCGCGTTGAGCGTGGCGGTGGTGACGAAGCCGTTCGCGTTTGAGGGCAAGCGCCGGATGCTGCAGGCGGAGCAAGCGCTGCAGGATTTGGTGGGCGCGGTGGACACGGTGATCGTGATCCCGAATGAGCGCCTGATGGAGACCGTGGAGCGCGGGACGAGCTTTTTTGACGCGTTCCGCATTGCGGACGACATTCTGCGCCAGGCGGTGCAGGGCATTTCGGACATCATCACGGTGCCGGGCATCATCAACCGCGACTTCGCGGACGTGAAGGCCATCATGCACGGGCAGGGCTACGCGGTGATGGGCACGGCGGTGGCGACGGGCGCGAGCCGCGCGGTGGATGCGGCGAACCGGGCGATTTCGAGTCCGTTGCTGGAAGACAATTCGATTCAGGGCGCGCAAGGGATTTTGATCAACATTTGCGGGAGCTCTTCGCTTTCGTTGCACGAAGTGCACGAGGCTTCGACGGTGATTCAGAAGGCGGCGCACGAAAATGCGAACATCATTTTCGGCGCGGTGATGGACGACAACATGAAGGATTCGGTGAAGATTACCGTGATCGCCGCGGGCTTCAAGGACGCGGGGAAAAAGCAAGCGCAGCAGCGGCAATCCGTGTTGCCGAAGACGTGGAAGG
>DATIXE010000055.1:0-3688 GCA_035518915.1 Candidatus Eiseniibacteriota bacterium
CCGCAACCGCAAGGCTCAATGCCGCCGACGTCGAGATCACGCGCATCACCTTCCCCCCAATCGAAAATCCGCGACCAACGGATGACGACCCTATTTTGCCCAGACTGAACCGCATTTTCTCGCCTCGCAAGACGCAACGGCGGGTTCGGCGCCGAGACGGCCGTCCAATTTCAGATTTCCTGATCCCGACGGAATCGGGCGTGCGCTTCATACCAGCGTGTAGACCATTTTTGCACCGGTTTCCGGGTGGCGGAACTCCTGTTCTGTCAGCTCCTGCAGAAGAGCAGCGACGGCTTTGTCGTGGACGGGATTGGCCATTCTGTGGATGCGAACCGTCAAGGTCCCGGCGACGCTGTCCGGCTCGATGTCGCCGGATGAAACAAGCACCTCGCGCGCCAGTGCTCGCGCATCGTCTTCCTTACGCAGATGTCGACGCAAGATCGTAACCAGAGCCGTTTCGGCTCGATAGGCAATCATCTTCACGGCGTCGGTCAGGATCTTGTTCAGCGGCGCCAATTGGGTTGGCCGTTGATCTTCGGGCAAGCTGTCGATGGTTACTTTCCGCGGCAAAGCTTTGCGTTCGGCTCGTAGCTTTACAAGCTCGGCCTGTACAGTCTGCACGGCCTCGAGGCATTCGGCCTTTCTCTGAACCCCGGCGCCGTCCTCCGCGTCTTGGGGTTGTCTGCCCAGCTGCGCCAGGAGTTTCCTCTCGGTTAGACGAGCGGTTTTGACCGCCTTGTCCGACGCGCGCCACTGGGGATTTACCGCCTGGATCGTGCCGGGAATGGCCTCCGCTCCATACTCAACAAGTCCATCGAGATCAAAGTGTTCCATCATATAGGCGAAGAAGTTCTCCTGGCACCATCTGGCGAACATCCGGCCGGCGACCGTGACCGTTCCCAAACGCCGCGCACTCGTGACGATGGCTGTCTGATGACCTGTTTGGGTCAGGCGGCGGACCTCGATGACCGGCATGGACTTCTTGCCGGCGCTGAGTTTGGTTTCTCGCATCGCCAGCTTCATGCGCGTGGCGCCGCCCCCGGGGGTGGGAACCTCGTGTTCGACGAACGCGTCTTGCGGCCAGACGTCCTTGACGTTCTTGCGGTAGGTCAGGGCGCCGATGCGCTTTTCCCACAGCTGATGCAGCAGACTGTAGGTTGCGCCTTCGCGATCAAAAACGATCACAAACCTGTGCAGCAGCGGATCCTGGTCCAATTCCTCCGCTGAAGCTTGTGAGGGGATGCTTGCCAAAAGTTCCGGTACGATGTCCTTGATGAGACTATCGGCCAGCCCATCGGTCACCGCCTTCGAAACCACGAAGAAGGGGCGGCCAAGAACGTCGTTTACCCAATAATCCGTCGTACCGCGCAGACAGAGTTTCTCACGCGAGACATAGCGGCGCGGCAGGTTGGCCTTGTCGCCGCTATAAACCCGGACATGGCCATCGACATACACATACCCCGCCGCGTCCGGATCGTCCTCCATCCAGCTCCGGCTAAGTTCCTTCATCCATGCATCCGGCGTCCCGGTGCGCGCCATGAGGGCAATCTTTTTACGTAGGGTTCGCACCTCGGGCACCCGGTCGAGGCCAACAATTTTGCCCAACTCTCCCGGAGGAACATGGCGCAATCCTTCGGGCCTGCGAATGCGGGCAAGGGCCATAAAGCCCAGGACCATCAGGATATGCAAAACGCTGTAAAATCCCTTCGGAAGCTTAAAAAAACGACCGATCCCACGCAGCAGCCCGTTCGCACACAGCGCGGGCAATCCGACCAGCAATCCGGCCATCTGCACGTCGCGTCCCGCCTCAAAACGCGTCGTCGCACATTCCGCCAGTCCCATGGCGGCCGCGACCCGTTCGTTCGCACGAGTACAAGCCGTGCCGATCGCGTTCGCCGCCTCAGCATCTTCCCGGCTACGGTCGCTCTTGCTGCTACCGCCGTCTTTTTTTCCCGCTCTCCCCGACCAGGATGCCGGGAAGTTGCGGAATAGCCTTGCGCTTCTGCGCCTTGCGCAACGTCGATTCTTGAACCTTAGCGCGTCGCGCCACCTCCGCCATCGAATAACCCTCGGCCATCAGCCGTGCGCATTCCAGGCTTTTCTCCTCCGTCATGATCCTGGCCCTGGACGTCGGAGCTGAGTGGTAAAACGATGCCGGCCCTTCGTCCCTGTATTGCTTCATCCAGTTCATCACGGTCCGATGGGGAATATGCAAACTGTCCTCTAAATCGCACGCCCTTGCATGGCCATTTTCCACCAGGCTCGTGAGGACGAACCTCCGGCTTTGTTCATCATCCTCACCATGCGAAAAATAATTGTCGCTGCCGACAAAGTATGTGACCCTGCCTTCTTTCTTCAGTATACTGACCAAATTGCTGATTTTAACGGTGCCGTCCGGAAAACCCGGAAGAAACGACTGTCTGAGCATCATCGCCTCTGGTGTGGAACGGCAATCGATCGCCGGTTGCGCTGAACACCAGATTTCCAGAAAAATAAGTGCCAAACAACTTCCAAAACGATGCCGCTAAAACCGCTTCTGGATCAGGAAATCTGAATTTTGGTTGTTGGGGACCAAGACATTCAGCGGCTCGCAGGTCATCAAAAGAGTAGCAAACATAGAAAGGCAGAAGAGCTAATAAGAAAAGGACAATCCATCCGCATTCTGCGCGAGACCGACTTCCGCGAGCTCATCAAGCTCTCAACCCGAGCGGTAGTACAAGACAATGCAATCTGGTTACCTGAACTACGTTGATTCGCGTGATAAATTTGACTCAGGAGAATCGCGCATGAGTAAGCCCGTCAAGCACAGAATCGAAGATTGGTATTATGGACCTTTGTTGCCTAACGATCCGTCTTCGGCCTTAGTATTCATCAATCACCACAATCCTCATTGGACGGCACGAATAGCTCAGGCACTCGTGAGCTTTTGGTTGGCACACTGGCAATGGACGATTGGCACTGCAGTAGCCATATCAGGTTTGTGGATTGCTCTGAATCGAACTTAGGCAGCAGAAAAAAAAGTTAAGGCCAGAGCACGTTCGAAATGCTCTGGATTCGATCGACAATTATCCACGGCTGCGCCTGGACTGTTACGATGCGGTCGATGAGAGAATTATTTTCGACAGCAGCGTTGCGCTCATGGACATATAATTGCACCGGGGCTTTTCTTGCAGGCTCACGGTTTCGCCAATGAAATCAGGCACGAATGCCTCGTCCTCGCAGGCGACAGAGGGGAGGGGGTAGTGCGAGAAATCACTTCGCGAACGCAAGAACGCGGTGGATAGCCGATGATTGATCTCTCAGTCCCGCGCCGAGGTCAGATCGACCGGGCGGCCTTTGGCGATGGCATCGAGCGCGCCCGCAAGCGCGTCGGCTTGGCCGCGCGAAAAACCGCCGAAGCGCGCATTGTCGTGAAACTTCGCGAGCACGTCGGCGGCGGTCAACGGCTCATGCGCCCCGCCCCGCATATGGGGTTTGCGCACCTCGCGAACGCTGCCGTCTTTCAAGCTCGCGCGAATGTGGCCGGTGAAATTCTTCGGGTACGGATCATTGGGATTGATGACGTACGAGACCTTGGCGGCAAGCTTGAGCAACGCCTCGTCCTTGACGCGTTCATCGGTGAATTGCTGGAAGCCGCATCTGCCGTCGATGAAACCCGCCGCGATGCAATAGGGTGAGGAAAACTTCG
>DATIXE010000056.1:0-8689 GCA_035518915.1 Candidatus Eiseniibacteriota bacterium
CGCGCGACATGCGCACGGTGACGAGAGAAAATTCCGCGGCGGCGAAGAAACCGTTGAGGGCGACCAGGACGATCACGCCAAGGATGCGGATCAGGAGCATGCGCGGGAAGGAGCCTCCAGCGGCATTGTAACAGTAGATGCACCGGAGGGTCGGAGAAGGCGAGCGGGATGTGGGGGAGTGAGGGATGCGCGAGTCGGGCAGGACAGAAGGCGGGGAAAACGCGCCCGCCTCGGAAGGCGGCCGCTTGTATCTTGGCAGATGAGTGAATCTCGTTGAGGAGTTTTGGCGAGTAGCTCTGGCGGAGAGGCCGAACGGCCCTGAGGCTGGGAGAGAAATGCTCCGAGAGCCTGGTTTGTAGATCGGCCCCCCCGCCCTAATTTCCTAAAACTGAAGAGAATCACAGGCCATAAGAGCCTGCATTGAATAAGCTCAGTTGGAAATAGCGCAGGGTCGTACAGGCGAAGTTTCCGCCTACTCCGAGGAGGGGTTGATGGACAAGATGGAAGCATGTGGGATCGACGTGGGTGCACGGGGGTTGGTGGTAGCGATGGAAGGAGAAGCGGGAGGAGCACGGCTGCTGGGTTTTGCGAACAGCGCTGTGGGACATCGGGCGTTGCTACGCACTCTCACGCGCAGGGGAAGCGCGTGAGAGTGGTGATGGAAGCGACGGGGTTGTACGGACTGGATGTGGCCTTGGCGCTGGAGGGAAAAGCGGGAATCGAGTTGCTGGCAGCGAATCCGCGAGCGGCGAGGAATTTTGCGAAGGCGTTGATGAAGCGCAGCAAGAACGATCAGTTGGATGCCGTGGTGCTGCGGGAATTCCCGGCGCGAATGCCGTTTCAGCCTTGGGCGCGGGCGACGGCGAATATGCTGGCTTGTGGGCCATCGCGCGACGATTGGAGGCGCTGACAAAACAGCGCACTGCGAAAAAGAATCGCCAGCACTGGTCGCCGTGGCTCGTAAATTGTTGCACGCCAACTACGGCATGTTCCGCAGCAGCATGCCTTACGACGGCTGCCGCGGCTTCGCTCTCTCCACAGAAAAAACCTCTTGAAACCGAAGAGAGAAGCTACAAACGTTGCTACTGGTTGGGTATGGGCGACGCAGTGGCGGGTTTGGCGGTGGTGTGGTGGGTCGAGGAGGTGGCGTGGTGCGCGGGAGCCGTCGCGGCTGCTCCTACGAGGGTCGCGGACACGATTTTGTCGAGCTTCGGCCAGTGCGCGGCGATATATTTTTCGCCGCCCTTGGTGATGTTTTCCTGGTCCATGCCGGCGGTTTCACCGTACTGGTCGTAAAGCATCTCGACGGTGTTCATGCCGTCGCCATCCACTACGCCGAAGGGAGTGAAGCCCTGGGCGTCGAGGGAGGTGTTGTCCTTGAAATTGATAAAGAGCTGTGTGGTGCGGGTGTTGGGCCCAGCGGTGGCGAAGACGAGGGTGCCGCGCCTATTGGATTGATTGCGGGGGTCATCCTTAATGGTTGCCTTTTCCCAGGCGGCGTTGACCTGCGGGTAGGCGCTAAGTCCGAATTGGGCGACAAAACCAGGAAGGACGCGAAAGAAACGGGCATTGTCGAAATAGTGGTGGCGAACGAGATTGTAGAAGCGGTCGGCGCCGAGAGGGGACCAGGCGCGCGTGACGGTGACGGTGAATTCGGCTTTTACGTTGTTGCGATTTTCGGTGACAAATTTGACCTGGTAGGTGTCCGGAGCCTTAGCGCGGAGCTCGCCCGGGTGCAGGAGGGCCCGATCGTAGGTGGAGGCGGAATGGGTGGTGTGAGAGGAGGAGGATTTCGGTTTGGCCGCGGGCGTTTGCGCGGAGGCGGGGATAGCAAGCGATAGAGCGGCCAGGGCAAGCGCACAGGATTTCAGGGACATACGAGGAAACCTCCGGGGTTTTAAGGGAGCTTGTGCTACGAGAGTAGTTTTGCATATTTTGGAGAAAGTGGCGAGTGAACGTGGCCAAAGAAGAAAGCTCGAACGTAGAGGGAACGAAGGAAAGGTACGGAGAACGCAGCCAAGAATCCCTTCGCCACAAGAGGAGCCGCCTCGCCCTGCACGGAATTATTTCGAGTTGAGCTGACGGGAGATGCGCTCGGCGTCGGCGAGGACGCGGAGGGTGTTTTCGCCGAGGATTTTACGCACGTCGGATTCAGAGTAGCCTTTTTTGAGGAGCGCGTCGGTGATTTGCGGCAAGTGGGAGACGTCCTGCATGCCCAGGGGCATGACGGCGCCGTCGAAATCGGAGCCAAGACCGACGTGATCGATGCCGGCAACTTTCACGGCATGATCAATGTGCTCGACGATTTTGGTCCAGTCCACTTTGGGAAGCTTGCCCTGTTCCATGAAATCGCGGACGACTTGATCGCCGGTGGTGAGCTTGCATGCTTCGTTGTCGCCGCAGCGCTTCTTGATTTCGTCGTTGATGGCCTTTTCGGCCTCCGGGTGAGCCTTTTCGTAGTCGCGGAATTCCTGCGAAAGGAACCCGACGTGGTAGTTGATTTGAATGACGCCTCCGTGGCTGGCGAGAGTGCGAATCATGTCGTCGGTCATGTTTCGGGGAGCGTTGCAGATGGCACGGCAGGAAGAGTGCGAAGCGATGACCGGACTCTTGCTGACGGCGACGGCGACGGCGTCTTCAAAGGTTTTGTCGGAGACGTGAGAAATGTCCACCAGTATGCCGAGGCGATTCATTTCGAGGACCACCTGCTTGCCGAAGTCGGTGAGACCGTTGTGGGCGGGCTTGTCGGTGGAAGAGTCGGCCCATTCGTTGTTGTCCATGTGTGTGAGGGTCATGTAGCGGACGCCGAGCGCGGCAAAGGTGCGGAGGATCGAGAGGTCGTTGCCCATCATGTGGCCGCCTTCAACCCCCATGAGGACGGCGATCTTGTGTTCTCTTTTGGCTTTGCGGATGTCGTCGGCGGTGGTGGCGAGGAGGAGATCGCTCGGATGCTTGCGAACCATTTCGCGGATGGCGTCAATTTGATCCAAGGCCTGCTTGACGGCGTCGGGCCCCATGATTTTCGAAGAGATCCAGACGGAGAAAAAGATGGCGGAGAGCCCGCCCTCGCGCATACGCGGGATGTCGATGTTGCCGTCGGTATGGCGGGCGGCGATATCGAAATTGGGATCGAGCAAGCGCTGCGTCGTGTCGTCGTGAGTGTCAATGACGATGGAGGAGGATTGGAGTTTCTTGGCTTGCTCGGAGACGGATTGGGCAGAGATGGAAACGGACATTAGTGCTCCAAGGATAAGGATGGCAGTGAGGCGGATCATTTTTTCTCCAGGTGGCGAACGGGAATTAGAGTAGCAGAAGCGAAAGGAGTTTTAAGTTTTAAGTTTTCGGAAAATAGAAAAAGAACGGGCGCACCACAGAGTTATCGGGGCGAACAGAGGAAACGGAGATTCCTGAGGCCCATTAGGTAGCGGCTTAGCAACAATCGAAGAACGCAGGCTGAATCCTGTGCTACTGGTTAGCTGGCGATTTCGGATTCGGGGCGCTCGGTGAAAGAGGCTTTGATGTAGTCGCGGTTGGAGAGGGCGATGACTTCGAGTTGGATATCCTTGGGGCAGGCGGCTTCGCATTCGCCGATGTTGGTGCAGTTGGCAAAACCTTCGACGTTCATCTGGCGAATCATGGAGAGCGCGCGACGGTCGCGTTCGACCTGGCCCTGCGGGAGACGGGCCAGATGGGAGATTTTTGCACCGACGAAGAGCGCGGCGGCAGCATTGGGACAAGCGGCGACGCAGGCTCCGCAGCCGATGCAGGCGGCGGCATCCATGGCGAGGTCGGCGTTTTCCTTGGGGATAGGAATAGCATTGCCATCGGGAGCAGAGCCGGTGGGAACGGAGACAAAGCCGCCCGAGGCGATGATGCGATCGAAGGCGAAACGATTGACAGCGAGATCCTTGACCACGGGGAACGCCGCGGCGCGCCAGGGTTCGAGGTAGAGTTCCTCGCCGTCCTTGAAATTGCGCATGTGGAGTTGGCAGACGGTGGTGCGCTTGAAGCCCCCGTGCGCTTTGCCGTTGATCATGAAACCGCACATCCCGCAAATGCCTTCCCGGCAGTCGTGGTCGAAAGCGACGGGATCTTCCCCTTTGGCGATGAGCTGTTCGTTGAGAACATCGAGCATTTCGAGAAAAGACATGTGCTCGTTGACCTGATTGTGCTCGTAGCGGACGAGGCGGCCTTTGTCCTGCGAATTCTTCTGGCGCCAGATGTGGAGAATGAGTTTCATGGCTACTTGTAGCTCCGTTGGGAGGGGTGGACGTAGTCGAAGGCGAGAGGCTCTTTGGAGAGAGCGGGAGCGGAATTCGCGCCCGTGTATTCCCAGGCGGCGACGTAGGAGAAGTTCGCGTCGTCGCGAAGGGCTTCGCCTTCGGGAGTCTGGTATTCCTCGCGGAAATGGCCGCCGCAGGATTCGCGGCGATCGAGCGCATCCAGGCACATGACTTCGCCGAGTTCGAGGAAGTCGGCGACGCGGCCGGCTTTTTCGAGAGACTGATTGAATTCTTCGTTAGTGCCGAGGACGCGGACTTCCTTCCAGAAGCGTTCGCGGAGCTCGGGAATCAGGCCTAGTGCTTTCTTAAGCCCGGCTTCGTTGCGCGCCATCCCGCAGTAGTCCCAGATAATTTTGCCGAGTTCGCGGTGAAAGGAATCCACGGTGCGGCTGCCATTGGCGTTGAGGAGCTTCTTCGTGATGTTGGTGACGTTTTCCACGGCTTGTTTCGCCGCCGCGTGATCCGGGGAGACCTTGCCAAGCCTGGTGCTGGCGAGATAGTTGCCGATCGTGTACGGAATGATGAAGTAGCCATCGGCGAGTCCCTGCATCAGGGCGCTGGCACCGAGGCGATTGGCGCCGTGATCGGAGAAGTTGGCTTCGCCGAGAACGAAGAGGCCGGGGATGGTGGACATGAGGTTGTAGTCCACCCAGAGGCCGCCCATGGTGTAGTGGGTTGCCGGGTAAATGCGCATGGGGACTTCGTAGGGATTTTCACCCGTGATGCGCTCGTACATCTCAAAAAGGTTGCCGTAGCGCTCGGCAATCTTGTGCTTGCCGAGGCGCTTGATGCAGTCGGTGAAATCGAGGTAGACGCCGAGTCCGGTTTCGCCAACGCCGTGGCCGGAATCGCACTCGGCCTTCGCGGCACGGGAAGCGATGTCGCGCGGAACAAGGTTGCCGAAGCTGGGATAGCGGCGCTCGAGGTAGTAGTCGCGTTCGGATTCGGGAATCTGACTGGCCGGGCGTTTGTCGCCGGGGGTCTTGGGGACCCAGATGCGGCCGTCGTTGCGAAGCGATTCGGACATCAGGGTGAGCTTGGACTGATGGTCGCCGGAGACGGGGATGCAGGTCGGGTGAATCTGCGTGAAGCAGGGATTGGCGAAAAGAGCGCCACGCTTATAGGCGCGCCAGCTGGCCGTGACGTTGCAGCCCTTGGCATTGGTGGAAAGATAGAAAACGTTGCCGTAGCCGCCGGTGGCGAGAACGACGGCATCTCCGAAGTGGACTTCAATTTTACCGTCGTTCATGTCGCGGGTGACGATACCGCGGGCCTGGCCGTCCACGACGACGAGGTCGAGCATTTCCGTGCGCGGGAACATTTTGACGGAGCCGAGACCAATCTGGCGTTCGAGGGCCTGATACGCGCCGAGGAGCAGTTGCTGGCCCGTCTGCCCACGCGCGTAAAAAGTGCGCGAGACTTGAGCGCCGCCGAATGAGCGATTGTCAAGCATGCCGCCGTATTCCCGAGCAAACGGAACGCCCTGCGCGACGCACTGATCGATGATGTTCACGCTGACCTGCGCCAGGCGATAGACGTTGGCTTCCCGGGAGCGGAAATCGCCGCCTTTGACGGTGTCGTAGAAGAGGCGATACACGGAGTCGCCGTCGTTGTGGTAATTCTTCGCGGCGTTGATGCCACCCTGCGCGGCGATCGAATGGGCGCGGCGGGGACTGTCCTGATAGCAGAAGCACTGGACGTTGTATCCGAGTTCGCCGAGGCTGGCAGCGGCAGCGCCGCCAGCAAGTCCCGAGCCGACGACGATGAGGTTGTACTTGCGCTTATTAGCGGGGTTGACGAGTTTGAGATGGAATTTGTAGTTCTCCCAGGATTGCTCGATGGGACCGGCGGGCGCGTTGGATTTCAATTCCATAGCACTGGTCTCCCTAGACAGGCTTGATGAAGCCGGCCAGGACAGCGACCGGGATGGAAATATTGCCCGCGGCGATCAGGATAGCGACGATTTTGGCGAGCGCACGGAGGATCGGCGTGTAAACCGGATGGCTGATGCCCAGCGTCTGGAACATGCTCCAAAGGCCGTGATAGAGGTGATAGCAGAGCAAGACCATGGCGATGATGTAGAAGAGTGAGACAGGCCAGAACTGAAAGCCGGTGACGACGTTGTTATAGACGTCATGCTCGACGAACGGGCCGCCGGGATGAACCGTGCCGAAAGTCAGATTGAGAAGGTGAAAGATGATGAAGGCAAGGACGATCGGGCCGCTCCAGACCATGGTGCGGGACGCGTAGGTGGAATTCACACTGACCTTTTTTACGTAGCCGACAGGGCGGGCGGCGCGCTGCAACAGCCAAAGTTGCCACGAAGACCAGATGTGCAAAATAACCGAGATCAGAAGAACGATGCGCGCGGTCCAAAGAAGGGGGCCGAGATCGCGAAGAGTTTGCGCGTAGTGGTTAATGTTTTCAGGTGGCAGGTAGATCTGGAGATTGCCGAGAAGATGGCCCACAACGAAGCCGAAGAGAATGAAACCCGTGACGGCCATCAAGGCTTTCTTGCCGACGGTGGTCTGCCAGAAGCGTAGTTTAGCGCC
This sequence comes from Candidatus Eiseniibacteriota bacterium, assembly GCA_035518915.1. Lineage (GTDB taxonomy): Bacteria > Acidobacteriota > Terriglobia > Acidiferrales > UBA7541 > Acidiferrum. The sequence continues at coordinate 6,836 of DATIXE010000056.1, forward strand.
CGAAAAACTGACGGCGGTTGCGCTCATGAGTTGTCCCGTTCCTTTTTGCTGTTCTGCGGGGTAACGAAAACGCGAAAGAACCGTATAGGCGGGCGAAAATCGTCAGGCCTGATTGGCGAGGTAAACATGGCCTCTCCGCCGCGAGAGTCCCCAAAGATTTTGTGCAGCAGTGTTGAAAGTGTTGGTGGGATCGCAGCACCACCAGTATAGGGAGTTGACGGAGGAGTGGCAAGTAGACCCGTGGAACGTGCCCGGCGAATGGTGGCTCGTAATGAACAACCGGACCGGCGGGAACGAAAGCCAGTCAGAGAACGGAGAGGTCCGACGCGGAGCGGGAGAGGGAAAGAAAGCTGAATGCAGACGAAGATGGAATTGAACGGAGAGGCACATGCGGGCGGAAACAAGGTTGCGACCGCCGGAGAAAACAAGAAACATAGACATACGTAACGGAAGAGGCAAGCAGGTCCCCTTCGCCCCGCCTGCTGACGGACAGGAAACGCCCATGAGTACGAGCCTGGTGAACGAACTGGAACGCTTGGCCGAAGCGCTGAAAGGCGAGAGCGCCGCGACGACAGAAATTCCCCTGGCAGCGATGGCGGAGAAGATTGCGAAGAATCTGGGAGTGCGTGGGGATGAAGTGGCGATCCTGGGAGTTTCGACGCGGTGGAGGCACCTGCATTTTCTGGTGCCGCAGGCATTAAAGCAAGTGGGATTCATTCCCCTAACGAGCAATTCGGCGCTGGCGGCGCGAACGGTGAGAGATCGCAAGCCGGAGATTAACAACAATTTTTCGGCGGTGCGGCATGCGACGGTGTTTGAGGGAGTGAGGACCGGGGCGTCAACGGGAGAATCGATCCAAAAGATCATCAGCGCGCCGATATTGTGCGAGGGAAAGGTGGTTGGCGTGATGCAGGTGAGCCGCAAGGGCGCAACGACGGGCGAAGCGGGACCGGATTTCACGGCCGAGGATTTGGGGAACGTGCTGGCGTTGTGCCGGCCGTTGGGAAAGTTGGTGTGGCATCTGGCGGGGGAGTGAGGGGGAAAGTTTGTAGTCTGTAGTTTGTAGTTTGTAGTTGGGAGAAGAAAGACGCTAGCAAGGCGCTGGTTGCGGGGAGTTTGGCCGGTGATGGTTTCGGACTGTTTTTCCCTCCAGTTGTAGATTCCAGGAATTAGGAGATAGAAGACGTTGGAGTTCCCTTCCCGTTGGAAATGCTGCGTTCGTTTGGACCGTACAGCCATCGAAGATCGGAGAAGAACGAAGAATTCACAACAGAGAACGCAGAGGAGAGCAGAGGAAACGGAGATGGGCGCGTGGCCGGGTAAGTATAGCCAGAGAGAAAACACCACAGGCAGGAGCCATCGCGCGGGATTCGCGCGATGTGGCGGCGGAATTTGTGCCACTTGGGGGAGAGCACAGGTTGAAGCCCTTGCAACTGGGGCCGCTACGCGCCGGAGAAAAAACTGCGCGCGAAAATTGGGAGAATGGCCGAGGAATGCATTGACAGTGCGTGGCAAGCTTGTTAATTTTCCACAGGACCTAAATTTTTCGAACAAAATCACTTAGGGATGGTGAAAGCGCATTATGGCGTTTGTCGCAAAGAAGATTTTCCTGACCAAAGGCGTGGGAAAACATCGCGAGCGGCTCTCGAGTTTTGAGCTCGCGCTGCGGAACGCCGGAATTGCCGCGTGCAACATCGTGCGCGTGTCGTCGATCTTTCCTCCGAATTGCAAACTGATTTCGCGGAGCGAAGGATTGAAGCTGATCAAGCCGGGGCAGGTGGCATTCACGGTGATCAGCGAGAATTCGACCAGGGAGCCGCACCGACTGATCGCGGCGAGCATCGGGCTGGCGCT
>DATIXE010000057.1:0-2777 GCA_035518915.1 Candidatus Eiseniibacteriota bacterium
ACACTCCTGCAAAACCAAAGCTGTCATTCGAGGAAAAAACATAGACCGATCCGGCGGACGAATCAATCATCGGCCCCTCACTCAATCCTGTTCCAAAATCTAACCGCGCCGAGGCGATCGCAACACCATCGCCATCGACTCGGTACAAGAAGCCCGCAGAATCGTTCACAAACGTATTCCGCGATCGATCATCGTGTACCGGACTAGTGAGCGCCGCCATGCTGATTGCTGCGGGCCAGCCTCCACCGATTACCTCAGCTGGTGTGCCGTTGAAGACTCCGGTGAATTCGTGCAGGTTCCCCAAGTCATCACCGACCCACGCCATGTCATTGCCGTAGTCGTAATAAACGGATGAATTCGTATTCAGTGCACCGAGGTCGAACTCGGCCATGCACGGCAATATCGGACAACTCGCGTACTGACTTGCCGTGACCGGAGTGATATGGGTGGGATTTCCAATCAAGCCATCAAACGCCTTCCACTTTAGAAGCACCAGGCTCGAGGTAACACCTTTGCTCTGCACGAAGGCGACTTGCGTTCCATCAAGAGAGATCACTGGGGAACTAAGGACTGTTCCATCAGTGTTGTAACTCCAGTAGTCTGCAGGAACCGGGCCGCTCGGACATCCTAAGTACAAATTCGAGAATGCATGGATGCTGGGCTGGGGTGTTGGTCCGGAAGATCCCGGGAGGCCCGTGCCATAGATCACGAAATCAGGATTCACCACACCGCATTTTGCAACGTTCAAGTCGAAGGAAAACTTTGCCGGATACTTCGCCGCACCAACCGTCCCCCCGGCACCGAGATTCACTGACCAATCCGGATGCAGCTTGCGCACCCGGCGCCGACGCCGCATGGATGAGAACTGGCCCAAGCCACCACCGCTTTGCAGCGTCGCATGCGGACGCAGGTTCTGCCGCATCAACTGTTGCTGGTATCGTGGGTCCTTCTGCACCTGCCCCGCGTGCTCCGCCCTGGGCCGCGAGAAAACCACATGACTGTGGCTCCAGTCCATCGGTAACGGAGTGGTAGCTGCTGCGTCCTTGGCACCTTTTCCCGCCCCAAAGCTTGCCCCCACCGCCCCAAACAGCAAGCAAAATATCACGCAAGACCGCCCACGCACCCTTTTCATCTGGACTCCCCCCGGCGACCAACATTCAAGGTAGTACGTTACAGCCGATCTTTAATCGTTAGATTTAACTTTATAACGGCATCCCCAGCTAAAATCAACGCCTGCTTTCAGTGCACTTATCCCTCACATACCAGAGCGGAACAGCCGCCTCGGCTGTCTAGCGAAGCCGAGCAGAAGGAAACTGCAACACGAAGCGAAAACCAGCACCTGTCGCCCACCGCCTCACGCCTGAAGCCTGACGCCCGCCGCCCGCCCATCTGCTATCGTTCCCCATGCCCCGGGAGCCCTCTCCGCCTCCACGCGAACCGCAAATCAACGAAGAAGGGCTCCGCCACCAACTCTCCGCCGGACAAATGGCCATGGTCGCCGTCGGCGGCTCCATCGGCACCGGACTTCTCCTCGGCTCAGGCGCTGCTATGGAGATCGCCGGTCCTGCCGCCATCCTCAGTTTCGTCGTCGCCGCCTTCATCACCTGGACAGTCGCCATGGCTCTCGGCGAACTCGCCTGCGCGCATCCCGCCGCGGGAAGCTTCGGTGTCTACGGCGACCTTTACCTCAACTCTTACGCCGGATTCATCGCCCGCGCCGGATACTGGGTCGGCCTCGCCCTCGCCATCGGCACCGAAATGATCGCCGCCGCCACGTACATGTCCGCATGGTTTCCCGGCGTGCGCTCCTACATCTGGATCATCCTGTTCGGCACGGCATTGCTCGTCATCAACTTGCGCAGCGTGGGCTCCTACGCCCGCTTCGAATTTTGGCTCTCGATGATCAAGCTCGCGACCATCGTCGCCTTCATCATGATCGGCGCATCCTTATTACTTGGCGGTCGCGTCGCGCCGCAGTACAACGCGCACGGCGGATTCTTCCCGCGCGGGGTGTGGGCGCCCATCATCGCGCTCACCTACGCGATCTACAGCTTTGGCGGCGTGGAAATGGTGGCCGTCACGACCGGCGAATCGCGTTCGACCAAAGAAACCCCGCGTGCCGTCTGGATCACTTTCATCACCTTGACTTTCGCCTACGTCGGCGCGATCGTCATCCTGCTCGGCGTTATGCCATGGAATCGTGCCGGAGTCACCGAAAGCCCCTTCGTCGCCACCTTCCGCACCGTCGGGATTCCGGGCGCTTCCGGCATCATGAACTTCGTCGTGCTCACAGCGGCGCTTTCCGGGGCGAACGCCACACTCTACGTCGCCTCGCGGATGATCTTCTCTCTCGCCCGCACGGGATGGGCACCCGCCAGTCTCGGACGGCTTAATCACGAAGGCTCGCCGCAGAATGCCGTGCTGCACTCGTCGTTTGGAATCTTGTTCGCGCTGGTCGTTGTGCTGTGGGCGCCGGAGAACGCCTTTCGCTACATGCTGGGCGCGGCTTTCACCGGGATGATCTCCGCCTGGTTGGTGTCACTGCTGGCTCACATCAACTTCCGCCGACGACTTTCGTCCGCTGGCCTTGCTGCCCTGCCGCTCCGGTCGCCACTTGGTTTCTACGGATCGATCGTCGGACTCATCGCCGTATCAATCGCACTCGTTCAGACGTGGCTGAACCCGTTGGTCAATTTATGGAGCGGACTGTCCTTGCTGGTGCTCCTGACGATCGCCTATTTGATCCTGCGCAAATAAAAAGCCGCCCGCGCGGGCGG
>DATIXE010000058.1:0-70445 GCA_035518915.1 Candidatus Eiseniibacteriota bacterium
AGGGTCTTCGACTTGGACTTGGCTGAGACCATGAAACGCGAAGGGCGGGTGGCGCACCCTTGAGGCCATGGAAACCCTTGGGTGGCCTTCGCTCTTATCGAGGGCCACCCCGGATGGTGTAGTTTGATCACTCTGAGATAATCTTGCAAAGTGGGCACTTCGCTGACGCCGCGAGGGATTTTCAAGGATGCGCCACCCGCCCAGCCGCCCGGTGGCTGGGTATATTCATTTCCCTTTGGTGGTGACTTCGCGTGTGGTTTCAGACTTTCGGCCCGGTGGTCTGCCCTTGCGATTCGGGGCAGGTACTATTGCTCCAGAGACGATGCGCCGCGTACCTTCACATCAAGGAGTAGACCAGATGACGTTCTCCCTGAAGGACAAAGGCATTTTCCAGAATGGCGAATCGCAGCCGCTGCTGCGTGACCAACAGGCTTCCGACGAAGTTCTCCGCTACGTGGTGGACGCGCTGAACGAGAAGTGGCAGCGCAGCCCGCAACAACTTGCAACGCACCCAGCGCCAACCGGGCACGGTAAACCACTCGGGCGCGGATGACTTCACCTGCGTTTTCACTTCCCATGGCGGGTGGCCCGGGAAGGATGTTCGGGTCTCCGACTTGGACTTGGCTGGGGACCACAAAACGCGGAGGCGCACCCTCCGTCTCTCTATACTTTTACCAGAGGTGCCGCAGTGCCATCCTCTCCTCGGCCTTCATCTCAATTCCATTCATCGAACCCGGGCCACCCGCCGGCCTTGAGCATCGTGAGGTCATCAACAGGAACTCCTGTGTGTTATAGATCTCGTTGGCGTTCCATGTTAACGAGCATTTCGAACATGGCTTTGTCCATTTCCTGATGCGGTTGAGAGCGCGTGCTGCAGACCGCTGCCGAACAGGAGCCATCCGGATTGCGGATCATGAGCGCCGTTGAGCCCGGCAGGCTGCCGCTGTGCCACCAACCGCCGGCGCCATCATTCGCGACCATCCAGCCGCGCGCATAACGGGCCTCGCCAGGCGGAGAAGCCTCGACCGGAGCCGTCATGATGCGAATCGTTTCTGGCTTGAGCAGAGCTGGAATACCCGGCGCTCCAGCGATGTGATTCAGAAATTGCCCAAGCTGCGTCGCGGAAGCGATCCAACCCAAAGTTGAATCCATACGATTGATGTTGAACTTGTACGGGTCCTCCGAATATTGACCAGTATATACGACCTCGTCTGGAGCGCGGTGCTTCTCGCTATTCTGCGCGATCTGCATCGTACTGATTCCGCAGGCAGCGAGAATATTCGTCCGCACATAGGCTTCGTAGGGCTGGCCAGTGACCTGTTCGATCACCCGCCCAAGAACGCAGTAACCGAAATTCGAGTATTCCCACTGCGTACCGGGTTGATGAGTGAGCGGCGCATTGGCAATAGTTTCCGTGATCAGCTTTGCCTGGTCCCAACCGTTGTGCTGAAACATCGGATCGTTCTGATCGGCCGCCCATCCACCCGCGGTATGGCCCAGCAGGTTGTCCACTGTGATGTCCGTTAGGTAGGTTGCATACGGAGCCTTGCCGTACTTCGTGCCGAGAACTCCGGCCGAGCCAAAGACGCGGTCGGAAGCATTCAGCTTGCCGGCTTCGACGAGCGAGAAGATCGTGACTGCCGTAATCGGTTTCGAAAGGTCGGCAATGCGAAACAGGCTGCTCTGCTGCGCCTGGGTCATGTGCTCACGTTCGGCCATCCCGCCCGCGTGATCGAAGACGAATCGTCCGTTCTTGGAGAGGGCCACCGACATGGAAGGCACGCGGAAGTTCCGCTGAAAGGGTTGCGTGAATTGCATCATGCCGCCGCGCCGTTCAGTTTGCCCGCCAGACGAGTGCGCGAGCGCCGTGCTGAACGCGGGTATGCCAACAGCAGCGGATGCAGCCGCGCGAAAGAGGTTAGCCACAACAGTTCTGCGGGAATAAGTGCGTATTGCCATAGGTGTGTTGGTCCGGATTGCCGTGTTACTGATCGCGCTGGCCCTGAAACGATCCCGTGCCACCGCGATCGTGGAATTTGCCGTTATAGGTGTTGCCTTGCACCACTCCGTCGACTCTGGGACCGTCGACTCGACCGCGAAAAACGAGCACTTCTCGCGTCTTTGTACGCACCACGAGATGCTGTCCATTGATTGTGCCTTCAACTCCGCCGGATTGATTCGGACCCTTGAAGTGGCCTTTGATATTAGTTCCGTCCTGCTCGAGATCGAGAAACTTCGAGGAAGTGCTGCCGTTTGGATCGTTACAGTAAAGAGTCCATTTACCGGCGACATTGGCGGGAGGCGCGTCCGGCGGAGGCTGCTGCGACCAGGCTAGCTGGCAAAAAACTACGAACAGGAACAAACGGACGAAACTGTAGCTCAACTTCTTCATTTCGGACCCTCGTCTTCGCAACATTCGGGTCGTGAACCACCCTCCGCGATACCGGTGGTCCGCAACGCACCAATTCCAGATTGACGAAAATATTATGAAAATGTGCTCGAGCACCGAGTATAACTTCCACCCGGAATCTCGGCAAGCTCGTGAATGACGTGGATAACGGGATCACCGCCGAAGTTTGTACCAGGCCCAACTGTTCCGATTTGCCGTGCCGGTTCAAACGGTCGCTGCAACACCATCTGATATAGAGCTGTCTTCAAAGGTGGTGTTTATGAAGCGAGGGAAACAGTTTGGGCTTTCCGCTCAGCAGAAGATGGACGTGTGGCGACGTCGGAAGGCGGGTGGAGCAGGCTTGAATGTCGCGAAGTGGGGCGTGGGCGCCGCATCCCTTGCCACCTATCCGTGCGAGGATGCATAACAGCTTCAGCGATCCGGAGGTCCCCCATGATCTGGTTCTACAAATCTTTTTTTCCCGCAGTCTGGATTGCCTTCATAGTTTACTGGCGGATCAAGGCCGCCAATACCAAGAAGACCCAGCTTCTCGAACCGGCCGTCTCGCGCATCCTGCGCGCCCTAACCATCCTCATCGCGATCGTCCTGCTCTCGACAACCTGGATCCCGCTGCCCTGGCTTTACCGGCCTCTCTGGCGTCTTGGATTCTGGCCTTTCTGGCTGGGAGCCGGTGTCACGGTCGGCGGCCTGCTCTTCGCCGTCTGGGCGCGTGAGCACCTCGGCCGCAATTGGAGCAACTCCGTCAGCATTAAGCAGGACCACGAGCTGATCACCAGCGGTCCGTACGCCATCGTTCGCCACCCTATCTACACCGGCATTCTGGGCGGATTCCTCGGGCTGGCGATTGCCCTCTCCCAGGTGCGCGGGTTCGTCGTTTTCGCCGTCTTCTTCCTGATGTTCTGGGCCAAGCTCAGCAAGGAGGAGCAGTGGATGCGCTCTCAGTTTGGAGAGACGTATGCCAAGTATGTCCATGGGACCGCGGCCCTGGTGCCTTACCTCTTCTGATCGGGCGGGTGGAGCGGGCTTTGAGGTCGCGCAGCAAGGCGTGGGTGCCGCGTTCCTTGTGAGGTTTGCAAGGGTGCGGATGTTCTTCTTCGCTCGTGTTGCTTCCACCAAATCGTTCGGCTGAAGCTCGCGAAGGGACGAGATGTTATCGGAGCGCCGGTACCGGAAAGCGGAATCCGCCGCACGCTCCGTCCCCCGCAACTACCGGTGAATGTGCAGCCGTGAATCCTCGCGTCGCCTCTCGGGTCCACGAGTTTCGCAGCACGGAACTTGGCCCCGGTCACAAATTCTTTACAGGTTGCGGTCCCCGAATTTCCGTCCGTCTCCTGATTTCCCTGATTTCAGGAAGGGGCGCGAAACGCCAAGGAATTGCCACTTAGTTCACCACCCGAAGCACAGCAGAGAGAGGCCTTCGGGAGGTTCGTCGAAGGTAAATTCCACGGCATCCATATTGGCAGGAACCCATTGGGGAGAGTCCAATAACTGAAGGTGTCCCGCTGCCCTTAGAGCCTGGTATTGCTCCGGCGACGGATTTTGTGGCGAGCCCCTCCTTTGCCATGCGGTGTAGGCGTTGCTGTGGGTCTGATCTACCTGCCAAAGTTCGAGCCGCACGCGCGAGGCGCCCTTGGGAAACCCGCGAATGACGAGGTGGATGGATGCAGGCGGAGCCGCAGCCGCCACATCCTGGTAATTCCAGACAAGGACATTGATGCGGTTGGTGGAGCGCGTCGCGATGGCGTTTAGGTCCGCGCTTGCGCCTGCGCCTGGTTGCAGTTCGCTCTCAAGCTTGACCGCGCTATCGCTTTCCGCCGCGATTCGTTCGCCATTCATCCGTCCGAACATGCGGAACGCATTCAACACCGGCAAATCGAGGTCGCGCGAGGTCAAGGCGCGAAAGCCGGCGAAGAGGGGCTGTCCGGGAAATGTGAACGCCCAGGTGATCGAGCCCACCAGGTGGATGTTGTGGCGCCGCGCGAGTGCGAGGGTGCCGTTGAGCAACGCCGCTTCGTAGCTGGCGTATTGCGCGCCCAGGCGATAGCCGTTTTCGGGATGTGCGGTGGCATCGCACGCGGCGCAGCCCTCCGGATCGGATTCGCTGAGCACCACCGGCAACTGGCGGAGGGTGGAAAACCGCTCGATGATGGCAAAGCCCTGGTCGATGTCCCGCAGATGCTTGCCGAGATTCAGCTCCACGTGGCCGTTCGCAAAAGCGGTTTTGCCCTTCGCATGGAACGAGATGAAGTCAAGTGGAGCGCCAGTCTTGCCGGTGGCGTAGTTTTTCCCGTCCACGCAATGTTGCAGGAACCCGCGCAGGAAATCGGCGGCCTTCGGATTGGCGGGTCCCGTCGTGGCCGGTCCGCCGACGCGCGCCTGGGGCAGGGCCCGCCTTACCGCCGCGACCGTGAAATCATAGAACTTGCAGTAATCCTCTAGCGTGCCATGCCAATAGAAAATGTCCGGCTCATTCCAGACTTCCCATTCCCATCGGGAGACTTCCGCGGCTCCATAACGCGTCACCATGTGGCGAACCCAGTGCTCGATAAGTTCGGACCATTCGGAATAATCGTTCGGGGGATAGGACCAGCCGGTCGCAAAGTCGCGTGGCCAATGGTGCTGATAAGGCTCGGGGTGGGGAGAGAGCGCTTCGGGCATGAAGCCGATCTCGACGAACGGAATGATGCCAGTCGCTTTGTACGCGTCGAAAATTTTGTCGACGATGGTCCAGTCGTAGACGGGATGGCCTTGGGCGTCGAGAGCGAAGGCGTTTGTGGAGCCCCACTTTAACGCTGGAGTGCCATCGCCAGAGGTCAGCAAATTATGCGTGCGGTCGTGAACGGGAAGAGAAGTAAGCTGCGAGAGCTCCGTAAGCAGAGCGCGGCCTTCCTCAGTGTAGATATAGTTGGGTTCATCGTGGCCAACCCAGGCCCAGACTGGCTCAAAAGAGCCGACGGAGCGGGACGCATCCACGTAGATGGTCACGGGTTGCTGCGCGTGCGCCGGCGCTGCCGCAAGCAGGAAAAGCAGGAGCAGGAAAAGAATCCTGGCTATTGGAATGGCCAAAGGTCGAGTGGTCACGAGAGCGCCCGAAATGCTATCTATCTCTAGCACAAAAACAGCCGGGCGCTGAACACGACTTTCGTATGCTTACTTCTTATGGCCAGCCGCGACTCCTTTGGCATGGCCGTTTGCGGGTGATCCTGGTTTGCCAGCAAGACCCGCATCGAGCGAACACATCGCCAGAAAGTCTACCATTCCCTGCCGCAATTTCTTGCAATATGCCGGAAGCTCTTCCTCGCCCTGCAATCCGGCGATCGGCGGGACGGGCGAATTGATATACAAGTTCCAGGCGCGCTTGAGGTCTAGCGCCTCGGCAATTTTCGAGGGATCTGCGCCCGGGGTTTCCGCAACGCGCAGGCAATACATGGCCAACATATTCAGGTCCAGCTCTTGGAGTTTGGCCTTCGTCAGCATGCTTTTGCCTTCGGCTTCGCGCTTTTTCCGGTGGCTTGTGACACCTGAACGAATGCGCGAGGGGACATCCGATTTGTTACAGGCGGTTGCGAGACTGGAGCAACTCTCCGGCCTCGTGAGGGGGGCGGGAACCAGTGTAACTCGTTTGTGGCGGAATGTATCAACCCATAATTAAAAAGGGAGAAAAAGGAAGTCCGCGTACAGGCGGCGCGGAATGCTCCCTGGGGCATCCCAAATATAAGGAGCGGATTATGAGCGTACAAGCTGCCGATGTTTTGAGCCATCATCTGAAACCACTTTGTCCCCGAGACAATCACGTCATGAAATTTGAATCCGAATACTCGCGTCTGAATCCGGAACGTCAGGGTTGCTATCACTGCCGATTGGAAGGCTGCAGCGTTCGCTACGACACTTCGGCTGGGTACTACACCGTTTTTGAAATGGATGGGCAGACCTACCGGCTGGAGGAGCCGGGCGTCAATACGATGCAGTGCCCGATTCACCATGCGTGGCTCTTCCGCCGGGAGGACCCGGAACGCGAGTCGGGCGCGCGTTGGTCCTGCGGCGTGGAATCCTGCAACTACTCCTTCGACGCGCCGTCGAAAGGAGAGTGGGTGCGCACGTAACTCCGGCAGCTGCCGGAGGCGGCGTTAACCAGCAGGAAACGCCTGTACTTTTGGCCTATTCGGGCGGGATTGTCCCAGTGCTATTCTCCGCCCATGGATCGAGAACCCCGCGGCCTACGATTTCCCTTCGAAGCCGGCGCCGAGATTATCCCCGAAGAGTCGCACGAACCCGTGCCCGCGCGGGTAACGGAATTGAGCCTGCGTGGCTGCTTCATGGAAACGACGGCTGTGCTCAAGGAGAAGCAGCGCGTCCAGGTGAAGATCGTCCGGGGCGATGAGTATTTCGAAGGCTACGTCACTGTGCTGTACGTGCGCCCCAACGGTGTGGGGCTCGTTTTCGGCGAGATGAAGCCGCATTTCCGGGGAATTCTGCAGAATTGGTTGCTCTCCGCGCTCGATAATCAGGTCAAGCTAACGCACTTCTAAGGAGCGGCCGCAGTTCGGCGGTTCTCCATCCGGCCTCATAATCTGCCATCCCATCACTGGCTGCGGTTCACTTTGTCCTTGCCGCGGCTCCCGAACTGGAAAATTCCCACGCCCAACACGATCAGGAGCGCCGTCGAACCCAACAGCTTGAAAAAGTAAAGCATCTTGTGAGGTTCCTGCGAGGGCGGAATCAGAGAAAGGACAATGGCAAAGCCGGCCGTGGCGAATCCCACCATGCCGAGCGCAGCCGAGATGCGCGGGGGAAGAGACGCCAAAGACTCGAAAAAGCCGCGCGAGTTATTTGCCGCGCCATTGGACAAGAATGGGAATCGTTCGCGGTCCTGCAGGCGGACCATCGCCGCAAACAGTAGCAGGAAGGGAAACATGGCGACCACCACAGAAATGGCCACCAGAACGTCGTAGGCTCCGCCGACCGAGGCGCCGGCCTGCCCCAGGAAAACAAAAAGGATGCCGAAAAGTCCCTGCCCGAGGACGGAGACCCACGGCGTCTTAAATTTCGGGTGCAGCTTGCCGAAGGCAGCCGGAAGATAGCCGTCGATGCCCGCCACAAAAGGCAATCGCGATGCGGCGGCCAGATAGGCCCCCGCCGCGCCGATGTTGCTGATGGCGATGAGAAATGCGCCAAATTCGGTGACGCCATGGAGGTGAAGGCGCCCGGCGGTCTGCGCAATCGCCTGGGCCAACCCCTCCAGATTGGAGGACTCGGCGCTGGGAATCGCCAGCAGCACGCAGAAGGTGCCGAGCATGTAGCAAAGCGCGATGGTGATGCCCGCGAGAATCAGCGCGCGGGGAATCTGGCGGCGCGCGTCCTTGATTTCCTCGGCCATCACCGATCCGGTTTCGCAGCCGATGAACGCGAAAATCATCACGGACCACGACAGCATGTCGGCGAAGTGCGTCCCCGGCAGAAACTCACGCGGCGCAAAGGACGTGGCAGACCCGAACTGCCGCCACGCCACGAAGCCCAGCACGATCACCATCGTCGCCGGAATCCACATGGCGATGGCGCCCAGATTGTGCGCCCACTTCGCGAGATTCAGTCCGAGGACATTAAGAAGTGTGAGCCCGGCGAGAATCGTCACCGAAAAGACCATGAAGAAAGCAGGCTCTTTCGAATAGTGGCGCAAGGATGGGTGCAAAAAGAGCAGATTCCCCGCCGCAAAATAGAGCACCGTCGGAAAGTACGGCAGATTGCTGACCCAGTAGAGCCAGGATGCGAGGAATCCCGCGCGTTCGCCGAAGGCTTTCTTGATCCAAACGTAGAATCCCCCCTCCTCCGGAAAACGCGTGGAAAGATGAATCACGGACAACGCAAGCGGGATGTAGAGAAACAGCCACGCGCCGAACCAGATGACGAGGGAGGTGGGTCCCTGGCCCGCGGCCGTGGCGATCCAGCGCAGGCTCACCCCGGTGACGACATAAAAAAGCAGCAGGTCGCGGAAGCCCATGACGCGGGAGGGTGCGTCGCGTGAAGCGGATGCGGAAGTAGACAAGAAGCGCCGGCCCCCGGTTGCAAAGTGAGTGGGGAGACAGTATCGGAAAAGAAGCCGGGAAGCAAAGGGCGCGAGTGGCAAGCCAGGAAGGCAAGCGTGAGCGATTTCTCATGAAAAGCTGCGAAGAGAGCTGTCCCGGAATGAAGCGATGCTGCCGAGTTGAAAAGGAGCCTTTCGGGACAACCTGGGCTACTGAACGAGTGGACGGTGCGAGTGCCGGCGCCACAGCGATGGAATTGAAGAAAAGAGGGGGAAATTCGTCGAGAAGGGGGTGTCGAGAAAAAAGGAACGTACTTGCGGAAAAGCTCCCGTGAGGACCACGGCTGGAACGCGGGTTGCACGGGGTATTCCGGCGTTTGAGAAGTCGCACGGCGGTGGGTGTGGCGACTAAAGGAAAACATCGCAAAGAGAGCTCGAAAACCGAAGAAGCGCTCCCAGTACGTTCCGAACCGGAACAGAATCGAGAAGAGGGCGTTGGTGACGATATTCTTCGAGAATTTCTGGTGGAGAGCCCAGCTGAACTTGAGCTCGCAGCAAAACAGCCTGGTGGGCGCTGACTTTGCGACCGTGGCCACCAACTTCGCACAGGCGCAGGTCGCCAACCAGGCGACGCTGAACGCTACCGCCAAGGTCCTGAGCCTCCCCACGCTGCTGGATTATCTGAAGTAAATCGCGGCGAATTGCCTCAATCGAAGGTCGTCGGCCACTCCGGATGGCGATGATGCTCGAACATGTGGCGAACCTGTTCCAGTGTCGCGCGAGACGTGGAGAGCGGCGGCAGCGCGTCTTCGGGGAAAAAATCCGCGGCCGTCGTCTCGATGCTCGCCAGCGGCGCGCCTCCGGCCAATTCGCAAACAAAAAAGAGTTTGTAAGCGTGAAACGGATATGGCGGATGGCCGTGGAGTTCGCGGTCGTACACCGCCGCCAGCTTCTGCACCCTCGCCACGTACCCCGATTCCTCGCGCACTTCGCGAACGGCGGCCACGCTCGGCGGGTCTCCGACATCGGCCCAGCCACCGGGCAGGCTCCAGCAACCGTCGGAACGCTCTTGCACCAGCAAGACGCGGCCATCGCGAAACACCGCGGAGCGCACGTCTATTTTCGGCGTGGCGTATCCGAAATTTTTCTTGAAAAGTTCGATCAGGTCTTCGGGGAAAGTCGCGGCGGATCCGGAGGCCATCATTTCGGCGGCGACCCGGCGGACCTGATTGAATCGTTCCACGTCGAAAGGATCGCGCGCAAACGTCAAGCCATTTTGCGCGATGGCTTGCAGTCGCTGCGCCCAGTGAAGTACGTCTTGATCCTTCATCCTTCCTAGTCTAGCAGCGGCCTTGCGGGTGACAGCGGCAATCCCATCGCGCGGTTCAAGGATGCAACCTCCGCGGAGGTCAGGTTGCGGTGCGTGCCTTTTGCTAGTTCACCCAATTGCAGCGGGCCGATGGCCACCCGGATTAACCGCAGGACCTCGATCCCGCGCGCGTCGAACATGCGCCGGAGTTGCCGGTTCTTGCCCTCGTCCAGCACCATTTCCAGCCACGAATTCTTCTCCCCCACCCGCAAAATGCGCGCCCGCTTACAGCGCAGAATTTCTCCCCGCTCGGTCTCCACCCCCTGTTCAAGCTCCCGCGACAGAGCTTCCGTCGCTGTCGTGCCAATCTGCACGTGGTAGGTTTTGTCGAGATGCGTCGCCGGGTCGGTCACCCTCGCGGCCCATTCCGAATCGTTGGTGAAAAGCAGCAGGCCCTCGCTCGCTTGATCGAGTCGCCCCACGGGTGCCAGCCACGCCAGGTCTTCCGGCAATATCGAGTACACTGTGTCGCGGCCTTTCTCGTCGGACGCCGTCGTCACCACGCCGCGCGTCTTGTTCATCATCAAGTAGAGCTTTTCCGCCCGGCGAACGATGCGCCCTGCCACTTCTACGCGATCCTTCTCCAGCCGCACGGCAGCCTCCGGGTTTCGCGTCGTCGCGCCGTTGAGCCGCACCTTGCCCTGGCGGATCAAATCCGCGGCTTGCTGCCGCGAGCAAAAGCCCAGCTTGGATAGCGCGCGGGCCAGTCCAATCTTCCGGCCCGTTCCATTATGTTGCGGGGAGTTTCGTGCGGATGCGTCTTTCACAGTCTGCGAGTGCGCGGAGTCATGTCTTGCTGGGGGAGGCCGGTGCCGGTGCCGGATGCTTCACTTCGCCAAAGCGCGCCGCCAGCCAGTCGCGCACTTCCTTCGGAGTGTAGTTAAACGGCCCGTTCCCGCCTTTGTACGCCACGCGTCCATGTTCATCAATGATGTAGAGCCTTTCGGGCCAGGCGGCGTACGCGTCGTTCGCGGCATTATTCATCTCGTCGATGCCGAAGGGCACAGGGTAATGAAAGCGCTGCGTGAAGTCGTTCGCGATCGCCACGCGCTGCGCCAGCGTTTTCGGCTGCGCGTAACACACGTTGTCATGCTCTTTTTCGTTCGACTTCATCTGCCATTCATCCGTCGGATGCGCCTCGCGAACGTAAATTGTCAGGAAATCCGCGTGGTCCTTGTAATCGTCGTATATTTGCGCGATGTCGCCAACCTGGCGGCGGAATGGCGGTCAAGTGAAGCTCCCAAACACCAGCACCAGGGGCTTTCCTCCGACCCGCTCGTGCAGCCGAAACGTTGTCTTCCCATCCAAATCCACAAGAGTCGCATCCGGCGCCACGCTCCCCAGTTTCAAATCGCCGCGGTGCATATACGGCAATGCATAACGCACCATCTCGATGGCGTCTTTCGGGCTGCCCGCCATGTAGCTGAGCCCGGCGGCCGCAGCAACTAACAACAGCACGATCGTAATCAGGCCCCATTTGAGAAGTGGATTCATCGCGATCATCTGGATCCATCCGCGGCGCGTAGCTCATCGCGCAAGGCGCTATACCGCGCCAGAGATTTCTCGATGATGTTCAATGCCGCGTAGGCCGGCCGGATGTCCTCTACCTGCACCTGTTTGCCCTCCAGCTGTTTGTAGTCCTGAAAGAAGCGCTTCAGCACGAGCAAGCGGTGGGGCGGCAGGTCGCGCGCTTCCAGATAGTCGCTGAATTCGGGATCGTTGGTCGCCACGGAGATGATCTTGTCATCGCTGGCGCCCGAATCGATCATGGTCATCACGCCGATTGCGCGCGCTTTGATCAGTGCGAGCGGCTGCACCGGCTCCTGGCATAGCACCAGGACATCCAGAGGATCGTTGTCTTCGGCGTAGGTCTGGGGGATAAATCCGTAATTCGCGGGGTAAAACACCGCGGAATGAATGATGCGATCCACTTTCAGCAGCCCCGTCGTCTTGTCCAGTTCGTATTTGACGTTGGAACCAAGGGGAATTTCGATCACTGACTGGAAATCGCGCGGAACTTCCTTGCCGGGGGATACATCATGCCATGCATGCGTCACGCTGGGATACCTCGCTCCTCATCGCCGACAACTATTATCGCCTGAGAAGCGCCCTCGGCGTAAGTGTCCGCAGCGGCCACTCTAAGGCAGCCGGGATTTTGCAGTGGCCGGGCTTCAGCCCGGCCAGAACTCTCCGCCGTAACCCGCCAATCCCGTTACGCCGCTTTCTTCGTCCAAGCCCCGATAATCGCGCCCATCAACACCATTCCCGCCAACGGGTAAAACTCGTTGATGGCGTAAAGCGTGTGCGGCCGCATTTCGTACATATACGTGGTGAACGTGATGGGTCCCACGAATCCGATCCACAGCAACACGCCGACCGACGCGCCCCGCCCGAGCGTGTTCGCGTTCCGCCAGATGCAGATTTGCGCCAGCGAATAGGCAATCAAGAGATTGAGTGCAAACGTAATGAGGTAAGGAAGCACGGGGTTCATCGCCGCGGCTTGCTCCGCCGTCATGTGTTCCAAGGCCATCCACGGTTTGCTGAAGAGCAAACCGTACCACAACCCTCCGAGCAGCCAATACGCAATCGCAGCCACCAGCACTGCCGCGTAGTTTGTTTTCATGGAACTCCCCCATCGGCAAGAATGATGACCAGCAGCGGACCGTCAAGCGCTAGGATCGTCTGGCGAGAGTCTCTAATCAGCTTTGCTGGAAGTCAAGCGCGTTCCGGTGCGGCGATCGCTGAAAGTCGCTCGGGACATTACGCGCGGGCTTTCTCGATCAGTTGCTGCCAGCCGCCTCTGGCCTTGAGGATCAGTTCGATGGCTTCCCGCACGGCGCCCCTTCCGGCGTGCGCCTTCGTCGTGTAGTGCGCCACCTTCTTCACGTCTTCCACCGCATCGCCAGCGGCCACCGCCAATCCCGCGCGCTTCAGCAGCGGAATGTCCGGCAAATCGTCGCCGATGTAGGCCACCTCGGCATCGCCGACGCCCGCCTTGGCCAGGATTTCTTCGTAGGCCGGAATTTTCAGTGCGATCTTCATGTAGACGAATTCCATCTTCATCTCGCGGGCACGTCGGGCCAGCGCGGCGCTCTCGCGGCCCGTGATGCAGCCGGTGCGCAATCCGGCGGTGTGCGCCAGCGTCAGGCCCTGCCCATCGTGCGCGTCGAACGTCTTGATCTCCAGCGCGGAGCCGTCCGGCTGCGACAGCAGTGTAACGCCGCCGTCGGTCATCGTGCCGTCCACGTCCATCAGGATCAGCTTGATTCGGGCGGCGCGTTTTTTCAGCGCCGGAGATATTTTCGGGATGCGCGGCAAGGAAGCCTCCTCGGAAGGGAAGCAAGGATTCTACCAGTAAAGCATCTTCGGCCCCCCGAATAATGCGTTTTTGGCCTGTTTTCTTGCATTTTGGCGCAATTCATGGTATAATTATTAGAGGGGTTTCGTGTCTCCAGTGCACCGAAGCTCTCTGTGGGCACGGGAAAAATCCGGGGAGGAGAACCCATCCAAATGAAAAGCGAATACGCCAATTATCAGGACGCGGGCATCGAGCTGAACGGGATGTTTGCCTGGGACGAGCGGAATGCCGCAAGACGCCCGGGAATTCTCGTGGTTCACGCTGCGACTGGACTCGACGATCATCCCAAAGGCCGCGCCCGGCGATTTGCCGAGCTTGGGTATGTCGCTTTCGCTTGCGACCTCTTCGGCCCGGGTATGATGGGCAATCGCGAGCGCTCGATGGCGGTCATCAAGGGCTTGCGCGACGCTCCCTCGCAGTTGCTCAGCCGCGTATCCACCGGGCTGGAGGTTTTGCGCGCCCATCCGCTTGTGGACGGGCGCATCGCTGCCATCGGCTATTGCTTTGGCGGTCTTACGGTGCTGCATCTGGCGCGCAGCGGCGCCGATCTTGCCGGCGTTGTCAGCGTGCACGGCACCCTGGCGACTTCAACTCCGGCGGAACCCGGCAAGCTCCGCGCCAAAATTCTGGTTTGTCACGGAGCGCTCGATCCGCACGTGCCCATGACGCAGGTTTCCGCCTTCGTCGAGGAGATGAATCGAGCCGGAGGCGATTGGCAACTCGCCATGTACGGCGGCGCGAAGCACGGTTTCGCCCATGAAAATGGGCCCGGCTTCCCCGGAGTCGAGTACAACGCCCTTGCTGATTTTCGTTCCAGCGCCCTCATTCGCGACTTCATCAGCGAACTCTTCGGCCCCGCAACCTAGCGGGCAAAGGGCAAGCGCCGTATGTGCGGCACAAGACCTAAATTAATTCCCAGCGCCTCTGCGACTGTGCGCCCCATCGCTAATCCCCGCGCACTATTCAAATCAATTCCAGCGTCCACAAATCGTGCAAATGCACCACACCCAAAACTTTCCGCCCCTCGTCCACCACCACCACCGATGTAATCTTCCGCTTCTCCATCAGATTCAAAGCTTCGCTGGCCAGCACCTTGGGCCCCAGCGTCTGCGGATTCCGTACCATGCAATCGCCCGCGGCCATTGCCAGCGTCGCGCCTCCGTGTCTTTCCATCAAGCGCCTCAAATCCCCGTCGGTCAAAATTCCTGCCAGCGTTCCATCCGCCGCCGTTACCGTCGTCATCCCTAATTTTTTCGCTGACATCTCATGAAACGCCGCCGGCATCGGTGTTTCCGGTGAAACACGAGGCAACGCCTCGCCCCTGTGCATCAAATGCTCCACCCGCAACAACTTCTTCCCCAACCGCCCGGCCGGATGGAGCGCCGCGAAATCATCGTGCTGAAATCCGCGCCGCTCAAGCAGCGAAATCGCCAGCGCATCGCCGACCGCCATCGCCACCGTGGTGCTTGCCGTGGGCGCAAGGTTCAGCGAACACGCCTCTTCCTTCACGCTCACGTCCAGCGCCACCTCGCTCGCCTCAGCCAGCGTGGATTCCGTCCTTCCGGTCAGCGTGATCAGGGGAATCTCCAGGCGCTTCAGCGCTTCCAATAAATTGAGGATTTCCTGTGTTTCGCCGCCATAGGTGATGGCCAGCAGCGCATCCCCGCGCGCCAGCATGCCCAGATCGCCGTGCAAGGCCTCGGCGGGATGAAGAAAGAACGATGGCGTGCCGGTGCTCGAAAATGTCGCGGAGATTTTTCTCCCCACCAATCCGGACTTGCCCATTCCGGTCAGCACCACGCGGCCCTTACACGCGAACAGCAAATCCACCGCGCGCTCAAACGTGGCGTCCAGCCGCGCCAGCACGTCTTGAATCGCCTGCGCTTCGATCCGCAGTACGCGCCGCGCGGTTTCCAGGCTCATGCGTTGCTCCAGCGGCGCACCACAGTGGAAAGCTCCTTGAGCCGGGCCAGCAATTGTGAAAGCTGGGCCAGCGGCAGCGCGTTGGGCCCGTCGGAAAGCGCTGCGGCCGGGTTGTTATGAGTCTCCAGGAAAATTCCGTCCACCCCCGCCGCCACACCCGCGAGCGCCAGCGGCTCGATGAATTCCGGCTGCCCGCCGCTTGCGTGCCCCTGGCCTCCCGGCAACTGCACCGAATGCGTGACGTCATACACCACCGGATAGCCGAATTTCGCCATCACCGGAAAAGTTCGCATGTCCACCACAAGATTGTTGTAGCCGAAGCTGGCGCCGCGCTCGGTCAAAATAATGTTCAGGTTGCCCGCCGCCGCAAGCTTCTCCACCACGTTCCCCATGTCCCACGGAGAAAGGAACTGCGCCTTCTTCACGTTCACGATCCGTCCCGTCTTCGCCGCCGCCACCAGCAAATCCGTCTGTCGTGAAAGAAACGCTGGAATCTGCAGGATGTCCACCGCTTCCCCCGCAGGCGCCGCCTGCGAAGCGTCGTGAATATCCGTCAAAACCGGCAGGCCAAGATCCTTCTTGATCTTACCGAGTATGCGCAGCCCTTCGGCCACCCCCGGCCCGCGAAACGCCTTCACCGACGACCGGTTCGCCTTGTCATACGAAGCCTTGAAAATGTAAGGCACGCCCGCGTCCGAGGCAATTCTCGCCACCCGCTCTGCCATTGACCGCGCGTGCGCTTCCGACTCGATCACGCACGGCCCCGCAATCAAAAACAGCGGATTCCCCCCGCCGAGCCGCAGATTGCCTAATTGGATTTCGCGAGTGCGCGACATGGAATAACCGAAGATACCACAAGCGCCGTCAAGGTCGGTCGACGGGGAGGATCTGAAAATGTCCCTTCCCCCCGATGCGCTAGGTGGCGAAGTCCGCCTGATCCACCGTGAATACGCTCGGAATACACTCTCGCTCCGCGAGATAAACTAGGCTTGCGTCGGCGAAATCCATCGGGCGATCCGCGTACCGAGTCATGAGTTTCTGCACTTGTGGCAATTCGGAGTGCTCGATCTTCGCCATTTGGATCGTTCCCAAGAGGATTTGTTCCCAAACCGCGTTTGTTTCCCGCCGCGACCCCCTAATCAAATGAAAGGTTTCGCTCAGAACCGCTTCCGAAGTCAACAACGGAAACGGCAACTTGCGGAAAACTG
The DNA here is from genome assembly GCA_035518915.1 of Candidatus Eiseniibacteriota bacterium. Classification (GTDB taxonomy): domain Bacteria; phylum Acidobacteriota; class Terriglobia; order Acidiferrales; family UBA7541; genus Acidiferrum. The sequence continues at coordinate 16,291 of DATIXE010000058.1, forward strand.
CGCTGCAAAGCTGCTACCAACGATCCCCCTCATCCAGGAGGGCAATAATCGCACCTGTGTCAATAAGAACTTCAGCGCCCATACTGGCGGCCAAGGCTCTCGCGCATCTGCTTACTCACGCTGACCGACCGGTTCCGGTCTTTGCCTCGAACAACTCCAATCAGGCGTTCGGCAACGGCGTGAAGGCGTTTTTGCTCCTCATTGCCCGTAATTTTGCGCTCGTTTGTAGCCAGCCAGTCAAGCACGGCCATGTCCAATACTTGAGCTACTTCCACTTTGCGGTCGCGCGCAGCTCTCTCGATGCGGGTTCGCAAGTCCCGCGTAAGTCGCCAGCTGTATATCTCGGTCTTCACGTAATGCATTGTAATACGATTGCATTACATGGGAGCAGTGCGGTGTTTATGCCGCCGCGTGGGGGGTGGCGCGGAGCGGGGCCGCGGGCGGCTGGACTTCGGCGGCGCCGGCGCTGGGCACGGGGCGCGAACGCTGGAGTTTGTGTTCCAGCGCGGCTCCGATAAAGGCAGCAAAGAGCGGGTGCGGCTCCAGCGGTTTCGATTTGAACTCCGGGTGAAACTGGCAGCCCAGGAACCACGGATGGTTCGGCGCTTCGACGATTTCCACGTAGTTGTCGTCCGGCGTCCGCCCGGTAATCCGCAATCCCGCCGCGGTCAGAATCTTTTCGTATTCGCGGTTGAACTCATAACGATGGCGGTGCCTCTCGCTAATCTCCGTTTTTCCGTACGCCTTGTGCGCAAACGAGCCCGGCTCCAGCTTGCAGGGCCACGCGCCCAACCGCATCGTGCCGCCCATCTCGTCCACGCCCAGCAATTCGCGTAGTTTGTAAATCACACGGTGCGGCGTTTGCGGATCGAACTCCGTGCTGTCCGCTTGTTTCAGGCAGGCGGCGTCGCGCGCGTATTCGATCGTGGCGCACTGCATGCCCAGGCAAATCCCGAAAAAGGGTATCTTGTGCTCGCGCGCATACTGGATGGTGTAAACCATGCCCTGAATCCCGCGCTTCCCGAATCCGCCGGGAACCAGGATCCCGTCGTAGCCTTTCAAGCGCTTCTCGGCAGTCTCTGGCGACTCGATCTCCTCGGACTCGATCCAATCGATCACCGTTTTATGCTGGTGCGCCAGCCCGCCGTGCAACAACGCCTCGCGCAAGCTCTTATAAGCGTCTTCCAGCTGCACGTATTTACCGACAATTCCGATCCGCACTTCACCCTTCGGATGTTGCAGAGTGTTCAGCATTTCCAGCCACGGCTTCATGTTGGCTGGTCGCTCTTCCAGTCGCAGCAGCCGGATAATCTGTCCGTCCAGGCCTTCTTTGCTCAGTTCCACCGGGACTTCGTAAATCGTCTTCACGTCTTCCATGGAAATGACGCAGGATTCCGCGACGTTACAGAACAAGGCAATCTTCCGCTTCAAATCTTCCGAAATGTGCCGGTCGCTGCGGCAGAGCAGCACGTCCGGTTGAATCCCAATGCCCAGCATCTCTTTCACGCTGTGCTGCGTCGGCTTGGTCTTCAACTCGCCCGCCGCAGCGATAAACGGCACCAGCGTCACATGCACGAAGAGCGTGTTTTCCGCGCCGAGTTCCAAGCGCATCTGCCGGATAGCTTCCAGGAAAGGCAGCGACTCGATGTCGCCCACCGTGCCCCCGATCTCCACGATCACGACGTCCACGCCCTCCGAGACGCGCTTGATGCAGCGCTTGATCTCGTCGGTCACGTGCGGAATCACCTGCACGGTTTTTCCCAGGTAATCGCCGCGTCGCTCTTTCGAGAGAATGGTTTCGTAAATCCGGCCGCTGGTCCAGTTGTTGTCGCGCGTCAGTTTGACGTGCGTGAACCGCTCGTAGTGCCCCAAATCCAGATCGGTCTCCGCTCCGTCATCCGTCACGAAGACTTCGCCGTGCTGATAGGGACTCATCGTACCTGGGTCCACGTTCAGGTACGGATCACATTTCTGGATCGTGATTTTGAAGCCGCGACTTTCGAGGAGACATCCGATGGAAGAGGCTGCTACGCCTTTGCCAAGTGAAGAAACAACACCGCCGGTAACAAAGATATATTTTGGCGCCATCCGGGCCGCTCGCCTCCGCCCTGCGCGGAATTGAGCCTATCGAACCTCCACAGGATTGACGTACATACAATTATGTTCGGAACCCCGAATTGTGTCAACGAGAAGTCTTGGTTCCCGAGAATCGGAAAAATTTCTGCGCCGCAACCGTTTCGCACGCCCAGGGTTCGTAACTTCGCGGAAATAAGGTATGGTTTCAGGCTACGCTTTCATTCGTAATCTTCAAGAGGGAATTATGCAAGGTTGGAAGACGACGTTGTTTGCGGCTACAAGTTTCATAGTTTCGGGCATAGCCTGCGGACAGCAGCCCGCGGCCGTTTCGCCCACCGATACACTTCATTACGACGCTCGCCGCGAAAGCACCATCGTGGGCACTGTCGTCGAATTTGCGGCAGCAAGCCGAACCGCCCCGCTCGGCGCGCGACTCACGTTGCAAATAGCGTCCGGCACTCTCGAAGTCCATCTCGGCGATCCGCGCCTGCTGAGCGCCAGTCATTTCTCGATTGAACCCGGAGATACCCTGCGCATCATCGGAGAGACCCTTACCCTCCAGGCCACCCAGATTTTCGCCGCCCGCATCGTTCAGAAGGGAAATCGCGCCCTGGCGCTCCGAACTCCCCGCGGTCTATTGGTTCCCTACGTCGCCCCGCGCAGGGCGGAAAGCGGTTCGGCTGCCAAGGGTGGCGCATGAAGAGGCTCGTCTTGTGCAGCAGTTTCTTTGCCATGGTCTTTCTCGCCTCTTGTGGCGGAAACGGTTCTGGCAACACGCCACCGCCGCCCTCTGGTAATTTTTCGAATGCCAGCCTGAATGGCCAATACGCCTTCTCCATGAGCGGTGTCGAAGCCAAAACCGGGGCCTTCGCCGCGCAGATTGGCAGCTTCGCCGCTGACGGCAACGGCAACATCACCTCCGGCCTCGAAGATGTCCTGAATCTCAGCACTGCTGCCCCGCCCTCCCTCCTTACCTTCTCTGACGGAACTTATCAGATTGATTCCAACGGCCGGGGCTTAATCAAACTCAACATTACCGGCGGCGGCAGCCTCCAGCTCAGCGTATCGCTCATTTCCAACACGCAAGGCTATGTCGTGCAAACCGACGGCGCAGCCGCAACTACCGGCAGCCTCAACCTGCAGACTCCTTCTGCATTTTCAGCAGCCTCGATCAACGGCAAGTACGTTTTCGACGTCTCGGGAATCTCCTTCGCCGGCCCCACGCCCTCCATCATTTCGCAAATCGGCCAGTTCACTGGCGATGGCAACGGCAACATCACCGGCGGCGTCACCGACATCAACGACGGCTCTTTCGCTCCGACGGGAGCCGTTCCTGTGGAAGTCGCCACCTACCAGCTCGACACCAATGGCAACGGCACCAACTTCGGCCGCGGCACGCTCACCCTGAACGGCAAGAACTACGCCTTCTACATTGTCAACAGCACACGTATCAGTCTTCTGGAAGAGGACGACGCCGGCGGCTCGCAGGGGTATGCGGTGCTGCAATCCGGTGCAATTCCCGGGCAAAATTCCGACGTAAACGGCAGCTTTGTTTTCCAGACCGGAGGTCGGGTGACCGGCGGCGACTTCGGCCCGATTGCGCGCCTTGGCCGCATGGCCGCCGACGGCGCCGGTGCCATCGGCTCGATCGCTTTCGATGAAAACGACGATGGCCACAACACGCACATTTCCGCAAGCTCGAAGCTATCCAACGCGAACTATGCGATGGATGCTTCGAACCCCGGCAGCGGCCGCGGCACCTTTACCTTTCAAAATTCCTCGATCGGCACGATCTCCTATGTTTTTTACTTTTACTCGCCGACTAGGGCGGTAATTCAGGACGTCAGCACGGGAGTCGTCTCCGACGGCACGATGCTGGCGCAGGCCACTGGACCATTCACCACTTCGACGGTAGCGGGGAACTACATTTTTAATTGGAGCGGAGTGCAGATCATCAACCCTTCGCCGTTTGAGGAGGAGTTCGTTGGCCAGGCCGCTCAAACCAGCACTTCCAGCAACAACTTTTCCGGCGCCACGGACTTCGTCGAACTCGGCCTGAGCTCCACCACTTCAGGAGTCACCCTGAACTCTTCCATATCCGGCACCCTGACCATCAACGCCGACGGCACGCAAGACAACCCGTTCAAGATCGCCGTCGGCGGCTCCTCCGGCTTCACCGTGAATTTCAAGGCCTATATCGCCGACAACTCGAATATTCTGTTGATCTGTTACGACGGAGACCGCACCACCACCGGAGTCCAGACGCAGCAAACGCAATAATCCACCGTCGCCGCCTAGTTTCCGCCGGCCCGGGCTTCCTCCTGCAGCATTTTCTCCACGCGCGCCACGTCTTCCGGCACGTCCACGCTTACCGCGTCGTGCGCCACTTCCGCCACGCGAATCTTCCAGCCGTTCTCCAGCCAGCGGAGCTGCTCGAGCTGTTCGATCTTTTCCAGCTCGCCTTGCGGCAGCGTGGGATATTCCAGCAGCGCGTCCCGCTGAAACACGTAGAGCCCCAGATGTTTCCAGTAAGTTACATGAACTTTTTGCTGCGTGTCGCGTACCCACGGAATCGGAGCGCGCGAAAAATACAGCGCGTTGTCGTCAAAATCCAGTACCGTTTTCACGATGTTGGGATCCATGATGTCCGCCGCATGGCGAATCGCCGTCGCCACGGTCGCGATTTGCGCCGCGGGTTCTTCCAGCAGCGCGGCAACGGCAGTGTCAATCGAAGTTGGATCGATCAGCGGCTCGTCGCCTTGCACATTCACGTAGACGTCGCCCTGCTCGTGCACCGCCACTTCGGCGATTCGTTCCGTTCCCGTGCGGTGATCGACCCGCGTCATCCGCGCCTCGCCTCCGAATCCCGCAACCACGTCCACGATCCGCTGGTCGTCGGTCGCCACCACCACCTTATGCACGGTTTGCGCCTGCCTCGCTCGTTCGTAGACGCGTTGCACCATTGGCTTGCCCGCCAGCGGCACCAGCGGCTTGCCCGGCAACCTCGTTGACGCGTACCTCGCCGGAATTACCACAATCACCCGCGGTTCTTCTTGATTCATGCGTCGTTCCTCAAAAAATTCTGCGCCGTGGCCGATGCTAACACATCTGCTTCGGCCGCTGCCGTGATCTGCGCTTGCCTTCTTCAAGTCCGGTGCTATGATGAATCATCCGCGCGGCCCTCCCGGCGAACCGGGGGGATGGAGAAGCCGTGAAACGCGATGGGGGCAAGTTTCGCGTATCCTCAGGTGCCTGGGCTTTCCGCCTGCTCGGCTGCGCGCTCCTGCTCGGCACAATCGCCCCAATCCACGCGCAAGACTCCTCGGATTCCAGTCGCTCCACTCCCGTCCCGCCGCCGTCGAGAATCAAGGAAATCTCCCGCGACACCCCCGCGGTCACCATCCGCCCCGGCAAAGTAATCCGCGCCGACGTCGATCTCGCTCTCGTCAATGTTACCGTCACTGACCCCTTCAATCGCCTCGTCACCGGACTTGACGAGGACAACTTCCGCGTCTTCGAAGACAACGTCGAACAGGAAATTGTCACTTTTTCTTCCGAAGACGTCCCCATTTCTATCGGCGTGATTTTCGATTTCAGCGGTAGCATGACCAATAAAATCGACAAAGCCCGCGAGGCCGCCCTCGATTTCTTCAAAACCGCCAATCCCCAGGATGAGTTCTTCCTGGTCACCTTCAATGAGCGCGCCGAACTCACCAGCACCTTTACCAACAGCGTCGAAGACCTGCAAAGCCGCATGCTGATCACCGCTCCCCACGGCCGCACCGCCCTGCTCGACGCTATCTACCTCGGCCTCAGCGAGATGAGGGGTGCACGAAACGCCAAGCGTGCCTTGCTCATTCTTTCCGATGGAGGGGATAATCATAGTAGGTACAACGAAAACGATGTCCGGCGCCTGGTGAAAGAAGCCGACACCCAGCTCTATGCCATCGGCATTTTTGACCCGCTCGGTTATCGCAATCGCACCCCCGAGGAGCTCAACGGTCCAACGTTGCTCTCGGAAATAACCGAACTCACGGGTGGCCGCGTTTTCGCTGTCGAGCATCTAAACGATTTGCCGGATATCGCCAGCAAGATTGGCATGGAGCTGCGGAATCAATATGTCCTGGGATACAAACCAAGCAACCACATCCACGACGGACGGTGGCGAAAAATCAAAGTCAAACTCCGCGCGCCCAAAGGACTTCCGCCCCTTTCGGTCTATGCAAAAACGGGTTACTACGCCCCGGCCCATTGAGTTCTTCGTAAAGATTGCCCGGTGGTACGTGCCAGGTTTTGGCCTGCTACTCGCTCTGTTGCTCGGCGCTGCCGTTTCTTTCGCGCAGATTCCCGTCGAAACTCCGCCGCCCCCGCCGCCTCCGGGCCAGGAGGTTGGAGTATCTCCGCAGGGCGGAAAGATCAAGGTTGATGTCAACCTCGTCGTGCTCCACACCACCGTTGTAGACGACCGCGGGCGCTTTGTCGAAGGGCTCACCCAGGACAATTTCCGCGTCTTCGAAGACAAGGTCGAGCAGAAACTCGCCATCTTCAAGCGCGAAGATATTCCCGTCAGCATGGGCCTGGTGATTGACAACAGCGGCAGCATGCGCGACAAGCGGCCGCGCGTGAACGAAGCTGCCCTCACTCTCGTGCAAAGCAGCAATCCCCAAGACGAAGCCTTCGTCGTAAATTTCAACGACGACTTTTACCTGGACCTCGACAAGGATTTCACCAACAGCATTCCGGAACTCAAGGAAGCCCTCGAGCGCATTGATTCCCGCGGCAGCACGGCTCTCTACGACGCCATCATCGGCTCGCTCGACCACCTCAAGAAGGCCAAAAAGGAAAAGAAAGTACTGCTGATCGTGACCGATGGCGAAGACAACACCAGTCGCAATTCGCTGGAGAAAACCATCCGCGAAATCCAGAAGACCGATACGGTGATCTACACCATCGGCCTGCTCAGCCAGGAAAACAAGCGCAGCGCGAAAAACGCCAAGAAAGCTCTGAAGGAAATTGCCGAGGCCTCCGGCGGACTTTCCTATTTCCCGGAAAACGTGGACGACGTCCACGCCATCTGCGAGGAAGTGGCCCACGACATCCGCCACCAGTACACCCTGGCCTATTATCCGTCGAACTCCGTCAGGGATGGTTCCTTCCGCAGCGTCCACGTCGATGTCATTCCGCCGCGCGGCCGCGGCAAACTCATCGCCCGCACCCGCAACGGCTACTACGCCCCCGGACCCGCGGCCTCGGCATCCTCCGCTCCCGCCGCTTCATCCGCCTCCGGTCGCTGACGAAGTTTGTTCTCGCCCGAAATGAAGTAGTACGGCCTTCCCTGGCTGCTCTCTTTCTGTCTCCGTTTCCTCTGTGGACTTCTGCGCCTTCTGCGGTGAAATCCCCGTTTTGGATCCATTCAACTTATTGCCGTCAAAAAGCTCGTTCCATGGGGAATCGCGCCCCCAAAATTCTCCGCCACCGTCTGCCCCATGTCCGCCAACGTCGCCCGGACTCCCAAATCCACTCCCGTATTCTTCGCCGGTGCATAGGCCAGTATGGGCACATATTCCCGCGAATGATCAGTAGTTTCCCATCGTGGATCGGGATCGCATCCATGGTCCGCGGTTATCATCAACAGATCCCGCTCGCCCAACAATTTCAAATACGGCGCCAATTGCGCGTCAAACTCCTCCAGCGACCGCGCAAATCCTTCCACGTCCTTACGGTGCCCGTAAAGCATGTCGAAATCTACGAGGTTGCAAAATATCAGCCCCTTCGGCCGCTCGCGCAGCGCCGCCGTCAACTTTTCCATTCCATCCGTGTTCGATTTCGTCATGACGTAATCGTCCACGCCGCGGCCGTTGTAAATATCGTGAATCTTCCCCACGCCAAACCGGGGAACCTTCTTCTCCATCAGCACATCCAGCAACATCGGTTTCGGCGGATCAACGGCGTAATCGTGCCGCCGTGTCGTCCGCTGGAAATTTCCCGGCTCACCCTCGAAGGGCCGCGCGATCACGCGCCCCACGCGATGTTTTCCGTCCAGCAACTTCCGCGCGATTTCGCACATGCGATAAAGCTCTCCTATCGGGATCACGCCCTCATGCGCCGCAATCTGGAAAACGCTGTCGCCGGACGTATACACGATCGGCTTGCCCGTCAGTACATGCTCTTCGCCGAGTTCCTTGATGATTTCAGTCCCGGACGCCGGCTTGTTTCCCAGCGTCTTGCGCCCAATCTGCTTTTCGAACGCACCCATAATCTCGGGCGGAAAGCCGTCCGGGTAAACCGGGAACGCCTGCTCGAGCCACACGCCCGCCATCTCCCAATGCCCCGTAGTCGTATCTTTCCCCGGGGAATGCGTTGCCCCCTTGCCGAACGACGCCCTCGGATTCGCCACCGGATCCAGATGCGTCAGTGGCGCGATATTCGCCAGTCCCAGTTCCACCAGGGTGGGAATACGCAGCGCGCGGTACTCCGCGATGTGCCCTAGCGTTGAACGGCCTGTATCACCGTAGTCCGCCGCGTCCGGCAGCGCCCCAATTCCCACGCTATCCAGCACGATCCAGATCACCCGTTCAAATTTGCCCATGGCCGCGACTCCTTCGCTCTTCCGCGCACTCTAGCACACCCGCAAACGCTCGGCTGCGGCTGGTCCCTGGCAGCTTCTCGCGGCGACGCACCGCATTGACCTCCTTAGTCGTCGCCAGTACGATGCCTCCAACCCAGGCCGCAGCCTGGAACATTGCGCCGCACGTTTGCGTATTACAGGCAGCGACTCTTCTGCGCCCTGAGAGGTCGGTAATGGCTCAAAACCGCGGTGTCCGGAGCACTTCCATCGTGTTCCCGCTGCTCCTGATTGCCTTTGGCGTCATGGTTCTGCTTGCGCGCGCGAACCCGAATTTTTATCCCTGGGCGGCCTTGCACCGCTATTGGCCGCTGATTCTGATCTTTGTCGGCGCCGGCATGATCTGGGACCGTTCGCGCCGCCCCACTTCCCCCGAGCAGGCGCCACCATTCCCGGTAGGCTCCGCGATTGGCACCGTCTTTGCGGTCTTGCTTTTGTTCGCGCTGATGTGGCACGGCCATGCCTGGGTCGCGCGGCATTCCGCAGCCGAAGCCGCGGCCATGTCGCACCGCATGCAGACCGTGGAGACCAAGGGAGCCAAAGCGGTTCGCATGTCCGTCAAAATGCCCGCGGGCAATCTGCGGATCGACGGCGGCGCCGAACAAGTTCTCGAAGCCGATTTCTCCTACGGCAGTGGCTGGCTCGCGCCCACCGTCGATTACACGGTCGACAATGGCTCCGGCGACCTCGACATCGGGCAAGGCTCCAACAATCAGGTGATGATCCAGACCGACAACAGCTGGGACCTCCGGGTGAACGACGCCATTCCCCTGGATCTTGAAGTAGACCTCGGCGCCGGCCGCGGCGAATTTCGCTTCGCCAAAGTGAACCTCACGCACTTCCAGCTCAATATCGGCGCTGGCGAAGCGAAGGTGGATCTTTCCGGCGAACGCGCCAAGGACCTGCAAGCCGAAATTCACGGCGACGTTGGTGAAGCCACCATCCTGCTTCCGAGAACGGTTGGCGTCGTCGCCACCGTACACGGCGGACTTGGCTCGATCGACACGCACGGCCTCAAAGAAGAAGATGGCCAGTACGTCAACGACGCCTACGGCAAGTCCCCCACCACAATTCACCTTACGATCAACGGCGGCATCGGCTCCATCAAGCTCCAGCAGGAATAGCCGCCGGAATACGCGCCGTTTTCGGCACGTCCATTTGCCCGGTTTCTCCGACAGTCGTATACTTTGAAGTTTAGGCACTGTGCGAAAAGCGCGCTGTCTGGGCTTCCCCTTGGCCACCAACGAAACCATCCTTCCCATTGTTGATCAGCAGGAAGTCCTGCGTATCCGCGGCGCTCGTGTCCACAACCTCAAAGACGTCACCGTGGACATCCCCCACAACGCCCTCACCGTCGTCACCGGCGTCAGTGGTTCCGGCAAGTCCTCCCTCGCTTTTGACACCGTCTACGCCGAGGGCCAGCGCCGCTACGTCGAATCCCTTTCCGCCTACGCCCGGCAGTTCCTCGAGCGCATGGAAAAGCCCGATGTCGACGAGATCTCCGGCATCGCCCCCGCCGTAGCGATTCGCCAGAAAAATTCCACGCGCAACCCCCGCTCCACCGTCGCCACCTCCACCGAAATTTACGATTACCTCCGGCTCCTCTTCGCCCGCTGCGGCCAGACCTTCTGCATCAAGTGCGGCAGCGAAGTTCGCCGCGATACACCCGACGAGATCGCCGACCGCGTCCTCGCGCTCAAGCCTGGTCGCCGCTTCTATGTTCTGTATCAACTGCGAATGCCGGCCGCCGAGCAGGCGGGCGGATCCAAGCGCCCATCCAGAAAGAAAGCTGCCGCGCCTCCGCAAGACGCCCTGCGCTTGTTGCTCACCGAACTCCAGAAGCGCGGCTTCAACCGCCTCTATCAGGACGCCCGTGTCCACGAATTTTCTTCGCCCGAATCCCTCCTCGACGTAAATTTCGCCAAACCCGTCTGGGTCCTCGTCGACCGCCTCGCGTTGAACTCCGAATCTCGTTCCCGCCTCGTCGATTCCCTCGAAATCTGCTACCGCGAAGGCGGCGAAGCCATCCTCGAATTCGCCCCCGATTCCTCCGGTAGCGCCGCCGAGCGCCTCACCTTTAACGAACGATTCGAATGCAAAAATGACGGGACGCTCTATCAGGAGCCCGAACCGCGCCTCTTCTCCTTCAACAATCCCTTCGGCGCGTGCCCGCGCTGCCAGGGTTTTGGCAACACCATTGATTTCGACCTGAATCTCGTCGTCCCCGACCCCAGCAAATCGCTCGACGACGGTGCCATTGAACCCTGGACCAAGCCCCGTTACCGCGTCCTGCTCCAGGAAGCGAAAAAATGGGCCCGCGTACGCGGCATCCCCACAAACGTTCCCTGGCGTCAACTCACCGTCGAGCAGCGCCGCCTGGTTCTCGAGGGCGATCCGGAGAACAAATTCGAAGGCGTCAAAGGCTTCTTTGCATGGCTTGAGCGCAAGAAGTACAAGCTCCATGTCCGCGTTTTTCTGAGTCGCTACCGCGGCTACGCCACTTGCTCCGAATGTGGGGGCACACGCCTTCGCGCCGAAGCCCGCGCCGTCCGTATCACCGGCCAGTCCATCACCGAACTTTGCAAACTCGCCGTCAAGGACGCGCGCAAGTTTTTCGCCGGGCTGAAGCTCACCGACGCGCAAACCAAAATTGCCGACAGGATCCTCGAGGAAATTCGCACTCGCCTGCAATTCCTCGACGAAGTCGGCCTCGACTACCTGACGCTCGACCGCCTCACCTCCACGCTTTCCGGTGGCGAATCCCAGCGCATCCAGCTGGCCACGTCGCTCGGCTCGCATCTCGTGGGTGCGCTCTACGTTCTTGATGAGCCTTCCATCGGCCTCCATCCGCGAGACACCCAGCGCTTGATTGACATCCTCAAGTCGCTGCGCGACCTTGGCAACACCGTCCTCGTCGTCGAACACGATCCCGACACCATTCAGGCCGCCGATCGCGTCATTGATCTCGGCCCCGGCGCCGGCGAGCTCGGCGGCAAACTGCTCTTTGCCGGCACCTACGAAGAAATTCTGAAGGATTTGAAATCGATCACCGGTAAATACCTCAGCGGCGAAGCGCGCATCCCCGTTCCTGCCACGCGCCACAAGCCCACCGGCAAATTCCTGCGGCTCTACGGTGCCACGCTGCACAATCTTCAGAATGTGGATCTGATGCTTCCTCTCGGCACCCTCACTGTCGTAACCGGCGTCAGCGGCTCCGGAAAGTCCACGCTCGTTCACAACGTTCTCTATCGCGCGCTGCTCGCCAAGCGCAATTCCGCCAGCATCAAGGAATTCTGCGACCGCCTCGATGGCGACGAGTACGTCTCCGATGTGATTATCGTGGACCAGTCCCCCGTCGGCCGCACGCCGCGCTCCAACCCCGCCACCTACATGAAAGCCTTCGACGCCATCCGCGACGTCTTTGCCGATACGCCTGACGCCAGGCGCCGCGGCTACTCCGCCGGCCATTTTTCGTTCAACGTGCCGGGCGGCCGCTGCGAAACCTGCCAGGGCGACGGTACGGTCACCGTCGAGATGCAGTTCCTCGCCGACGTCGAACTCGTCTGCGAGGAATGCCGCGGCCAGAGATTTAAGTCCAGCGTTCTGGAAGTCCGCTACCACGGCAAAAATATTCACGACATCCTCGAAATGACCGTTCGCGAGGCCCTTGCGTTCTTCGTCAGCGTCCCTAAAGTCGTCTCTAAGCTGAAGGTCCTGAACGAAATCGGCCTCGGCTACCTACGCCTTGGCCAGTCCGCCACCACGCTCTCCGGCGGCGAAGCGCAGCGTTTGAAGCTTGCCGCGCATCTTACCCGGACGGAGAATCACGGCGTGCTTTACATCCTCGACGAGCCGACGACCGGCCTCCATTTCGACGACATCGCGAAGCTCCTTTCCGCCTTCCGGCGCCTGCTGGAATCCGGCGCCTCGCTTCTTGTCATCGAGCATAATCTCGACATCATCAAGTCCGCCGATTGGCTGATCGATCTGGGTCCTGAAGGCGGCGACCAGGGCGGAAGAATCATCGCCACCGGAACGCCCGAGCAGGTGGCGCGCAATCCCCAGTCGCACACGGGCCGCTTTCTGTCGAAGTTGCTCTCGAATGGCAACGGCTCGGCCAAGCGGCCGCCGAATGGCAACGTTTCCGCCAACGGCCACGCTGGCGGATCCAAGCCCGCTCCTCGGGTGCCCTGATGCGATGCCGCGTGGGGTCGCGGCCGCAATTACGCGGGATTGTTTCCGCCCTTGCGTTCCTCTGGTGCCTCGCGTTTTTGTCTCCCCGCGCAGTCGCTCAGCAAAACCCGCAGGGCAACGGCAGTCACGGCCAACCCGAAAAAATTCGCAACCCCCTGAATGATCTTCTCGACTCGGCCCAGGCCGCGCTCGATAAAAACGATTTCGCCGCCGCAATCCCCCCGTTGCAGAAGTTTCTCGCTGAAAAGCCGGATGTCGCCTACGCGCACTTCCAGCTGGCCTATGCCTACACCGGACTCCACCACGAAGACGAAGCCCGCGCGGAGTACGAGAAAGCCGTCGGCCTTGACCCGAAAATGGCCGAAGCCCATCTGAACCTCGGCATCCTGTTGATCGAGAAAGACCCCGCGGCCGCTGCCGCCTCCCTGCGCAAGGCCGTCGAACTTTTGCCAAGCCAAAGCCGCCCGCGCTTTCTTCTCGGCATCGCACTGGAACGCACGAAAGATTACGCCGGCTCGGCCGATGCCTTCGCCGCGGCCGTGAATCTCGATCCTAACGACGTGGAATCGGTTGTTCATCTCGGTGAAATCGATCTCCAGCTCAAGAAACCTGCCGACGCCGAAAAAAGATTCCGCGCCGCGCTGGATCACGACCCCAAGTCCGTGCCTGCCCTGCGCGGCCTGGCCCTCAGTCTTGACGCTCAAGGCAAGCCGGACGCCCTTGACGGCTATCGCACCTACCTCGCCGCCGATCCCAAGGACGCTGCCGCCCGCGCGCGCTTCGTCCAACTCCTCGTAGCCAACAAACAGTTCGACGAAGCTCTCGCCGTCTCCGAAAAATCCTCTGCCGGGCAGCCGCCCACGCTCGACGAACTGAAGCTTCGCGCCGACATCCAGATCGGCCAGAACAAGCTCGACGACGCCGAAAAAACCCTCCAGCAAGCGCTCGCCATCGCGCCCCGCGACCCGCAACTCCGCGGTGGCCTGGGACGCCTCTACCTCCAGCAACGCAAGTTCCCGGAAGCCGAACGCGAACTGAAGCTCGCTATCCAGCTCGATCAAAAAAACGTCGTGTACTGGAAAGATCTTGCTTCCACGTACTATCTCGGCGGCAATTATCAGGCTGCGCTCGCGGGCTACGACGTTGTAGACAAGTTCGAGCAGCCCGGTGCCGGCGAGTGGTTTATTCGCGCCCTTTGTTACGATAAACTCGATCAAGTGCAACTCGCACTCGACGCCTATCGAAAATTCCTGGATCTGGACCGGAACCAGCATGCGAACCAGATTTGGCAGGCGAACCAGCGCATCCATGTTCTGGAGAAACGGTCCGAGAAGAAAAGGTAGCGCTTCGCCGTTGTGGGCCTGGCGATTTGCTCTGCTCAGCTTCGCGGCGTGCCTCTGCTGTGCCAAGTTGCCCGCCGGAGACAAACTGAACGACTTGCAGGAAAAGTTTGATCGCCAGCAGCACGCCGGCACTAAGGTGAAGGACCTGAAAAAACTCGCGGCGGCGCAATTCGCGGCGGTCGACGACGCAAGCCACAAGGGCGACTTCAACGCGGTTGGCTTGATCTTCGAAAAGTATCGGGACAACGTTCGCGTCACGTTCGAGCTTCTGAGAAAACAGGAGCCGGATGCGGATCGCCATCCCGGCGGCTACCGCCAGCTCGAGTTGGGCGTCCGCGAGGGGATTCGCGAGTTGGAGGACACCATGCTCGTGGCCCCCGAAGCCATTCAGCCCCCGCTGGAGATTGTGCACAAGGATTTGCTCGACATGGACGACGCCTTGATCAACCTGCTATTCCCGCGGCACCCTCCCCGGCCCGTGCACCAGCCGACCGCCCAGGAGTCCAAGCCATGAAGTCCCCGCGATACCTTCCCGCGCTCGCTCTCGCGACAGCGGCTTTCGTCTGCGCCGGCGCGCCCCTGCGCGCGCTTGCCCAGCGCCCGGAGAAGGACTATCTCTCATCCGTCGAAGCCGACAAAATCCGTGACGCCGAAACCTCCAACGACCGTATCAAGCTCTTCCTCGCTTTCGCCGAGGACCGCCTCACTAAATTCAAATATGAACTCGAGCATCCATCCGCGAACAAGCACGAGGAACTGCTCAACTATCTGATGAACGCGTACATCGGCTGCGTGGACGATGCCGCCGATCTCATCCAGCTCGGCCTCGAACACCAGGACAATATTCGCCAGGGCGTGGACCTGATGGCTACCAAATCCCAGGAATTTCTCGAAGTCCTCAAGAAATACGAAGCCAACGGCCCGGAACTCGACAAGTACAAGGACAATCTGGATGACGCTGTCGAAGGCACCCAGGACGCTTTGCGCGAGGCGCTAGCCGCGCAGAAAAAGGCCGCGCCGCCACCCGTCCGGCGCAGGAATTGAGGCCCGATCGTTGCGCCCTTCCGGCAAGCACGTCACCCTCGTTCCCGGCGGCGTCGCTCTCTTCCAACGCATGTTTACCCGCATCGGCTGCGAAGGCCGCCCGCCGCAGTTTCACGTCGAGTTCTACCCCTACAGCAGCCTGGTCATCACGTTGCGCCGCCGATCCGATGTGATTTATGTGCGGTTCTCGGATCTGCTGCGGCGCGCTCCATTGGCCGTGCTGGAAGGTGCCGCCGCTCTGCTTCTCGGGCGCGTCTATCGCCGGCGGCCACCGCGCGCGCTGATCGGGCCCTATCTCGAATATGCCCGTTCGAATCGCACGCGCAGCCGCATCCATCAGTTGCGCAGCCACCGCGTGCGTCCCGCAGCCGCCTCACCGCGCGGAGATCATCACGATCTGGTCTCCTTATTCGATGGCCTGAATGAAAGGTACTTCGAAAGCGGCCTTCCGCGGCCGCACATCGCCTGGAGCAGCCGCTCCTGGCGCCGCCAGTTCGGCAGCTACGATCCGGGTCCCAACCAGATCGTGTTGAATCGCCGTATGGATTGTCCCGGCGTCCCGCAATTTGTCGTGGAATACGTCCTCTATCACGAGATGCTTCACGTCAAGCACCCCACGCGCCGCTCCGGCTGCGGCCTCATCTCCCATTCCCCCGAATTCCGCGCCGAAGAAAAACGCTACGAACACTTCCACTCCGCCCGCAAATTTCTCGATCGCCTCGCCCGTTAGTAGGAATTGCTGAAATCGCACTCTTTCCGGGTGCACATCCCCACAAATCCAATTCTTGCTGCAGCAATTCCATCGTCCAGCCCCGGAGGTGAGAAACAGCTTGGCCCAGGCCGCCAGGCCTGGGGTCCAATCACCGCAACTTGCAAAGCGCTGGAAGCGCGGCAGAATTCCGCCCAACGCAAACTCTTAACTCCCTGCCGCATCCCATTCGCTTCCCGCGGGCTCGCAACCTCAACGATCTCGGCCTCGCCTCCGCCCGCCGAAGCCCTACGGCATCTCTTTCTTATCTTTGTCGATTTCCTCGTGCAGCTTCTCGATCTTCTTCCGAATCTTGTCCCCGTCCTCCGCCTTCGGATTCAAATCCAGATACCTTTGATACGCCTTCACCGCGGGCTTCTTTCTCCCCTGCTTCTCGTACGCTTCGCCAAGATACAGGAAGGGAAGTGCATAGCCCGGCTTCGAATCCGCCGCATCCTGGAAGCGGTCGATCGCGGCGTCAACGTCGCCCTTCCGCATGTAGTATTTCCCGACTTGCATGTCCTTGTCCGCGCGCAGCGGATCCCACTTCGGCTGGTCCGGGGCAGACTGGATCGCATTATCGGCGTTCTTTTTCGGTTTGGGCTCCGGCTGGCTGGGCGGCGGAGGGTCCGGCGGCGGTGTCTGCGCCCGCACAGGCATGGCACACGCAACTGCACCGATCAGCGTGGCCGCCAGCAGGAATTTTCTTGGGACCATCCGGATCACTTCGTTCACTCCCTGGTTTCCGTCCAATTCAGTTTGCCTCCGTCCCTACGGTGGTTTCAAGTAGCCGAGCCGCCCTCGCCGGCCCGCATTTCTCTTTCCCCCGCCCAAAGCCGTAAGATGAAAGAGGCGCCTTCACTCGCCGCCGCGTCCAAAAGCTCGATGGAACCCCGCGAAAAAGCCGGTTTGCTGCCCGAATCGCCTGGCGTCTATTTGTTCAAAGATGCCTCCGGCAAAGTCGTCTACGTCGGCAAGGCCCGCTCCCTCCGCAACCGCGTCCGCTCCTACTTTCTCGAGTCGCGCTGGGTGGACGCCAAAACCGGCTCGCTGGCCCGCGAAATCGCCGACCTCGAAACCATCCTCGTTGAAAACGAGCGTGAAGCCCTCGCCCTCGAAAATAATCTCATCAAGCAGTACAAGCCGAAATTCAATATCCTCCTCCGTGACGACAAAACGTATCCCTACATCAAGCTCACGCTCTACGAAAAATATCCCCGCGTTTATTTCACCCGCCGCGTCAAGAAAGACGGGTCGCTCTACTTCGGACCGTATTTCCCTGTCAGCCTCGCGCGGCGCATTCTCCATTTCATCCACAAGCGCTTTCTCGTCCCCTCGTGCTTCGTGGATCTCAACAAAAATCACCCCCGCGCCTGCCTGCAGTATTACATCCACCGCTGTCTCGGTCCCTGCGTCGCGGGACTCACCTCCGACGCCCGCTACGCCGAAGCCGTTCGCGACGCCCGTATGTTCCTTGAAGGCCGCCGCCAGGACCTGATGAAAAGCATCGAGGAGCGCATGCTCGCCGCCGCGGAAGACGAGCGCTTCGAAGAAGCCGCCGCCTATCGCGACCTGCTCCGCACGCTCGACGACATCGAAGAGCGCCAGCGCATCGCCGCGGCCCAGGGAGACGACACCGACGTCCTCGCGTACTACGCCGAGCCCCCACTCGTCGCCGCCAATCTTTTCCATTTGCGTGCGGGACGCGTCGTCGATCGCCGCGAATTCTACTGGGAGGACCTCGACGAATTCGATCCCCACGAATTCGTGCCCTCCCTCCTTAAGCAGCTCTATCTGGAAGCCGAGTATCTTCCAAAGATGATTCATGTCCCCATGGATTTCGAAGACCGCGAACTACTCGAAGATTTGCTCGGCGAACGCGCCGGCCACAAAGTGGAAATCTTTACTCCGCAGCGCGGCAGCAAGCGCGCTTTCCTCGATCTGGTCGAAAACAACGCCAAGCACTCGTTCGAGCAGCGCTTCCGCGTCCTGAAACCCACTTCGCGCGCCATCAGCGAAGCGTTGCAGTCCGCGCTCAACCTTCCCGATGAGCCGAAGCGCATCGAAAGCTTCGACATCTCGCACATCCAGGGCACGGACACAGTCGCCTCCATGGTCGTCTGGGAAAACGGCCGCATGAAAAAATCCGACTATCGCAAATTCATCATTCGCGGCGACGAAACCCCCGAAGGCCGCCCACGCGCGCAGAACGACGACTTCGCCAGCATGTACGAAGCGGTCATCCGCCGCTATCGCCGCCTCCAGGAAGAAAAAAAGCCTTTCCCCGGCCTCATTCTGATTGACGGCGGCCTTGGTCAGCTCCACGCCGCGGCGCAGGCCCTGGAATCCCTCCAGATCATCAATCAGCCGATGGCCAGCATCGCCAAAAAAGAAGAGATCCTGTACGTCCTCGGACAGGAAGACGAGCCGGTAATTCTGGAACGCCACTCTCCGGTGCTTCACCTGATCCAGCAAGTCCGCGACGAAACCCACCGTTTTGCCGTCGGGTTTCATCGCCAGCGTCGCGCCGCCCGGCAGACCCGCTCATCATTGCTCGACATCCCCGGTATCGGACCGCAAACCACGCAAAAACTGCTCCAGCGTTACGGAAGCGTCGCCAACTTGAAAAAAGCCGGCGCGGAGGAACTGAGTCGTATGGTGCCGCGCAAGACAGCGGAAAAGATCGTCCAACACATGTCGCAGCAGAAGGATACGGACTAACCTCCATTGTCAATTGTATCTGGTTAGGCCATATTGCCACTCTTTTTTGCCTGTGCTACCGTGATTCTATGGAGGTTCTCATGGCGGACAATGTTGGTTCCAAAGTCAGCTATTTCCTCGTGGGCCTGGGTGTCGGCGCCTTGATGGGCGTTTTGTTTGCTCCCAAGTCCGGCGACGAAACCCGCGACTACCTTTCCAAGCGCGCCGACGATGGCCGCGAATTTGCCCAGAAGAAGGCTCGCGAACTGCGCGAACGCGCCGATGAACTGATCGAACGCGGCAAAGATGTGGCCGTGCGCAAGCGCGAATCGATTTCCGCAGCCGTGGATGCGGGCAGGGAAGCGTTCCTTCGCGAATCGAAGTCGTGATGGTCTTGGGTTTTCGAGCCATCCGCTGACGTGGCGGAGAGGGTAGGGTGTGTATGGAAGTCACCGAGAAATTGTTCATTATCGTGGCGGCGCTGACATTGATCGTGCAGGCCGGCATCCTGGTCCTGCTCTTCGTTCAACTCCGTAAGACCAGCGAATCGGTGAATCGCATGGTCACCGATCTGCACTCGCGCATCGGGCCGATCCTCACGCGCACCCAGATCATGCTTGATGAAACGCAGCCCAAAATCGCGGCTCTTGTCGAGGATGCCTCGCACATTGTCTATCTCACCCGCTCGCAGGCGCAAAAATTCGACCGTGTCGCCACCGAAGCCTCCGACCGCCTTCGCGGCCAGCTCGTGCACCTTGACCGCATTTTAACCGGAGTTCTCGAGGCGATTGAGGATACAGGCGCGCAGATGCGCCGCAGCTTC
Organism: Candidatus Eiseniibacteriota bacterium; assembly: GCA_035518915.1. Taxonomy (GTDB): domain Bacteria; phylum Acidobacteriota; class Terriglobia; order Acidiferrales; family UBA7541; genus Acidiferrum. Next base: position 35,844 of record DATIXE010000058.1, read on the forward strand.
TGGGGACCCGTGCAGAAAGCTTCCGCCCTCGTGCAGGGCATTAAGATTGGCCTTGACGTTCTCCGCTCGCGCCGTTCCTCTTCGCCAGTCCGCGAAACCACCGTCGAACAGGAAGACGAACTCTTCATCTAGAAGGCACGGCTTCACGCCGCAGTCGCCAACGCACTAACGCCATTCTTGTCTTTGTAGAGGCTGGGCTTGCCCGGCCTTGTTCGATTTGCCGGCCCGCGGCTACCGGCCAACAATCCAGCCACCCGCAAGCACGGCGTCACCATCGTAGAAAACCGCCGCTTGCCCCGGCGTCACGGCCCGCTGCGGTGAATCAAAGGTGATTCGTGCGCGGCCGTCCGGAAGAGCCTCAATGGTAGCCGCCGCGGGGTCGTGCTTGTGGCGAATCTTTGCCTGGCCGCGCACCGCCGACCTCGGCTCAATAATCGAAATCCAGTTCACCCCTTCGATCTCCACGGCCGTGGTTCGCAAAGCATCGTCTTCGCCGACAACAATGCGGTTCTTCTCTGGGTCAATCGCCAGCACATACACCGGCTTTCCCGCCGCGAAGCCCAAGCCCTTCCGCTGCCCGATTGTGTAGTTGTGTACGCCCGTATGCCGCCCGATCACGGCGCCGTCTTCCGTAACGATTTCGCCTTCGCGGTCCATCAGCGGCTTTCCTTCCGCGCGCGAATACGCGTGAATGAATTGCACGTAATTTCCATTCGGCACAAAGCAGAGTTCCATGCTCTCGGGCTTCTCGGCAACGGGGAGGCTCACTTTGCGCGCCAGTTCGCGCACTTCTTCTTTCGTCAGCTCGCCCAGCGGAAAATCACTGCGCGAAAGCTGCTGCTGGGTCAGCCCCCACAAAAAATACGACTGATCCTTGGAATCATCGCGCGCCCGAAGTAATGCATGCCGCCCGCTCGCTTCATTCTTGCGAATCCGCGCGTAGTGGCCGGTGGCCAGACGCTCCGCCCCGATTTGCTCGGCCATGCGCAGCAGCGGCTCAAACTTCACATCCGTATTGCAATTCGTGCACGCGATCGGTGTGCGCCCGGAAAGATATTGCTGCACGAAGGGGCGTACAACGCGTTCCTCAAACTGCGCCTCGAAATTCACCACGTAGTGCGGAAAATTCAGGTGCTGCGCCACGCGCTTCGCGTCGTAAACATCATCCAGCGAGCAGCAGCGATGTTGCGCCGGACCGCCACCTTGCAATTCCGGCAACCGCCGCTGATTCCAAAGCTGCATCGTCAGCCCAACGATGGGATGTCCCTGCTGCAGCAACACCGCCGCGACCGTCGAGGAGTCTACTCCTCCCGACATCGCCACCGCGACAAGTCCGGGCTTGGCTTCCGTCGCCTCGCGAGGCAGGGAATCGAGTTGTACCTGTGTACTCATACCCTTCTATTTTATCGTGTCTCCCCAATTTCTGCTGAAGCCCCCTTGGAGAGCGGGAGCTCAGCTCCCGGCTTTGGGGCCGAAACATCTCTACCCAAGCGAACTCGAAGCCGCGCGGCTGCAAACGGGTGAATCCCCGTGCCACAGGCACCGCCGACCCATCGCGCGCTCTTTGAAGGATGACTCCTGCCTTTGCACCCGTCCCAACGCCGCGCATTCCCTTACGCTCGCCGCGGATACACCGGCGAAATCCTCCGCAGTTGCTCTACCGCCGCCGGAATCGCCTCCAGCGCCGTTGCGATCTCTTCTTCCGTCGTCCATCGCCCCAAACTAAGCCGCAAGCTCGCCCGCGCATCGCTTGCCGGCAAACCGATCGCGGTCAGCACATGCGAAGGCTCCACCGCGCCGGAAGAGCAGGCCGCGCCGGTCGAGCACGCAATCCCCTTCAGATCCAGCGCGATCAGCAGCGCTTCCCCCTCAATTCCGGGGAACATAATGTTGCAGGTATTCGGCGTCCGCGCTGCGCCGCTCGCATTCACTCGCGCATCCGGCACACGCGCCAGCAGCCCTTGCTCGAGCCTGTCGCGCAACCGCGAAATTCGCGCCGCATCGCTCTCCAGCGAATTCCTCGCAAGCTCCGCCGCTTTCCCAAGTCCTACGATTCCCGCCACATTCTCCGTTCCCGGCCGAAACCCTCGCTGGTGATGTCCCCCATACAAATATTGCCGTACCGGCGTTCCGCTTTTCACGAACAGCACCCCAACGCCCTTCGGCGCATAAAACTTGTGCCCGGACAGCGAAAGCAAATCCGCCTGCAGCGCCTTCACGTCAATTGGAATCTTTCCCGCAGCCTGCACCGCGTCCGTGTGGAAATAAATGTCGGCTTTCGCCGAGATGCGCCCGATTTCTGCCAATGGCTGCACGCTCCCCAGTTCGTTATTCGCCAGCATCACGGTAATCAGCCGGGTCTCCGGACGGATTGCGCGTCGCAACTCTTCGAGATCGATTTGTCCGTCTCGATTCACGCGCACATAACTAACCGTGCAGCCCTGCTTTTCCAACGCCTGGCAGGAATTCAGCACCGCCTCGTGCTCAATCGCACTTGTAATGATGTGCGGCTGCGCCCCAGCGGACGCGCCACCAACTCCCGCGCCCACGTTCGCCGCTATCCCGAATATCGCGTGATTGTCGGCCTCGGTGCCCCCGCTCGTGAACACCACCTCCGCCGCTTGCGCCCCGATCAGCAGGGCCACCTGCTCCCGAGCCGTTTCCACCGCCGCCCGCGCGCGCTGCCCATACGTGTGCACCGACGACGCATTCCCAAACTCCGTCGAAAAATAAGGCACCATGGCCTCAACCACTGCCGGGTCCACCGGCGTCGTCGCGTTGTAGTCCAGATATATTCGGCTCATTGTGGTGCGAGACCAGGCTTCCGTGCAGTAACCAGCAATGAAATTCCTCCGCGGCCTGGCCTCCCCGCTGCTGGCCCGGATGAAGCAATGGGAACTATTGCTGGTTCGGGCTGGGACCGGTCGCCGGAGGCGCGGAACCTGCCGCAGCCTGGGAGACGACCAGGAATTCATAGGACTCGCCGTTCGCCTTCACTTTCATTTTGCTCTTGTCCATTTTGAATTCCACGGTGCTATTCAAAGGTATCAGTGTCTTGTCTTCAGGCTTCGGTTGCCGCACCGTGTAATCAATCGAACCCGACCGAATCACATATTCGTGGCACAAAAGATCCAGGCTCTGCTTCTTTGATTTCTTTTCACCGCAGGCCACCGAGGTCTGTGAAAGCACCGTGCCCGTCTGCTTGGGCCCGGCAAGGCAGGCCGTGGCGGCCATGCAAAGGATCGCGAAAACCATCAGAGACTTTTTCATGGGGACTCCCGGAATCCGAAATTGGACTGGTCGTTAATCTGCCTTATTTTACCCCAAGAGCCGCGTGTGTGGGCGCCATACGTGTAGTGGCCATAGAGACTTGGGGACTCCTGCTGGTGGCTTCCACACGAACTCTGGTTGCTGCGGCGCTGATTTTCGAAGTAATGTCACTCCATGTCAAAACTCGACCCCGATCAGGAACGGACTCGGCTTGCCGCGCGGTATGCTGAAATGAGCGATCTCGAATTGATAAAAGTGGGTCGTGACCCCTCGGCCTTGACGGAGTGGGCGAGATCCGCCTTACGCGAGGAGATGTCGACGCGGGGCCTGGAATGGAAGCCGGAGGTTACAGCTGCCAGGCCTGTTTCCGAACTCGAAATCTTGCTTCGTTTGGGTAGCTATTCTGACCGCGACACGGCCGGGTTGGTCCGGGATTTCCTCGCGGCTAAGGGAATTCAGGCGTACTTTCTGGAAGAAGAGCCACGCGGTTCAGAAGAATTTGCGGAGACCAAGTCACCCCGTGGCACGGAGTTGTTGGTTCACGCGAAGGACTTGGCCACAGCACGGTCTTTCATTGCGGAGAGGCAAGATGCGGAGCTCCAGATGCGCCAGGCCGCTCCCGGCTCTTCCACGGACGGTCGCCCCGTAATCCTGCGCAGATACCGCGACATGCCAGCCGCGTTTGTAGAAAAAAGTGTTCTCGAAAATGCGGGCATCCCCTGCTTTCTGCAAGACGACAACGTCATCCGGATGGACTGGCTCTGGTCCAATGCCATGGGCGGCATCAAACTCTTGGTTCGCCAGCGGGATTGGGAAGAAGCGGAGCGCCTCCTGGCAGAGCTGCAATCTGCTCCGCGAGTGGACGAGGACACCCCTACCTCTTAGGGGCACGCCACATTCGACGGAATTACTCCGCCCTCGCGAAGCCGCCAAAGCCATCACCCGATCGAAATTTTCTGAGCGTTCTAGTGCTTGGCTTTCTTTTCCTTCGCCGGCTTCATCGCCTCCGGCATTTCCTTGGGCATCCAAAAATCGGGATCCGCTTTTTTCCAACTGTCCGGCACATAGCTCATGCGTGCATTGATGGCAAACAATTGGTGCTCCGACGAGTCTACGCAGTGCGAAATCATTTCGCTGAGTACTTTCATGCCGGGTTCTCCCATGGCCTCGACGAACTGTTTTTCTTGCAGGATTCCCTGGTCGATTTCGCCCAGGGACTTGTGTCCCGTAAGTACCAGATACGTGTCGCCGGCACCCCCGTACACCAGTTGAAACATGCCCCAGTGAGCGTCTGGTAAGGCTTTTTCGTACGCCGCCTTCACCATTTTGACGATTTCACGCCACTCTCCGGTGTGCCCGGGTTTCACATGGTAGCCACTGATTTCCAAATATCGGAACTGGGAGAGATCGGGGTGAGGCCGCAGACTCATTTCCTCTCGCATCAGCAAAACCCCCTGATCCACTGAATCGAGCAGTTCGCCGTCTGCCTCGATCGCCTGATCCAGCGCGGCGCTGAGGGTTGCGTTCTTATCGACACCCTCTGCGTCTTTCTGCCAGGCGTCGAATGATGCGTAGGGGGTCAAGAACAACACCCGCGTCTTTCCAGACAGCGAGCTCAATGCCACATAGTATGTCGGCCAATGGGCATCAGACATTGCCTTCACGAAGGCACTTTCAGACTTCTCGTGTGCCATTCCGTTTTTGCCCGTTTTTACAAATTCCCTTGTAATCTGGAGCACTTTCGGCTGGGCCGGCATTTCTTGCGCTCCCGCTGCCGCCCCAATCGCAATCCCGAGTAAAGAGCCCACCACAATCCGATTTAGCTTTTTCATAGGCTTCCTCTTTCCTTTCCAAAAAGGCAGTTTTGCTGGGAAGAACTGCAACCAGGGAGGGGAACCACTTCAATCGCGCCAGAGCCTATCGGAGCGCCTGCTGCCGGTCAATAGCTAAGACTCGCCTGCCTTCATTTTTCGATCGCTAATTCGCTGACCTGTGTAAAACGTGGATTCTTCATCGGCTGTTGGGCGCTTTTGCGCCTGTCGGGAAGGCCGTGATAATGTGAACGCTTGATTGCCCGCCGGAATGCCTCCTGGAGGATGCAAGTGGGCTATGCCGATCTCCGCGATTTCGTGAAACGCCTCGAAAAAGAAGGCGAACTCCGCCGCATTAAAATAGAAGTCGATCCCGTTCTCGAAATTACCGAAGTCGTTCAGCGTGCCCAGGCCCTGCCGGGCCCCAATGGGAATCCCGGCGGCCTCGCCCTCCTTTTCGAAAAACCGAAAGGCTCCCACTATCCTCTCCTCATCAATGCCTTCGGCAGCGTTCACCGCATGGAACTCGCCTTCGACGTCGAGAAACTCGACGACATCGCGGCTCGCATCCGCGGTTTCCTCGACATGCAAACCCCGCAAGGCCTGCTCGACAAAATCAAGATGCTCCCCAAACTCGCCGAACTTGGCTCCTTCATGCCTAAGCAGGTCAAAGGTGGCCCCTGCAAGGAAGTGATTCACAAGGCTGCCGACGTCAACTTGTTCGACTTCCCAATTCTCAAATGCTGGCCCCAGGATGGCGGCCGCTTCATCACGTTTCCGCTGGTCTTCACACGCAATCCTGAAAGCGGCAAGCGCAATGTCGGTATGTACCGCATGCAAATTTTCGACGAACGCACCACCGGCATGCACTGGCAGACCCAGAAACACGGCGCCGAGCACTTCCGCCGCGCCCGCGCCAAGAATCCCGAGGGCCGCATCCCCGTCAGCGTCGCCATCGGCGCCGATCCCGCCACCACGCTCGGCGGCATTCTCCCGATCCCGCCCGACCTCGACGAAATGATGTTCAGCGGCTTTCTACGGCGCGAACCGGTCGAACTCGTCAAATGTGAAACGAACGACCTCGAAGTCCCCGCCAACGCCGAAATTATTCTCGAAGGCTACGTCAATCTTAACGAGATGCGTACCGAAGGCCCCTTTGGCGATCACACCGGCTTCTATTCGCTCGAAGGCGAATACCCCGTCTTCCACCTCGAGTGCGTCACCCACCGCAAAGACCCGATTTATTTGGCTACCGTCGTCGGCCGCCCGCCCCAGGAAGACCATTACATGGGCTACGCCATCGAGCGCGTCTTCCTCCCGCTGATGAAGCTCACCCATCCGGAAATTGTGGATGTCTCCCTGCCCGCCGAAGGCATTGTCCACAACCTAATGATTGTCTCGATCCGCAAATCGTTCCCGGGCCATGCCCGCAAAGTGATGAACGCGATCTGGTCGCTCGGTCAAGCCATGTTCACCAAGGTCATTGTGGTGGTCGATCACGACGTCAATGTGCACGACTATCGCGAGGTGGTCTGGAAAGCTCTCTGCGCGATCGATCCCGAGCGTGATGTGCAATTTACGCTCGGTCCGGTGGACACGCTCGATCACGCCGCGCGCTTGCAGGACTTTGGTTCCAAAATGGGGATTGATGCCACCCGCAAGTGGGCTACGGAGGGCTTCGCTCGCCCTTGGCCCGATGAGATGCTCGTGGATGAACAAACCAGGGCCCGTGTCGCATCCCTTTGGAAAAGCTTGGGGATATGAGTCTTTCGTGGAACCCACAAGCCTCGGTGCGTGCGTACAAACAATAACCGTCCGGCGGGACAGGCCGATTTGTGCGAAAAAGCACAATTAGTAGTATTCACGTTTCCGCCTCGCCACAATAGGTTGACCCACCCACCTGCAATACCCGGCGAATTGCCTAAGATTACCTGCATTCTTAGGACAACTATCGTAGAGAAACGCTTGACGCTCAGGTCTTGCCGATGACATAACGGACTCACAAGCAGCACCCCGGGGTATCTGTGTCCTGCAGTCGCTTCGAAATTCAAGGGTGCGGCAAAGCACGTGAGTAGAGAAGGGCGTGTGACGGTCAAGGTGGGCGTTCCTCGTGAGCGAATCGCGCGAAGTGATGAACGTACGACAGGCGTCTCAGTATCTGGGCATCAGCCCGGATACTCTGTACCGGTACATCACAGAGGGCGAAATACCTGCATTCAAATTAGGAAATCGTTGGAAACTTAGGAAGACGATCCTAGACAGGTGGATGGAACGCAAGATGAGTCAAGTGGTGGCGAAGCGCCGCTAGGCTTGTCCGAGCGTGAGGGAAAGAGGCCGCGATATGTGGTTACTCGGGGGATCAAAAAACAAACAGCTGGTCGGACTGGACATTGGCTCCAATTCCATCAAGGCTGTTGAACTGAAGTCGACCAAGGCCGGCTATGAACTGGTCAGCTTCGGCATGGAATCGCTGGCGCAGGATACCGTCGTGGACGGCGCGATCATGGACGCGCCCCAGGTTGCCAACGCGATAACCAGAATTTTCGAGAATGAAAAGATCAAGACCAAGAACGTGGCCACGTCCGTTTCCGGGCACTCCGTCATCGTCAAGCGCGTTCCGCTGCCGCTGATGACCGAAGAAGAACTCTACGACCGGATCCCTTCCGAAGCCAGCCAGCACATCCCGTTCGATATCGCCGACGTGAACCTCAGTTATCAGTTGCTGGAAGCCATGGACGCCCAGATGGATGTCCTGCTGGTGGCCGTAAAGAAAGACAAGATTCTGAACCACACCAACGTGCTCGCCCAGGCGGGCAAGACGCCGGTGGTCGTGGATATTGACGCATTTGGCCTGCAGAACTGTTTCGAAGTGAACTACGAGCCCGACGCCGGCCAGACCGTGGCCCTGCTGAACATCGGCGCCAGCGTCATGAACATCAACATCGTTCGCGGCGGTGTCCCGCTTTTCACCCGCGACGTCAGCGTGGGCGGAAACCAGTACACGGACGCCCTCCAGAAGGAACTCGATCTCAACTTCGACGATGCCGAGCGCCTCAAGAAGGGTGACACTCTGCCGACCGTCACCGACGAACAGAAGGGCCAAATCCTTCGCAGCGTCTCGGACATCTTGACCCTCGAAATCCAGAAGACTTTCGACTTCTTCCGCGCCACGGCCAGCGGCGAAAACATCCAGCGCATCATGGTCGCCGGCGGCACGGCCCGCGTTCCCGGCCTGGTCGACCTGCTCCGCGAAGAATTCGCCATGCCGGTGGAAGAGCTCAACCCCTTCCGTAAGGTCCTCATCAATCCTGGAAAGCATAGTGAGGATCAAATCCGCGAACTGGCGCCGAGACTCGTTGTCGCTGTGGGGCTGGCCCTGAGGAGCTTCGACTAGCCATGATCCGCATAAACTTACTTGGACAAACGCGGCCGAAAGCTTCACGCCGCCCGGTGGACACGGGAGCGGCTCTCCCGCTGGTCTTCATCGGCGCTGGCGTCCTGCTCGGCTGCCTCTTCCTGTTCTACTTCTACCATTCCTGGCAGACCCAGCTCAACGAAGAGAGCAAGCGCATCCAGCAATTGCGGGCGCAAAAGACGGAACTTGAACAGATCAAGCTTCAGGTCGAAGCCTTCGACAAGCAAAAGCAGGTTCTGCAGCAGCGCGTGGGCACCATCGAGCAGTTGCAGCGCGATCGCACCGGCGGCCAGGAACTCCTGGATCAGGTCGCTAACACGGTTTCCCGGGCCGAAAATCTCTGGCTCATGTCTCTGACCAAGAAGGGCACCGCCATCACCATGAACGGAGCCGCAGCCTCGCTCAACTCTGTCGCGAACTTCATCACCGCGCTAAAGCGATCCGGCTACTTCCAGAAAGTGGAAATCAAGGATTCCAAACAGGACGAGCGAAGTACCAACGTGCAGACCTTCCTGTTCACGATTGACGCGGAAATCGCTCCGAATACTCCTCCAGACCAGACGCCGGGCGCCAAGCCGGCGAGCGCACCCGGCGGCCCGCGGACGGGCGCCAGCGCTCCGGCGAAGAAAGGATAGGGGGAAATCATGGCCAATCCTTTCCGAGATATGTCCGTAATCATGCAGGGCCTGGTAGCCCTGGCCATCGCCGTCATTCTGGTTCTCGCCGGTCTTTATGTTCCGTTCTCACCGGTGGCCCAGGAACGCTCGGATTACGACAGCGCTGTCCAACAGCGCACCAAACTGAATCAGGAAGTGACGCAACTCCAGGTTTACAAGCAACGTTACGGCGAACTCAAGCAGCAGATGGACGCGCTCAACAAACAACTGGATACCTTGAAGACCATCGTTCCAGAGGAAAAGGAAGTGGACGAGTTCATCCGGCAGCTCCAAGGCGCGGCCGCCGCTTCCAATGTGCAGCTCCGGAAGCTGACTTCACTCAATATCGTTCCCAAGGAATATCACTACGAGATGCCGTTTGAAGTTCAGGCGGACGGGCCGTACTTCAACATGCTGGATTTCTTTTCTCGGTTGAGTCGCTTGTCGCGCATCATCAATGTGGGCGACATTCAGTTCGATGATCCGAATGGGCAGTCGACCAAGGAAACCAAGTACCCGGTTCGTCCGGGGACGACGGTGACAGGCGTATTTACGGTCACGACCTACTTCACCAAGCCAGCGGACTCCGAAAAGCCCAGCACGCCCGGGCCCAAGGGTGCCGGCCAGCCGGTGAGAAAACCGTGAGCAGAGATGAGCGAGCCATGCGTCTAGCCATAACACTATTGACCGGGATCATGCTGGTGGCGGGCGGAAGCACCTTGCAGGCCCAGACCAAACCAGCCGCGGCGCCGAAAGCGTCCAAGAAATCCTCTGCCAAGTCCACGCATAAGTCGGCGGCCCGCAAATCGGCCGAGCCGGCGGCTTCTGCCGGCGGCTCGCCCGCGGCGCCCGCTGAATCGAAAGTGGCGCGTCGCGACCCATTCGAATCGCTGACCAGTCGTCAGGAAGCGGCGGCCCGCGCCGGCGCAAATTTGCCTCCGGGCAAAGCCGGATTGCAGGTGGGCACGCTCCGGTTGGACGGCATCGTCAAGGCCCCCAACGGAATGATTGCGGTGGTCACCAATCCCCAGTCGCGCACCTATTTTCTGCGCGAAGGGGATCAGCTTTACGACGGTCGCGTGGATAAAATTGCCATGGACGGCGTGTCGTTCCACGAAATCGGGAAAGATGCGTTCGGGAAACCTGTGGAGCGTCAAGTGAACAAGAGAATTTACTCCAGTGCAGGAGAACAGCAATGAAGACGAACTGGCCGGCCTTTCGTGGTGGCTGCCTGATCATCGCGGGCATCGTGCTGGGCGGGGGCCTGGCGGCGGTGCGCGCTCAGGAGCCCGCAGGCGCAACGTCCACCTCCGCAGTGATTTCGAGCGTGGCAATCACGCAGGAGCCGCAGCGCGCCGCTATCCGCGTCCAAGGCGAAGGACATCTCGATGTCCACGCGGCTCGCATGCAGAATCCGGAGCGGCTCGTCCTGGATTTCAGTGGCGCCCGCCTCGAGGTTCAGCGGACCGCGATTCCCGGCGTTTCCGCTCCCGTTCGCGGAGTCCGCATGGGGCAGTTCCGCCCTGATGTCGCCCGCGTAGTTGTCGACCTGACCCAGGAAACGCCTTTCCAGATTGCCCATGAAGGCGAAGCCGTGGTGGTCTACCTGCGGTCCCAAGTGAACCCGGACGCGAACCTTGCCGCCCCGGTTTCTTCGACTTCCGCTTCTGCCGCTATCCGGACCATCTCGTATGACGCAAAAGCTCCGAAGGTCGGTGCCAATTCCAACAAAGGCTCCAATGTCGCGGCCCCGCGGTTCGCTCTGCCGAAGGAACTGACGCAATCCTCCCTTGTTCTCGCGAGTCTCCACGACGAAACTCCGCCGGCTCGCCCCGAGTCCGCCGAAGACCCGGCCCAGCAGGCCGTGCAGCAGGCAGCGTCTGCTGCCAGCACGCTGGCTGCCCGGCAAGCCTCCGCGAGTACCGACACCGCGCAGCCCGCGCACTATACCGGCGAACCCATCTCCGTGAACCTCAAGGATGTCGACCTGAAGGATTTCTTCCGCTTGATCCACGAAATCAGTGGCCTCAACGTCGTGCTCGACCCCAACGTCAAGGGCACTCTCACCATCGTCCTCGACGAAGTCCCCTGGGATCAGGCGCTGGACATCGTCCTGCAGAATAACGGCCTCGATAAACAGCTCAACGGCAATGTGTTGCGCATCGCCACCCGCGATACCCTGAAAAAAGAAGCCGAAACCCAGCGGGATCTCGCTATCGCTCAGGCCCAGGCGGTTGCTCCGGTCACCGTTACCCGCGTCCTTAGCTACGCCAAGGCCGCAACGATGAAGGACACCTTGAAAAAGTTCCTCTCGCCCCGCGGCGACATCCTGTCGGATGATCGTTCGAACCAGTTGATCATCCGCGATATCCCTTCGGTCATCCCGGTGATTGACAACCTGATTCACCAGTTGGACCGCAAGTCTCAACAGGTCGAAATCGAAGCGCGCGTCGTTTCCGCTTCGCGCTCCTTCGCGCAGGATATCGGCGTTCAGTGGGGTATGGCTGGCACCACCACCAGCGGCCGCACGATTTTTGGCGGTCCCGCGAGCGTTGGCGTCAGCCCGATCCAGACGGGATCGGGCCTGCCGCAACCTCCGCTCATCGGCACCCCCGGCTCGAACTCCGGCAGCACCACGCCGGGTCTTCCCCTCAACGTCAACCTTGGCGCGGGCGTTCCCACCAGTGGTTTCTACTTCGGGCACCGCTCGCCGAACTTCGCCGTCGACCTGTTCATCACTGCGGCTGAGGCCAAGGGCGTTGGCAAACTTCTCTCCAAGCCGAAAGTCATCACGCAGAACAACGAAAAAGCGATCGTGAAACAAGGCACCAAGATTCCGATCCAGACCACGATCAACAACACCATTTCGGTCCAGTACATTGATGCCGTGCTGCAATTGGAAGTCACCCCGCAAATTACCGCGGAAGGCACGGTGTTCATGGACGTCCTCGTCGAGAATACCCAGATCGACAACGGTATTCCCCGCGTGCAGGGCATCCCCGCATTGGATACCCAAGCCGCGCAGACCAAGGTGACCGTGGCCGACGGTGGAACCGTCGTCATTGGCGGTATTATCGTCACGCAGCAACAGACCGACATCACGGAAGTGCCCATCGTCGGCAGCATGCCGATCATCGGCTATCTCTTCCGCCGCACCAACGTCACCGTTCAGTCTCAGGAGTTGCTCTTCTTCATCACTCCGCGCATTATCCCCGGATAAATTCTGCGCAGGGGGGAATAGCAGCTTCCCCTGGCCGTCCAGAAGCGCGGTACGGAAAATTCGGGTAAACTGAAATCGAGGAGGCGCAAGTCTCCTCGATTTTTTTTATGAACCCGGCCCATTCCAATCGGCGCAAAGCACTCCTTCGCGAAATCACAGCCCGAAAGCTCGACGGGCTGCTGATCACCCACCCCGCCAACTGGTATTACCTGACGGGTTTCACGGGCGAGGCCGGCGCGCTGGTGGTTTCCCAGCGCGGTGTAACTCTCGTCACCGATGGGCGATTCACGGTTCAGGCCAGGGAAGAAACGCGCGGAGTGAGAGTTGAACTCCAGCAGGGTGGCCTGTACACCTCTGTAGGAGCTTTTCTTAAAAAGGCGGGCCTGGTTCGTGTCGGCTTCGACGCCAATCAGTTGACGGTCGCTCAGCATCATTCGCTGCAAAAGGCCATGGGAAGCAAATGGCGGGGCCGCGAAGCGTCCGGCTTGGTCGAACGTCTGCGTATGAAAAAAGACCCACAGGAACTCGTGCTAATGCGAAAGGCGGCCCTTCTGGTGGGCGAGGTCTTCCAGTCCGTCCTGAAACTTATCCGTCCCGGTGTCCGGGAAACCGAGATCGCGGCCGAGCTGGAATACCAGATGAAGAAGCGCGCGGCCAGCGGCCCCGCCTTTGAGACCATCGTCGCTTCCGGCCCGCGCGGCGCGCTGCCGCATGCCCGGCCCACCGCCAAGCGGCTGAGGAAAAATGAGTTTGTCGTCCTCGACCTGGGTGTTATACTCGGCCACTATTGCAGCGATATGACGCGCACCGTGTACCTGGGACGCGCCGCAAGGCGTGCCCGTGAATGGTATCGCGCGGTTCAGGATGCGCAGGAAGCGGCGGTCGCGGCCGTTAAGGCAGGGGTGACTTGCGGCGAAGTAGACGCCGCTGCACGGGACGTTCTCAAGAAAAGCGGACTGGACGAGTACTTCGTCCACAGCACAGGACATGGATTGGGTCTGGAAGTTCATGAAGACCCCCGGATCGGCCGTGGCCAGACGGTTCGACTCGAAGCGGGGAATGCGATTACTATAGAACCTGGCGTTTATCTGGAGGGAATTGGCGGTATCCGGATTGAAGACGACGTTGTCGTAGGAGCAGGACGTAGCGAAGTGTTGACCCGCGTTACGCGGGATCTCATCGAACTCTAAGAATAGGCATGAAACGGAAAAAGACCTCGAAATCGAGTGCCACCCCGTCGTTTGCGAACCCTGAAATCGAGCGGATCGAGCAGTTGCTCCGCTTTATGAGCGAGCACAATCTGGAGGAATTCGAGTACTCCCGGGGTGACCTGCGCATCCGGCTCAAGAAACCGGGCGCCAGCGTGTTGGTTGCAGCCCCGACCAGGCCCGTGCCTTCGGCCGAGATTATCGTCCCCTCGGCGCCCGACCCGCACGAGAGCTCCTCGGCGCCTGCGCACCCGTCGGCTGATGTGCGCGGCACGGAAGACCTCCACCTGGTGACTTCCCCGATCGTGGGCACCTTTTATGGCGCTCCCAGCCCCGGTGCGGAAGCCTTCGTCAAGATCGGCTCGCACGTGGACAAGGGCCAGACCCTCTGCATCGTGGAAGCCATGAAGCTTATGAACGAAATTGAATCCGAGATCAGCGGCGAAGTATTACGTCTCTTTGTCGAGAACGGGCAGCCCGTCGAATATGGGCAGCCGCTCTTTGGAATTCGCCCGAGCCGCAAGAGATAAGCGGCCCGACTATGTTCCAGAAAATCCTAGTTGCCAATCGCGGGGAAATTGCCCTGCGAGTCATCTGCGCCTGCAAAGAGCTGGGCATCTCCACCGTCGCCGTGTTTTCCGAGGCCGACCGCAACTCCCTGCACGTCCGCTTCGCCGATGAAGCCATTTGCATCGGCCCCCCGCGCAGCAGTGAAAGTTATCTGAACATTCCCCACGTTATCAGCGCCGCCGAAATCACCAACGTGGACGCGATTCACCCCGGCTACGGCTTCCTCTCGGAAAACGCCAACTTCGCCAAAGTCTGCGAGGCCTCGGAGATCACCTTTATCGGCCCCAAGCCGGAAGTGATCGAGATGATGGGCGAAAAGGACCGCGCCCGCCGTGAAATGAAAGCGCTCGGGCTGCCGACCATTCCAGGAAGCGACGGTTTGGTCGAAGGGGAAGAACAGCTCGCCGCTGAGGCCGCGCGCATTGGCTTTCCGCTCATCCTCAAAGCCGCCGCGGGCGGGGGAGGCCGCGGCATGCGCATGGTGCGCAACAAACAGGAACTCCTTCCCGCCTATCAAACCGCGCGCAGCGAAGCCCAGCAGGCATTTGGCACGCCCGACGTCTACATGGAAAAGTTCCTGGAGCACCCGCGTCATATCGAATTTCAGGTTCTCGGCGACCAGCATGGAAAAGTCATCCACCTTGGCGAGCGCGAGTGCACCATCCAGCGCCGCCACCAGAAGCTCATCGAGGAATCCCCCTCCCCCGCCATCGAAGCCAAGCGCCGCAAGGAGATGGGTACCAAGGTTGTGAAGGCCTTGGAAGTGATCGGCTACACGAACGCGGGCACGGTGGAATTCCTGATGGACACCGACGGCTCGATCTATTTCATCGAGATGAACACCCGCATCCAGGTGGAGCACCCGGTCACGGAATTTGTCACCGGGGTGGACCTGGTCAAATCTCAAATCCGCATCGCGGCCGGTGAAAAGATGGAAGACGCGGTTGGCGAGATGCACTTCACCGGGCATTCCATCGAGTGCCGCGTCAACGCGGAAGACCCGGAGACCTTTGTCCCTTCCGCTGGCCGCATCACCACCTTCCAGGCACCCGGCGGCACCGGCGTGCGCGTGGATTCCGCCGCCTATTCCGGCGCCGTGATCCCGCCCTATTATGACTCGCTGGTGGCCAAACTCATCGTCAAAGGCCGCGACCGCGCCGAAGCCATCGGCCGCATGAAGCGCGCCCTCGAAATGTTCGTCATCGAAGGCATCAAAACCTCGATTCCTCTGCACCGCCGCATCCTCGCCCACCCCGACTTCGAGGCCGGCAACATGGACACGCATTTCATCGAAAAACTTCTGAACGGCAACGGAAAATAGCGTTTCATGCGCCTTGTGATGCCCAGGCTGTATGTGATATTAGACGCGGGAATGCTGACGGAACCAGCCGGGAAAATATCCAGAAAATTGATCGCCGCGGGCGTTCGCCTGCTGCAATACCGCGGCAAACAGGCAGGCGCGCGCGAACTCCTGTCCGAATCCCGCGCGATCGCTGCGATTGCTCGCGCCTCCGGTTGCTCGTTCTTCGTGAACGACCGTCCCGATGTGGCGTTTCTGGCGGGCGCGGATGGCGTCCACGTCGGCCAGGAGGATCTCTCTGCCGAGCAAACGCGCCAACTCATGGGACCGGAACGCTGGGTTGGAGTTTCGACGCACAACCTTGAACAATTTCAACAGGCCGCGGCCAGTTCGGCGGATTATATTGCTGTGGGGCCTGTCTTCCAGACAAACAGCAAGTCGAATCCCGACCCCGTCGTGGGTCTGGATTTGCTCCGCCGCGTCCGTCCGCTGACCTCGAAACCCATCGTGGCCATCGGCGGCATCACGCTCGAACGCGCGCCGGAAGTGCTCTCCTCTGGCGCCGATTCCGTAGCGGTAATCAGCGGCATCCTGAAAGCGGGTGACCCGGCCAAACAAGCGCGCGAATTCATCCTGCGACTCGATGCCGTGCAACTCGCGGCCCGGCGCTGAGGCGAACCGAGCATGGCCGACGCCTCCACCTCCACACCCACCGAAAAGCACGGGCACGAATTCGTAAAGGCCATTGGCCTCTTTGACGGCACGATGATTGTTGTCGGCTCGATGATCGGCTCTGGTATTTTCATCGTGGCCTCGGACATCGCGCGGCAAACCGGCTCGCCCGGCGGCCTGCTGCTTACCTGGATTCTCACCGGCTGCCTGACGATCGCCGCGGCGCTCTCCTACGGCGAACTCGCGGCGCTCTTCCCGCACGCCGGAGGGCAGTACGTCTATCTCCGTGAGGCGTATTCACCGCTGTGGGGCTTCCTTTACGGTTGGACGCTTTTCCTCGTCATCCAGACGGGAACCATCGCGGCGGTCGCCGTGGGCTTCGCGCGCTATCTCGGTGTTCTGGTACCTTCGATTTCCGCGGAGAGCTGGATCATCGCGCCTATCAATTTCTCCTCGAAATTCGCCATCAGCCTCTCCGTGCAGCAACTCGTCGGCGTGGTCATGGTCATTTTTCTCACGTTTCTCAACACCCAGGGCGTGCAGCTCGGGAAGTGGATCCAAAACGTATTCACGTCGGCAAAGATGTTGTCCCTGATCGGCCTTATTCTCATTTGCGTGTTTGTGGCGCGCAACGCCACGGCCATCGCGGACAACTTCTCGCACTTCTGGACCATTCGCGGCGCCAACACCATCGAGCCGGGCCTCGGATTTCTCAAGAGCCTGCTGCCAACTGTGACTGCCGGCAGCGGCTGGTACGGCATGTTGCTAGCCTTGGCCGTCGCGCAGGTGGGCTCGCTCTTTTCCGCCGACGCCTGGAACAACATCGGCTTCGCGGCCGCCGAGGTGAAGAATCCGCGCCGCGACGTTGCACTCTCCATGGCCTTCGGCACCGCCATCGTCATCACCCTGTATTGCCTCGCCAACCTGGCCTATCTCTGCGCGCTCCCCCTGGCGCAAATTCAGAATGCTCCCGACGACCGCGTGGCTACCGCCGCTCTCTCCGCCGTTTTTGGAGCCAAAGGCGCCTGGATGATGGCCGTGGCCATCATCGTTTCCACGTTCGGCTGCAAC
Organism: Candidatus Eiseniibacteriota bacterium; assembly: GCA_035518915.1. Classification (GTDB taxonomy): domain Bacteria; phylum Acidobacteriota; class Terriglobia; order Acidiferrales; family UBA7541; genus Acidiferrum. Next base: position 53,037 of record DATIXE010000058.1, read on the forward strand.
AATGGGCTGATTCTCGCGGGCTCGCGCGTCGCCTATGCGATGGCCAAGGATGGCCTCTTTTTCCGCGCCACCGGCAAGCTCAATGGCAAGGGCGTTCCCGGCGTTGCGTTGATGTATCAGGGCATCTGGATCGTTGTGCTGATCTTGCTGCGCACCCGCAAGGCCGATGGCTCCTACGGCAACCTCTACAGCAATCTCCTCGACTACGTGGTTTTCGCCGCGCTGCTGTTTTACGTGCTAACCATCGCGGGCATCTTCGTCCTGCGCGTCCGCCGCCCGGAAATGGAACGCCCCTACAAGGCATTCGGGTACCCATTGGTCCCGCTGTTGTATATAGTGGCCGCCAGCGGAATCATGGGCGTGCTGATCTTGTATGAAACGCAGACGGCCGGCATGGGCATGCTGATCGTCCTGCTCGGTCTGCCCGTGTACTGGCTCTGGGCACGGCACAAACGCATTACGGGCAGTTCCGCGTAGGACCACAGGCAGGGACGACGGTAGCGCCGGCTTCCAGCCGGCAGGATTTCGAGGTCGTTTTACGGGCGGGTTGCCCCGATTTAAAAAACATTTTCAAGCTTCGCAAGTGAATTTGGCAGAGTGAAAAGGAGGAGTTGCATGGGCAACCCCTTGTTCGCGAAAAAATCGCTGGACGCGCTGGTCTCGGAGGCGAAAGAAACCGGAGAGCACAGCCTGAAGCGCACGCTCGGACCGTTTCAATTGACGGCGCTCGGCGTCGGCGCGGTCATCGGCGCCGGAATCTTCGTGCTTGCGGGGCTCGGCGCGCACTACGCCGGCCCCGGCTTGATGCTGTCCTTCGTGCTCTCCGGCCTGGGCTGCGCGTTCGCCGCGCTCTGCTACGCGGAGTTCGCCGCGATGATCCCGCTGGCCGGCAGCGCCTATACCTACGCCTACGCCACGCTCGGCGAACTCTTCGCGTGGATCATCGGCTGGGACCTCACGCTCGAATACGCCATGGGCGCCAGCACGGTTTCTTCCGGCTGGTCGAACCATTTCATCGAACTCCTGGATATCTTTCATATCAAGATGCCGCTGTGGCTCGCCTACGACCACTGGACCGCGCTGGCAACCGCGGAAAAAATGGTGGCGCGCGACATGGCCCAGGCCGCCGATCCCAGCCTGATGCCTGGCACCCAGGCTTTCCTGGACAAGATCACCTCTATTTTGGCGATGCACTCTCCCGAGTTGGTCCAGCGCGCCCATGAGATGGTCAACGCGCCGAAAATCTTTGGCCTCGAGATTGGCTTCAACCTCCCCGCTTTCCTCATCGCGCTCATCATCACCGCGATCCTCGTCGTTGGCATCAAGGAAAGCGCCCGGTTCAATGCCGGGATCGTGGTCGTCAAGGTCGCCGTGGTCCTCTTTGTGATCTTCCTGGGATTCCGCTACATCAACTTCGCAAACTGGGGCCATAGCTGGAGCACCTTCGCGCCCTACGGTTTTAGCGGAATCGGAGCGGGAGCCGCGTACATATTTTTTGCCTACATCGGGTTCGATGCGGTTTCCACCACCGCGCAGGAATCCAGGAATCCGCAGCGCGATCTGCCCCTCGGCATTATCGCTTCGCTGTTAATTTGCACCGTCCTCTACATCCTCGTGGCCGGCGTCCTCACCGGTATGGTGAACTGGCAGGAGGTCAACATCGAGGCACCGATCGCGGTCGCGTTCATGGATCGCGGCCTGACGACGGCCTCGCACATCATTACGCTGGGCGCGCTGGCAGGATTGACCAGCGTCATGCTTGTTATGTTGCTGGGGCAGACCCGCGTTCTCTATTCGATGGCCAACGACGGCCTGCTGCCCAAGAAGTTTTTCGCGGCCATCCATCCGAAATTCCGCACTCCCTACAAGAACACTATGCTCGTCGGTCTGCTCGCTGCGGTCGTTGGCAGCGTCACGCCCATTGACGACATTGGAAAGATGGTGAATATCGGGACGCTCCTCGCGTTCGTGATCGTCTGCATCGCTGTGATGGTGCTGCGCAAGCGCAGCCCGGAGCAACCGCGACCCTTCCGCACGCCGTTTGTGCCAGTCGTGCCGATTCTGGGAATCGTTTTCAACGGCTACATGATGTACAAGCTGGGGTGGATCAACTGGGCGCGATTGATCGTTTGGCTGATCATCGGCCTTTTCGTCTACTTCGGCTACGGCCGCCATCACAGCAGAGTAAGAAACCCGCAGCTCAGCGAATAGTCTGGCCAGACGCCGGAAATCGCGCAAGTGTGAAACACCAACTCGTCGTGAAGCGGCGAATCGGGTAAAGTGTCTCTTCTGACTCTTCAGCCATGAGTGGACCGGGAACTCAGCAAAAAGCGTTTTGGAAATCGCTGTCCAAGCTGGATTGGCTCGCCGTTGCGCTGTGCGTTGCGGGCCTGGCGGCCGCCTTGCCGCGTCTGGAATACGTGGCAGGTGCGGGGCTGCTCCGCCTGCTGGGGTTGCTCTCCGCGTTTTACATTGTCTATCGCTATTGGAGCCGCTGGCGCGCGGAGCTGATGTGGAGCCTGCGCAACCGCCTCATCGTCACCTACGTCTTTCTCGCGGTCGTTCCTGTGGTCTTGCTGCTGCTTCTCGCCGCCATGATCGGCCAGGTGCTCTACTCCCAACTCGGCGCCTATCTGCTTTACCACGACATTCAAGAGCGCGTCGTCAAGCTCTCCGCCGCCGCCGCGGAACTCGCCGAAATCCAGGCGGAGCTGCCAGCTTCCCTTAATCAGACCGCCAAAGACCAAGTGTTGGCGCGCCACGCGGAAGTGGCTCTCGGCCGCGAGTTCTCCGGCGCCCAGGTGGCCTTCGGCGTGAATCCCGAATTTTTTCGCGGGGTAGCCGGGCCGGCGGGAATGTCCTTTGCCGGAATGATTCAAAGGGGCAATCAGCTTTACCTCGTCGGCATGCGTAAATTGCCGAACGGTAACGCCGCGCGCATTCTGGAGCTGAGCGTCCCCTTCACGTCGGATTTGCTCGAAACCGTGGCCCCCGATCTCGGCCCGATTGACATTACCCTGGCCCAGACCGTCGAGGGTGGGTCCTCAAACAGTTCGGTGCGCATTGGAAACAAGGACTATCGCGCCGTCGGTCGCATCATGACCCACAAGCGGGAGCTGCCGCCGGCGGAGTCGTGGATGGATCCGATGGTGGACGGCTTCTCGAAGCTGGACGCAACCTATATCTCGCCGGCGGGGGAGGTCGAGCGCACCCATCCGGTCTTTGCCTTCTTCAAAGCCCGCCGTTCGCAGCTCAATCACGTCATTTTCGCCTCGGTGGGGGAATTCAGCAACGCGCGTGTCTTTCAGATCCAGCTATTGGCAGTGGTGTTCTTGATTATCGAGCTGATCGCGCTGATCATCGGCGTCCTGCTCACCCGCGAGATTACGCGCACCATTTCCGAACTGTATCGCGCGACGCAATTTGTGCAGGAAGGCAATTTCTCCCATCGGGTGAGCATCAAGCACAAAGACCAGCTCGGCGTACTCGGCGAATCCTTCAACTCCATGACCAGCTCCATCAATCGCCTCATTGACGAGCAGAAGCAGCTGCAGCGCCTGGAAAACGAAATTTCCATCGCCCGTGAAGTGCAGGACCAGCTTTTCCCCCGGCAATTCCCGCACGTCGAAGGCGTCGAGATCGAAGCCATCTGCCGTGCCGCGCGCTCGGTCAGCGGCGATTACTACGATTTCATTCAACTCGATCCGACCCACGTGGCCATTGCTTTAGGCGACATTTCGGGGAAGGGAATTTCGGCCGCGCTGCTGATGGCCAGTCTCCAGGCGGCGTTGCGCAGCCAGTTGCTGACTCCGGGCAGCGAACAGATGAGCATGGCGGAACTTGTGGCGCGCTTGAACAAGCATCTGGTGCGCAATACCGGCGAAGACCGCTTCGCCACGTTTCTGGTGGCGGTCTACGATATCGCCACACGAAAATTGCGTTACTGCAATGCCGGGCATCTGCCGGGTTTCTGCCTTTTCGAAGGCAAACCCATGCGGTTGGACGTCGGCGGCATGGTCCTGGGTATTCTGGAGGACTATCCATATCGCGAGGGCGTGGTGGATGTGCCGCGTGACGCGGTCTTCATCGCCTACAGTGACGGTTTGGTGGAACCGGAAAACGCGTATGGCGAGGAGTTCGGCGTATCGCGGCTGGAGGCGGCGGCGCAGCGAGTCCGCCAGGCTGATCCGAAGAGAATCGCAAACGCCCTCATGACCGCTGCGGAAGAGTGGTCCGCGAGCCCCGAGCAGGCCGACGACATGACGGTGATCGTCGCCAAATTGAAATAAAGTTCCAAGCGACGTTACTCGCGGCCAAGCTCAGTCAAAACTCCGGCTGAGCATGCTCGTTGCCGTGCTGAAATTGGTCTCCGGTGAAGCGCCGGAGGCGCGGCAGCATCGCTCCCCTCGCCCGCATGTGCTGGGTCGACTCGTCAAATCTTGCGGGGCGTAATCCACGCGGAAAAACGATTCGTGCCTGCGCCCGGCGTTGAACACCACCCGAGATTTGATATGCTCGGTGACGGAGACTTAGACGAACAAGTGGTGCGAAGAAGTCGGTGAGGAGACGAATGTCGCTGCGAAATCGCGTTGCGTTAGTCACGGGAGGTAGCCGGGGAATTGGCCGGGGCATTGCCTTGCGCCTGGCTCAGGAAGGGGCGCGCATCGCCTTTGCGTATCGCGTGAACAAGGCGGCGGCGCAGGCGGCCCTGCGGCGCATGCAGGCGCTGGGCGCGGAATGTGTGGCCGTTGAAACCGATATCACGGAGCACGGGCGAGCGGAGCAACTCGTCAAGACGGTGGCCGACCGCTACGGCCGCATCGATGTTCTCGTCAACAATGTCGGAGACTTTCGTTGGAACACCTTGGCCGAATCTTCCGTGGAAGAGTGGAAAAGCATTTTCGATTCGAACGTCATGAGCGTGTTCCTGATGTGCCGCACCGCGCTGCCCGTGATGCGCAAGGGACGCTGGGGACGCATCATCAATCTTGGCGCCGTCGGCGCGGAGCGCGCGTTTGGGCAAGCCAAGATCAGCGCCTACGCTGCGGCCAAGGCAGCCGTGGTGGCGCTCTCGCGTTCGCTGGCGCTCGAAGAAGCGAAAAACGGAATCACCGTCAACGTTGTGAATCCCTCCAGCATGGACGAAAAGGACTTGACGGTTGAGGAAGCCCGGAAACTCCGCGATGCACGCTATCCCATCGGCCGCCCGCCCACCGTCGAAGATGTCGCCGCGGCGGTGGCCTTTTTTGCGTCGGAAGAGGCGGAATACGTCACCGGACAGGTAGTCAATGTGAGCGGCGGCTGGATGCTCTGACGCGCATCGCTCGGGATAACTCACGATGAAGGCTCTCACAGCGGTGGAAATGCGCGAAGTGGACCGTCTGACGACGGAGCGCGTTGGCATACCTGGCGACCGCTTGATGGAGGCCGCGGGCAAAAGTGTCGCCGAAGTTTTCCTGGAAAAATTCACTGCACGAAATTCGCGCCGGCCCCTGCGCGTGTGCGTGCTCTGCGGCAAAGGCAATAATGGCGGCGATGGCTTCGTGACTGCGCGCCATCTGCAGGATCGCGCAGACGAAGTGAAAGCATTCTTGTTTGGCGAACCGGCCGACCTGCGCGGTGACGCCGCTAAGAATTACCATCGCTGGCGCGAACTCGGTGGCATGGTCACGGTCGTCCGCGGCGAGGAAGACTGGATCCGCGCCTGGCCCGACGTTGCGCAAAGCGAAGTCATCGTGGACGCCCTGCTGGGCACCGGAATTCGCGGCGGCGCCGGCGGCCTCCTCGCGCAAGTGATCGAAAACATCAACCGCTATTCACAGGATGCCAAGGCCGCCTGGCCGGCATGGATCGTCGCCGTCGACACGCCGTCGGGCTTGACTTCCGACGGAGAAGCGGCCGAAGGCCCCGTATTGCGCGCGCACCTCACCGTTACCTTCACTGCTCCAAAAATCGGGCAGCTGATTTCGGAGGAGGCCGGCAATTGCGGCGCGCTGGTCGTCCGCGCTATCGGCACGCCCGCGGCGCTAGTCGAAGAGGTTGGGAAAGGGAAGCTCCGTTGGGCGGGTCCCGAAGAATTCTCGGAGTTGCCTCTGCAACGCGCCGCCAATGCCCACAAGGGCACCTACGGCCACGTACTGCTGGTGGCGGGCTCCGTGGGAAAAACCGGCGCTGCGGTGATGTGCGGGCAAGCGGCCTTGCGAGGCGGCGCGGGCCTCGTCACCCTGGCCACGCCGCAGCCCGCGCTCGCCACGATTGCCGCGGCTCATCCGGAGTACATGACCGAAGCCCTGCCGGCGACCGCCTCCGGCACGATTTCCTCGGAAGCAGTGCGGCTCGGCGGATTCGCCACTTTGCTCCACGGCATGACCGTGCTCGGCATGGGTCCGGGTATCGGCACGCATCCGGAGACGCAGGAATTTATTCGCGGCGTCGTCGCCAACGCCGATTTGCCGATGGTGCTCGACGCGGACGGCCTCAACGCCTTCGCGGGCCAGGCCGAAACGCTCGCAAATCGCAAATCGCCGTATCTCGTGCTCACACCGCACCCCGGCGAAATGGCGCGCCTCTGCGGCCTGCCCACCCAACTTATCCAGGCGGATCGCGTGCGGGTCGCCACCGAATTTGCCGGCAAATGGAACGCTGTGGTCTTGCTGAAAGGCTTTCATACGATCATCGCCGCGCCAAATGGAGACGTCTTGGTCAACACCACCGGAAACGCAGGCCTCGCCAAGGGCGGCTCCGGTGACGTCCTTACCGGCCTGCTCAGCGCGCTCATCGCGCAGTTCGGAACAAACGATCTGCACCGCGTGGTCGCGCTGGGCGCGTATCTCCACGGGCGCGCGGCGGAGCTCGTAACCGCCCTCACTGACGAATCCGGCATCCTCGCCACCGAAGTCGCGCAAACCATTCCTGCCGCGCGGCGCAAGCTGCTCCAGGAGCTGCAAGCGCGTGCCTGACGAAGTGATCACCCGCTCGGCCGAAGAGACCGTGGCTTGGGGGCGCGCCTTCGCCGAAACGCTGCGGCCTCCCATGCTGGTTTTGCTGACCGGCGAACTGGGCAGCGGCAAAACCACGCTGACCAAAGGCATCGTCGCCGGCCTTCACGCCGCCGATGAAGACGAAGTCACCAGCCCCACCTTCACCCTGCTCCACGAATACGGCCCCGGCGGCACGGTTTTTCACGGCGACCTCTACCGCATCGAGAGCTTCCACGATTTCGAGACTCTCGGCATGGAAGACGTCTTTGCGAAACCCGCCATCGTCATCCTGGAATGGTCCGAAAAATTCCCCCTCACGACCGACTGGCCGCAAGTCCGCCTCCGCCTCGAACACCTCGGCGGCGACTCCCGTCGCATTAGCCGCCTCTAAGTGTCCTATCAGGCAACTCCGCCCTAACTTTCTGGCCACGACTGTACTTCGGGTTCATTGCGGCCCCCGGTTTGCGCTGCTAGCTTGAAGGCTGGCGGGGTGTGGCACATCGATGGCCAACGACGGTCTAAGTCTGGGATTGCACGAAGGCGCTCGCGAGGGGCTCAAGAGTTACAACCTCACGCTGCCGATGGGCTCGCTTGCTATCGGCGTGGACAACATTCACCACGACGTTTTCTTGAGCCCGAAATTCGTCCAGGTGGCGCGCGAATATCTCTTCGACCTGATTCGCCAGAACACCAGTGGCACCTACCTGTCCGGCATCGAATTCCGCAGCCCGAAGTCCGTGGACTCCGGTCCGTTCCGCAAGATGCTCAGCGAACTCTTGAGGAACTCCCTGGCCAAGGCCAAACACCAGAAGAACATCGAAATTGACGTGCTCTTTCGCCTGGCGATCGTGAAATTCCTCACCGCGGAGCTCGTCAGCCAGTTTGCCAACGTTATCCTTGAGGTAAAGGAGCACGTCCGCAAACGCGGCGAATATTTCGAGCGCAGCCAGCAGGCCCACGTCATCAAGGCGCGCCTTTCGGAGATGCAGTCCGCGCGGCGCAGCGTGCTGCGCGTGATTGGCCAGGTGGTGGCGCAGATCCTGATCGATATGGACGAGAACGTCATCTCCAAAGCCCGCCGCGCGCTTTTCGGCGAGGAGTTTCCGTACTACGAGATGATGAAGAACCGCCTGGTGTATCTCGATGGCGGTCGCGACGATTTCTATTTCCTCGAGCACTACGTCCTGTTGGGCAATTATGCAAAAGATCCTGACCGCCTCGAAGCGATGGACGCCGTCTTCCAGGATTTCCTCAAAGAAGCGGGCGTGCAGGCCGGCCCGGAGCACGCGTCGTCCAGCGGCGCCGACGAGTATCGCGCGCTGTTCGCCGAGGCGGAGCGCATGCGCGCGGAAATCACCAGCCTGGACGACCAGCGCGACACGCTGCGCCGCAAGCTCGAAAAAGGCGACGGCCTCTTCAACAAATTCCTGTCCGCCAGCGATCCGGCGGACGTGAAAGCTGCGCTCACCGACGTGGAAAACCGCCTGCGCCATTTCCACAAATCACTCGAAGATCTCGGCCCGCGGCTGGATCGCGCAAAAAAACAGGCCGAGTTCGTGCAGAAGGACTACGAAGGCCGCCTTGGCGACTATCTCAACGAACCGGACAACGCGCGAAAGCTGTTCGACGCTGCCAGCGCCGGAGAAAGCGAGCGGCCCCTGCGCGCAAGATTGCTGGCGCAGCTCACGGACACGCTCCTGGAACGCGAATTGATCGCTCCGCTCATGGCCGGCTACGAAATTCGCACCATCGCGCACGAATATTGCCCGCCGGTGCACTTGCAGCAGCTGCGCAAGGCTCTGGTCTCTCGCGAAGAGGCCAAGCGCGTGGAAGAGATCCTGAAGCAGGTTCCCGCCAAACGGCTGACCATGAAACCGCTCGAGGAAATGTCGCGGCGCATCCGCAAATATTCGCGGGAGGAAACGCAAACGGCGGTCCTGCGCTTTGCCATCGACTTCCTGCGGCTGCGGCGCGACCTCCGCGACGCGGAACACCTCACCGCCTGCATGGAGCGCATCAACCTGGTCACCGCGGAAAAGGTCCGCGAGCTCTCGCGCCTCAACAACCGCCTGTACGAACTGCTGCTCAAGGGAGAGGCCAAGGGCGAGCACGACCAGGTGGTCTCGCACGTCATCATCAAGGCCGACGTGCGCGGCTCCACCAAAATGACGCAGGATTTGCTGGCCAGGGGCTTGAGCCCGGCCTCGCACTTCAGCCTGAACCTCCACGAGCCGGTGAAAAAGCTGCTCGAACGCTACTCCGCGAAGAAAGTTTTCATCGAGGGCGACGCGATCGTCCTGGCGATCTTCGAAACCGAGGCCACCCAGGGCGACGCGCGGCCCGTGGCGAAAGCCTGCGCGTTGGCCAAGCAGATTCTTGCCGTCTGCAATTCCTATAACGATGGCGCGGCCTCCACGCAGCTTCCCGCTCTCGAAATCGGCATTGGCGTGGCCTTTCAGGGTTCCGCGCCCACCTATTGGGTGGACGGCGATTCGCGCATCATGATTTCCAAGGCCCTGAACCTTTCCGACCGCCTTTCCGGCTGCGCCAAGCTTGCCAAGCGCATGTTGGCGGGACAAAAAACGCATTTCTCCGTGTTCCAGTTCCTCACCGCGCTGGAAGGCGCCACGGCGGAAGAGCTGGAAGAATTCCTGGTGCGCTTCAATCACAACGGCATCGAACTCAACGACGAAGGTTTTCAGAAATTGTCCGAGGAAATTTCGCTGGAAAAGCTGGTCACCAAGTTGGAGATGCCCTGGGCCAAGCAGGAAGTCACGCTCTATTACGGCGAAGTGCCCATGGGTGAGTCTGTCGAACTGCTCGTGGTCCGCCAAGGCCTGGCGCGCGAACTCCAACCCGACGGCAAGATCGGCAAGACCTCCGATCACAGTTACTACGAAGTCTGCACCAGTCCCTCGATCTATGAGCTGGCCGCCGCCCTCAAGCGCACCCAGGCCCTCGGCCTCGAAACCGTCCGCGGCTGACCCGATCTGCGTCCATCACCGAGCAGCTAACAGTCAGCCCGCCGCAGCCGCCCGCCCCTGCATCCAGCCTCTAACGGTCACCTTAAAACTCCCAACTACCGACTCCCAACTGCCAACTACTGACTGCCAACTGAATACTTCCGCCCGGGCGGCCCTTGCCTCCTTCCCACGGATGCTATCCTTATCCGGGGGCGAATGGGGTCCGGTGACCTTCCCGGCCTTCAAAGCCGGCGATGCGTTCCTTCGCGGAACGCGTGGTGGATTCGACTTCCACACGCCCCCGCCACAACTAGTTTGGTGTGAATGAATTAACCTTTAGCAAGGGAACAGAAGGGAACACTCATCCGCGGTTGTCGGTTCCTGTTGGCAACAAGAGTCTGACAACCTTTCGATTGGCCTTTCGCAGCCGTTCCGGGACTGCTGCGGTGTATAGGTTCATCGTCGTGCGGATGTCTGCATGGCGAAGCAATTCCTGTTGCACCTTAACGTCCGTGCCGTATTCGTTCAGCAAGGTCGAATAGGTGTGTCGGAAAGCATGCCAGCCAAGGCGGTCGATACCAACTTGCCGGCCCGCAGGCAACAACCAGCGTCGCTCCGCCGTCCATGGGTGGAGTGGTTTGCCGGTGCACTTACTTGGGAAAACCCACTCACTCTTGGGCAACGAAAGACAATACCTGCGATAGTGCTCACGCAGCTTCCGCTCGAGAGCGCAGTCAACAGGTATGGGCCGTTTGGAGTTTTCTGTTTTTGGGTCCGCAGCACGGCCACAGACCCATGAACGACGAATCTGCAACTGGTGTCTCTCCCAATCGAAGTCGTCCCACTGCAGTCCGAGGATCTCGCTTATCCGCAAGCCCAGACATGCCGCGACTTCGCACATCGTTTTGTAGGGTTCTGGGATATGGCCAAGTATGCAGAGGAATTGTTCGATCGTTAGTACAGTTGGTTGCCGCCTACGTTTCGATATGTCCTTAACCCGTACGAGAGTAACAGGGTTGGTTTGGTATGGCACCAACTCCCATCTCATCGCACAGTTGAAGACCATCCGCATTTGATTCTTCAAGTGTCCTTTGCTTTTTGGTGCAAGGTCCAGCCCTTTGAGCCACTGCTCGACTGCCAGCGGTTTGATTTGTTGCAGAGAATACTCGCCCCACTTGGGTTTGATGTGATTCTTTAGCCACGATTGATAACCGCGCGCGGTCGAGTGTCTCTCCGGCAACTCTTCCGCAAGGTATCGGTCAATCACCGCGCCAAATGTAACCACATCTACGTTTGGGCTATCAGCGTTGATTCCTAGCAAGAGCGCTTGAGCAGCCTTTCTTGCTTGAGATTCGGTTGTGTATTGTTCAATGGTTCCCAGCATCATACTTCGCTGAGTTTGCCCACCGCCCGCAACACGTTCGCGATAGCGCAGGGCCCAAACGTCAGGACCTTTCTTTCTTGCTTTTCTTTCAATGCACCCGAACTGATACCGTGTCCGCTTAAACATTCACTTTGCCTCCTTGGATAAGCGGCACGGATGGCAAGATGAATTTAATCGAGAACGCAGCCAGGAGTCCAGCTCAGATGCACGAAAATACCAGTGGCCTCCAATTTGATATCCAGGAATGTTTCGGTGTCGGGCGTAGCGCTGCAGAGTCTTCACGTGAATATTGCCGAGTAATCGGGCTGCTTCACAACTGCCAATGAGTGGCTCAAAGTCACGCTGTGCCGCTACGGACGAGAGGGGCCGTGATGCGACAGTGGGATGCGTGGGAGCGTTAAGGGTTTCCCCACCTGTGGCCGCCGGGGGTGTCGCGGCATTCGGAACTGTATGAGTATCGACTGGCAATTGACTGGGCGCTCGTGGGGATGATGGCAACGCGGGAGTGTCGCCCCTGATGGAGTTTTTGTCAGCACTATTATTGATTGCCAGACGCGAGCCATGTCGTCGGTCGGACGCTGGGTTCTCACGGATGTCGAATTGGGAGCGACGGCGCATTCTTTGTTATTTCAATTCCAGTTGGAACGCCTCGTCGTTCTTTGTCGGTTCGGAAGATTTGGCGTGTTGGCCTGAAAGCCAGGAGTGGAACTCCTTGTCCTTATTGCAAACGTGTTTGAGCGCTTCGGTCACGACATACGACGGTGAGCAATCAAGAAACTCTGCGTACTTTGTAAGCTTTGCCCTTGCATCGTCGTCGAGCCGTAACTGGACGACCGTGGTTTTGGGCTGCTTGGGTGGCGCTTTCAAAACTGCCATTGCGATGTTCTCCTCCCTGCATTTGAAGTTATTCCGATTCCGCAATCGGGCTGCTTGCATCTCTGTATGCACGCGGGCAAAACACGGTCACCGTTCCTCGGTGACTGGCCGGGAGCGACCCCACAGAGGTTCGGGCGGCTGAAGGCCGGCCAGAGTGGGGTCGCTCCCGGCATTTTGAGTGTTTTGCCCGTGTGCATTCTTGCTATCCTCCTTCCTGCATCTCTTTATTCCTCTTGCGTTTCGCGCGGGTGGGGGGTGAACCGCGCTTGGAAACCTAGGCTGAAAGTCGCCGAAAGCCCCTCCGTCACCTGACTTGTATCTTTGCGGTGCTTTGCGTTTACTGCATTCGGTTCGAAAAGCGCGGCCTGCCCATCAACGAGTTCAGTTCGAAATGAGACATTCCGCCTCGGTGCCAACCTGCGAAATTCCTCGGTGACAGCATTCACGGGAATCTGCCCGAGGAGCCACGGGCGATAAAGCCCTTCGATTCTGGGGTCGGTATAGCGCTTCGTCGCTTCGTTGAGAAACTCGATTTTCTCAGTGTCAAGCTTCTCGTATTGCTTACTCTCCCACCAATGTCGGTACGTGAAGTACCGCAAGCCCTCGACGCCAGGATCGGGATTTGTAACCCGAGGAGCCATCACTTGAAACAATTCCCGTGCAGCTTCGAAGTGGGTCGGACGGGTCGCGATGTAAACGAACTGCACCTCCAGCAGAGCTGAAAAGAGGCTGCCGTAGGCAAACAAATGCGTATCGAAGCTCGCCAGACTCTGGAGTCCGGGATCCACAAAGCTGAAGGTGAGCACAGGCGGAGAAGAGGATTCGGGCGAAAAAAACATCGGGAATTTGTCAACAAAATAGCGAGCCGTGGTACGTTCCCGGATTGCTCCGGCATAGTGTTTTGCCGGTAGTAGAAATTCGGCGAGGCCCAATTCTTTGCAGAAGTAGTTGACCTTCTCGTCTTCCGTTTCGAGATACCGGTAATCGAGATGCGCAAGGACAAAATCCAGAATCGCGAGTTTCGTGCGCATGTGCTCGACGGAATGTTCGCGCCGGTTGCGAAGATGTTCCCGACCAATGGCCCGATAGACCAGACGGGAGAAAAGATGATACACGCGGCCGTTTCTGAGGAGCAGTCGAACAGCAGCGTGACCCTTTCCCACGAGTTTCTTGGTGAATGCCATGTTCCGCTCGCCGCTCTTAACACCAGTAAACGTCAGGTACTGGCGCGCGGAGAAATAGCCTGAGTGCGTAGCCGCGAGGTACAGAAACCGGGCTTCGTCCTGGGTGTAGCCAAGATAGCGGAGGTTCTCGATGCTGGATTCTGGGAAGTTCATGGGTTAAAAACTCAGAATTGCGGTCATGATCTCCCGTTCGTCGCGCACCCGGCGGAGACCCGCTGCGTCTTCGGACCGGGCGTAGATTTGGAAACCGGCGCGTGCCTTTTCGGTGAGATGTTCGGCATGGTAGTGGCCCGTCGCCAGCTCCAGGTCTACGCGTGAGATTTCCATATCCTGGTTCGCATACTCGATCCGAATGTCAGGGAAAGCGACCCTGCCATACACAACCGGGAGGTGCATTTCTTGGGCGAAGGCAACCTTGGATCGCTGACTTGTGCCATCTTTGCTTTGAGCCTTGCCGAGCTTTCGATACAGTTTTTCTTTCAATTCGTAATCGAGTTGAACGCGAAGAACCTTCCCGCCCTTGCGCTCGATCTCACCAGCGGCTTTCTGATAGAGGCGGTAGAGAGCAGCGTCGTGGTTGGCCTCCTTGGGCTTTACGAAACCCGAATAAATCGTTTGGTCTTCCGGGACCAGGCCATGCCGCTGCAGGAACCGTTGTCCCTGTTTCGTCAGTGTGAGGACGTGTTGAGACTCTTTCTTAAGGGCACTCGTACCGCGTCTCTGCAGCAAGCCTTCCCGAACGAGATGGCGCAGGTCGCTGTCCATTCTCGGGACATCGCCGGAGTAGCCGAGGTCGGCGAGGTCTTTGACTGCTACCACGCGAAACTTGCCTACGTCGGTGAGCGTGTGAAGCTCCGACGAGCGGAGCGAATAGGTCCTGTCACGGTCGGTATATGTTGTCCGATGACGATCCGGATGAGGCATCCCTTCGCGATGATCTGGCGTGGCAGTGCGACCGTTCTGGGCTGGCATGTCGCGATGATCCGAGATTGCTTCCTTCTCGCGTAGTTTTTGCAGCTCTAATCTGGCGCTAGTGGCCGATGAGCCGCCCCTGCCGGTGCCACTTTCTCTGCTGCGATCGCGGGAGCCATGGTCCCAGGAGTCGTCCATTTCAAGGGGATCGAAATCAAACCCACGCGACATGATTATCTCCTCTCCAGAAAAATGGTCTATCTAAGGAAGCTCGACCACCGTTCTTGCCGCCCGAGAGAATCGATTTCACAAGCGGCAACGGAGACGGGCACAACAGGCCGCCCGAAAGCAGTCGGAGGTACGGGGCGATACGCATTGCAAGGATGGGCTAGCTAGACGGCGGGATTCGTCGTTGCTGGTTGTTCGTTCTCCTGATACAGAAATACCTCTTCGACGGTCTTGCCAAAGGCGCGGGCAATCTTGAAAGCCAGCGGGAGACTCGGGTCGTATTTGCCAGTTTCAATGGCGTTGATGGTGCCTCGCGCAACGCCAACATGGGCGGCAAGCTCGGCCTGCGACCACTCCTTTTCGGCTCTCAACACGCGAAGCCGGGTCTTCATCGATCTCCCCAGGAATTGAGAATCAGGCCCACGCTCCACAGCACGAGCATCAGCGCCGGAATCCCGAGCCAGGACATAGAATGAAATCCCAGTTGTTGGACTAGACCGACAACTAGGGATAGGACGAGCGTGCCGACAAAAGCGAATGTCAAGGCACGGTAGTTGATCTGGCGTTCGCGTTCATCTCTCGAACGCAAAAAGAGCACGAGGAAAAAGACCGCAACTAAAGCCACTGCGAGCGCCAGAATCAGCAAAAGCCGGTAGTAGGGAGCTGGCGCATAGGATGCAGCACCGAACACACTGGCGGATAGAAAGGTGGTGCAATAGAAAAGCCACAACGGGTTGCGATCAGCGAGACCAAGGGAATCAAAGAGAGGCATAGCAGACTCCGTGCCAGAAATGTATGCTATTAAGTTCTTTCTGTCAACTATGAGTGTCTCTATGTTCGATATGCTATTCTTGACTAGGAATAGCTTATGAGCTATATTCCACTGGTGGAATGGGAGGTTGAATTCACTAGCGAGTTCGGAGATTGGTGGAACCGCCTCTCTGAAGACGAACAAGTCGATGTGAACGCGAAAGTGATCTTGCTGCAACAACTCGGACCAAGCCTTCCGCGGCCGCATGCCGATCTGATTCATTCTTCGCGGCACGCAAACATGAAGGAACTTCGAATTCAGCATTCCGGCAGACCTTATCGCGTGCTGTTCGCGTTCGATCCGCGCCGCTGTGCCATCCTGCTGATTGGCGGCGACAAGACGGGCAATGATCGTTGGTATGAAGAATTCGTTCCGGTTGCGGATGGACTCTACGACCAGCATCTTGAGGCATTGAAGGAACAGGAGAAAAAGTGACCATGGCCAAGAACTTCAAAGAACTTCAGGAAAAGATGCCGCGCGAAGCGCGTCTCCGCAGCGAAGCATCTGCCGAGAAGCTGATTTCGGAAATGGGCCTTGCGGAACTCCGCGCCGCCATGGACATGACCCAGGAATCGCTCGCCAACGTACTGCATGTCAAACAGGCATCGATCTCCAAGATGGAACGGCGTTCCGATATGTACATCAGCACGCTCAGCAAGATCATTGAAGCCATGGGTGGCGAGTTGCAAATCATTGCCAAGATGCCGAACGGAAACGTCCAAATCCGCCAATTCACACAGATCCGGCAAGGCGATTCTGAAACTGGTCCCCTCTCAGCTAAGAGCCGGAACGGACGACTGGCCTACCTCGGAACGGGCTTCGAGTAGGCGTAAGCTCCAAATGCCTTTTGAAAAACCGTCACGTGACTCGGGGCTGCGCGTGATGACTACTTACACTTCCAAGCAATCACAACGGCTTTTCCACAGTACAAAAAACATTTCACTTCGGATTTACTTGACATGCTAGGGTCCTAGGGTAATATCCGCGTATAGTAAGCTATCCCTAATAGGACGCAGCCAGGCCCGCCTGTTATCCCAGGGCAAGAAGAGGCGTTCCCGCACGTACAAATGCGGATGGACGGAAGTGTGTCTGAGTTGGGGTGTGCGGGACTAACCAAGGAAGCGTTGTGCTTGGCCGCTATGTTTTCCGGGCAGCTTCCTGAGCTGGGACGAATATTTGCAGACCTAGGAAATCAATTTGACTAACAGTCCTGAGTGCAGGTCGTTTCAGCAGAAATTGCCGCTCCTAGGGGAGGCCACCACATGAAAAATAAAGTCTGCAATGGCGCACAACTCGCTATTTGTGATCTCCCTGCACAGATCTGCATCCACTTATCTAAAGTTTTTTTGGCGGTTGCTATCTTTGCGGCTAGTTTCCTATGGGCAAGTGTCGCTGGAGCTGCGCCGGCGATACAGGTGATGACACCGCAAACTGGGCCGGTCGGGACATTGGTGGCTATCGTGGGAAGCGGGTTTGGGGCGACCCAGGGAGCCAGCACAGTAACGTTCAACGGCGTACCGGTCACCTGGGTTTCGTGGAGCGCAACAAGTTTGCAGGTTCAAGTTCCTGCAGGAGCTACGTCGGGCAACGTGATCGTCACAGTCGGCGGCAAGGCTAGCAATGCCAAGAGCTTTACAGTCACCCCCTCGCCGGTCATCACCGGTCTGTCACCAACTTCAGGGGCGATAGGTGCAACTATAACCATCACTGGCAGCAATTTCACGGCAAGCGGCACTCAAACGCCTCAAGTAGTCTTCAATCCCCAACTTTTCGCAAGCCCGATAAGTTCGACTGACACATCGATTAGCGTCGCCGTTCCTGCAGGTGCTGCGACGGGAGATCTCCTCGTTTCGGTGGGAGGCGGCTACAGCAACAGTGTTCTTTTCACGGTTACATCTTCGGATCCGAGTATCAGCAGCCTGACCCCGGATGCAGCCGTGGTGGGGACGTCGGTGACAATTACAGGGGCAAATTTCGGTACGTCGCAGGGCACAAGCTCGGTCACATTTAACGGTACAGCTGCGACTCCCATAAGTTGGAGCCCGACTTCGATTAAAGCTCCGGTTCCTTC
>DATIXE010000059.1:0-4065 GCA_035518915.1 Candidatus Eiseniibacteriota bacterium
TCGGACTCCACCAGCGTCTGCGTTTGTCCGGCCTGACGGTAGGCCTGCGCGACGCCTTCTCCACGCACCAGGATTTCGCCGTTGTCGGCCACGCGGACTTCCATGCCCGGAAAAACCTTGCCGATCGAACCTTTGGTGGAAGAGAAGGGGTGATTGAGGCTGATGAGGGAGGTAGTTTCGGTCATTCCGTAGCCCTGGATAACCGCGTATCCGAGACGGGTCCAGAACTTTTCGGTCTGATCGGGGAGGGCCGCGCCGCCGGAGATAAAGGCCCAGAATTTCCATCCGAAGCGCGAGTGAATTCGCCGAAAACGCCACCAGCGCCGCAGAAAATGCTCGTCTTGTGCGGCGGCGAAATCGTTTTGGAACTTCTCTTTCCACTGTTGGCGCTCCAACCGGCGCTCCAGTTCGCGCTGCAGCGATTCCAGAAAGCGTGGGACCGCAATCATCACGGAGACACGTTCCTTGCGGATGAAATCCACCAATTCGGCAGGCTTCCACGAATCCAGGAAGACCACGGTGGCGGCGAGCATCTGCGGGATGAACACACCGAGCATTTGCCCAAAGACGTGACTGAGCGGCAGGAGATTCAGAAAGCGCAAGGGATGAAAGAGACGTTCGTATCGAAGGTATTTCTGGATTTCGTTGTCCAAGCGCTCGATGTTGGCCAATACGTTGCCGTGGGAAATGACAACGCCGCGGGGTTCCGCGGTGGTGCCGGAGGTATAGATGATTTCCAGGGTGTCTTGACGCGACAGAGAGGGAGATGGATAGGGAGAAGAATCATGGTTTGCAACGGTAGAGCTGAGATTCTCGAGTTCGATGGACGCCAAGGCCGGGCAAGTGTCGTTGGCACGCGAGCGGAACACCAGTTTTGCGCCGACGTCGCAAGCGACACGGCAGGCAAAATCTCTCGAGGAGGCGTGGTCGATGGGAACGATAACGACGCCAGCGAGGAGACAGCCGAGAAACGCGACGATCCATTCGGCGGAATTCTCGCCCCAAAGAAGCACGGCATCGCCCTGCTGGATGCCGCGGCGATGGAGTTCGCGGGCGACCCGGTTCGCCTGCTGTGCGACCTGGGTATAGGTCCACGTCTCCATGCGATAGCCACGACGCTGGCGGACGGCAATCTCACCGCCGCGGGAGGCGTAACGCCGGGCAAAGCTCAGTAGTGACTCAGCGGGCATGGTGGGCATCAACTCAACGACGGAGTTCGGAAACGTGCCAGTGCCGACACTCCTATGCTCTATGATAGGTATTGATTGCAATGGGATACACACAAAAAGTGGTGATTGTCGGCGCGGGGATCTCCGGATTGGCCTGCGCCTACCGCTTGAGACAACTCGGTATTCCGTGCCTCGTTTTGGAGGCTCAAGGGCGGCCGGGTGGCGCGATTGCCAGCGCGCGCCGGGACGGTTTTCTAATTGAACTGGGGCCGCAGTGTCCTCGTTTTCCGGCGACGGTTTGGCAGATGGTGAAGGACCTGCGGCTGGAAAACGAGTTCGTGACGGGCGATCCAGCCGTAAAGCGCTACATCTACCGCCGCGGCATTTTGCATAGTGCTCCATTCTCGCCGGTCGGAATACTCACCACGCCGTTGATCGGGCTATCGACGAAATTGCGACTCCTGGCGGAACCGCTACGGAATACACGACCTCCGGAGCGAGAAGAGACGCTGGCGGAGTTTGTGACCCGCAAGTTCGGAGCGGATTTCGTGGACAACCTGGTAGATCCGGTGGTCTCGACGATCTTCTTCGGGGACGCATCCAGAATGGGCATGGAGAGCGCCTTCTCGGACCTGGTGAAGTGGGAGCGGGAACATGGCAGCCTGGTACGCGGGGCGATCCGGGCACGAAATTCAAAGCGCGAAAGCAACGGGAACGGGCGATCCATGAAGGTGACGGACGCGCTGCCATCACTCGGCTCGTTCCAGAGCGGGATGGGCAGGCTTCCCGAACGGCTGGCCGAGCATTTGCGCGAGCAGGTGCACTATGGGGCGCGCGTTGAGAGCGTGGCGCGAGTTGATGAGTTGGAGCACGAATCAACCGGGGCGTGGCAAATCCGGTTGGCCGAGGGCGAGACGATTACCGCAGAGCAGGTCATCTTGTCACTGCCTGCGTATGAGGCGGCCCGGGTGCTGGAGGCCGGCGTGCCGAGTCTCTCGCGTGAACTGCAAACCCTTGAATATTCCGCGATGACCAGCGTTTCGATTGGATATGAGCGCGGAGCAGTGCAAAACGATCTGGATGGGTTCGGATTCATGGTGCCGCGCAAGGAAGGGCTAAGTACGATTTGCACGTTCTGGAATTCGTCGCTGTTTCCGGGACGCGCGCCAGAAGATAAAGTGCTGATGACGAGTTTTGTGCGAAGCGATAGTGCGGAAAGCAGTCAAGATGTTCTTGTCCGGAAGGTTGAAGCGGAAAACGCGAAAATCCTGGGGATCAGCGGTGAACCGGTGACTCGACAGGTGTGGAGCCAGCCGCGAGCGCTGCCCCAATATAATGTTGGTCATAACAAGAGGGTGGCAGGGATCCGAGAGTTGCTGACGACTCTTCCCACTTTGCATTTGGCTGGCAATTATTTGGAGGGCCGGTCGATTGGGGAGTGCGTGGAATTGGCGTTTGCCGTGGCGGAGGAGTTGCAGGGCCCAGCGCGCGAAGCTGAGGTGCGAGAAGTGAAACGGTCTTCCGAGGAGTAGAAAATTGTTTTCGATCCTTGTGTGGGTTTTTGGCTTGTCCGTGCTCGCCGTGGTGCTTGGGATTGTCTATCAGTACGCGGGCACGCGAAGAGACCAGAAACGCCATCCACCTCCGGGCCGAATGGTCGATTTGGGAACGCATCGCTTGCATCTCTACGAATCAGGCGACAAAGGGCCCACGGTTTTGCTGGAATCCGGACTGATGTCCACGGTTCTGAGCTGGACCGAGCTGCAACAGGAACTGTCCAAGACTTATCGCGTGGTCAGTTACGACCGCGCTGGGCTCGGGTGGAGTGAACTCGGGCCGATGCCGCGAACGGCAGAGCGAATTGTCGACGAGCTACACCTGGGACTCGAAAGAGCTGGGATCGCGCCTCCCTACATCCTGGTGGGACACTCTTTTGGCGGGTTGACGATGCCGTTGTTCGCCGCACGTTTTCCGGACGAAGTGGCGGGCATGGTCCTGATTGACGCGGTGACGCCGGGGGAATGGGATCCACCTTCGGAGCAGGATGCCAGGAACTCCCGCATTGGCGCGAAAGTGTGCCGTCGTGCCGCAGTGCTGGGCCGGATTGGCGTGATACGACTTGTTGCCGCACTTTTGAACTCGCCGCTCAGGGAAATGGCGGCACATCTTGTCAGGCTGATCAGTCGGGGAACTCCCGCTAACGCCGGCACAGTGTCGAGCCCGTGGTTCTTTGCGCTGCCGCCGAATGAGAGAAACATGGCGGCAATTTTCTGGATCCAGCCGAAGTTTGCGCTGACGATCGCCAGCCAGCTGGAAAATTTGCCCGTGAGCGCAAAACAGGTCGGCGAACACCAGAAATTTTGCGACAAAAAAGTAGTGTTCCTGACGGCGGGATCGTCGTCGGCTCGCCGCCGTGACGGGCATGCCGCGATCGCCGGGCGGCTGCCACTCGGGGAACACGTCATGGTGGAGGAGAGCAATCACTGGATTATGCAACGCAATCCCGAGCTAGTCGTTCGTGCGCTGGAAAGTGTGAGCGCTCCTATGGCTGCCGCCAAGGGTGACTAGCAGTTTTCGTATTTCCAGTTGCGCGATTTGCCCTGAGAAATCCATTTGATGGCCTGCGTAAGGCGCTGCTGCCTGGTTTCGGGGCGCTTAGCTTCCGCAATCCATTCGGCGTATTCGCGCTGCTTGCCAGGGCTGAAAGCGGCGAAGGCTTTGGCGGCGAGTTTGTTCTTCTTGAGCGCTGACGACAGCTCCTGCGGGATAACAAGAGGTCTGGGCTTGCGCTTGGCCGGGCGGTCGAGAGACTTCGTGCGCGCTCCGGTCTCCACGAGCGCGGCGGCCTGGCGCATGTAAGCGAGCAGAAGCTTGTCCGAGGGGAGGCCCTGAACTG
>DATIXE010000060.1:0-51692 GCA_035518915.1 Candidatus Eiseniibacteriota bacterium
TAGGCAGGAGCTGCTCACGCACTTACGACGCGGGCCGAAACGGCACTTCCGCTTTCACGATAGTTCCGCGCCCTGGCTCGCTCTCGAACGCAAACGTTCCGTTCAGTTGGCGTACGCGCTCTCGCATATTGATCAGCCCCAAACCTCCGAATGTTTCCGTTCGGCTGGGATCAAAACCGATGCCATCGTCGGAAACTAAAAGGCAAACCGTGCCATTCGACCGGGTCAACCGAACTGCCACGTGTCTCGCGTTCGCATGTTTCGCCACATTGCCAAGGGCCTCCTGCGCAATTCGGTAGATGCAAAGCGCGGCCCCAGGCGACAATTTGTCTACATTCTCGTCAGCCGTGTACACAACGGGAATGCCTCGTATCTCACTGAATTCTTCGCAATAGGCCGACAGAGCAGTCGGCAGACCCTTTTCATTCAGTACCGCAGGGTGAAGCTTGTGCGACAACTGGCGAATCTCGACACCCACCTCGATCAGCTTTTTCTCCACTTCACGAACTTCTGCCTTCGGTTCCGAATCGGCTGGAAGCGCAATCGTCGCCGTCGCCAACTCGAGAGAGACCGACGTAATCCGTTGGAGGATGCCGTCGTGCAATTCGCCTGCGATCCGCATTCGCTCTTCCTCTTGTGCCTTCATTAACTGTTCGTTCAGCGCACTGATCTCGCCTTCGTGCCTCTCTAGCAATGTGTGGCGCTGGTGTAAAGCACGAACGCGCAACTGATAAGCAGCCCAGAGTATCGCTAAAATTGCGCCCACGCATGCCGCACGAAACCAATTCGTCTGCCAGTATGCCGGAGCAATGGAAAAGTCAACGAAGGTGCCCGCCTCGTTCCACACGCCGCTGTTGTTGCAAGCCGTCACGCGGAAGCGGTACGTGCCGGGACCCAGGTTCGAATACTGTACCTGGCGGACGTTCAACACCTCTCTCCAATCCCGATCCTGCCCTTCCAGCCTAAAGCGAAAACGGACCCTTTCCGGAGCGACAAAACTGAGCGCTGTGTAGTCAATGGCGAGATCACGGACTCGTGGAGGTAGGCGCAATTCGCTTTTGGGATCGTATGTCTTCCCATCAGCAATGATTTGCTCGATGTGTACCGGGGGCTGAAGCTTGTTGAACGAATACGGACGCCGATCCACACCATTCGGATCGACGACAAAGACATTTCCTTCCGACACATACCATAATCTTCCATCGCTAGACTTACCGACACGCGGACTGAGGGCGCCGGCGAGCGCGGTCGACCTAAGACCGTCGGAATTGTCGAAGATCGTGGCCTGAATTGTTCCTTTCGGATTTGTGGCCCACGCGTCCCACTCTGGCCGGGTAACACGCACCAGGCCGCAATCCATATAAAGCCACAAGGAACGGCGGTCGTCTTCGATCACGTCGTGAACGGAGTCGCAGGGCAGACCATTTTTGCTACTTAGAGTAACCACGTGCTCCTCGGTAATCCGGCTAAGACCGCCCTCGGTCCCAACCCAGAGAATACCGTCCTGATCGACTTGAACGCTGCTGATCCGGCCCTTGCCCAGACCGTCAGCAACTGAATACGATTTCTGGAGTTGACCGTCCTTGAAGTACGCCACTCCTCCCTCAGAAAAACCAAGCCAGACGCCTCCGCGTGAAGCATCCGCCCCCATAGCAAGTGCCAAACCCTGAAAGCC
The DNA here is from genome assembly GCA_035518915.1 of Candidatus Eiseniibacteriota bacterium. Classification (GTDB taxonomy): domain Bacteria; phylum Acidobacteriota; class Terriglobia; order Acidiferrales; family UBA7541; genus Acidiferrum. The sequence goes on from DATIXE010000060.1 coordinate 1,676, forward strand.
GAAGCTTCCCCAAGGAATCTGTTCGACCGTGCGTCCTGGAAGTATATGAAACAGCCCTTGATCCAGGCAGATCCAGAGATCCCCCACGGTGTCCTCAGCGATGCAATGCGCATAACCTCCGGGCATGCCTGGCACGGGAATAAATCGTCCCTTCTCCAGGTATGCTGCCCCGCTTCGCGAGAAGGCCCAAATCCGCCCACGATGGTCTTCATAGAGCGAAGCCTGAAAGTCATCTGGCAATCCCACATCGACAATCTCGCGGTCTAATCCCGCAATCGGCACGCGTCGCTTCCTGTAAAGGGTCAAGCCTCCTTCGTTCCACCTGTCCAGGCCATGTCGAGTGCCGAGCCAAACGCTTCCATCTGCACTCGGTAGGACAGACTCAACGTAGGACTCAGCCAATCCCTGCTTTACTGGAATCATTGTTACGGCGAAATCGCGAAAGCGATCGAGACCGCTATTCGTACATACCCATACATTGCCTTCACGGTCTTCAAAGAGATCCTCAACGAAATCACTGGAGAGACCGTCGGCTTGAGAAAACCGATCCGTCCTTCCATCGTGCACATGCAAAAGCCCCTGATCTATCGTTCCTATCCAAAGGCCGCCATTGGTATCCCGGAGCAACCAATGAGGGTTGAACCTCGGTCCATTGTAGGTAAGCGGATACGTCGCGACTTTCCCGTCAACGAGCCTCATAATTCCGGCTCGAGTGGTGAACAAGAGTTCTCCGTCCCGGTCTTCGATCAGACCGTGGATTTCGGAGACCGGGCCTGACAACGGGATGAGTTGGGGAGCCCCAGGCTTCCATCGCCATAAACCCGTCCCAGTTCCTGCCCAGAGATTACCTTTCTTATCCTCAAATAAACTCCCCACTCCCAGACCAAGGCCGTCCTTCTCTCCGTAGCACTGGGCTCTGCCATGCTGAATTGCACAGAGTCTCCATGTGGGAACTGTCTCTACCCCTGCCCAGATCGTTCCGTCACGATCCTCAAGGAGTGAATCTATTTCTTGTCCGGGAAGGCCCGCGTACTGAGTTAGTCTACCGTCTTTCCAGCTGGCCAACCCTTTATGCGTGCCAATCCAAAGAGTCCCATCCCTCGCAACGAGGAGTTTACGAATATTGCTGCTGGGGAGATTCGCATTCCCGCCCGGCTGCCAGAGGACGGCCCGAACGCCATCGAAGCGGTATAAACCAAATTCCGTCCCGAACCAGATATAACCATCGGGCGTTTGAGTAATCGTCTTGATTGCTCCTTTGGTAAAGCCTTCTCGGATTTTCCATGCCGTATGAGCGTACTGGCTCACATCCAGCGCAGGATCCAATGCGACAACGCTGGGACAAGCACCCCCGATCAAGCTTATTGCGCCAAACACAACCCGTGCGACCGCACAATGTGCTGGCCCTTGCGATTTCGTTGCCATTTAGAAGCATATTCTACCCCGAGAAGTGCCCGTCTCTCTGCAATTCGGCACTGTACCCAAGGCATTTCGCCTAGCTGCAATGCCAGCGTACGAAAAGGGTGATTTCGTGAAGGTCGAGTTTCCCAGCGAAGCCGGGGGGATCAGCGAACGGATGTGGCTTCGTGTACAAAGCTGCGATGATGCCCAGCGGTTGATTTTCGGCATCCTCGACAGCATTCCGCTGAATTCCCACGGCGGGGGTATGCGGCTCGGCGCCGAGCTCGCAGTGAGCTATGACAAAGCGCGCGACCATAAAAACCTTCGGATTTTGGCAATTTGAACTGACAGCCGCATTCAGGGAGATCGCCGAGTTCGAGTGCCTAGTGCGGCACTAGGCGCTCAGTTCGGCTTTGCGCGATTAAGCACCATCGCGGCCTCAAACGCAGAAGAGCTAATGAATCGTCTCCAATAATTCCGCTGGCTCAGCGTCCAGACCGTGGGCAAGTTTAACGATATTGAGCAAGCTGACGTTCCGCTCGCCCCTCTCTACGCCGCCAACATAGTTTCGGTGCAGCTCAGCCCTTTCTGCCAATCTCTCCTGAGACAAATCCAGCGCAAGCCTAAGCTCGCGCACGCGCTTGCCAAAGAGAATGCGTGGGTCTGGACGGGGCACGCACCAATAATGGAAACATGACCACTATGAGTCTACACACTATGAGTGTTATATTACTCCGTGTGGCATCGAAGCAAACGGCAGGATGGCCAGCGTCATGACCGACAGTACCTCAATTTCATTGCCTCGCTTTGGGGCAGTGCCAGCGGCTCACAACCGTGGTTCTTATGCAATGGAGCCCACTGGTCCGGCCATTCTGCCTGACGTGTCGGACGAGATGCTGCTTGTAGCTGTGGCTGCCGGTGACCGTAGCAGTCTGGAAATTCTATTCCGCCGTTATGCCCGGCTGGTCCACAGCATTGGAAAAAAAATCCTCCGCGATCCAGCAGAAGCAGAAGACTTCGTGCAGGAATTGTTTCTGCACGTGTTTAGAAAGGCGTACTTGTACGACTCTTCGAAAGGGCCTGCGCGAGGCTGGATCGTCCAAACAAGTTACTACGAAGCCCTCCACCGCAGGGCTCAATTGATTACCCGCCCCCACTACGCGTCGGCTACCTTCGACGAAATGGAAGCCGACGACATCTTGGCGCCTCCAATAGCTGGATACGACCAATCGGGTGAGGGTCTCTTCGGCAGGGTTCGCTGGCGCGAATTAATCGAGTGCTTGACCGAGGACCAGTGGGAGGTTTTCCGCTTGCACTTCTATGAAGGCTATACCTTTGAGGAGATTGGTCAGAAGAGGAATCTGACGGTAGCTACCGTGCGCCACCGTTATTATCGGGGCCTCGACCGCTTGAGAAAGCATATTTTCGCCAGTGAATCGCCCGACCACTAAACAATGCGGTAAAGATGGAGGCGTCACTAAGAAGCCAAGGCGCGGTGTCTTATGAATCCGCATGAAGAGTTTCTTGAATTATGCGCGGCTTCTACTGCTGGGGAATTGACCAAGGAAGAACGCCGTAAGCTTGACGAGCATCTGTCGGGTTGTGCCTCCTGCCGCGAGGCTCTAAGGCAGTTCCAGGAAACGGTCAAAACGGCTGTCCCGGCCATCGCCGCAGGACTCCCTCAGAATGACCCGCCGCCGGTTCGGTCCTGGTCCCAAGACAAGGCGGAGACGGCCCTGTTCGAGCGCTTGTCTAAAGAGGTTAGTCAGTCCGGTTCCCGAAAGACCACAAAAGATGCACTCGATGGCACGGAGCCATCCCATCACCGTGCTTATTTTCCCTCCCAGTTTGATTGGAAACAGATGTGGATGTCCTACGCCGCAGCTATCTTGCTGTTCCTGGCACTAGCAATTTCGGCGTACCGCGTGGGCATCCGCAGAGGCGTAGAAATCACCGCGAACGCTCCAGCGTCGCAAGGAAAAGAAAGTAATTTATTCGAGGAGCAATTGAGCGATCTCCGTCATGACCGAGAAACTCTGCGCGCACAGCTTGCCGCGCGCGACAAGTCGATTGCCGATCTGAAGCAGCAGGTTGAGGCGCTGAGAGTCACGGAGAGCGAACAGGTTCGGAAGTCCGCCGCAGCACAAAATGAGCAGGTGCGCCATCTCGGGGAAGCCGCGGCAAACGCGAACGCTCGCATCTCGGACCTGGAAAGCAAGCTCAATACGGAGGAGAAGGCACGCGCTGACGAGTCCTTCCGCGCCGCAGCACTTGAGGCAAAACTCGGAGAGCTAACACAACAATTACAGGCACGTGACGAAACGATTGCGGTCCAGAAGCACAGGCTCGAAAGCCGCGAAGGAGCCCTCGAGCAACAGCAGGCCAAGCTTGCCGAACAGAAAGAGCTTCTGGACCACGACCGCGACATTCGAGAATTGATGGGCGCGCGGGACCTCTATATCGCCGAGGTTCGGGACGTTGCCAAGGACGGAGCAACTCAGAAATCCTATGGGCGCGTTTTCTTCACGAAAGGGAAGTCCCTGATCTTTTATGCCTACGATCTCGACCGGCAGCCGGGTTTGAAGAACGCGAGCACGTTCCAGGCTTGGGGGCAGCGCGGGACCGACAGAGCGCAAGCATTGAACCTGGGAATTTTTTACGAGGACAATGCGTCTAAGAAGTGTTGGATCCTGAAATTCGACGATCCTCAGAAACTGGAGGAGATCGACGCGGTATTCGTGACTGTGGAACCAAACGGCGGTAGCCACAAGCCAAGCGGTAAACCCTTCCTCTTTGCGTATCTTAAAGTGAATCCCAACCATCCTTGAGGGTTAGCGACCGGCCTTCCTTCAAGCACTCTCTGCACCTGTGGGCCGCCTCGCTCCCGCAGTGATGGCCCGTACACCCGAGGCTGTGCTCTCAGGGGTGAATCGACGGCCTTAAATCGATTCAGAAGGCATTGACGCCAATTTCGCTGTGCAGATATGACGGTTTTCGGAGTTTGATTACACGCTCGCAATTTGCGGAAGTGAAGAAAGTAATAATTACCACCTGCACTTTCGTCTTCACTAACTTCCGCACCCTGAAGGCAATTTATCTGATTTCAGGAAGGAGAGTTAGACGGAACGTAAGGCGGAAAAAGCAACGAAAGAAAAAACACTAAACTGGGCGGGAGCGACCCCGAAATTTTGGGCAAGTGCCGCCCAAAATGCTGCTCAGGGTCGCTCCCGCCCAGTTTGCAGTGGATGCGCTAGCCGGTGCAGCGGTTGCCTGCTGCGGCTGGCGCTGAGGATCGGACCAACAAACCCGATGGTGGCGGTTTGTCCAATCGTGCAGGCACCCCAAAATATTTTTAATGTTACGCGACACATTTTCCTTTCTCCGCGCTGATTAGGTTATGTAGAGGGAGAAAATGTCCCGCTACTCCGAAGCAGCTACCCACTCCATAACCCACCATGCCCCATGCGCCGATGGCAGGAGCGAGGTTCAGTCGGTAACGCTCTGCGTTACCGCGCTGGTGGGACAGCCTCGCTCCTTGCCACCAAGCCAGAGGCGAGCACGTTCTCAGCGGCAGCAGCAGATTTATCCTCCCTCCGATCGTCTTTTGGGAGAGCGAAACACAGCAGAAATCTGGTTTACATGTGCCGATTATTAATCGGTGCATAACGAGGGAGAAAAAGAAATGTCAATTCTGAAATCGGCGCCCCGGCCACCCAAAAATGAGACGCTGCAACTTCGCGTCGAGGAGGAGGTGAAATCAAAACTTGAAAAGTACGCCGAGTTCATCGACTCATCAGAATCCTACGTTGTGAGTGAAGCGTTGAAGCTCTTGTTTAGGAAGGATGGCGAATTCAAGACTTGGCTTGAGGCGCGAGTGGAGAATGGCGGGCAATCACAGAGCTCTGGAGCCTCGCTGTTTGAGGTTGCAAAGAAGGGGTGAAACCTGAGTCCATCATTTCATCGTTGTCAGTACTATCCGAATTCCGTAACGGCAAGGGGATGCACTTACGATCATCGACTCATTTAAGGAATTGGAGGTCCGATGCCAAATAGCGAGCGAACCATCGAGATGGCGCAAGCGCGAACGCCACCAGAGACTTCATCGGAGCCTATTAACGAGAATAGTGAGCGCACGCTTTCTGCAATGTGTCCGTCAGTACCGAACGACTGCCAAATGACGAGTGTAACGACGTACGAATTCATTGATAGCCGTGAGTTGGCCCGTCGGCTGACGGTTCCTACTTCCTGGATTCGCGACCAGGTCCGCGCCAGATCCGAAGATCCTCTTCCGCACGTGAATTTTGGAAAGTATGTGCGTTTTCTCTGGGGCAGCCCCCCGCTTGAACTGTGGATACACCGTCGTATAGTGGTGGGGAACAACAGGCGTGTGGAACGGGTTCGTTAAAGGAGGAACATGGCAAGAACCCGCCACCACCAAAGAGGATATGTATTCCGGAAAGGCTCGAATTGGTATGTCCGCTACCGCGAGAATGTACAGATCGAGGACGGTTCACTGGACCGAATCCAGAAATGCCACAAACTTGCGCCAGCTTCAGGCCAATATCGAACCAAAACTGCTGCGGAAGAGTTGGCCGATGAATTCATGCGCTCGCTCAATCGCGGCAGTGCAAGACCAGAAAGTACGATGAACCTCAATCAATTCATCGAAGGTTGCTATCTGCCTTATGTGGAGGAGCAGAAACGCCGATCCACCTATTGCGGATACAAGAACATTTGGCTGCGCTATGTACAGCCGAATGGCGAAGTGGCGCTGCGCGATGTGAGAACTTACGAGGCTGAGCTGATTTTGAAGGATATCGCCGGCCGAGAAAACCTCAGCCGCACAACGCTCGGCCACATCAAGCACTTTTTGAGCGGCACGTTTCGTTACGCGCGCCGCCAGGGTGTGCTCGATAATCCTAACCCGATGCATGATGTCGAAATCCCCAAAGCGCGGCCAGCCGGAGACACCCACGCATACTCGCTCGAAGAGGAACTCCAGATGTTGGCAATTCTTCCCGAGCCTGCTGCGACGGTTGTCGCAACTGCTGCGTTCACAGGCGCGCGCAAGGGGGAGATTCGAGGATTCAGCTGGGAGAACTACGACGGCTTCGAAATACGGGTTGAGAAATCCGTATGGCGCAGCCATGTCGACGAACCGAAGCGTCCGAAGAGCAAGGGTGCCATTCCGGTCGTCGCCCAATTGAAACTTCGTCTCGACGAGCACTGGGAAAGGTGCGGCAAGCCGCGTAGCGGGTTCATTTTTTCAAATGAACTCGGCGACCCGATGAATCTGGAAGCGCTCGCGCTGGATGTCATCCGGCCAGCACTCGTGAAAAACAGTCTCGAGTGGCACGGCTGGCACGCATTCCGTCGTGGGCTTGCAACCAACTTGCACAGACTCAGAGTTTCCGACAAGGTGATTCAGCAGATTCTGCGGCACGCCAACGTCACGACGACGATGAACATCTACGTGAAAACGGTGAGCGCGGACGCGGCGAATGCGATGAGGAACCTGGAGACGATGTGTGCAACTAGTGTGCAACCCGAGAGGCTCGGAAGTACGCGAATTATGTAGAAGTTTTTTCTGGTAGAAACTCTGTAAGTCTCGACGCTGGATCGAGTTAGGGGAATCTGGCGGAGAGGGGGGGATTCGAACCCCCGGTAGGAGTTTTGGCCCCTACAACGGTTTAGCAAACCGCCGCCTTCAGCCTCTCGGCCACCTCTCCGGCGTTGGTTTTGCTAGCTTATCACACTGCTTTGCGAAAAGTGACCCCGAGTTCACCTTCGCTCTCCGGATCCGGAGTTCCGCCAGGTCGCGCTGCCCCTTCAGCCCGGAACGGCCTAACTTGTTCGACCGCCGCGCTGCGCGTTCTCCTTTTCTCCGACGTGACGTTCAGATATATCATATTGTGATATATTTCCAGAATGTATGCCGTTCGCCCAACCCACGTTCCGCAGAGGAACGCCCCTTCCCCGACCATACGGAACCTCAGCCAATTCCGCTACAGGCTTCGGCTATTCCTGTGCTTCAGTGAAAAGGCGGCCCGAGCCGCCGGCGTCACACCGCTTCAACATCAATTGATGCTAGGCGTCGCCGGATTCACAGGGCGCGGCTGGGCCACGATTTCCGAGTTGGCCGAATTTTTGCAAGAAAGGCACAACGGAGTAGTGGCGTTGGTAAACCGGGCTTCGCGCGCGAAACTCGTGCGGAAGAAAAAGGTCGCCGATGATCACCGCCTCGTCCGCGTCGAACTCACCTCAATCGGCTGGGCGATCCTCAGCAAACTCTCGACTTTGCACCGAGTAGAACTATCCCGATTCCGGTTGGACGATGGCCTCGCGATAATCCCACCGCACCGTAAACGTTCCGGCCGCTCCTCGCAGGGGCTCGCATGACGCGCTTCCTGCCGGATTTCTGGAAGGCTCCGCGCCTTGGCAAATGCATCGCGAACCTGCTCAGCGATTTGGAATCCAACTACTCCCGTGATCTTCACAAATGGCTGGTTATCGCCCCGGTTCTTGGGGTAGCTACAGGCTTGCTCATCACCTTGCTCGTCAAGATCATTCTGAATTGGATGTGGCCCGCGATTTTGAAATTTTACTTGGCCCATCCTGCATGGATTGTCCTCGGCCTAGCTGTGGGCTTTCTCCTCGCTGGGTTGCTGATGCAATATCTCACCCCCCATCCCAATGAACACTCCACGGAAGAAGTGATTCGCTCGTATCACGAGCATCAGGGCGACATTCGATTTCGTCCATTCATTCCCAAGCTGCTGGCTGCCATCGCCACGGTCGGCTTTGGCGGCAGCGCTGCACTCGAAGGACCCAGCATCTACGGAGGAGGTGCGATTGGCTCCTGGATCTGGACGCGCGTCCGCAAGCTTGGCTTCGCGCCCCGCGATCGCCGCATCTTGTTGATCAGCGGCGCCGCAGCTGGCATGTCCGCCGTATTTCGTGCGCCGCTCACCGGAATCGTTTTTGCGTTGGAGATGCCCTATAAAGACGATCTCGCTCATGAAGCGCTATTGCCTTCTCTGATCGCGTCTGTCACTTCGTACGCAACCATGGCAGCGTTTCTGGGCGCCAAGCCGATCTTCGATTTTGTGAGTTCCGCCGTATATACGAGGCGTGACCTTCTCTGGTCCGCGGCGCTCGGTGGCTTGTGCGGTTTGGCGGCGATGATCTTCGGTGCCGTATTCCGCTGGGTCCGTCAGTTTTTTATTGCAGCTTCCCTTCCACATTTCGCAAAGATGGTTGTTGGCGGGTTATTGACGGGAATTTGCGGATGGACGTTCCTTTTCGTTTTTAACGGTCAACTCATTCCCATCGGCCCAAACTATGAAGCTTTGCCGCAAATTCTGCAGCAAACTCACAGCTCCGCGTATCTTCTCTCTTTTGGTGCCACGAAACTCGCAGCTACCTTGTGTTCCCTGGGTGTCGGCGGCGTCAGTGCAATGTTCGTGCCGCTTTTCCTTACTGGCAGCTCCTTCGGAGTCGCTTTTGCGCAGACAGTTGTTCACAGCTCTTCCGTTGACCTGTTTGCCGCCGTTGGGATGGCCGCTTTTCTCGCGGGCGGGTACAAGACCCCTTTGGCGGCGGTTGTCTTCGTCGCCGAGGCGACCGGAGGGCACGGCTACATTGTTCCTGCGCTGATTGGAGCTGCGGTCGCTTACGCCGTATCTGGCGAAGGCTCAATTTCAGGTGAACAGCGCTTGCACGAAAGCATCAAAGTGGAAGAACTCGCAAATGTCGCGGTGGGTGATGTGATGCGGACAAAGGCTGTTTCTGCCAGGGCAGAATGGACCTTAAGCGAGTTCGTCAATCGAATTGGCGTCCATCACAGGCATTCGGCGTACCCAGTTCTCGAGGCCGGTCGCCTCATCGGCACAATCGCGACGGCAGCGTTGAGCAAAATGCCGCCAGAAAGATGGGCATCCACGCTCATTTCCGAAATCACCGAGCGCGGCGTCAAACGGATTCCGCTCAATTGCGATCTGCACGAGGCGTTGCGTCTCTTGATGAACCAGGAAGCCCAACATATGCTCCTCGTCATGTCGGAAACCGGCGAACTTGCTGGCATCCTCACGAAAACCGACGTCCTTTACGCGATGAATCCACGCGGGCCGCGCAGAGCAGAGTATGTGTCCGACTCGTCAGCTGCGGAGTGAACGACTAAACGGTCGATCGCAAGCGAAGGCCGTGCGGTTCGAAAGAACATTCCCACCCCGTTCTGATTCTGGGGTCAGCTTGGGGGATACGCAAGATGCTCCGCAAGTTTTGCTCGAACCTCCGGCGACGCAATCAGCAGTAAACGGTCGCCCGGCTGCAAAATGGTGTGGCCATGTGGGGTCATGACAGACTTGCCCCGCAAAACCGACACAATTTTCGATTCCGCCATGACTCCACTCAGCGATTGAATGCGTTTCCCGGCCCAAGGGCTCTCCGCGCGGAGGGCGCCGACGATGAGCTGCGAACCGTCCGGAAGATCCAAGGTCACACCCGACCGCAGCAGCGCTGCAAGGTGAAGATGAGTCAGTTCGGGCGGCAAGCTGATTTTGCCGCCCTCCAGCAGGCGGAGTGCAATCTGGATATGCTCGGCTTGGTGTGCCGGCGAGTCCGTGGGCCCGGCAACCTGCGCTTCGTACAAGCTGGAATATTTCAGGAATGAGGACAGCCGCGTTTGGATTAGAAAGCTCAACATTACCGCAAGACTCGCAGGCACCAAAAGCTGATAGCCACCCGTCATTTCCGCGACCATCAGCACCGTGGCGATCGGGACACGCGCCGCCCCGCCAAAGACCGCCGCCATCCCGACGATCACGAATCCCGCCGCCGGATGATGCGAGATTCCCGAAAACACTCCTCCCAGCATCGCCCCAATGAACAGACTCGGGGCAAACACTCCGCCCGACCCGCCCGATGAGACCGTCAGAGATAGGGCCAGGATCTTGGCGAAGAGCAAGAACAGCAGGACATGAAGAGCCATCTCTCCGTTAATCGCCTGCTGGATCCACCCATAGCCCCCGCCGAGCACTTGCGGCAATCTCAGAGCCAGCAATCCGATTCCCAATCCACCTAGCGCCGGCTTGCACCATGGCGGAATTCGCAACTCGCCGAATGCGTCTCGCAAACGATAGAAAACTTCCGGCAAGAGTGTCGCTACGAGCCCGCTTGCCGCGCCCAGTGCTACATACCACGCATAGTCGCTCCACCCCGGCCCCTTTAAATGCGCCGGAACCACAAATAGCGGCCGCCACCCGACAAACGCTCCGTTGACGACATAGGCGACAATCGCCGAAAGCATGCAGTAGATAAGCGCTTCCCCCTCGAAGTCCATTCCGGAGTAAAGCACTTCCACTGCGAAAATCGCGGTTCCAATCGGCGACCGGAAAATCGCGGAAAGCCCCGCCGCCATTCCCATCAGCACCAGCAGGCGCCGCTCGCGTTCCGGCCGTTGGAGCACCTTCGCATAAATGGATCCGAATCCGGCGGTTATGAGCGCCGTTGGTCCTTCTCGTCCGGCCGCTCCCCCGGACCCGATCGTGATGGCTGAGGCGATCATCTTCACCGGTGCAACGCGGGATCTCAGTGCGCCGCCCGTCCAGTGAAAGGCCTTCACCACGGTATCTGTACCGTGGCCTTCCGTTTCGGGCGCAAATCCGTAGACGATCAGTCCCGCGAGAAATCCCCCAATGACCGTTGACAACGGGATTAGCCACAACCCGTGCGGGCCGATGACCTCGTGGAGCACGCCGCCATCTTCGGGAAGTCCGGGCGGATGGTAACCGGCAATTTTGAATAGAAATAGCTTGGTGGAGAGTCGCAGCAGCCAGACGAACAACTGCGCGCTGAGGCCGCCGATTACACCCAGAACGACTGAATCGAGAAGGAGCCTTGGTTTGTCATCATTCGACACGACTCTTAGTATCATAATCCCAGGCGGTTTGTTCGTGTGTCTCGGCATCTCGGACACGCTGCGGGGAGCGGGTGATGAAAATTCTTCTAGCAGTCCACGACGCGAAATCCGCGCAAGAGTTGAGTCGGAGATTGGCTTCGCAATTCAAGCCGGATGGCACGGAAGTGCAGCTCCTGCACGTGCTCGAGGAATTCCCTATCTCTTTGGCCGAAAAAATGGGCAGCCCGGAATACCCCGATTATCCCGCGGCGCGAGGCCAGCTCCGCAGGGTCGCGGACGAGTTCCTGGAGCGGACCTCGGAGACGCTGCGTTCGGCGGGATTTCGGGTTTCTGCCCTCTTGGAAGAAGGCGATGCGCAGGAAATTATTCTCGACGAAGCGGAACGCTGGCCCGCCGAATTGATCGTGGTCGCCTCCCACGGACGAAAAGGCCTACGGCGTTTCCTGCTCGGAGGGACGGCGGAAGCGGTTGCCCGCTACGCGAAGTGCTCTGTGCTCATTGTTCGCGGACTTCCCCTCTCCTGAATTCCAGTTCATTCGGGACCAGAAAGGTTCTTGGTCAATTATCCTCTCATCCCAATCGCGCCACTGGCGTTGACCTCGCGTATTCTTGACTTCGGAACCGCGACACCGCAAAACTCCGCATGTATACTTTCCCGGCGGGGGCTTTTCTTGCCGCTCTGCTTCTATCAAAACTGCCGACTCTTCGCCCAGCCAAGCGGGGTCTCCGTCCGTGCCTGAGCGCCGATTCCGCGTCCTGTATGTTTGCGGCCATCCCGTGCAGTACATGTCGCCCTTGCTCCGTCTCATGGCAAAGCATCCTCAACTTGATGTTCAAACTGCCTACTGCCGTCTGCGCGGGGCGCAGGCTGGGCACGATCCCGAATTCGGCAGAACCATCCAATGGGATGTGCCGCTGCTGGATGGATATTCCTGGCAAGCGGTCCCGAATAAAGGGACGGATTCAGAAGGCTTTTGGGGACTCTATAATCCGGGCCTTTGGAAAATCATCCGCGAGGGAAACTTTGACGCGGTATTTTGCCACACGGGCTATATCCGCGCTTCCTTCTGGATTTCCTACTTCGCGAGCCAGCTTTCTAATTCGGCTTTTCTGTTTGGCACCGACGCGACCACACTTACCCCTTTGGATCGCCGCATGTGGAAGCGTCCCGTGAAGCGACTTTTTTGGCCGTTTTTGTATCGGCTCGCTAGCCAGGCCATTGCTCCCTCTTCAGGCACAAAATCATTGCTGCTTTCTCTCGGACTTCCAGACGAGCGAATTGCCCTGATTCCATACGTAGTCGACAACGATTGGTGGGAAGCACAGTCATCCCGTGTCGATCGCGAAGCAGTGCGCGCCGCGTGGGGAGCGTCGCCGGACACTTCGGTGGTGCTGTTCTGCGCCAAGTTACAGCCCTGGAAGCGCCCGCTCGACCTGTTGCGGGCCTTCGCTCAGGTCGCTGTTCCGAATTCAATGCTCGTCTTCGCCGGGGAGGGGCCGCTCAAATCCGCCTTGCAGGCCGAAGCAGGCAAATTGGGCATTTTCAAGCAGGTTCGGTTCTTGGGGTTCGTGAACCAATCCCAATTGCCCGCTCTGTACACCGCTTCGGACCTCATGGTCTTGCCTTCTGAATACGACGCTTTCGGCGTCGTCGTGAATGAGGCCATGCTCTGCGGGTGCCCAGTCGTTGCCAGCGATTCTGTCGGCGCAAGTCGCGATTTGATCGCCCCAGTGGATCCTTCCTTTGTCTATAGGTGTGGAGATATCGCAGCTCTTGCCACAATACTCCGCCAGGCACTGTCCGACCGTTCCCAGTTGGCCAAGTTTCGGGGTGCCGCGCGCGAGCGCATGAAAACTTGGTCGCCAGCCGACTACGTTTCAGCCACGATCCGCGCCCTCCAAAGTACAGCCCCCCGCCTCACCCCCAAGTAGGCCTTCACGCTCGCCGTTTCCGATTTCCGTGGCTAATTGGGTATGCTAAAATTGGTGGGTTCATGAAGAGCGGGAATCCTGTAAAGGTGCGGCTTTTCGCGTCACGTTGTTGGTTTCCGCACAGGGTGACCCCGCAATGCAGGTAGGATGAGCCTCGCGTCCATTCCTTGGCAGCAGCGGGGGCCATTACTCCAAATTCTGATGACCGCCAGCCGGTCACGAGCTCTAAAGAGGATTTGTCATGTCTGGGCATTCAAAATGGGCAACGATTAAGCACAAGAAAGCGGCCACCGACGCAAAGCGCGGCCGCGTCTTCACCCGCATCATCCGCGAAATCACCATCGCAGCTCGCATTGGCGGTGGCGATCCCAATTCCAACCCGCGTCTTCGTACGGCTATCGCGGCTGCCAAGAACGAAAACATGCCGAACGAAAACATCGAGCGCGCCGTTCTTCGCGGCACCGGTCAACTCGAAGGCGAGCAATTCGAAGAAGTCATGTTCGAGGGCTATGGACCGGGGGGCGTTGGCATGCTGATTCAGGCGGTCACTACTAACCGCAATCGCGTCGTCGGCGAGTTCCGTCACCTAATGAGCAGGAACGGCGGGAACATGGCCGAGGCCGGCGCTGTGGGCTGGATGTTCAGCCGCAAGGGGGAAATCACAATTCCCAAGGAAGCGGCTTCCGAAGAGAAGCTGCTGGATCTGGCCTTGGAAGCGGGCGCCGAAGACATGAAAGACGACGGCTCCGCCTGGTATGTGGTCACTCCACCCGAAGCCCTGGAGCCCGTTAAGGAGGCCCTCAGTAAGGCCGGAATCACTCCGGCGGCGGCCGAGATCGGCATGGTTCCGCAAAATTACATTAAATTGACTGGTGCCCAAGCCACCCAAATGCTCCGGCTGGTGGAAGCACTGGAAGAACACGACGACGTACAGCACGTCTACGCCAATTTCGACATTGACGAATCGGAAATCCAGGCGGCGGTGGGCGCAAACTAAGCGACTTGCCCATTCAGTTTCCTTCCCCGGCCAGCCGAAACGCTCGGTTGGCTTTTTTCTCTCGGAACTCTCTGCAGAATGTTTTGGACCGCCGTCGCCCATGCCGTAGACTATCGGGGATGCCTGAATTTCGCCCAGATGGCCATCTGCCCGGTTTGTGCCGCATTCTTGGCGTGGACCCAGCCGCCTCCGGCCCAACCGGCTACGGCGTGATCGAAATCGATGGCCGAAACCTGCGGGTGCTGCGCTATGGCGCGTTGCGTGTGTCCCCCAAACGCCGCAAGTCCTCCGCGGGCGCTTGCCTCCAGGACGTGCATTCCCTGCTCTGCCAACTGATCCAAGAGTTTCATCCCGCTGCGCTGGCGGTGGAATCGGTCTTCACCGCGCTCAATATGCGGACCGCGCTGCGCCTAGCCGAAGTTCGCGGCGTCGTTCTCCTCGCCGCAGAGCAGCATGGTGTCGCGGTTCGTTCCTACTCTCCGCGCGAAGTAAAGGCCCGGGTGGCGGGATATGGTCACGCAGACAAGAAACAGATCCAGATCATGGTCCGCGCTCTTTTGCGCATGGACGAAACCCCCGAACCTTCCGACGCGGCGGACGCCCTTGCCGTCGCCTTGTGCCACATTCAAGGAGAGCAGTTCGCGCGGCGTTTCGGGCTCGACGAACCTTCGCGCTCTTCGTCTCCTCGTTTATCAAGATTGCCGGCGGCCTCCCGGCGGCAGAGTCCCGGCCGTTCCTCCGGTCTGCAGCCAGCCCGATGATCGTTTTTTCCAGACGTCTGCTGCTGTCTTTGCTCCTGCTGGCCCCTCTTGGGGCCTTCGCCATTCCCCAGGAAATACCTGGGGGAAATTGGTTCACTTACCGGCGTATTTTCAAGTCCAGCGTTCCGGAATTTATCGAGATTCGCATTCAGCAGAACACCAACGCTGCAACCTACGAAATCCGGCAGCTCGATGAAGATCCGGGCGCCACGTCGTTTGAAATCAGTCCGGCGCTGCGCGGCAGAATCTTCCAACTTATTGCCGACCTGCATTTTTTCAAAGGGCTGGACCTGGACGTCCATCGCAAAATCGCCAACCTCGGCGAAAAAACCTTTCGCTGGGACGGCGGCGCGCAAAGAAGCGAGGTTAAATTCAATTACACGCTCAACAGCGATGCCACCCAGCTCCTCCAAATTTGCGAAGGTCTGGCTCGACAGGAAGAACTCCTCGAACTTATTCGGCGCCGCATGAAATACGACCGGCTGGGGATCAACGATGCCCTTTTGCAGTTCGAGGACAGCATTGACAAGAGTGAACTCCCCGAGCCGCAACGCGCCCTGCCGCTGCTCGACCAGATCGCCAGCGACGATCATTTTGTGGACATCGCTCGCGCCCGCGCTCGTGCCCTCGCCGAGCGGCTTCGCCACGCAGGCTGAAGCAACGCGGGAAATCAACTCAACGTCTAATTTGGGGTATCCTTAAACGATGAATTCCCGCCGGAAAATTGGTTTACTGTCGAAATCCTGGGCCAAATGCCTCACGGCGCTCGTCCTCGCGCTCGTTCTGTTTGTTCCTTTCGCGCCCGCCCAAAAAAAACAAAAACTTGCAAAAAACTATAAAGAATGGCTGGATCAGGAAGTCGTTTACATCATCACCCCGGACGAGCGCCAGCGATTCCTCAAGCTCACCTCGGACGAAGCGCGGGACAAATTCATAGATGAGTTTTGGGCCGTTCGCAACCCGGACCCGGGTTCGGAAATTAATACCTACAAGGAAGAATATTATCAGCGCGTCGCTTTTGCCAATGCGCGGTTCGGAGTCGGCTCCGGTACCGATGGCTGGCGTACCGACCGCGGACATGTCTATATTGTCCTCGGCCCGCCCCAGTCCAAGATGACTTATCGAAATGCGGCGAATTTGCGGCCGCTGGAATATTGGTTCTACGCCAATGTGAATCCCGCCCTGCCCCAGGCCTTTTATGTCCTCTTCTATGATAGAGACAGCACAGGAGACTACGTCACCTACAGTCCCTACAACGACGGTCCGGACAAGCTCACCACCGGGGTCGAAGCGATTAACGACCCGCTGGCCGGCCTCTCCATGATTCAGAATTCCGTCGGCAGCGAAGTGGCAAAAATGTCTCTCAGTCTGATCATTGGCGAACCCGTGGATACGAGCAACCCGAGACCCAGTCTGGCCTCGGACGTCATGATCTCCGAAATCAAGGGTCTCGCCAACCTTCCCAGTTATCGGGACGATATCCGTCGTAAGTGGCTCTACCGCGAACAGGTCACCTCTAGCATGATCCTTGCCGGCCATAATCTCGACGTTATCCTCCTGCCAGTTCGGGACGAACGTGGTCTCAGCCGCCTCGACTATTCTGTCGGCCTCAAAAATCCCAGTGATCTCAGCGTCACCACTACAAAAGATGATCGGCTCTCCTATTCCGTCCAGATCCGCGCCCAGGTCTTCGACCGCGACAACAATAAGCTCCTCTTTACGGTCCAGAAGGACCTTCACGACACCTTCGATAAAGACCACTTCCGGGACATCAAGGACCGCGCCTTCACCTTCGAAAGTATGTTGCCATTGCCCCCGGGCAACTACCGCTTCGCGTTCCAATTCACGGACTGGAACAAGAACGTCTCCTATCGCACCGAGCGTGAAGTCTCCATTCCGAACGTGACCCCCAAACAATTTCTCGTGCCTGCCCTTCTGCCCTTCGCCTCTGCGGAACAGGTCGATCCGGTCGCCGCCCCGGTTCTGCCCTTTACCCTCGCGGGAGTGCGCTTTGTCCCACTCTCCACTTCCAACCTGGTCGTGAGCAATCACCACGATCTGGAAATCGCCTACCAGGTCTGGACTGCGGCGAACAATCCGGAACTCCACAAAGACGAGAAACTTCGCGTTGAGTATGGTCTGGGCCAACCCTCCGTGCCCGGCAGCGCCAAATCCATACTCGATGATGCCTCGCTCAATCAATTCGATTCCGGCGGTTCGCTCGTCAGTGGTAAGAAGCTCTCCTTGGCGGGTGGATTCGGCAATTTCATGTTGACTGTGGCCATCACCGGACCCGAGCCCGGAACCCCAAGTTTCGCGAAGCTCAATTTCAAAGCTGGCGATCCCTCGGCGCTCCCCTCGCCGCCCTGGATTATCACGGACACTACCATCCGTGACGATATGGAGAAAGGCGTCTTCGACCGCGAACGCGGGCTCTGCTATCTGAACCAGGGCTTGGCGACCGAGGGGCGTGGCTGGCTTCGACGGGCGCTCGGGTTCAATCACAGCGATGAGATCTCGCGTTCTGAGCTGGTGGGCGCCTACTTTGCAAAACAGGACTACAACGCCGTAGCTGCCCTCTACAAGGACACCGGCGTAACGGATACCGCCGACCCGACCACCCTGCTGAGGATTGCTACCAGCCTTTCGAAACTCGGAAATCAGTCGGAGGCCGTTCGCCTTATGGAGCACGGCGCGAATGTGCGAGCGGAAGATCCCTCGATGTTTCTGGCTCTCGGCGAGTTCTACAATCAGATCGGCAATGCGGCGAAGGCTTCCGCAGCCCTTCAGCGAAGCAAGCAGCTTACTTCCTCAAATTGAGGCCAGGCAGGGCAGCAAACTGAGCAGTTTTAGTACTTCATACCTGTCGGTTTTGCCAGCTTCCAATTTTCGTATTTCCCTCTGCGGCCAACCCAAAAACCATAACTACGGAGTCTGGCCCGCCTGGGCCGTGCCTCTAACATCTTTTCTTTCATATAAATAGGTGTGGTTAGTTTCTCCCCAACTTTGGCACACTCCTTGCACTAAGCATAACGACTCGGTTGGTTGCTATTCCGTGGTCTCAGCATCTTTTCTCTCTAAATCTATCGGGGTTTTGAAAGGAGTACTGCATTGAAAAATGCGAAGTGGTTTGCTTTTCTCGCAGCCATGCTCCTGCTTCCCTTATTTGTCGGAAGTGGAGCTTGGGCACAGGACGTGGGTTCGTCTCGCGGTAACCTGAGCGGAATCGTCTATGACGCCACCAAGGCGACAGTTCCTGGAGCCCAGGTGACAATCACGGGGCCCATCGGGAGCTTGACTCAAACAACAAATGACCAAGGCTCGTTTCTATTTTCGACATTGATTCCTGGCTTTTACACTATCAAAGTACAGAAGGCTGGCTTCAAGATCGCCAGTATTCCTGCCACGGAAGTCTTGATCAACAAGACCACCAGCGTGGAAGTCACCTTGGAAACTGGTCAAATCACTCAGACCGTTGAAGTTTCTGCGGCGACGGTAACGGTGGATACCAGTTCAACCGCAGTGAACTCCGATTACTCGGATAGCTTTTACTCCAAGATTCCCCTTGGTCGTGGCGTCAGCAGTTTGTTCTATCTCGCGCCGGGAGTTACCTCGGGTATCGGTACCGGCGAGCAGAACCCCTCCATCTCCGGTTCCTCCGGTTTGGAAAACCTCTACGTCGCGGACGGCGTCTCCATCAATGATCCGGCGTTCGGCGGAATCGGAGTTTGGTCCCGCGTCTACGGCCCCCTCGGCACCGGTATCAACTTGTCGTTCGTGAAGGAAGTGCAGATCAAGACGGCTGGCTTCGAACCTCAGTACGGCAAGGTTAGTGGTGGTATCGTCCAGTTGGTCACCAAGTCTGGCGGAACCAAGTTTTTTGGCACGATCGGTGGCTATTTCAACAGCCGCTGGATGCAGGACACCTATCAGAACGCGGACGATCCGAAATTCAGCAACCTCAATCTCGTGGGAAGCCGCCTGGATAACGCCAACTACGAAGGCGATTTTGAGCTCGGTGGTTACGTTCCGCTTCATGGCTTGAGAGATCGCCTCTTCTTCTTCGGCACTTTCAATCCTTCCTGGAACCACGGCTATTACCAGCCCGCCCTGAACTCGGGGCTGTATACGACGAACCCTCTGATCGATCGCGATACCACCCGTTACGACTATGCGGGCAAGCTGACCTTTAAGATCAACAGCTCTCACACCATCGAGTCGACGGTTTCCGGCGACCCGTCCCACACGAATCCCACCTCATTTAGTACGCTGAACATCGACAATGATTCGGCGAACTCGAAGTGGACCTATGGCACGCGCCAGTGGTCCACCCGCTACGACGGGGCATTCGGGAGCTCGTTACTGGTGGACGCGGCATTTACCTGGAGCTGGAACCAGTTCAACGAAACTCCAGCGACCAACGTCTACAACATCGTGGATGAAACCCAGACCGCCGGCTTGGCTGGCCAGCGCGGTGCTTACACGGCACAGGGCATTTCCGTCCTGGAGCCTTACGATGCGAATACCCGAGGCGTCCAAGGCGATGTGACAAAGACTTTTCACTTCGCCGGAACTCATGCCCTCAACGTCGGCTATACCTGGCAGTTCCCTCAGTACAACGATCACACTTATTATTCTGGCCCAAAGTATGAAATCCCGGCGGTAAACGCGGTCGGCACTAGCCCGGGATACGGACCGGACGTAGCTGGAAATCTGACGGACTCTGCTTTCACGTTGAATCTCCTCAGCGACGTCCAGTCGGACCCTTGCAGCTTGTGCCCCTATATGAACGTGCCCGGCTACGATACGCCGCAGCAAGTCGTTCTGCAGCAAGTGCGTGGCCGCTTTGATGGCGGTATCACTGCCAGCAGCGGCAAATACCACGGGGCTTACATCAACGATGCGTGGGAGATCAGCAAGTATGTCACGCTCAATGTAGGCGTCCGTTGGGAACAGCAGCGCCTCATTGGTAACCAGGTCGAACGTACCTTCTCGAACATGTGGTCGCCCCGCGTAGGCATCACAGTTGACCCGACCGGCGATCGCAAGCAGAAGTTCTATGCCAACTTCGGCCGATACGCCTATGTACTTCCCCTCGATGCCGCTCTTCGCGCGCTTAGCAATGAGGAGGACTTCCAGAACTCCTATTGGGCGCCTGCAAGTACTCCCTGCACCATCACTGGCGTGGCCAACGCGAATTGCGTGACCACGAATTCACTTGGCAGTGTCGACTTTGTTGGCGATTCTGCTCACCTTCTCAACCTGGCCGACAGTAACGGTCAAACAGGAATCGCCACCGCCGCTGGGTCGTTGATCACAGGCGGCGAACCTTTTGCGCCCGGAACCCGCATGGAGTTCACGGACGAATTCCTCGTCGGCTACGACCGTCAGTTCAAGGGCGGAGTCGTCGCCAGCGTCCGCTACGTCGACCGCCGCCTCAAGCGCGTGATCGAAGACCAGGGCGGCATTTCCGTCGAGCAGTTCAACGCTCTCGCTTACCACGGCGGCGGCTTGAACTATTACATTGGCAATCCCAATGCGAAGCAAGATGTCTTCGTCAACCCCAACGAGGTCATCTTCAGTCAGGGCAGTGTGTTCGCGCCTCCGAGGGACGCATCGGGGAATGTCCTGCCACTCACCCCCGCTAACGAAAATGCTTACCTCGCTGCGGGAATGCCCGCGTCTTGCTTCGACTCGTATGGTTATGGGACACCTTTCGTGGCCTATAACCAGTTCAGTGGCTACGCGGCTGTCACTCCGGGCAGTGCGCCGGCGGGTAGCGTTTGCTTCCCTGCCGTGAACACCAATACTTGGACAGACGCCAGTGGCAATCTGATTGCCAATGCGGCCTCGCGCCGTAGCGGCAACTACGATCCGGCCAAGTGCACTCCGTTGGGCGCGACGTCGCTCGTCCCTGGATGCGCTTACTTCGGTGGTGAGTTCACCCCCGACGGTCAAGCCGACACCTACAAGGACCCGAAGCGCGAATACGAAGCGGTCGAGTTCGAAGTCCGCAAGTCCTTCTCGCACAATTTCGCGCTCAACGTGAACTATCGTATTGCCCAATTGCGAGGCAATTACGAAGGCGCCTTCCGCAATGACAACGGCCAGGCCGACCCGGGCATCAGCTCCCTCTTTGACTTCACCGAGGGCGGGCTCGGTCTGCTCGCGAACCAGCAAGGCATTGGGTTCCTGAGCACAGACCGGAAGCACACCTTCAATGCTCACGCAACCTACGTCTTGCCGAGTGGCAGGCTCAAGGGCTTCGTGATCGGTGCGGGCGTTGGCGTCCTCTCCGGCAACCCGCTGACCGCGCTCTACGCCCAGCAAGCCTACCAGAACCAGGGTGAAGTGCCCCTCTTCGGCCGCGGCAACTTGGGCCGCGCACCGGTGACGGGCACTGTTGATGCGCACCTTGAGTATCCGATCAGACTTAGCGAGCGGATGCAACTCAAGCTCGCGTATGATCTGTTCAACATCGTCGATTCAACTCGGCAGACCACATTTAACCAGTTTGGAGACAACGGCTTCGGAATCCCGAACACCGACTTCCAACATCCGTTCACATCTTCGACATTCCAGGTCCAGGGATTTGTGGATCCGTTCAGTTCACGGCTCTCCGTTCTGCTGACCTTCTGATTTAACCCTTAACCAAAGAGGGCGCCTTACGGCGCCCTCTTTTTTTTGCTACACTCCCGGCTCAGCCGTCAGAATTTCGACTGGCAAGCGATCCAATTTTCGCTTCCTCCTTCTTCTCAGTGCTCCTCAAGGCCGATTCGGAGGCCCTTGATGTTTCGAACCTTATTCCGCTTTTTCCTTTTGCTGGGCTCCTTCTCCCTCCTTGCATTCTTTGCCTGTGCTCAACGGCCCACTGGCGGGAGCCGTGGTTCGGGTGGAACGATTGATGTTCAGGTTCGTTATCAGGATGGAAGGCCCGCCCCGCGAGGAATTCATGTACGCCTGGAATCGGCAGAGGGTGGCGCAGAGGCCGATTTGGAAACGATCGAGGGCGGAAAATGCGAATTCCATCAACAGACGAGCGGCGTTTTTATCGTGCGCATCGCCGATCTCGGCTATAAGGAAGTCTCGGCTCGAGTGGAAATCATCGGTGACCCGATGGCGTACGTTGTTCTGGACTTAATCCCCCTGAAAAAGGAACTTCCCCCCGCGGTGGTCGTGCGTCCTGTGGGTGCTGCCGACTCCGTCTCCGTCAAGGACTTGACCGTCCCCGATGACGCGCGCAAGGAATTCAGCAAGGGCGAACAGGCTTTATCTTCGAAGAATCTCGATGAGGGCATAGACCATCTTCAAAAAGCGATCAAGCTCTACCCGGACTACCCGCAAGCCTACCGCCTGCTGGGCGAGGCCTATCTCCAGAAAAAGGATTGGCAGCAAGCCGAAACCGCGCTCCAGCACAGCGTCGAACTCGAGCCCAAACTTGCCGCCTCTTTCCTCGACCTCGGCGGGTTGCGCAATCAAACGGGAAACTATCCTGGTGCGGAAGATGCTTTGAAGAAGTGTCTGGAAATCGATCCCAATGCTCCTGCCGCTCAATACGAGCTCGCGCGAACCTATTGGGCCATGGGCCGCTGGCAGGATGCGGCGCCTCTCGCCGAGTCGGCCGTCAAGGCGCTTCCCGACTTGGCCCCGGCCCATGTTCTCCTGGCCAATATCCGGCTTCGGCAGCGTAACGCTCCCGGAGCGCTCGAAGAATATCAGGCGTATTTGAAATTAGAGCCGGACGGCCCGATGGCGCCCCAAGTCCGCGAGATGGTCGCTAAGATCCAAAAGGCGATTACGCCCTGATAAAAGCATAAGCCGCCGTAGCGCTCGAATCCGATCCTGGCCCCAGCAATTCCCCGGTCTCTCTCAGATTGCCGCCTTGGCAGGCGCGGCTCCGGCTAGCTTTTGCAGCGACTCTGTGTACGGAGTCTTCGCCACTCCCCGCTCCGTGAAAATCGCTGCAATATAACGGTTCGGCGTGACGTCGAACGCCGGATGCGCCGCCGGAACATCTGGCGCGATCCGCACGCCCTGAATGTGCGTCACTTCCTCCGCCGCGCGCTCTTCGATCGGTATCTGCTCTCCAGACGCAATCGATAAATCCAGAGTCGAGACCGGCGCCGCCACATAAAACGGCACATTATTCTCTTTGGCCAGCACCGCAATCTGATACGTCCCGATCTTGTTTGCCGTGTCTCCGTTCGCCGCGATCCGGTCCGCGCCCGTCACGATCGCTCCCACTTTTCCCATTTTCAAAAAGTGCCCAACCATATTATCGGTGATCAGGGTCAGCGGGATTCCTCCACGATACAGCTCCCAAGCGGTTAGTCGCGCGCCTTGCAGATAAGGGCGCGTCTCCGGCACCAGCACCTCAATTTTCCGCCCTTGTTCGAACGCCACGCGAATCACCCCCAGCGCTGTCCCAATTCCCGCGGTCGCCAGCGCACCCGCGTTGCACTGGGTCATCACCTGGCCTTCCTTCGGCATGTACTCTGCGCCGAACCGCCCAATCGCTTCGTCCGTGGCTTTTTTCTCGGCGTGAACCTCTCTCGCTTCCTTAATCATCCCTTCGCGGATCTTCGCTAACTCTCCCGAGGCCTGTGCCAGTACCACAAAGCGCCGCTTCATTCTCTCCAGGGCCCAAAAAAGATCCACTGCCGTCGGCCGCGTCTTGGCGATGGTGTCGCAAATGCCAGCGAATTCCTTCTTCAATTCTTCAATTGTCGTGGCCTGTGACTTCTGAACCCCAATCGCAACACCCATGGCCGCTGCCACTCCGATCGCCGGCGCGCCGCGGACTACCATATCCCGTATGGCTGCCGCCACTTCGCGATAGTCTGTGTAGGTGTGGTGAATCTCTTCGGCCGGCAAACGGCGCTGGTCCAGCATCACGACGCCTGCGTCGGTCCATTCAATCGGTTGGGCAACGTACATGTCTCCGCGCGTCCTCCCCTGCAATTTTATCGAATGCCTTTTTCACAGCGAGTTCGTCAGGTGCCAGCGGGAAGCGTCGTGAATCCGTGCGTGCTCACTAGGGCCGCAACGGCGATCAGGCCGTTATAACCAAGGTGCATCAAGAAGCTCGCAACGACGGTTCCCGTCCGCGCCCGCACAAATGTGAGCGCTATCCCCACAACCGTCAGCAGGGCCACCAAGCTCCAGGTCCAGCCTAGTTGAGCGCCGTGCATCAACCCGAACAGAAACCCCGTCACCAGAATTCCCGGCGTAATTCCGAACGCCCGCGCAAACATCGGGTACAAATACCCGCGGAACAACGTTTCTTCCACCAGCGGAGCCACCAGCACCGCCATCCCCACGAAAAGCAGCGCCGTCTGCCGGTGTTTGAACAACTCCTCCATTGGAATGTTTTCAGGCGTCTTCAAGTGCGCCGTCAAAAGGTTGATCACCAGCGAAAGCCCCGCACCCGCCAACAGGTAGGCCAGCGGATTTGTCGGCATTTCTCGATTCATCGGAACCAGTTTTCGCCAGCCGAGCGTTTTCCAGAATGGGTGTCCTCGGAGCACAGAAAGCGTCACATACAGGAAAAAGAAAATCGCCGCGTACCATAACAACATGCTTCCAATCGCAAACTGCGGCTTCGAGATCAGATAGTCTTCCAGTTCCTTGGTCGGCATTCGCTGGTGCGGCCCGTAAATCACGGCCAGCACCCCTTGGACCACGACCAAACTCACAAATCCAAAGACCACAAGTACGATAAAATGCGCCCACGACCAGCTGATTTGCAGGTCGGCCGGGTAACTCTTCCGCGAAATCTGCGGGGCTGTTTCTATTTCCGTTTGGCTTCCAACTCCTTCGCTGAACCAGTTCGGAGGTGTCTCCGCCAGCGTTGCATTGTTCTCGTCCGATGGCTTTTTGCCCTCCGGATTTGTCGCCGCCTGCTCCGGCTCTTGCGAAGTATCGTCGTAGGAGTTCATGATTTGCCGCGTTTCGCTCCCGTTCTCCAGCTGGACTCCAGCGCGGCCGCGATCAACGGCATCAGCAATTCGTGGTGCCCGGTAAGGGCAAATCCCCGCGAAGCCTCCGCCGTCCTCGGACCACGGTTCGCCGTCGGCCGCTTCACCACGTTTTGCAAGGGCCGGTAATGCTGGATGAAATCGAAGTTCGCTGTCGTGATTCCCTGCATTCGCAGCCCCTGGTTGCGCGCCATCGATACGGCCTTCAAGAATACTTCCGGCAAAATGACTGCTGATCCCCAGTTCAAGTAAACTCCGCCCGCATCCATTCTCTGTACCAGTGTGCAAAACAAAAGAAAATCCCGATAGCTCGCCGCACCCAGCGCCGAGCCGTCCGCCGACGGGTGCATGTGCGGAATATCTGTGCCAATCGCCAGGTGTACTGTCACCGGCACCTTGCATTCATACGCCGCCGCCAGCACGCTCGCCTTGAGGTGCTTCGCCGCCAAAATCCCGCTATGAAGATATTGTCCAGCTGCCTCTCCATATCCGATCCGGACGCGCTGCGCGAGCTTCGCGATTTCATTGATGCCCCGGCCCGTCTCCTCGGCCATTCCGAATTTTCCTTCCCTCAGCGTTGCGTCGACGTCCTCGGAGGTTTGGCCGGCCAGCCCTATTTCAAAATCGTGAATCAACGCGGCCCCGTTCATCGCAATTCCACTCACAAAGCCGCTGCGCAACAACTCAATCAGCACCGGTCCGAGGCCCACCTTGATGACGTGGCCGCCGATCCCCCAAAGTACGGCGCTCTTCCTCGCCTTCGCGCGCTGAATCGCGCTTACCAGTTCGCGCAAATCCTTGCCTGCAAGAATGTCCGGCAGCCCGTCCAGGAACTTCTTCAAGGAAGGATTTCTTTTCGCCGGTTTCGCAAACTCGCGCGCACTCACTTTGCTCTTGCGGCTGGATATCGGATAGGTGCGCACTCCGCCGGGAGCTGCCGGATAGATGTCGTAAATGCTCATTCGAATCTCATCACTCTACGAGGAACCGCCACGCCGCGCAAGCAAAAGCCGGTCGCCTCTACAGGCGCTCTGGTGTCATGGCGCCTAGTGATTTCCATTGCTGGCCGCTCCGCTCGCCCCGTTTATCCCCAGATGCCGCGCCAGCGCCTGCCCGGTGTACGACCTTTTCGTCTTCGCCACCTGCTCTGGGGTGCCCTGCGCTACAATCCGTCCTCCCCCGGCTCCTCCTTCCGGTCCCAGATCGATAATCCAGTCCGCTTGTTTGATCACGTCCAGGTTGTGCTCGATAATCAGCACGGAGTTGCCCAGATCCACCAGCCGCTGCAGCACATCCAGTAACTTTCGAACGTCGTCGAAGTGCAAACCGGTCGTCGGCTCATCCAGGATGTACATGGTCCTTCCGGTTTGCCTCTTCGAAAGTTCTCGTGCCAGCTTTATGCGTTGCGCCTCGCCGCCGGAAAGCGTGGTCGCGGATTGCCCAAGCTGCACGTAGCCAAGTCCCACTTCCACGATCGTCGCCAGCTTCTGCTGGATTTGGGGAATGTTTTCCAGCAATTTCAGCGCATCGCCCGAAGCCAAGTTCAGCACATCGTTGATGCTGTGCCCCTTGTATCGCACCGCCAGCGTCTCCGCGTTATACCGCCGTCCCCGGCAGACCTCGCACGTCACGTACACGTCCGGAAGAAAATTCATCTCGATGCGACGCAACCCCTCTCCCTGGCACGCTTCGCACCTTCCTCCTTTTACATTAAAGCTGAATCGTCCCGGCTTGTATCCGCGTTCCCGCGCCTCGGGCAACATCGCGAAAAGCTCGCGGATCGGCGCAAAAACTCCGGTATACGTCGCGGGATTCGATCTTGGCGTTCGCCCGATCGGCGCCTGGTCAATTTCGATTACCTTGTCAATATGTTCCACGCCCAGCAGCATACGGTGCGCGCCTGGCTGTTCCATCGAACGGTACAACTTCTGTGCCAGCACACGGTACAAAATGTCGTTCACCAGGGTGGATTTTCCCGAACCGGAAACTCCCGTGACCACCGTCAGCAGCCCCAGCGGCACCGACACGTCTACGTCCTTCAAATTATTCGCGTGCGCCCCCACAATCTGGATCGTTTTCCCGTTCGGTGCTCTCCGCTTCGTCGGCACCGGAATCTGCGCCGTACCTGCCAGGTATCTGCCGGTCAGCGATTCCGCTGACAACGCAATTTCCTCCGGCTTCCCCTGCGCCACCAGGTATCCGCCGGCATTCCCCGCGCCCGGGCCCAGATCCACCACGAAATCCGCCCGGCGGATCGTGTCTTCGTCGTGCTCCACTACAAGCACGGTATTCCCTAGATTCCTCAGTTGCTCGAGCGAATGCAGCAGCCTCTCGTTGTCTCGCGCATGCAATCCGATCGACGGCTCATCGAGCACATATAGAACGCCTCGCAGCTTCGACCCTATCTGCGTCGCCAGCCGGATGCGTTGCGCCTCCCCTCCGGATAGCGTCGCCGCTGAGCGGTCCAGGCTCAAATAGCTCAATCCAACGGCGAGCAGAAAATCCAGCCGCTCCGCAACCTCTCCCAGTGGCCTTCCTGCTACTTCTCTCTGTCGCGCTGTCAACTCCCCCAGGATTTTGTTCACCGCGGGCCGTGCCTCGCTGATCGCCTGCGCGGTGAAGTCCGCAATCGACCAGCCCGCCAGTTTGACCGCCAGCGATTCCGGCCGCAACCTCTTCCCATGGCACGCGCTGCACCTAGTCGCGGACATGTACTGCGTCATCCATTCGCGGTAGGAATCCGAATTCGATTCCTCGAAATTCCGCTCCAGAAACTTCAAAATTCCCTGGAACCGGAATCCTTTGTCGCCCGCTCGCCTGCCGGTTGTTCGCTTTGTATCCTGGTTCGGATAGCCATAGAGCAGCAGGTTCTGCACACGCGACGGATATTTTTCGAACGGCGTATCTAGATGAAATCCGTGCGCGTATGCCCCCAGTTCCAACGTGCGCTTCAGAATCGCCGATCCCGAACCCGGTCCCAATCCCCCGTCAAAGAGTGGACGCGTCCAATCCACAATCACTTTCGCCGGATCGAAATCGTATTTGGAGCCCAAGCCATTGCACGCAGGACACGCTCCATAAGGCGAATTGAAACTGAATGACCGCGGCTCCAATTGCGGCACCGAGAGACCGCAGTCCGGG
Organism: Candidatus Eiseniibacteriota bacterium; assembly: GCA_035518915.1. Classification (GTDB taxonomy): domain Bacteria; phylum Acidobacteriota; class Terriglobia; order Acidiferrales; family UBA7541; genus Acidiferrum. The sequence continues at coordinate 29,804 of DATIXE010000060.1, forward strand.
CAGGCCAGCTTCTCCGAAAACACATGCTCCTTCCCGCCAACCACCGCCACGGTCACCAGTCCCTGCGCCAGTTTCAATGCCGTCGCGATGGACTGTTCCAGCCGTGTGGCCGCTCCCTGCTTCACCAACAGCCGGTCAATCACCACTTCAATCGTATGGTTTTTCCGTTTGTCCAGAACCGGAATCTCATCAAGGGGCAACAGTTCGCCGTTGATGCGCACCCGGACGAATCCCTCCTGCGCCAACTTCTCCAGTTCTTTGCGATATGCGCCTTTCCGTCCGCGGACAATCGGTGCCAGGATCATTATCCGGTCGTCCGGCTTGCACAGTTCGCCGTGCAGGATCGCTTGCACGATCTGCTCGCTCGATTGCCGGGTGATTGGCTTTCCGCAATTCGGGCAATGTGGCACGCCCACTGCGCTGTATACCACGCGCAGGTAATCGTAAATCTCCGTGATTGTTCCTACGGTCGAGCGCGGCGACCGCGTTGTAGTCTTCTGCTCGATTGAAATCGAAGGCGAAAGCCCCTCGATCACGTCCACTTCCGGCCGCTCCATCTGATCCAGGAACTGCCGCGCGTAAGCGGAGAGCGACTCCACGTAGCGCCGCTGGCCCTCCGCATAAATAGTGTCGAAAGCGAGTGACGATTTGCCGGAGCCCGAAAGCCCGGTAATAACCGTTAGCGTGTTGCGAGGGATTTCGAGGTTGATGTTTTTCAGATTATGCTGGCGTGCTCCGCGCACCACCAATTTCGTAAGTCCCATAACTCCGCAGTGCCCCCTCCACAGGAGCCCTGGCACCCAGTGGGTAGACTGAGCCCAGCATAGTCTTTCAACATAGCAACTCGCGCGCGGAATGGTCAAGCCGGTCCCCCCTTCCAACCGGCGGTCGCACAAGAAAAACTTTTCCATTTCGCAAAGTGTCAGAATTCCAGAGTAAAAATTTCTCCGGGGGTAGTTCTTTTTTACCCGCCGGCAGACTTTAATATATTCAATATAAAAGACTTAATCTTGGCGAGCGGTTTGCACCTTCTCCGCGCGTGGGGGAGGCGAGCCGAGGATCCCTTTAGGGGATTGAGGGCTGGGCCGGTTCGTCTTCTCCTCACTTCTGCCGTTCGTTGCTACTCTCTGCCGCGCAAGCGGCCGACCCCGGACACCCCAAATAGCACCTGACCACGCGGCAGAAGTGTCTTTGCCCAGCTCGGCAAAAGCTCTGCCAACTATCGAAACCAAAAAAATTAGGAGGCCTGATCGGGCCTCCTTCTCATCAAATCCGTTTTGTCTCACACCATTCTCAGACGTTTTGTTCCACGCTGAACGTAATATTTTGTGTCATCGGGAAGCGCACGCCACGGTAGTCAACGCGCGAAATATAGTCGCTCATCGTCATAAACAGCAGCAGCGCCAGCCAGAATATTCCCGCAACGATCACCAGCTTGGTCCGCTTTGGTACGTATTTCGCGTGCATGAAGAAGAGCACCACCAGCGTGGCCTTCAGCGTCGCGATTCCCAGCGCCGCCACGATGTTGAATCGCCCCATATTCACAAATGCCGCGGCCACGGTCAGAAGCGTCAGCGTCAGCAATGACAATATAATTATCGCGTAGACCCCGGGGGGAACTACGTGTTCGGCATGTTCGTCAGACACGGGTCGCTCCTCATTTATGCCGGTCAATCAGATATAACAAGGGGAACAGATAAATCCACACGATGTCCACGAAGTGCCAGTAGAGTCCCACCATATCCACCGGCGTATTCCACTCCGCGTCAAAGCGTCCCGAAAACGACTCTTTCAACAGCCAAAACAGCAGCCCAGCCCCGATCACCATGTGCAGCGCGTGCAATCCGGTCATTCCGAAATACGCCGAATAATAAAGTTGCGCGTGTGCGTTCAGATCCGGATCGGCGGCGAAGGCCGCTTTCAACTCCTCGCGTTCCTTGGCCATGTCCGCCGCATCGATGTCCGGGCACGCGGAGGGATTGTCCACGCAATAGGAAATGTTGAAATTCCGTCCCGGAACGAGGTGGTGATGGAATTTCTGGCTGTACTCCAGGTACTTGATGCTGAAAAACACGAACCCTAGGACGATCGTCAGCGTCAGGAAGATGGTCACCCATTTCTTCCGGCTGGTCTGCGCGGACCACACGCCCATCGCCATCGTGAAGCTGCTCGCCAGCAGGACCAGCGTGTTGCACGTCCCCGCAGTCAGACTCAGCGTATTGCTGCCCATCGCGAACGCGTGGAAATAAATATGCCGGTTGATCGTGTAGGCCAGCATGATCCCGCCGAAGAACATCACTTCGGTGACCAGGAATATCCACATGCCGAGCGTCGCAGTGTCTTTCTGCTGCTCCAGCGTCTTGAACTGCCCGAATAATGCTCCGGTGCGATGCACTCCGCACTCCCTTAACCGTCAAGTTCAGGCGCCAACCGCTCGCCTGTCGCCGGACCGCGGTGCGGCCCGGTCACCGTTCAATCGTCCCCGTGTGCCGGCGCCACGATTCGTGACCCATGCCCGCCGGGAACATCCAGACCCAGGTCCGGCCGGTTGTGGAAGTCGTACGCTTCCCACGTCACGACCGGCGTTACCTCGAAGTTTTCCGTCAACGGCGGCGATTGCGTCTTCCACTCGAGGCCGGTCGCAGGCCACGGATTCTCGCCCGCCACCTTCCCGTAGAACGCCGCCCAAGTCAGGTAAATCATGGGCAACAAATAGCCGATCGCCAGGATCGACGCGCCAGCCGTGGACATCACGTTGTAAACCTGGAATTCCGGAGGATATACGTGGTAGCGCCGGGGCATGCCCATGATTCCTAGCAGGAATTGTGGGAAAAAGGTGAAGTTAAATCCGATGAACAACGTGAACGCCGCGATTCTCGCCAGCCATTCCGGATACATTCGCCCGGTCATCTTGGGCCACCAGAAATGCAGCCCGCCCAAGTACCCCATCACCGCGCCGCCCACCATGATGTAGTGGAAGTGCGCAACCACGAAATACGTGTCGTGGATGTTGATGTCCGTGCCCAGGCAGCCCAGGAACAATCCCGTCAGTCCGCCGACAAGGAACAGTCCCAGGAAACCGAACGCATACAGCATCGGCGTGTCGAACGAAATCGACCCACCAAACAGTGTAGCCGTCCAGTTGAACACCTTCACCGCCGACGGGATCGCAACCAGGAACGTCAGGAACGAGAACGCCACGGCCGCGTAGGTCGCTTGCCCGGTCAGGAACATGTGGTGCGTCCACACCAGGAAGCCGATCACCGCGATGGACAGGCTCGCCGCCGCCACGAAGTGATATCCAAATAGCTTCTTGCGCGCGAACGTCGGAATCAACTCGCTGATCACGCCCATCGCCGGCAAGATCATGATGTACACCGCCGGGTGCGAGTAGAACCAGAACAGATGCTGGAACAAAATCGGATCCCCGCCCATCGCCGGATTGAAGAAGCCCAGCCCGAAGATGCGCTCCATCGCTGCCAGTGCCAGCGTGATGGCCACCACCGGCGTGCCAAGAATCATGACGATGGACGTCGCATAATGCGCCCATACGAAGAGCGGCAACCGGAACCAGGTCATTCCTGGCGCGCGCATCGTGTGGATCGTCACCAGAAAATTCAGCCCCGTCAGGATGGACGAAAATCCGGTGATGAAGACGCCCATCACCGCCGGCGCCACCGCCGAATTCGAATACACCGTGCTCAGCGGCGTGTAAAATGTCCAGCCCGTATCCACGCCGCCACTGGCCAGCGCCCACAGCGTGAAGCATCCGCCCACAATGTAGATGTACCAGCTCAGCAGGTTGATTTTCGGAAACGCCAGGTCCTTGGCCCCGATCATGAGCGGTATCAGGAAATTCCCCAATATTGCCGGAATCGAAGGGATCAGGAAAAAGAAGATCATCACCACGCCGTGCATGGTGAACATCCGGTTGTACTGGTCTGCCGTCAGCATCAGCCCGTTTGGCGTCAGTAGATGCAGGCGAATCATCATCGCGAAAAAGCCGCCGACGAAAAAGAAGAAGGTGACCGAGGCCAGGTATAACAGCGCAATGCGCTTGTGGTCCGTCGTCAGCAGCCACGAACGCATCCCGTAGGTGGCGTTGAGATAGTTCTTTTCCGGAAATTTCGGCCCCGGCGCCGTTCCCTGCGTATTCATGCTATTTCTTCCCCACTTCTGCTGGCGCAATTCCCGAGCCCTTCGCGGGCACCGGTTGCGACTGCAGAGACTTGATGTAGGCGGTCAGATTCACGATCTGCTCCTCCGTCACCAAGCCCTGGAACGTGGGCATCACTGGCTGATACCCGGCCACAATCTTCGCTTTCGGCTGCAGGATGGACTCGCGGATATACCCGTCATCTGCGGTCACCAGGCTGCCGTCCGCCAGACGAACCCTCGCGCCATACACGCCATTGAGCGAAGGCGCGCGGCCCGTTCCATTTCCGAGATGACACGTCACGCAGGCGAGTTGCGTAAACAGTTTCTCGCCCGCCGATACGGGATTCACGTCGCCGCTCTCCCCCGAGAGCCACGCCGCATACTCCGCGGGATCCATCACCGTCACCCAACCGCCCATGATCGCGTGGTTCGTCCCGCAGTATTGCGAACAGAAAAAGTGGTACTTTCCGACTTTCGTCGGCCGGAACCACATCGTGTTATAACGCCCCGGCACCACGTCCATCTTCACGCGGAAAGCCGGCACGTAAAAATCGTGAATCACGTCTTCGCTTCCCAGGATCAGCTTGACGTTCCGGTTCACCGGAATATGCAGCTCGTTGATCTCTTTTCGTCCGTTGGGCTGCTGTAGCTTCCACATCCACTGCTTGCCGATCACGTAAATGTCCAGCGTGTCCGGCGGCGCGATCCGGTAGTTCACGTAAATCACTGCGCCCCACGCAAAAATCACGATCGCCAGCAGCGTCGGAATGACCGTCCATCCAATCTCCAGCGCATTGTTCCCATGCACGTCGTCGCCGACTTCGTGCTCACTTCTCCGCCGGTACCGGAACGCCGCGAAGATCACCAGCACCGTCACCAGCACGGCGAAAAACAGGGTGGTCATCAGGATGAACATGAACAACGTGTCCACGTTGCCCGCGAAATTGGACGCTTCGACTGGAAAAAATGGCAGCGATGACTGCACGGTTCTAGTGTGCTCCTTGCGTCGGCAAATCCGGTCCCGAATTCCCGTTCCGCCCGGTCCGGAATTCACGTCTCCGGAAAATCACGAAACCCAGAGCCATGCAGAACAAGGTCACCACTCCACCCATCCGGAGAACCGTCAGCACCGTCGCGCTGTAACGTCCCTTCGACGGATCGTACTGGTAGCAGAACAACAGCAGGTGGTCCACAGGCGTGCCAATCTTCCCCGCCGACGCGTCCACCAAACCCAGCCGTACGTTGCTCGGTGGGTATTCCACCCCGAAGAAATAACGGGAGATCTTGCCCGTCGGCGTTAACAGCAGGATGCCGCTGGCGTGCGCGTACGCCTTGCTCTGTGCGTCGTAGTAGTAGCTGAAATTCGCCGCCTTGGTCACTGCGTCGATGGCTTCGCGCTGGCCCGTCAGGAAGTGCCATCCTCGGTCCGTCGCCGGCCGCGCGAATCGCGCCAGCGCCTGGTGCTTCTTCTTCAGCGCCGTCTCCGAGGTATCCGTCGGATCGAAGCTTAGGAACACCACGTCGTAATCCGTCCCGGGATTGAACGAAATCATCTTCAGCGTGCCCACCACGGCCTGCTGTACCTGGTCGCACAGCATCGGGCACGTGTAGTACACGAACACCAGCACCACCGGCTTGTTTTTGAAGTACTCGCTCAGCAGCACGCTCTTCCCCGTCTCGTCCACGAACTCTTCGTCCAGGGGAATCTGTGCGTTTAACTTCGGGTCAAAGTTCACGTTCGCCAGCGCCGGCGGCAAGCCGTTCGAGGATTTGCCGACGTTGTCGGGAACCATCTGCGCGCTCCCGGCCGCCGCGGACAGCAACAGCATAGCTATCAATACCAAATAGTGCGTCTTTCTCATCTACTTCTTCGATTCCGCCGGGGCCACAGCCTTCACCGCCGGCAAACCCTTCTCCACGATTAGCTGCATCGCATCCTTCACAGGTATCTCCGCGATGCCCGCCTTTTCATCCACCCATCCAAGCTGGTTATTCGCTTTCGTATCCGCTTCCACTTTGTCCCGCATGTCCTGTTGCGCATCGGCCAGGTGGCCCGGCACGCCCTGCAACCTTGGTTCAGGGGGATACTGCAGCCCCGTGGGCCTGGATGGCGGTGGCTGGACGTACGTGCTCGTGAAATAGCTCTTCAGGCCGTCGTAAACGCCCAGCGATAATACGAACGAAAGCACCACTGTCACGCCCAGCCAGAACAAAAACTTCAAAATCGGGGACGGCTGTACGTCCTTCGCTTCGAACGACACGTCCATGTGCTCTGGACGCCCGTTCGTCGCCCCATGATTGGGATGCTCAGTGCTCATGCTGTACCAGGGCCTCCGAAAGTTTTGGGTCCCCCAGCGGCAACAATGGCCGCTGCTTCAGGTTCATCGCGAAAATTCCCAGCCACAAGCCGACAAGCGCCACCGGCACCACCACGTCCAGCCAGGTCGGCAACGCCCGCGCCGTGAACTCCGGCTTCGTCATCCAGTACATGTCTACCAGCCGCATGAAAATCATCCACATTGCCACTTTGGAAACCACGCTGGCTGTCCGCTTTACATCGCGCGACAAAAGCAGCAAAAACGGTATCGCGAAACTGAACAGCAGCACAATGACTGCCACCACGCCCCATTGCCCGTGCAACCGCGATCTGTAAAACGAAATCTCTTCCGGCTGGTTTCCCGACCAGATGATTAGCAATTGCGAGAACGCGAAGTAGGCCCACAGCATGTTGAATGCGAACAGCCACTTCCCCAGGTCGTGCAGGTGCCGCTTTGTCACGATCTCCTTGAACGGTTCGGAGGCGGCCAGCAGCACAATGATGGCAATCATTAGCGCCATCGACGAAATCGCTTGGCTCCCCACAAAAATGAAACCGTAAATCGTTGATGCCCATCGCGGCGATATGGACATTACCCAGTCGACCGAGGCGAACGTCATCGCCAGAATGTAGAGAATCACTCCCGGCGCCGCCACTCGCTTCATCTTCTGCTTCAACGGCTCGCCGTCCGCTTGCTGGTCCTGGCTGCTCGACCAGGCGTTGAACACCCACGTCAAGACAATCCAGATCACGAAATAGAGTGCGGCACGCGCCAGAAATCCGCCTGACGTCAGGTAGGACTTCTGAAAGGAGGAGAGCGCATGTTCTCCGGCCTTCGGCGCGTTCAGCCACCCGGTCTCAGCGCCGTTCCCTGAATACAAGTATTTCATCCCCATCACGACCGGCACGAACAACACCAGCATCAGCCAGATCGTCCGCGAGGCCGCTTCCAGTGGCCGCCGGATCATGATTCCCCAGATTCCGCCGGTCAGGTGCTGCAACATCAGCAGCCCCAGCGAGCCGAGTGTCAGCCCCAGCACCAGCATGTAGCTGAAGATATAAGACTGGAAGAAATCCGCCGGCGACTTCATCCAGCCGGCTAGCGCCAAAAACACGCCCAATACGCCCACAACCAACCCGCCGCTTTGCAGGCGATTCACACTCGCGGGCGCCCTGTACTCTTGCGCAGTCACTTCGCCGCTCCTTCTGCCTTCAGTTTCTCCTGCAGCTCCGCCGGCAGTTCGCTCGCCGGCGCGTTGCGGCTCAATTGCAGCGCCCGGACGTAGGCGATGATCGCCCAGCGGTCTCGCGGCGGAATTTGCGCCGAATATCCGTACATCGCGCCGAAACCGTTGGTGACCACGTCATACAAATAACCGACCGGTTCGTTGCGCAGACGTTCCTGGTGGTAACTCGGCGGGTGTTTCATTCCGCGCACCGCCACCATGCCCATCCCGTCGCCCTGAATGCCGTGGCATGGCGAGCAGAAAATGGTGTAGCGCTGCTGCCCGCGCTGCATCAGCTCCACGGTGATGGGCAGCGGGAACGCATTCGAATCTTTGGGAATCAACAGTGCGTCTTCCGCGATCGAGCCGTGCGCCACCGTGTTTTCCACCATGGGCCGCTCTGACCGGTCGTCGGCGAAAAACTGCGCGGGCGAGAGCGGATTCTGCCGCGGCTGGTTCGCCATGTCCTGGCGCAGCGTCTGGCCGCATCCTCCGAATCCCAGCGCACACAGAGTTACCCCTGCCAAAAGGGAAGGTCTATTCTTCATCCTTCACCTCGTTGACATGCTCCGCGTGCAGGCTCTGCAGGAACTTCGACGTCTCCGCCAGCTCGAATTTCGGGTCGCGCGCCTCGATGCACAGAAAGAACTTGTCCGTGGAAGCCTGGCCAAAGCGGTCCACGTTGAACACTGGATGGTACGGCTGCGGCAGCTTGTTCAACGCCAGCATCCCCACCACCGCGAATATCGAGGCCCCCAGCACCGTCAATTCAAAAGTCACCGGAATAAATGCCGGCCAGCTGTTCAACGGGCGCCCGCCGATATTCAAAGGATAGGTAATCGCCGCCACCCAGTACTGCAGCCCGAATCCCGACAAGCCGCCACCGATGCCGCCGATCAGCGTCAGCAGCGGCACCGCGGTCCACTTGAATCCTTCGGCTTCCGCCAAACCTTCAATGGGAAACGGCGTGTACGCCTCCACATGTTTGTACCCGGCTTCGCGGGCTTTCTTGGTCGCCGCCAGCAAATCCTCCGGGGTAGAAAATTCGCCCATAACCCCAAACAATTGGGAGCGCTTTTCGCTGCTCATTCGTGCCCCCCGTCACCATGCGACTCCTGGTGCACCAGTTCGCGCATTTCCGAAATCGCGATCGCCGGCAGTCCGCGCACGAACAGGAAAATCAGCATGGTGAACAATCCCAGCGTGCCCACGAGTGTTGCGTAGTCCCAAACCGTCGCGGAATAGCGTCCCCAAGCCGACGGCATGAAATCGCGGGTCAGCGAGATGACCACGATCACGAATCGCTCCAGCCACATGCCCGTATTGATCACCAGCGACATCACGAACAGCGCCGCGATGTTCCGCCGCACCTTCCTGAACCAAAGCAATTGTGGCGTCAGGATGTTGCACAAGATCAATGCAAAGTAGAAATGCGAATACGGCCCGTGCAACCGTTGATTTGCCAGAAAGACGTCGAACTTGTTGCCGCTGTAGAACGCCATGAAAAATTCGACAAAGTAACCGTAAGCCACGATCAGTCCCGTCGCCAGCATCACTTTCGCCATCTGCTCCAGGTGCCGCAGCGTGATGAAGTCCTGCATTCCATAGGCCGCCCGCATCGGAATCGCCAGCGTCAGCACCATTGCAAAACCCGAATAAATGGCGCCTGCGACGAAGTACGGGGGGAAGATTGTGGTGTGCCAGCCCGGAACGATGCCCACCGCGAAATCAAAGCTCACCACCGTGTGCACCGAAAGCACCAGCGGCGTCGCAAGTCCGGCCAACAGCAAATACGCGGACTGATACCGCTTCCAGTGCCGGGCCGACCCGCGCCATCCCATCGACAGCATTCCGAAAATCATCTGCTGCCACTTGGTTTTCGCACGGTCGCGCAGTGTCGCCAGGTCCGGCAGCAAGCCCACATACCAGAACAGCAGGGAAACCGTGCCGTAGGTCGAAACCGCGAAGACGTCCCAGATCAACGGGCTGCGAAACTGAGGCCAGATTCCCATCGTGCTCGGATACGGGAACATGTAGTACGCCATCCAGGGCCGCCCGGTGTGGATCAGCGGGAACAATCCCGCGCAAGCCACCGCGAACAGCGTCATTGCCTCCGCAAACCGGTTGATCGAAGTCCGCCATTTCTGGTTTAACAGGTACAAAATCGCCGAAATCAGCGTGCCCGCGTGGCCGATACCAATCCACCACACGAAATTCACGATGGCGAAGCCCCAGCCGATCGGAATATTGATGCCCCAGATTCCCACGCCTTTCGTAATCAGCCAGGCGATTGCCACAAACAGCATCATCACCACGCTGAACGCCAGCGCGAACCCCGCCAGCCATCCGATTCCCACGGGGCGCGTAAGGACCGCCGAAGAGATCTTGTCCGTCACCGAGGCATAGGTATGCCCCGACTCCAGCCACGGCTCTGGTTCTTGCCCTAACCGCAAGTCTTGCGTCGCGCTCATGCCTGTTCCAGCTCCGCGTTCGGATTGCGCACTGCCCCCAGATACGTCGTGCGCGGCCGCGCATTCACCTCGCCCAGGACCGTGTAGTTCCGCTGCTGCGCTTTCAACTTCGCCACCTTGCTGTTCGGATCGTTGATGTCGCCGAAGGTGATCGCCTCGGTCGGGCACGCCGCCTCGCACGCCGTCACAATTTCGCCGTCGCGAATGGGCCGGTTCTGTTTTTCGGCGTCAATGCGCACGTTATTGATCCGCTGCACGCAATAGGTGCACTTTTCCATCACACCTCGGCTGCGCACCGTCACTTCCGGATTTCTCATCAGCTTGAATTGTGGCGTGTCCCAATCCTGGAACCTCAGGAAGTTGAACCTCCGCACCTTGTATGGGCAGTTGTTCGAGCAGTACCGCGTGCCGATGCAGCGGTTGTAGACCATGTCGTTCAGGCCTTCCGCACTGTGCACCGTCGCGCCCACTGGACAGACCTGTTCGCACGGGGCGTTTTCGCACTGCATGCATGGCACCGGCTGAAAAAAGGTTTCCGGATTGTCGAGTGCCGGGCTGTATGTGCCGGGATCCCCGGTATTTTCCACCGTTGCCGAGGGCGAATCCGTGTAATAGCGGTCGATACGAATCCAGTGCATTTCCCGTCCCCGCATTACCTGGTCCTTGCCGACCACCGGAATGTTGTTCTCCGACTGGCAGGCCACCACGCAGGCGTTGCACCCGTTGCACTTGGTCAAATCGATGGCCATGCCCCACGCGTGCCCATTATAGGAAAACTGCTTGTAAAGTGAATTGTCCTGGGCAGGCGCTTCGAAACCCTCATGGGGAAACGCCGGATTCTTCTTGAACTCCCCAAGTGTCGCCGTGCTCAGAATCTGCCGGCCTTCCATATTGAAGTGGTACTGCGTGCAGGCCAGCGGATAGGTGTCGCCGGTGATCTTCATCTGACCGCCGGTCGCGCTCCACAGCGCGTTCGACGTGCGCACCACATACGCGTTGAATCCCTTGTTCGTGCCTGTGTACCCCGCGTTCTTGCGGCCGTAGCCGAGCGGCAGAACCACCGTGTTTTCCGCCTGTCCAGGTAGTGTCCACGTCGCCGCCGTTACTTTGCTTCCGTTCAGCGTGATGTCCACCACCGCGGTCCGGATCTGTCCGTGCTCCCCGCCGCGCGCCATCACCTTGTGCGCAAAATCCTGCTTCTCCGCGAACTTCGGGCTTACCAGGGCGGCATTGTCCCAGGTCAGCTTCGTTACCGGCTTCGGCAATTCCTGCAGCCAGCCGTTGTTGGCATACCGCCCGTCGTACACGCAGGGGTCCGGCCGGAAAATATATTCCACTTGATCCGCCGGCACTGCTGTCAACGCCGGCAAACTCGCCGGATTAAATTTGAGCTCGGGATTGATGGCCGCAAATTTGGTGTTCGGGATTACGCCGTCGTTCAGCCACTTCCGCCAGCCCGCGTCGCCCGAAACATCCTGGTGCCCCGTAGCCTCGGCCCAGTAGGCCCGCACCAAGTCGTAAGACGCTTGCCCCGGCTTGTCGCTGAACGCCGCAAGCACCTCGTGCGCCGACTTCGTATAATACAGCGGCGAAATCAGCGGTTGGATAATGCTCGCCGAGCCCTCGTACGCTCGCGCATCGCTCCAGGATTCCAGATAGTGCGATTCGGAAACGTGCCAGTGGCAGTACATAGAAGTCTCGTCGAAGTACGGGCTCAAATGCACGACGGTGTTCACTTTTTTCAGCTTCGACACGAAATCGAAATCGTGCGGCGCGTCGTAGACCGGATTGCCACCAAGAATCAGCAGCAGGTCCACTTTGCCTTTGTCCATGTCCGCGCAAAGGTTTCGCAGCGATTCCAGTTGGTTCACCGGTTCGCCTTCCACCGGCTCCGTGTAGTAAAGCGTCGTCCCAATGTTTCCAAGCGCCGCGTTGATCGCGTGCGCCAGCGCATGCACGTTCGCCGATTGCTGCTCGCCCGCAAGCACCAGCGAGCTTCCATGGGCCTTCTGCAGATCGCTCGCCACGCCGTCGAGCCACTTTTCCTCGGCCGGCGGCAGGTTCATCGCGTTCCCGCGCCCCAGTTTCGCCGCCAGCGCCCGTGCGAACAGCTCCACGTCGCAGGCGCGCATCGGCAGCTTGTGATCCGCCATGGATCCGGTCACCGTCGGCGTCGGTTCCACCACGTACAGCCGGTTCATTGCGTCGCCCGCGCCGCTTAGATTCCGCCGCCTCGCGAACTGCTTCGCGTACGCAACGTGTCCCGGCCCGCTCGCCAGAAAATCCGCGTCCAGCGACAAAATCACGTCCGCCTTCGCCGGCACGTAAACCGTGTTCACCACCCGCCCGAACGCCAGCTTTGCTCCGTCGCGCGCTCCATCGCTGACCGCCGGCTCCCACTGGTGCCATTTCGCCTGCGGATACAGCGCCAACATCTGCTTCATTTGCGCGTCCAGCGTTGGCGAATTGATCGTTCCGGTTAGAATCCGGAATCCTTCGCCTGATACGGCCTTCACGCCCGTCGCCGCTTCCTGCGCCGCGTCCAAAAACTGCGACCACGCGCGGATTTCTCCGTTTTCCATCACCGTTTGCGCGCGGTCCGGGTCGTACAAATTCAGAATCGAAGCCTGCACGATCGCGCTGGTCGCGCCCAGGCTCGACGGATGATCCGGATTCCCCTCGATCTTGGTCGGCCGTCCCTCGTGGCTCTCCACCAGCAAGCCGATTGCGTCTCCTCCGAATGGCATCGCCGTCGCATAAAAAGTCGGCTTGCCCAGCACCATCCCGTCCGGTTGCTTTACGTACGGCACGATGTTCGCAATATCCGGCCGCCCGCAACCCGCCATTCCCGCCAGCGCCAGCGACGCGCCCATCAGCTTCAGGAAGTCGCGGCGATCCACGGAATCGTCCCACTCCGATGCGTGCTTCGGAAATTCCCGGTGCATCAGTTCTTCGAATTGTGGGTCTTCCGCCAGCTCTTCCAGCGTGCGCCAGTATTGTTTCCCGCTCTTGTTTTTCAGCTTTTCGCGAACCGCGGCCAGCTCCAGCCGGCTTTCCCGCAATACATTTTCTTCCCCGTCGTGGTTGTGATCGTGGTCGTCATCATCGTGTTGGGACGGAAATGCGGCCTTCTCGCCCGATGGGCCCTGCAGGATGCGCAACTTCGTTTCGTGTTCGTGTTCGTGTTCGCTCATATCGTCGTGTTAGCGATGACACGTTGAGCAGCTTGTCAGCTCAACTGTCGTCCGCAGCTTGTACTCCACCGCAAGTTTTCGCCCCACTTCGTCCTGATTCGCCGGGGCCTTCCAGTCCATATTGAAAACCTGGTCCTTCGGGCGAAGATTCGGCTGCGGGTTCCGGTGGCACTCCAGGCACCAGTTCATGTTCAGCGGCGCAGCCTGGTAAACCAGCGGCATCTGGTTGATCGGGCCGTGGCACGTCGAACATCCGATTCCCTTGTTAATGTGAATGCTGTGATTGAAATAAACGTAATCCGCCAGACGGTGCACTTTCACCCAGTGAATCGATTCGTCGGTCCGGTAACTGTCGCGGACAATCTCTAGATATCCCACGTTGTTAAACAGCACCGAATGGCAGTTCATGCACGTCCGCGTGGGTGGAATTCCCGCGTACGCCGAGGTCTCGACGCCCGTGTGGCAATAGCGGCAATCGATTCCGTCGTCTCCCACATGATGCTTGTGGCTGAACTGCACGGGTTGCTCGCGCGTCACTCTTTGATTCGTGATGTATGGGGATCTCGCCACCACTAAAACCATTGTCAGCGCGGCCCCTGCGAGAAGGGCCCCACCGAGCAGACTTGCCCGGGCGATAAAATTCGCACTGCGGTGAAAGATTTGTGCCATGTCAGCGTTGCGCCTGGGCGAACCTCTTCCTGGTGAGGAAAATTTGCTGGAAGTTGTCCACCCTTATGCCGGACAGCGCTTGTCCGGGTACCTCAGCGACCCGATAGTGTCCACTAATTTTTCCGGGAATGCAACTTTTTCTCTGACTTTTCCAAATTCGTAATGTCCAAAGTTTCCGTCCGCTTCAGCCGATGTCCGACTTTCCTTTCCGAAATGATTCGGCGCGCCGTCTCCTCCCGGCAATCCTTCCCATTATTGAAAATTTCGCCCGCATTCTTCTCCTGCAGCCGCTTCCTCTTCAATAAACATCCCTTATGCCGGACCTTCCTTCATTCCACATTGGCTGAGGTAGTTCCCCATGCTATTCTTCTTTTGTTGTTCATCGCTTTGCAGTCCTGGCTCGCTGGCTTCGGCCCTCCCGGGAGCTGCCGCTGCAAGACCCGCTGGGGCGTGGTCCAACCGGTAGGACACCTCACTGTTAATGAGGATGGTGAAGGTTCGAATCCTTCCGCCCCAGCCAATTTTTCCTCACCCCTTTTGTGTCGGTAAACCCGCGCCGATCCATCCTTTCCAACCACCATCCATCGATTCCACGCTCGTGTACCCCATCTTCTGCAGGTTGTCCGCCGAGAGCGCCGACCGATATCCTCCACCGCAATACAAAATCATCTTCGTCCCGGTGTCCGGAATCCGTATTTCGACGTCTCGCTCGATAATTCCCTTGCCCAGATGAATCGCCCCCGGCAAATGTCCCTGTGCCCACTCGCTCTCTTCTCGCACGTCCACCAGTACGAATTTTTCGCCGGCTTCCATGCGCCGCTTTACCTCCGCCACGTTCGTCTCCCTCACTCGCTTCTTCGCGTCGTTCACCAGTGCGAGAAATTTCTCCGAATGCACCATGCCGCATTCCTCCTTGTTTCCCGACCAAAAAAGCCTATCATACCGTTCTCCGCCAAAAAAAATGGCGCCTTGCTTGGCCGCAAGGCGCCATTGCTTTGATCAGTTGGGCTTGCCCGCTTTAGGGCTTCATCGTTCCTTCGTTCTTCTTGGCAAATGACCGCACATAATTCACCAGGTTCCACCGCACCTCCTCGCTCGTCCGGTCGCCTTCGCCCCCGGTCATTTTCCCGCGTCCATTCGTGATGATGTAGAACAGCTCCCCGTCGCTCATTTTCTCCAGCGATTTCGGATCCCGCCAGTCCTTCAGCCCTAGCTTCATGTCCGCCGCAAGATCGCCTTTTCCGTCCCCGTCTTTTCCGTGGCACATCGCGCAGTGGTATCCGAATAGTTTTTTCGCCGCCGCTAGCCCTTCCGGTGTAGGCTTTACCGGATTTTTCTTCGCCGCGTCTTCCGCGGGGATCGGTTTCTCTTCCGCTTGCGGCTCCTGGCTTGTCGACTGCCTCGGCTGCGCCCATCCCGCCAACAATCCTGCCGTCATCCCCACCACTAGCACACCACTCCCCAAAAGAAATGTCCGCCGCATACAAACCCCCTGTGTTCGGATCTATTGAAGGAGCGAATCCAGCACTACCTAACCGCGATTCTACGCCCGGGCTCGGCTAAATGGGGAACTTTCTGCAACCTCATGCCGCGCAGCCATGCCTGGCTGTGGGCCCACACACACAACAGTCCACCACTCATCATCCCGCGAAATCTAAAATCCTGCGCGGCTTCCTCTCTATTGCTCCTTCGACACAACTGTGGCCCGCTCTGGCTTAGCTGCTATCACTTTGCACCCTTGCACGGGCTCATTTCCTCGTCTTCCCGCCGTGAACCGGCTCGTCTCTCGCACCCTCGTCCGCAACCCATCGATCACCGCCGGAATCGCTGCGTGGATCTCTTCCCGCACCAGATAAATCATCAGCGCCGCTTCCCCTGGTGCGTCCGCGCTCGACGTAATCCCCACTCCCTGCACTCCCGGTTCTTTCATCAACTCGGCCGCATGTGCGGCATGCACGGCCCTGGCGCGTTCCAGCTCCGATTTCGTCAGAACATTCACCCCAAAAACATTTCGCATCGGCGCGATTTGCGCTGCTTCCCCATACTCGAGCATCCCCTGGGGCATCGTCCGCCTCATCCGCACAATCCGCGTCCCCACTCCCTCGATCGTCACCGGCAGCGGCGTGGCCTCCTGTTCCGGATTCACCACCAGCAGCACCGCCGCCTCGCCCGGCCGGTCCACGCTTGGCGCCGTTCCCACCGCACTGATATAAGGATTCGCCAGGAACTCCGGCGCACGCAGATCGCGCGCCCGTTGCGCCTGTGCCAGCGAAATCGCGCTCACCGTTGCCACCGGTTGCGCGCTCACCTCTGCCGCCTTCACTCCCGCGGCCGTCAGGGTGCATCCAATTACCTGGTGCGTCGAAGCGCTTCCCACAAACGACGGCTGATTCCCCTGCTGGTCCGTTAACGCCGCCAGCACATCGGCCACAGGGTTGCCAACGCCCTCTGTGTCCGACCCGCCATAAAGCAGCGCCACAGGGTCCGCTGTCATCTCATCCACAATGAGCGATCCGGAATCTCCGGCGCTCGTGAAGCCGCCCCCCGAAACCGCCACCTGGTTCGTGTAAGTCACCGTAAAACTCGACGCTCCGCCGCACGTCGTCGGATAGCCGACGGTGACCGTCAGGCTGGTCACCGCAACTGTCGAACATGTCAGCCCGGTGGTTCTTCCGCTCTTTGCCACGCTCTCGCCAATCGTCGCCGCAATCCCTTTGCCCTGATGCGGAGGCCCCGCATCCGGAATACTTCCCGTCGCCGTCGCTCCCAATTGCAGAATACTTCCCGAAGCGTCCACCGCTCCGGGTATGATTTGTGCAATCGCCGCATCCACGTTCGCGCCGCTATTTTCCAAATTCAGAAATGACGTCAGATTCGCCACCGTTTGTGTCCCCGAGGTCGAACATCCGGTGTCAATCAATCCTGGTTGCGAAATCGGCTCTCCCGGGGACGCCTGGTCGCTTCTCGCCAGCACGTGGTTGTTGCTCAAAATGTAATAGGTCCCATTCCGAATCAGCAGTGCGCCGAGCGTTCCCGCGCAACATGCCTTGCTCGTTTTGTCGTCGATGTTTCCGCCGGAGGTTCCCAGCTTGATCGGCAGCGACTGCTTCACCTGGTTGCTGTTTGCTTCAAAAACTTGCACGCGTCCCGAGCCCGTTTTCGTCGTGTCCGCCTGCGAAACCGCTGTCACAAGCACCGTCGAAGGACTCGGCACTGCCGTCGGAGCGGTGTACGTTCCGCCGGAATCAATCGTCCCGACGCTTGAATTCCCGCCCGGCACACCCGCCACCTGCCAGCTCACGGCCGTGTTTGTTGTACCCGTCACTGTCGCGGTAAACGGCACCGTCTGGCCCACAACCGCCGAAGTCGCCGTCGGTGACACGCTCACGGACACCGTGCCCGGTGTTCCCCCGCCAGTGCCCGTATTCGTTTTTGGAAGGCCGCTGCACCCTCCGAGCCATAACAGGCCTAGGATCAGCATTGCCTTTGCAATTCTGCGCATGCTCGTCCCTCATCCACCCCTGGACTCAGGCTAGCATGCGCCTTCCCTACCGCTCCGGCTTGCCTCCCACAAGGTGACCTAACCGTCGCCTGCCCCATCGGCCAAGCCGCAGCCCGGAAGCGCCGGCATCTTGCCGGCACCTTCGCCATGTATCCTAAATGCCTGTCAGGGTTATTCCACGGTGCTCGCCGCGCTGAATCGCACTGCCGATCATTCTTAGCTTCCTGCTAGCCGCTCGCTGCTATCTGCTCGCCTTCTCCGCCATCGTAATATCTGATTTCTGATATCCCGCCTTCCACCCGAAACACTTCACTCCAAATCCCGCCAATTCGGCCCCGTCCCCATCTCCACCACCAGCGGCACAACCAGTTTGTGCACTCCTTCCATCTCTTCCTGCACTAGCTCTTCCAACTTGCTCTTTTCCTTCATCGGCAGTTCAAACAACAATTCATCGTGTACTTGCAAAATCATCTTCGCCGCCAGCTTTTCTTTCTTCAACCGCCCGGCGATCGAAATCATCGCCATCTTGATCAGGTCCGCGGCCGTTCCTTGCAACGGCGAATTCAGCGCCGTACGCTCCGCGAAATTCCGCAGTTGCATCTGCGGCGAATTGATCTCCGGAATCGGCCGGATTCGTCCGAACAGGGTTTTCGCCACGCCGGTCTTCCGCGTCTCCACCAGCGCCTCATCCAGATACTTCTTCACGCCCTTGTATCGCGTGAAGTACGCGTTGATAAACTGCGCCGCCTCTTTCTGCTCGATCCCGAGTTGCTGTGCCAGCCCGAACGCCGATAATCCATAAATAATCCCAAAGTTGATCGCTTTCGCCGCCCGCCGGTGCTCCGCCGTCTGCGCCAGCGGCCCCACGCCAAATACTTCCTGCGCCGTCCTTGCGTGAATGTCCTCGCCGTGCCGGAACGCCTCTACCAGCACCGGGTCCTTCGAAAAATGCGCCATGATGCGCAGCTCGATTTGCGAATAATCGGCGGACAATAAGATTTGCCCCTTCTCCGCCACAAATGCCGCGCGAATTTCCCGTCCCAGTTCGCTGCGCACCGGGATATTCTGCAGATTCGGATCGCTCGAGCTCAGCCGCCCCGTCGCCGTGCCTGTCTGCGAAAGGTTCGTGTGCAGCCGTTTCGTCTCCGGATGAATCAGCTTCGGCAGTGCATCCACGTACGTGGACTTCAGCTTCGCTATCTCCCGGTATTGGATCACCTTCCCCGGCAGCTCGTGCTGCTCCTTCATCTCCTCCAGGATGTCCGCCGCTGTCGAGCGCACCTTCCCTTTGCCGCGTCGCCCCGGCGGCTGCAAATTCAATTTGTCGAACAGAATCTCCGCCAGTTGCGTCGGCGAATTCACGTTGAATTCCGCGCCGGCCAGCTTCCAGATATCCTTTTCCAGCCGCCGGACCTCTTTCTCCATCGAGTGCGACATCTTCTCGAGCGCTTTCGGGTCCACCAGGATTCCTGTGCGTTCCATCTCCGCGAGCACTCCCGCCAGCGGTAGATCGATCTTTTCGTAAACGCTCTCGAGCCCTTGCTCCTCAACTTCTTTGTGAAGCATCGGCGCCAGGCGCTGCAGAAGATCCGCGCGCTCCCCCGCGCCTCCTCCGATCGGCACGTTGAACTGCCGGAAAATCACGTCGGCAAAGTTGTGATTCGCCGTCGTCGGCCGCAGTAGGTAGGAGTAAAGTTGCGTCGCGTGCGCGATGTTTTCGGCTGGGCCCGTCAGCAACTGAAACAGCTTCGGGTCGTGCACAATTTTTCGCCGCTTCGCATCCTGCGTCACACCTGCCAGCTCCTTCAGTGCCTCGCCCCTCTCATCCGCCCAGACCGCCCGTCCTTCGCCTTCTTTTTGCGATACCTCAATCCCCGTCACCTGCGTCCCAAATCCTTCTGTCTCACGTTCTCCCGTCTCCAGGTTCAGCCATACCGCGAGCGCGCTCTTCGCCGGTAGCTTCTTCAAATACGTCACGAACTCCTCCGTAGTCCCGAATTGCGCGTAATCCCTTTTCCCCTCGCTGGCTTCGATCTTCTCCGCGACCACCTCGCCGGCCCCGCTCGCCAGCAACTCCTTTAGCAACGAATTGAATCCCAGCTCCCGGTAAAGTTCCGCAAGCGCTCCCGAATCGGGTGCCTGCAACTTCAGTTTTTCCAGGTCCACATCCAGCGGCGCGTCCTTGTGAATCGTCGCCAGCTCCTTGCTCATCATCACTTGTTCTCGCTGCTGCTGCAGGGCCTCGCGGTAGCGCTTGTTCGCCACTTCGTCCGCATGATCCAGCGCGCTCTCCACGCTTCCATATTTCTGGATCAGCTCCGCCGCGCCTTTTTCCCCAATCCCCTTCGCGCCCGGAATGTTGTCCACCGTGTCGCCCAGCAGCGCCATGAGATCGATCACTTTTTCCGGCGGCACACCCAGAATCTCTTTCACTTTTTCCGCGTCCACGATCGTGTCCGCTTTCGCGCCGCCCGAACCAGTCCTCAAGATCCGCACCGCGGAATTCACCAGCTGCATCATGTCCTTGTCATTCGAAATCACCAGCACATCCAGCTTCTTCTCCGACCCCTTCTTCGCCAGCGTTCCGATCACGTCGTCGGCCTCGTATCCATCCAGTTCCAGAATCGGCAGCCGCATCGCTTCGCACAATCGCCGCACGTACGGCAATTGCAAGCTCATCTCGTCCGGCATCGGCGGACGTTGCGCCTTATACGCCTCGAACAATTTGTCGCGGAACGTCGGCTGCTTCGTGTCGAATACGATGGCCACATACTCCGGCGCATAATCTTTCAGTAATCGCCGCACGATGTTCGCAAACAGAAAGGGAACTTTGGTCGGAATGCCGCTCGGCGCGTTCATCCGCACCATCGGCGCATAAAACGCCCGGTAGATATGCGCCATCGCATCCACTAGGAACAATTTCTTCATTTGCTCTTTTGCAGGCATACGGCTGAGTGTAGCCCAGGTCGAGCGCCTTTTGCTTGCCCTGAGCGCTTAACGGCAAAGCGCTTGCGCGGCGCGCCTCATTGTCAAAGTCAGGCGCCGGAGGCGCGTTAGAAACTAGCCCAGGCCGCAAGGCCTGGGGTCAAAGCATAAAATCAAGACCAGCGCCGTAGGTGCGGCACAATTTCCCGCCCCGGCCACGGGCATAACACGCATGCTCTCTACTGGCTGCTCTGCTTCAAACCACTCCCAGCGCTTTCCCCACCTCCGCCAGCGTCTCCGCCGCCTTCAGCAAATGCTCCCTCTTGTGCGCCGCGCTCACCATCGCCCGCAACCGCGCCTTCCCTTCCGCCACCGTCGGATACCCCACGGCCGGGGCGAACACGCCCGCTTCAAACAGCTTCCGCGAAAACTCAAACGCCTTCGCCGCCTCTCCCACGTGGATCGGCACAATCGGCGTCTCGCTCGTCTTGAACGCGAACCCGCTTTTCTTCAATTCTTTCTTGAAAAACTTGGTGTTCGCCCACAGCTTCTTCACCAGCTTCTCGCCTTCCGGCGAATCCAGCAGCGCGAACGCCGCCTGGCACGCCGCCGCCGTTGCCGGTGGATGGGACGTCGAAAACAAAAACGGCCGCGCGCGCAAATACAAAAAGTCGATCAAGTCCCGCGAGCCGCACACATACCCGCCCATCGACCCGATCGCCTTGCTCAGTGTGCCAACCTGTATGTGTACACGCCCATGGCAATTAAAGTGGTCAATCGTTCCCCGACCGCCCCGGCCCAGCACGCCGCTTGCGTGCGCGTCGTCCACCATCATGATGCAGCCATACTTCTCCGCTAGATCGCACAGCGCCGGCAGCGGCGCGATGTCTCCGTCCATCGAAAACACTCCGTCGGTAATGATCAGCTTCTTCCCGGGGAAACTCGCGTTCTCCTGCAAGATCCGCTCGCAGTCGGCAACGTCCTTGTGCTTGAACACCTTGATCGTCGCTTTCGAGAGCCTCGCCCCGTCGATAATCGATGCGTGATTCAGCTCGTCCGAAACAATCAGGTCCTCTTTCCCCAGCACCGCCGAGACCGTCCCCGCATTCGCCGTGAATCCCGACTGGAACACCACGCACGCTTCCACGTTCTTAAACTTCGCTATCTGCTCTTCCAGCTCCATGTGCAGTTTCATCGTCCCGGCGATCGTCCGCACCGCCCCTGCGCCCACGCCGTATTTCCGCACCGCTTCAATCGACGCCTTCCGCAGTCTTTTGTCCGACGTAAGCCCCAGATAATTGTTCGACGCCAGGTTGATCACCTCGCGCCCGTCGAACACGCACACTGGCTTCTGCTCGCCCTCCAGCACGCGCAACTTCGGCGCTACGTCCTTCGCCCGCAAATCATTCAGCGTCTCGGTCACATAC
>DATIXE010000061.1:0-55499 GCA_035518915.1 Candidatus Eiseniibacteriota bacterium
CAGGGCTCCACGTTGCGTTTCGTGGGTTACGCCACCAGCCGCTCCATCGTCTTCCCCGATATCGCCACTTCGCCGGAACCTCTCGGCCCCGGCGGCAAATTCAAGATTTTCGTGAATCAGGCGATTTCACCCGCCTACGTGCTCGGCTCGGGTCTCAGTGCCGCGGTCAATCAGGCCACGAATTCTCCCAGTGCCGCGGGGCAAGGCTGGGATGCCTACGGCACACGCGTCGGCTATTCCATCGCCCGCGCCTCGTCCACTTCGTTTTTTGGCACCTTTGTGTTTGCGTCCATCCTTAAACAGGATCCACGCTTCTTCCCGGAAAATCATCCAGGCTTCCTCCACGCCGTGAAATACTCCGCCGAACGGATCGTGATCACAAGGAGTGATAAAGGGAAAGATGTCTTCAATGCGTCGGGATTGATGGGCCCGCTGGCTGCCGAAGCCCTGGCCAACGTGTACCTGCCCCGCTCCGAACAGACCGGCGCCCGAACGGCAGAGCGCTACGGCAGCGACCTGGCGTGGCGGTTCGCGGCCAATATGCTGAAGGAATACTGGCCCGTAATTTTCAAAGACATGCACCTGCAGAGCTTGAAAGTGATCCCGGGTCCCGGAGCGGTCTCGCAGCCCTGACCAGAGGCCCAAGCGTGACGCCGGGGGTCACTCCTGCTCTAATTCTTTCCGCGCGGCTTTGAGTTCCGCCCGCTCCGCAACGCTGGCTTTCGGATATTCGAGTTTGAGTTCGGCGAGGGCGTCCACGACAGTGGCCACCACCAGCAGCCGGGTGAACCATTTACTGTCCGCCGGAGCCACCACCCAGGGCGCATGTTCCGAAGCCGTATTACGGATCATCTTTTCATAGGCGGCTTGATATTCGTTCCAGTGTTTCCTCTCACGCACGTCCGCCGCGGAGAATTTCCAATGCTTCTCTGGATTGTCCAGGCGTTCCAGGAATCTTCGCTTCTGCTCCTTCTTTGAAATGTGGAGAAAGAATTTCCGGATGGCAATGCCGTTGCGGGTCAGGTACCGCTCAAAGGCGTTGATGTCTTCGTACCGCTTCCGCCACAAGTGGCGTTCGCGGAATTCCTTTGGAATATTCTGCTTCTCAAGGAACTCCGGGTGCACGCGGACCGCCAGTACCTCCTCATAGTAGGACCGGTTGAAAATTCCGATTTCCCCGCGGGCCGGCAGGCAGCGGCTTGTGCGCCACATGAAATCGTGCGCGAGTTCCTCGTTCGACGGAGCCTTGAACGAATAAACTTTCACCCCCTGCGGATTCACGCCGGACATGACGTGTTTGATCGTGCCGTCTTTTCCCGCGGCATCCACGGCCTGAAAGATCAGCAGAAGCCCCCAGCGGCTTTGCGCGTACAGGCGCTCCTGCATTTCACTCAGCAAGGCGACGCCCTCCTCCAACCATTTTTTCACTTCTGGTTTATCTTCGGAGCCCAGCCCGTGGGTGTCCGCCGGATCATGATCCTTAAGGCGGAATTTCTTGCCGTCTTCAATCACGTAGGGCCGGATGAATTTACGAATATGGTTGAAGCTCAAACGCTCCATAGCTGCTCCTGCGATTTCCCCTGCGGTTCGGGCGGACAGGCGAACCAGGCTGGACACCGGTTCCTGAACGGGCGGTTGCAAAATTACCTCGGGAGCCGTCGCAACTCAAGGATTGCTGTCGCGGCAGCGGAACTCTCCCGCCCGCCTCGTGCGGCATTTCCTCGAGTGGTTCCTCGCGACAAATAACTAGACCCTTCCGGACTCTTGCGTTATAGTTTGCCGCATCCAGTTCACTGCATTGCCTCTTGCGGACTAGTATGTGGATGCACTGGCAGGCTTGGGACGTCCGCTCCGCCCCGCGCCCTATCCGACGAATGCTTGAATTCAATACACTTTCAGCTTTTGTGGGATGCGAATTTGATTCTATGTTCCCCAGCGGAGACGTAATGGTTTCCTTCAGTTTCCAGGTTCCGTCCGCTTCAGAAATTTTGGATGACTCTATGACGCTTCGTCGTTTCCGGACAGCTTCCTTTGCACATCCTGCCTGGGCCTTGAGTTCCCGGGCCATTCTGCTGGTTCTGCTCGGCGCCATCTTCTTCGGCTCTGCGGGCTGCGAGAACGCCAAGCCGGCCGCGTCGTCGCCGGCGGACGTCGAAGTTACCCCGGTTCTCCAGAAGGACGTTCCGATTACCAGAGAATGGGTGGCGACCCTAACCGGAAAGATCAACGCGCAGATTCGGGCGCAAGTTCCCGGCTACCTCGTGCAGCAGCTTTATACCAATGGCGCTTTCGTCCGCAAAGGTGCTCCCCTTTTCCAGCTGGATTCCCGCACCTTTCAGGCTTCCATGGACCAGGCGAAGGGAGTTCTCGAGCAGGCCAAGGGCGATCTGGCCCGCGCGCAGGCGCAGCAAGGCAAGACGCAGCTCGACGTCAATCGTTACACGCCGCTGGCGCAGACCGGGGCCATCAGCAAGCAGGAACTCGATGACGCGGTGCAGAGCAATCTTTCCGCCCTGGCTCAGGTCGAGGCATCAAAGGCGGCCGTGGCTTCCGCGCAAGCTGCCCTGGAAACGGCGCGACTGAATCTCGGCTACAGCACGATCATCGCACCCATCGATGGAGTTGCCGGCATTTCCACCGCCCAGGTCGGCGACTTCATCAGTCCCCAGAGCCCAAGTCCCTTAACCACAATCTCGACAGTGAACCCCATCCTGGCCAACATCACGCCGAGCGAACAGGAATATCTTCGGGCTGTGCGCGAGTTTGAAAAGACAGGGGAAAGTGACGAGCAGGCCCTGCGGAGAATCGAATGGCGGCTGATTCTTACCGACGGCAGCGCGTACCCTGAAAAGGGCAGCTACTACGCCCTGGATCGCCAGGTGGATATCGGAACTGGCGCGATTCTTCTCCAGATCGAGTTCCCGAATCCGGGAAACATCCTGCGCCCCGGGGGGTTCGGAAATATTCGCGCGGTCACTCGCATGGACAAGGGAGCCCTGCTGGTGCCCCAGCGGGCCGTTACTGACATCCAGGGCAAGTATCTTGTGGCTGTCGTCGGCGGTGACAACAAAGTGAAAATCGTTCCCGTGTCCGTGGGTGAACGGGTCGGTGATCTCTGGATCATCAGCGCGGGATTAAAGCCGGGGGACCGCGTGGTAGCCGAAGGCACGCAAAAAGTAGCCGACGGCGCCGTGGTCAATCCAAAGACTTACTCGCCCGGTGCCTCCGCTGCCTCGCAAAGTTCCGGCGGGAGTGCGGGAAACTGACCCGCCGCCATGTATAAATTCTTCATTGAGCGTCCCATCGTGTCCATGGTGATCGCGATCATCATGGTGATTGTCGGCGCCGTGGCCGTTGTAAGCCTCCCGACCGCGCAATTCCCGAACATCGCCGATCCCCAGATCCAGGTTCTCGCCACCTACGTCGGCGCCGACGCGCTCACCGTGGAACAGTCCGTCGCCACTCCCATCGAGCAGCAAATGAGCGGCGTGGACAACATGGAGTACATGTATTCGCTCAATGCCAATAACGGCCTGATGACCCTGACGGTGGACTACAACGTCAAAACCGACCCGAGCACCGACCAGATCCTGACCCAGATGCGACAAAGCCAGGCGGCATCGCAGTTGCCGTCGCCGGTGAACAGTTATGGCGTTACGGTGCAAAAGTCTACGCAAGCGCCGATGATGCTGTTTGACCTGTACTCGCCCAATGGGACCTACGATTCGCAGTTCCTCGCCAACTATGCGTACATCAATCTGAAGGACGGACTGACTCAGGTGCCTGGTATTGCCAGCGTTTCTGTGTTCGGCGCGGGCCAATACGCCATGCGAGTCTGGGTGAAACCGGATCAACTGGCGAAACTCCAGATCACCGTGCCTGAAATCATCAACGCCATTCAAACGCAAAACAACGTCAATCCCGCCGGCCAGATCGGCGGCGAGCCGGTTCCGCCGGGGCAGGAATTCACTTATGCCGTCCGGGCTCAGGGCCGCCTCATTTCGGCGGAAGAATTCGGCCAGATCGTGGTTCGCGCGAGTTCCAACGGGTCGGTGGTCCGGCTGAAGGATGTGGCTCGCATCGAACTCGGAGCTCAGGTCTATAACATGTTGGGTCGCCTCGATGGCAAGCCGTCTGCCGTTATCGCGGTGTATCAACTGCCGGGTTCCAACGCGGTTGCTGCCGCCAGGGGCGTCGATGCATTTATGGAGGGGCAGAAGAAAAGGTTCCCGCCGGGATTAGATTATGTCACCGCCCTGGACACGACCTTGCCGGTAACCGAAGGCATCAAGGAAATTGAGCATACCCTGGTCGAAGCGATCGTCCTGGTCATTCTGGTTGTGTACATTTTCCTGCAGGGCTGGCGGGCCACGCTGATTCCTCTGTTGGCTGTGCCGGTGTCGCTGATCGGCACCTTCATGGTTTTTCCGCTGCTGGGATTTTCGGTGAACACTCTTTCGCTGTTCGGGCTGGTCCTGGCCATCGGACTGGTGGTAGACGATGCCATCGTGGTGGTCGAAGCCGTGGAGCATCACATCGAACACGGGCTCTCGCCGAAAGAAGCCTCGCTGAAAGCCATGGAAGAAGTCGCGGCCCCCGTCATCGGCATCGCCGTGATTCTTTCGGCCGTCTTTATTCCGACGGCGTTCATCCCTGGCATCACCGGGCGCCTCTACCAGCAGTTTGCCGTGACCATCGCCGTCTCGGTGATCTTCTCGGCGTTCAATGCGCTCACCTTGAGCCCCGCGCTTTCCGCGCTTCTCCTTCGCCCAAAGAAAGAATCCCGTGGCCCGCTGGGGAAGTTTTTTGCATGGTTCAACCGGGTGTTCACCTCCGCGACGAACGATTATGTCAAGGTCTGCCGAATGTTCATTCACAAGGTAGGCTTTGCCCTGCTGCTCCTGGCGGGCTTTACTGTTTTAGCCGGCTTCGTCGGCGGGAAACTCCCCACTAGCTTCCTGCCCGATGAAGACCAAGGCTATGTGTTCATCAACATGCAACTTCCGGACGCTTCTTCCTTGCAAAGAAATTCCGCCGCGGCACACAAGGTCGAGGAAATTTTATTGAACACCCCCGGAGTGGCGCACGTCACCAGCGTCGTCGGTTACAGCTTGTTGAGCGGCGTCCAGAACACCTACAGCACGTTCTTCTGGGTCACCTTCAAGCCCTGGGACGAGCGCGTGGCCAAAGCAGAACAGTACATGGATCTACTCATCCATCTGAACCACGTGCTTGGGCAGATTCCAGAGGGTATAACGGTTGCCTTTCCACCCCCGGCCATTCCTGGCGTCGGAGCTTCGGGCGGCGTAACGTTCATTCTCGAAGACCGCGGCGGCCGCGACGTGGAATTCCTGAGTGAACAGACCAAAAAATTCATGGAGGAGGCCCGAAAACGGCCTGAAATCAGCCGCGTCTTTACCACCAACCTCCCCTCGGTCCCGCAGGTCTTTGCAAGTGTCGACCGCGACAAGGTGCTCACCCAGGGCGTGAAATTGAGTGACGTTTATTCCACGCTGCAAACTTTCATGGGTGGTTCGTTCATCAACTACTTCAATCGGTTCGGCCGTCAATGGCAGGTCTATATCCAGGCCGAGGGCGCCTACCGGACCCGCGCGGAAAATGTTGGCCAGTTCTACGTAAAGAATTCCGACGGGAAAATGGTGCCTCTGTCTTCGGTTACCAGCGTGAAACCCACAAGCGGTCCCGAATTTACGATGCGCTACAACCTGCATCGCGCCACGCAAATCAACGCGACCGCCGCTCGCGGCTTCAGTTCCGAACAAGCCATGCGGGCGTTGGAAGACGTCTACGCGAAGACGATGCCTTCTGGCATGGGCTACGACTACATGGGCATGTCCTTTCAGGAACAGAAGGCGCAGCAGGGTGTTTCACCCTTTGCCATCTTCGGACTGTCCGTGCTCTTTGCTTTCTTGATTCTCGCCGCGCTCTACGAAAGCTGGACGCTTCCCTTCAGCGTTCTCCTGAGCGTTCCCATTGCCATCTTCGGTGCGTTTGCCGCGCTGCTGGGGCGGCGCATCATCGACCTGCTGGTTTTCAAACAATACACCGCCCTGGGCCTGGAAAATAACGTTTACGCGCAGATCGGCCTCGTGATGTTGATCGGCCTCGCTGCCAAAAACGCCATTTTGATCGTCGAATTTGCCAAGGCGGAGTATGAAAAGGGCAGGTCGCTGGTCGACGCTGCGCTGGAAGGCGCGAAACTTCGCTTGCGGCCGATCCTGATGACCTCGTTCGCCTTCATCCTGGGATGCGTCCCCTTGTGGCGTGCCTCGGGCTCCGGCGCCGTTTCGCGCCAGGTGATGGGCACCGCCGTCATCGGCGGCATGTTGGCTGCCAGCGCCATTGCGATATTTATCATTCCGGCGCTCTTCTACATCGTGGAAAAGATCACCGGCGCTCGCGTGGAAGCGATTCCGCAACCTGCGCCCGGCTCGACTCCTCCCGGCTCGAGTCACGCGGATTAGACGGGCCCGCAGGACATGGAGAAGGACTTAGAGGCAATGATCAGGAAATCTTCCTATGCAAGCGCTCGGCAGACGGGGTCCCACGGGCAAATGGATCCCCGCGGCTCGTTGGTGCGTTCCGGACTCGCCTCCGTCCTCTGCGCGACGCTGCTGCTCTCCGGCTGCGCGGTCGGCCCGAAGTATTCCCGCCCCAAAGTTGTAGCGCCTGCCGAGTTTCGCGGCGCGGAGGGCCAGGCCGAGCAGGCCTCCTATGCCGACGAACCGTGGTGGGTGGTCTTCAAGGACGATCAACTTAAGTCGCTGATCGACACCGCACTCGCGAACAACTACGACCTGGGTATCGCGGTTTCCCGCGTCGAGCAATCGCGCCAGCTTGCGGCCGTGGCGCGCTCTCAATATTTGCCCGCCGTGAATTACTCCGTCGGTGCCAGCGACGGCAAAAATGAATTTCTCGGTACTGTGGCCCCGGGCAGTTCGACCACCAAGGGCGCCTTTCTGGCCCTTGGGAGTGTGGCCTGGGAAGCAGACATTTGGGGACGCATCCGCCGCCTCAATGAGGCCGCGCGCGCGCAATATCTTGCCACCGAGGAAGCCCGCCGTGGCGTGATGCTCTCGTTGACCGGCGCCGTGGCGCAAGCGTATTTCGAGCTTCTTGGCCTGGAACTTCAGCTACAAATCGCCAAGGAAACCACGGCTTCGTTTGGCGAAACGCTGAAACTCTTCACCCAACGCTACGAAGGCGGCGTTGCCTCCAAGCTCGATACCTCGCGTGCCGAAGCGGCGGAAGCCTCGGCGGCGGCGGCGGTCCCGGAGTACGAGCGCCTCATCACCCTCAAGGAAAATCAGATCAGCGTGCTGATCGGAGCCAACCCGGAGCCGATCCTGCACTCCGCGAAACTCCTGGATGAAGTTGTCCCGCCCGACATCCCTGTCGGATTGCCCTCCCAATTGCTGGAGCGGCGTCCCGACGTGCTTTCGGCGGAAGAGCAGGTACGTGCCGCGAATGCCCAGGTGGGTGTCGCCATCGCCAATTTCTTCCCGCGCTTTGGTCTCACGGCCCTGTTGGGTCAGGCGAGCACGCCCCTTTCGGAAATCACTTCGAGTAGTGGAAACATTTGGAGCATCGCCGGCAACTTTGCGGGACCCATTTACGAAGGTGGTGCGTTGACCGCGCAAAAGCGCCAGGCCGTGGCTGCGTGGGAGGCAAGCAAGCTCCAATACCAGCAGACGGCCCTGAACGCTTTTACCGATGTCTCTAACGCCCTGGTCTCCCGTCAAAAATTTGAATTGATCCAGAAGGAAGAGGTGCGCTCTGTCGCCGCGTATCAGGAGGCAGTCACCGTCTCGCTTCAGCGCTACAACGCCGGAAAAGCCAGCTACTTCGAAGTGCTTGACGCGCAGCTGCAATTGTATCCGGAGCAGAACTCCCTTGCGGTGACCGAACTGAACCGCCGCGTCGTGATTGTCCAGCTCTATCTGGCGTTAGGCGGCGGCTGGAATCTCAGCGACGCCGATTGGAAGAATCACACGGTAACTCCCCCGGCCACCAACGCCGCTGCCCCAAACCACTGAGCCACATCTCGGCCTGGAATTGGAACTAACCTCCTGTGGATTTCCGGGACGAGGCTCTTTCCGTCATTCGGCCTTCGCGAATCTCGAACTCTATCCCGCCCCATTTCACGAGGTTTGAGGTAAATCCCGCGAGCCAGACGGCGAAATGGATCGCGTCGCGAACTGGCACCAGCCAAAGCTTGCGAGCCAGCACCTCGTCCCGGACGCCCCAAACTCCTACGACGTACGCCATGAGCAGACGAAGCCCCAGATAGGAACCGAGTAACGCCGCTCGTAGCCAATCCGCGGGTGCGGCAACCATGCCGAGGATCGCCAGAGGTAAGCCGTGCGTGAAAATCAGCCCAAGAAACGACGCTGGCCTCACCACTCGGACCGTCCGCGCCCAACGCACCTGGTGCTCCCAAAAGCCCCGGAACGTTTGTGCGGGGTACATCGTCCACACCGCTTCGCGCGATAGCAGCGCCTTGCCTCCTGCCTTATGAATCCGGTTGCCGATCTCGTAGTCGTCCGCCAGCCAATCCGCGAGGGCTTCGTAGCCACCGATCTTCGCGAGCCATGGCTTGGTCGTGGCCACCGAGGCGCCCAGAGCGAAGGTAACTCCACCGGGAAGATTGGCCACCAGCGCCCCGGCAAAGAAATCGCTCGCCGCGCCGATGGCCTCGAGCTCCGCCCAAAAGTTCTTTTCCGCTACGCCCCGGTAGAAACAGCTGACCGCGCCAACGCCGGGATCGGCAAACGGCGCAACCACTTCGCGCAGGTATTCGCGGCCCACGCGGACGTCTCCGTCGCTCTGCACGAGCACTTCGTGGCGCGCATTCTTTGTAAGCAAAGCCAGATTGTTGACCTTGCGATTCGACCCGATCCGTGGCGCGCTGGAGAATATTTCGATCCGGCGCCCGGGAAACTCCCGCTGCAGCCTTTGGATCACGGGCACGGCCGGATCGCTCATCTCGTTAACGCAAAACAGGATTTCGTACTCGGGATAGTCCAGGACGCAAAAGCTGCGGAAATTCTCATAGGAGGCAAAATCCACGCCCCGCACGGGCTTCAAAATACTGGCGGGGGGCGTGAAGTCTGGGAGTTTCCGCGCGCGTTGCCGAAGAAAAAATCGAAGTGCGGCAAAGACTGCGACCAGATAGTAGAGAAGCGGCGCGATCGCCAGCAGCAACAACGCAAGACGCCCGGGGGAAAGACCACTCATGATGCGGTGGCCTGGGCACCGCGGCTCAGCGCGCCAGCGCGAATTTCAGGAGGGATGGCCGGCATTTTTCCGTAGCACCATGCGCTCGCCCTGCAGTTCAAATTTGCTGCTCCGCCACGCGATCTTTGTACCGGAAAAGCTCACGCACCACACAATAAACCCAAGAAGATCGCGCGTCGGATAAAGCCAGAGCTTGCGCAGCAACGGCGTATCCCGCAACACCACCCAGCCCACCGCATAAGCCTCAATCAAACGGTTGACAATCGCCCAGCCAAACAGCGCCACGCCTAGCAGCCAATTCCCCAGCAGCCCGCCAGCCAACAGCCCCAAAATGCCGAACGGCATCGCAAAAATAAGCCCCATGCCCACGTAGCCCTTCGGTCGGCAGTACCGTTCCGTTACACGCCACCGCAACTGGTTCTGCCACATTTTGCGAAAGCTACTCTGGTTCACGATGTGGTCGATCACATGACTCGAAAGCCTCACCTCGTGACCCGCTTTGTAGATCAGGTTGCCGAGAATGAAGTCGTTCGCGGAGTAGTCGTGGAATTTTTCGTACCCCCCCACCTCTTCAAGCGCTTCCCGGCGCACCGCGATGGTCGGCCCAAGACCGAATTTCATGCCCTCCAAAAGATTGGCCACCAGCACGCCCGCGGGCTCTTCCACGGACATCAGCATCGCAGTTTGATTCGACCAGAAATCCCCGACATTTTTGCCCCGATACAGGCAAGTAGTCATGGCCACGCCCGGTTTCAGAAGCGGCGTCACTACCTCCCGCAAGTAATTGCCGGCCACCTCCACGTCGCTGTCCGAGGCGACAAGCACGTTGTGCATTGCCTGCCGCGACAGGCAATGCAGCGAGTAAGTCTGCGGGTTCGGCCACGGAGACTCGCCATGGACGATGATTCGGCTAGGAACTCGCGGATGGCGCGCGCTTACCTCGCGCACAATTTCGAGCGCCGCATCATCGGCCGTGTCCGCTCCAAACAATATTTCGTACCGGGGATAGTCCTGGCGGAAAAAGCTCTCGATGTTTTCTCGGAGTTGTGGCTCAAGGCCATGCACCGGCTTGATAACCGAGACACCCGGCAGGTCCGCGTCGGCTGCCAGCGGCAAAAGCAGCCTTTTAGATTCCGCGCGGAATTTTCCCACCGCCACCAACACCAATCCCAGATAGACCGTGGAACTCAGCGTCCCGATCAGCGCGGCTGCCAGCAGAATGTATCCGGCAATTTGCAATCCGAAGTCCTACGCTCCCTGCCCTGCGTACAGCAATTCCGCATCGCGAAGCAGCGCCATCATGGATTCGCGCAGGGCTTCGCGCGAGTTCCGTTTGTTGGCCCATCCCAACCTCCGAATGCGCTCCGTATTCAGCCGAATGACCGCCACGTCGCCTTTCCATCCGCGGTCACCGCCCGTAAATTCGAAATTCACCTTGGCGCGCTCCAGCCCCACACATTCCACGGCAAGTGCCGCAATCTCTTTGACGGTGATGTAGTCGCCCGTTGCCACATTGTAGGCCTGAAACTTTTCTTTCGTTTTCTCATGTGCCGCGAGCACCGCCCCGACCACGTCTTCTACATATATGTAGGACTTGCTCTGCCCGCCGTTGCCAAGAATCCTCAGCTGTCCCGGATCCTTTCGCAATGCGCGGACAAAATCGAAGCCCACGCCATGCGTCTGGCGCGGCCCAACCACGTTTCCGAAACGGAAAACACATGCGCTTAAATCAAACATGTGGCAGTAAGAGGCGATCAGCGCCTCTCCGGCCAACTTGCTGGCACCATACGTCGAAATCGGAACCATCGGGCCATAGTCCTCACTCGCTTCCACTGGTCCCAAATCGCCGTACACGCCGCTCCCCGACGCATACAAAATGCGTTTCGCGGAACTCAGCCGCATCGCTTCCACGACGCGCTCCGTCAGGTACGTGCCCTCCCGAAAGTCGACGTCCGGCTCGGTGGCTGCCCGCGCGATGTCCGGGTTCGAAGCCAGATGGATCACCACGTCGCTGCCGTCCATGGCCCGCCGCAGCGTCTCCAGATCTTTCACGTCACCCTTGACGAATTTGAACTTCGGATTGCCGAGATGCTTCGCGAAATGCCATTCGCGCCCCGAGCTCAGATTGTCGTAAATCGTCACGGACGCTGCTCCGGCCGCGCCCAGCAGCATGTCCGTAAAATGCGAGCCGATGAATCCTGCCCCGCCTACGATGAAAAATCGCCCCAGGCTCATCCTTGTCTCCGTGAACATAATCGCCTTCCCGCTTCTAAGGCGAATCAATGCCCCAATCCGGCGCACTCGCAACGTGAACTTATCATCCCCTGTTCCGCCGCTTTCCCGCTGAAAATGTATCGCGCGCTGGTTATTCTTCAATGATAGTGGAACGCTTTCCAGCCGTCGACTTGAAAACCCTCGGAATTCCGCGCTCTCATGCTTTAATAGAAGGACGACTTTCCCGGAGCATTGTGCATGTCTTCCGCAACGCTTTCGACGCCGTCCGCGCGCGTTCTCATCACCGGCGGCGGCCGCGGCATCGGATTCGAAGTCGCGCGTGACCTTGCCGCCGCTGACCACAAGCTGTGGCTCGCCGCGACCTCCGACAAGGTTCACGAAGCCGCCCGAGAGCTTGGCCCGGCGCATCGTTCGTCTTGCCTAGATATTTCCGATGCGCAGTCGGTCCACTCCTTATTTGCCGAAATCCAGCGCGAATGGCGGGGACTCGACGCCGTGGTTCATGCCGCCGCTGAGCTTGGGCAAACGGGGCACTTTTGGCACCTCGATCCCGAAAAATTCACGCGCACACTTTGCGTCAATACGATGGGTTCGTTCCTGATCGCCAAGTCCTTCGTGCAAAGCTGGCTGGACACCAGTGCCGCGCATCCTGGCCACCGCGGCAAAATCGTGCTTTTCGCGGGAGGTGGCGCGGGCTATGGCTATCCGCACTTTCTCCCTTACGGCACTTCCAAAGCTGCCGCCGTGCGGATGTGCGAAACGATGGCCATGGAGCTCGACGCGGCCGACATTCCCGTGGACATCAACGTCATCGCGCCCGGCGCCAATGAAACTTCCATGCTCGCTGCCGTACGTGCTGCGGGAGGCGAAGTCCGCACCGTCGTTCCCTTCTCCAAGCCCATCGCGCTCTGCCGCTGGCTGCTTTCGCCAGCCGCGGACGGCATCTCCGGCCGCTTCATCCACGTAAACGATCCGTATTCCACGCTTTCGCCCGCCGCTCTGCGTTCGGAAGCTCTCAAGCTGAGGCGCATCGATCTATGAAAATTCTTGTGGTCGGCGCGGGCCTGATTGGCGGGCAGCGCATCCAGGCGCTCGCGAAGCTAGCTGCGGTTTCCGAAATCGTCGTGTTTGATCCCAAAGTTGCCGAAAGAACGCCGCTTTCATCCAAAGCCAAAGCTGTCAGCGAGGCCACCGCTTTCGCCAATAAATATGACGCCGCGATTGTCGCCACGCCGCACGACACGGCGGTGCAGTTGCTTCCAAAGGTATTCCCGATTGCATCGTATGTCCTGGTCGAAAAGCCTCTTGGCCGCACCGCCGCCGAAGCCGAAACCCTCATCGCCGCGGCCAAGCGGCATTCCAGCCGCGTCTTCGTCGGCCTCAATTACCGCTTCCTGAAAAACGTGCAGCATCTGCGGAAACTTCTTGCCTCTGGGGAATACGGAAAGGTTCTCGGAGTGGACGCCGTATTGGCGCACGGCGCCCAGCCCGGCTATGAAAACAGCTGGAAAACCGACGCGATTCGGTGCGGCGGTGGCGTCTGCATCGATCCCGGAATTCACCTTTTCGACTTGCTTGTGTGGATGTTTGGAGGGGTGGAACTCGTTGCCGGCCATCTCAGCCGCAGCTTTTGGGACATCCAGGTCGAAGATCACGCCAGCCTGGCGCTCGCGCTCCCCGGCAGAGCCGTGGCGAATCTCTATCTTTCGCTCTCCAGTTGGCAATCGCGCATGGACATCACCGTGGAAACCGAAAAAGCGCAGTTCCAGTTGCGGGGACGTGGGAAGTTTTATGGCCCGCAGCGCCTCACCATCGTCGCGAAATGGCCCTGGCTGCAGTCCGGGCAGCCGCGCGAAACGCAATTCGATTATGGGACCGAAGATGTCTCCCTGCAGCTGGAGACCGCGG
This sequence comes from Candidatus Eiseniibacteriota bacterium, assembly GCA_035518915.1. Taxonomy (GTDB): domain Bacteria; phylum Acidobacteriota; class Terriglobia; order Acidiferrales; family UBA7541; genus Acidiferrum. The sequence continues at coordinate 13,402 of DATIXE010000061.1, forward strand.
ATTTTCTCAAGGCGTGCAATGGTTCTGAGCCGGACTTGAGCATCGCCACCGCCGGCGACGCCCTTCGTTCCATGCGCATCGTGGATGCCTGCTACACGAAACTTCCTAGGACTTACTAGACTTCGCGCCGCGCGCCGCAACGCCCAGCGTGTAGCCCGCCTTTGCGGCGTCGTTGTGAAACATCTGCACCGTATCCAGCGAATAATCGCCCAGGTCCTTGCCCACAAGCTTCAGCTTCGCCAGAATGTCGTTGGTTACCGTGATGATGTGGCACCCGATCTCATCGGCCTGAAAAATATTCAGCAATTCGCGCGGGCTGGCCCAGATCAGCTCCGTCGAAGGGCTCTCGGCGAGAATTTCCAGCGCTTCCTTCATCAGCGGCACCGGATCGCGCCCGGTGTCCGCCACGCGCCCCGCGAAAACCGAAGCATTTGAAGGCGCGCCGCCGCGCAGCGCTTTCGTCACTTCGCGCAACTGCTCGAGTGTCAGCATCGCCGTGACATTTATCTGAATCCCCTCGTGGCTCAGCCGGCGGATCAGGTTGTACATCGGCTCGCGCTTCGTATTGGTCACCGGAATCTTCACGAAGACGTTCCTAGCCCAACTCGCGATGTGTTTCGCCTGCAATTCCATGGTCTCTTCATCGTCGGCGAAGACTTCGAACGACACGGGCCGGTCGGTAATGTTCTTCAGAACTTCCGCGGCGAACCCTTCGTAGTCGGGCACGCCCGCTTTGCGCATAAGCGTCGGGTTCGTGGTGAAGCCCTTGATGTACGGGAGACGGCCAAGCTCCAGCATGCCCGCCAGGTCGGCGCCGTCTCCAAAAATCTTCACACGCAATTCCGATACTTTCTTCATCGAACAACTCCCTTTTGGCACTCCGCCAGAATCCAGTCCACCGCTTCGCGCAATGTGTGCACGCGCGCATCGGCAGGCCGTGCGGGTTCCCGGTCCTCGTAACCGCCGTCGATGAAAACCGTGCGGCAGCCTGCGTTCTGCCCGGCCTCCACGTCGCGCCAGCGGTCGCCAACCATGAAACTCTCGCCGGGGTTCACGTTGTATTTCCGCGCTCCTTCCAGAAGCATGCCGGGCCGGGGTTTCCTGCACTCGCAGCCGTCGCCGTCCTGGTGATAACAGACGAAAATCTCGTCCACCGCTAATTCAGACGCGATCTTGCGATGAATCTCCTCCACAGCGGCGCGCGTGGTATTCCCCCTGGCCACTTCCGGTTGATTCGTCACCACCAGCAACTTGAAACCAAGTTCTTTCAGTTCGCGCAACGCTTCCGCCGCGCCCGGCGCCAATTGCAGTTCGGAAACATTCGCCGGCGAATACGGTTTGCCATCGCGCACCAGCGCCAGATTCAAGACGCCATCGCGGTCCAGAAAGACGGCGCGGTTCATCGGCCCGTCCCCGTCGTGGATTCCCATTTCGTCTGTTCCACCTTCACCGCCGGGTGCGAAACCAGCAGGTGCCACACCACCGCCTGAAACGCCTCCGAGTGCGGCGTCACATGCACAGGATTGACCATTGGAATCAAAACGCAAACGTCCGCCATCTTCGCCGTATAGCCGCCGTCTCTTCCTACCACGCCAATGATTTTCGCACCCGCCGTTTTCGCCAGTTTCAGCGCCGCCACAAGGTTCGGGCTCACATTTCGTTCCAGATCCCCGCCGCCCACGGAAAACACCAGCACCGCGTCTTGCGCGCGCAATTTGCTCGTCTTCAGCCAGCTTTCAAACACCGTCGCCCAGCCTTCGTCGTTCGTCCGGGCCGTCAATTCGGAGACGTTGTCGGTCGGCGCGTACGCCTCGATGCCCGCAATCTTGCGGAAATCGTTAACCGCATGCGAAGCATTGGCTGCGCTCCCGCCGACGCCCAGTATGAAGAGGCGGCCGCCAGTGGTACGCAGGTTCCCGATCATCGCCGCGGCTTTCTCCAGGCTTCCGCGGTCCAGGCGTTCCACAATCTGCGACGCTTCGGCCAAAAACTTGTCGGCAAATCCCGGCTCTCCGCTCATGCCTTTCCCACTCCCTGCGAGGCGATAAACTGCGCGGTTTCTTCCAATCCCGCCGGCGATCCAATTTCGTAAAAGCGTTGCTTGATCTCCACGCCGGCAAGCTCTCCGTCCGCCAGAATTGCCTGGTATAAATCGGCCAGGTCAACCGCATTGTCCGCGGGCACGCGATCGAAGGCGTGCATAGTAAATGCCCCCAGCCCGTAATCAATGTACTGCATTCGCGGCGTCCGCTCCTTTTTGTTGTACGCCAGAATTCTCCCGTTTTCGAATTCCACGTTGCTTGTGTCCCAGTTCCCTTCATTGTGGAAAACGGTCATCAGCGCCTGCTTGCCCGAGGCCGCAAGCTCCCGCGCCACGGCAGCGTAGTCGCACACCAGATACGAGTCTCCATACAGCGTCAGAAATGCGCGCCCAAGCAGAGGCAGCGCTCGCTTCAAAGCGCCTGCGGTACCCAGCAACGAAGGCTCGTCGAACGAATACTTCACCTCCAGGCCGAACGCATGACCATCTTTGACCGCGTCGCGCACCATCTCGCCCAAAAATCCCACGCACAGCACGACGCGCTCAACGCCGCTCGCCTTCAGAAGTCGCAACTGGTGCGCGATGAACGGCTCGCCATTCAACTCCAGCAGCGACTTCGGCACCTTTTCCGTCGCCGGACGCAGCCGCGTCGCCAATCCCCCTGCAAGTATCGCCACCGGTAGCACTGCGATTGTTCCCCTTCGGCGCCGCAATTACGAATGCACCACGACGGTAGTGCCTTGAAAATCGAAATTCAACCGCACTTCCCGCAGCCCGGCCCCGCGCATCGCTTCCCTCACCCGCGTCTTCTCTTCCGTGTAGAGCAGCAGAAATCCTCCGCCGCCCGCGCCCACGATCTTACCGCCCAGCGCGCCGTTCTTTCGCGCCAATCCATAAAGCTCATCTATCGGACCGTTGCTCATTCCGGGAGAGCGTTTTTTCTTGTGCTCCCAATGCACGGCCATCAGCTCCGCAAACTTCCGCAGGTCGCCTTTCACCAGGGCGTCGCGGCTTTCCAGCCCCAGCTGTTTGGTGAAGTGCAAATTCGCCAGCATATCAGCGGCGTTTTCCTTGCTCTTCTTGTCCTGGTCGCGCAGGATCTCCGAAGCGGACCGCGCAGTGCCGGTGAAAAACAGGAGCAGGTTATCTTCCAGGTTCGCCAGCGCCTCGGATGGCAGCGTCAGCGGCTGCACCTTCACCTTCCCATCGGGACAAAACTCGAAGCTCGTGATCCCGCCGAATGCCGCGATGTATTGATCCTGTTTCCCGATCGGCTCTTTCAAAATGTCGAGTTCGATGTGGCAAGCCTGCTCGGCCAATTCCTGCGGCGAGACAAATTGCCGCTTCAGCGTATGCAGCGCGCTCAGCAACGCCGTCGTAAAACTTCCTGAAGAACCCAGCCCCGTCCCCGCCGGGATATCCGAGTGGCTCACAATTTCCAGATAAGGCCCGGTGACTCCGGCCAGCTTCATCGCCTCGCGGATGATCGGGTGGTGGATCTCTTCGACGCGCTCCACTTCCTCCATCTTCGAATATTTCAGGCTGATTTTTGGCCAGAATCCCTCGCTGATCGTGATGTAGACATAACGCGCAATCGCCGCGGAAACCACGAATCCCGCATGCTTCGTGTAATACGAAGGCAAATCCGTTCCCCCGCCGCCCAGCGAAATCCGCAGCGGGCTGCGCACAATAATCACACCAAGGCTCCTGGTCCCATTTTCATCCGCTTCCCCGACTGCTCACTTCGGATTGCCGCGCGTCGAGCGCCCCCGGAATGTGTTCCCGCCCTGGCATTCCGCCGCTCTTCCGCTTCGGCTAGGCGAGTTTCCAAAGTATACAATATCACGCCTCCGAACCGCCAAATCCCGCCCTGGAATTCCTCGCCGCATCTCGGTTTTCTCACTGGGGATTTCCTCCCCTTGCTGGCCCGCCGTCCGCCACGTGCTAAACTGGTTTGTTGCGAACTGCTGCGCGTTCGCGTCTGCGCACCCTCTCTGAGGATCTCAATCGGAATGTTTCGTTCGGCCGGACAACGCATCGGGTCTTCCCTCGCCATCCTTCTTTTCCTATGGCTGGCCGTCTACGGCGCGGGACTCTTCACTCCCCCGCTTCAGGACGACGTTGACGCCTCTCACGCCGACGCGGCCCGCGACATCCTGGTCCGCCACGACTGGGTCACCCTGCACGAAAACGACGTGCGCTATCTCGAAAAGGCGCCGCTACCCTATTGGGGCGCCGCACTGGGCATTAAGCTGTTTGGCGTGGACGCATGGAGCGCCCGCCTCTCGCTGCATCTCAGCGTCCTTCTGTTGGCTTTCTTGATCTATTTCTTTGGCCGCCGATTCCTTACTCCGCAATCCGGCTTTTGGGGCGCTGTCGTCTTCCTCGCAACGATAGGTCCCTATCTCTTCACGCGCATCATGATCCCGGATGTCACCGTCGGGCTTTGGATCGGCATCGCCCTTTACCTGTTTCTCGACGGTTGGCAGGCGGGGAATCCCACGCGCCTATCCTGCTGGGCCATCGCGGTCGTCGTCGCGCTGAACGTCCTTACCAAGGGCCTGATCGGAATCGTTTTTCCCTGCGCGATCATGTTCGCCTTTCTTCTTCTGGCCCGAGACCTGCGCCACATCCTTAAAATGCATCTCTTCTCCAGTTTTCTGGTTTTCCTCCTGGTCGCGGCTCCCTGGCACATTCTCGCCGCAATTCGCAATCCGCCTCAGGGCCAGGCCAAGGGCTTCCTCTGGTTCTATTTCGTCAATGAGCAGTTTCTCCGTTACCTCGGCAAGCGCTATCCGGTGGATTACGACACCGTTCCCATCGTTCTCTTTTATGGTTTGATCCTGATCTGGCTCCTGCCCTGGAGCGCATTCCTTCCTCAGGCCCTGGCCCAGGTTCGCTTGCGCCTGCCGCGCATCGCCACGGTGCGCCGTTCGCCGGAGGCCGTCTGCCTGCTTCTATTCCTTTGGCCGGCGGTAATCCTGCTGTTTTTCAGCTTTTCCACGCGGCAGGAATATTATCTGGCACCAGGTTTGCCTGGCTTGGCCCTGTTGATCGGCCACTGGATGGCGCGCGAAGCGGAAGCCCCCATCGGCTCTTCGATCGCCCGCGCGGGCCGGCGTTCGGCGCTGATCCTCATGATTTTCGGATTGTTGATCGCAGCCGTCACCGGGACGCTCTTCCTCACCACGCACACGCCCGCGCCCGGCACGGAACTTTTCGACGAGCTGAAGAAGAACCCGAATCTGTACGCGCTTTCTCTCGGCCACGTGCTCGATCTTACTGGCCGCGCCATGAGCTTCTTCCGTGGCCCGCTGCTCGGCACCGCCCTGGCTTTCTTCTTCGGCACGCTCCTCAACTGGCTTCTGCGCCGCCGCGGCAAGATTCATGCCGCCAACTGGGCGCTTGCCGCGATGATGATTGTCTTCATCGAGTGCGCCCACATTTCCCTCGGCGTCTTCTATCCGATTCTCGGTTCGAAACAGTTCGCGGTGGCCATCGGAAAGCAGCTCCAGCCCGGCGAGCGCATCGTTTACGACGGAGAGTACGCCAACGCTTCCTCGGTTCGCTTTTACACCGGCCAGCGAATCCTCGTGCTGAACGGCCGCATTAACGGCCTGTGGTACGGCTCCCTCTTCCCCGATTGCCCGGACATTTTTCTCGACGACGCGCGTTTCGATCAGTTGTGGGCGGGTCCGGACCGCATCTACTTCATCACCCACGACGAAAACAAGCGCGAATCCCTCTCGATTTATGCCCCTGTTTACCTGCTCACCGAAGCCGGCGGACGCTACGTCTTCACCAACCGTCCCTGACATTGCCGGAGTCCGGATGCACTACTCCCGCTGAGTCACATCCTTACCGTTGGGATGGTCGTGGGAAAACTACTGCGAAATTTGACCGCTTTTCAGCGTGAATAGCACCAGCACCACGCCAACGCTCACCAGAATCACACCCAGCCACCGCTTGAGGGAGACATCTTCTTTCAGCAGATATTTGGCGCCGAAGGTTCCTACGATGTAGTTGGAAGCCGAAGCCGGAATAACCACGCTGACCGGTGCCCACGAAAACAAAATCAGCAGTGAATAAAACGAAGCCGCCAGCATCGGAATCGCCACCCACAACCAGCGATTTCGCGCCGCGGCCCAGACGAAGCGTAGCAGCGCCATGGGGCGGAAGCTCTGCGGCTCGCCCACCTGCTTCACGCCGTACGACATGGCTATCTCGCCGCCCGTATTGCACAGCACAAAAAAAACCAGCATCGCAATCACGCCACGAGTCATGACGGCAAGACCGCCACGTTCGTCGTGTTTGGCTTCGTCTGCCCCACCAGCAGCACGCCCGCGCAGATCAGCGCCACGCCGATCCAACGCTTCGGCGAAACCGCTTCGTGCAGCACCACGATCGCCAGCATCGTCTGGATCGCGTAGCCAAAAGCGCCCGCGGGCATCACGTAGCTGTAGTCCGCCCAGCTCACCGCGGTCATGTAGGAAAGCGTAAAGCCGATCAGAAAAAGGATCCCGATCCAGATGCTGGCGCTCTGAATCGTCATCCACAGCGCGTGGCGCAACCCCGGAACCGAAATCACTACGTGACCTATCTGCTTCATCCCGCGCGCCAGCATCAGGTCGCCGGTGTTCGCGCACACCACCATCACCAAGACCATGACCAGCGTCTTGAATCGCAGCCTATGTTCGTGAGTCATTCGTGGAGATTAATCGTTGCCGCCGGCCGGCGAACTTCCGGAAACCGCCACCATCGTCTTCGCAGCGTCGCCGCCCTGCTGCACCCACTTCAGGCGCTCGGCGCGCAGCTTCAGGAAATCCACGGCCTCGTGATACAGCCGCTTGCGCTCGTGGGCATCCCACAGCGCTTCCTTCACGATGCGCCAGACGACCTTGGGCCGGAAATAGTATTCGTCGTAGAACCGCGTCACGCCCGCCATCATATCCGCCTTGGAGAGATGCGGATACTCAATGTGTGGCAACTGGTGGCCGCTCTGATCCGCAAGGGCTTCCACGCGCAGGAAACCTTCCTTGCTCATCTGCTCGTGGAGTTCCGTGCCGGGCATGGCATGCGCCAGCGAAACCTGAATCGTTTCGCAATCGAGCTCCTTGGCGAAATCGATGGTCTTCGCAATCGACTCCTTCGTCTCGCCGGGCAGGCCGATGATGAAATCGCCGTGTACCTTGATCCCGACTTTCCTGCAGTTCTTCATGAACTCGCGGGCCATTTCGATGGTCGCGCCCTTTTTGATGTTCTTGAGAATCTGCGCATCGCCGGACTCAAAACCAACGATAAACAGCCGCGCGCCGCCATCCGCCATTGCCTTCAGCTCTTCATATTTGCTGTGGCAACGCGCCGTGCAGGACCATTGAAACTTAAGCGGCTTGAATTTCTTGCTCAATTCGATAACGCGGTCCTTGCGGATATTGAAGGTGTCGTCGTCGAAAAAAATCTCTTTCATCTGCGGAAAGTGTACGAGCGCGCGCTTCACTTCCTCCACGACGTTGTCCACTGACCGCGTGCGCCACGCGTGCCCGGAAAGCGTCTGCGGCCACATGCAGAAGGTGCACAGCGCCGGGCACCCGCGCGAACTGTAAAATGATACGAATGGGTTAAGCAGGAACGGCACGTTGTAGCGCTCGATCTGCAGATCGCGCTTGTAAACGTCCGTCGCAAACGGCAGCGCGTCGAGCTCTTCGGTATGCAGCTGCGGGCGAGGCGCGTTGTGGACGATCTTCCCTTCCTTCTTGAAGCTCGCGCCGAGAATCTGGTCGAGCGGCTTGCCGTGCGCGTACTCGGTCACCGCGTGGTCAAACTCGCCGCGTACGATGAAGTCGATGTCATCGCTCGCGTTCAGCGTTTCGTCCGGCTTGATGTGGCCGTGCGGCCCTACGAACGCGACCTTCATCGCAGGGTTGGCTTCCTTGATCTTGCGCAGCAACTTCACGTCGCTGTCGAAACCCACGGTGGAGGTGAACAGCACCAGAAACTCGTAGTCTTTGCAGATTTCCACCGTCTGCTGCCAATTGACCTTGTGCGGGGAAGCATCCAGCAGCCGGCTGCCGGGAATCATCCCGGCGGGGTACGCCAGCCAAACGGGATACCAATAGGACTCAATCTCTCGGGTCGCGGGCCACCGCGAACTCGCGCCGCCGTCGAAATTCTCAAAACTCGGCGGATTCAGGAGCAACGTCTTCAGCACATCCGGCATTCTTCATCCTCAGTTACTTCAAGAAATAATCGTCTTGCCACTCGGCGGAGCAGGGCCACACGGGTAGTTCCACCGCGTGACCTCGTCTGGGACCCCAACCACTGTAGATAATAGTTTACCCGACTTGGTTGCATTCCCGCGCGCGAATCTGCCAATGGCGCGTATAACTCATCCAATCGCTAAACCGTGCATTGAGCGGGGGTTAGCCAGTGGGGGCCTGCGCGGCACCCTCAGAAGCCTCACCTGCCCTGGCGCGGCATTATTTCTCCAGGCATTCCCCCACTGCCTGTCCCAATAATTCCCAAATCCTGCCAACCCACTCCTTGTGTTCCGGTTTCATCAGCACCGAGCGCAGGCACGTGACCGTGCCGCAGTCGCGCTTCATTTTGCCCAGGTTTGCTTCGAAAAAGTTTACGGGAAGTTCGGCGACTGCGAGATGCAAATTGCGCCGCGCCGCCGCGTTAAAAAGTCTTCGGGAAAGTTCCGAGGACTTGCTGACGCTCTCCCCGCGCGGCGCAAATACCACGATGTCGAGTTCTGGCGGAAATGCAACAACGAAACCCGCGTCGTCGCGCAAGCGCTGATGGAACTCCAGTGCGGCGCTCCGGCAGTCTTCCAGGGTTCGCGCAAACTCGCCGCCCTTCGTCAGCGGCAGCAACTCCTGTGTTGCCCAAAGCGCCGCGGCCGCCGCGCCCGCCCGCGAGCATTCCAGGCTGATTTCGCCCAGGTGCAATTCTTGCGAGCTGAAATAGGTGTACGGCGAATCGTGTTTGTAGAGCCGGCCAACTCCCGGATCGCGAAACATGACGCAGCCGCAGCCATAGGGCTGCAGGCCATGCTTGTGGGGATCGATGACGATCGAGTCCGCGTGGCACAACTGGTCAAAGCCTCGTCGCGCCTCTTCCCCTAGATTTCCGGCAAGCCCAAAATAGCCTCCATACGCTGCGTCCGCATGGACGCGAAACCCATACTTCTGGCGCAAATCGAGAATGTCCGCCAGCGGATCGACGGAGCCCGTTGCCGTGGTTCCCATGGTCGCCACCACCGTACCCACGTCGCCGCGCGCCAACTCCTCCCGTAATTTCTCCATGTCCATCCTGCCGCGCGCATCGCTTTCCACCGCCGAAAAAGGCAACTGCAGCACTCCGCTGATCCGGCCATGGGTGTAGTGCGCCTGCCGGCTGGCAAGAATTCTCTTCCCCGGCACCAGTTGGCCCGCCACCCACAACGCCTCCAGGTTGGCCATCGTTCCGCCGCCGCATAAATGGCCCAGATGCTCGTGCCAGCCGAACATCGCCGCGAGTCCCGCCACCGCTTCCTTTTCCATCGCCGAAGTCGCCCGCCCGCCGTCCAGCGCGTGATTGTTGGGATTGATCCATTGCGCCAGGGCGTAGGCCAGCCGCGCGACAGGATGCGGCGGCTTGAGCATCTGGCCCGCGTAGAGCGGGTGGAAATACGGATAGTTGTCCTGCAGGCGCTCTGCTACGGCCACCAGGGTCTTGATCATCCGCGGTTCGCCGGCAATCTGCGGCGCAAATTCCGGCAAATTGGCGAAGCCCGCATCCAGGCGTTCCAGTGCTTCGGCCAACATTTTATGCGAGTCTTTATCCAGCATGGTTCTCCGCGCCGGCAGTCTCTATTCCAGCACCTTATCCAGCTGTCCCGCGGTTTTCAGTAAATCGAGTTGTGCCTGTTGCCGCTGGAAGTTCGCGTCGAGATAAGCCATCCATTTCTCATTCTCGTCCAGCCGGGCTTTCTCTACGTCGCGCAGGCTCACCTTGCCTTCTCCGAATTGCGATTGCAACACCGCCAGGTTCTGCTGCGCCAGCTGCAGCTCCAGGCGCGCTACTTCCTTCGCGGCGTCCGCCTGCTGCACTTTGCGCGATTTCTGGCGCACGTCGGCGCTCACCTGGGTGCGCGTGTTGGCCAGGGTGATCTTTGCCGCGTCCAGGTTCACCTGCGCCAGCGCCACGCTGGCCCGCGTCTTCGCGCTGAAAATCGGCACATTGATGTTCACGCCCGCATTCAGGTTGTTGTATTGGAAGTTCTGCGTGATGTTCGTGTAATTGTTGAAGCTGTATTTGGCGAGCACGTCGTAAATGGAGACCAGCTGAAGCGACGGCCAATATCCTCGCTTCTCTCCCTTCAGGCGGAACTCCTTGCCGCGCACATCGGACTCCGCGGCCAACAGGCTCGCGTTGTTCTGCGTAGCCATGGCAATCAGATTCGCGCCCTCCTGCTCTGCCGCGCCGGGCAAATCCTCCGGTGTAACCTCGATGGGTTGGTCGGGAGCCATGCCCGTCTGGTTGCGCAGGTACACTTCCAGTTCGTCCTGGCGCCCCTCAAGCTGCAGAATGCGCTCCTCGACCTGCGCCCGCGTAAGTTGCGCCCGGGTGACTTCCACGGGCAGCTCGAATCCTTCGCTCTCGCGTTCCTTGGTCACATCCACGATCTTGTCCGCGCTGTCCTTCTCGCCCCGAAGAAGTTCCAGCGAATGCCGCACTTTGACGAGCTCCAGGTAACTCGAGGCCACGCGCACCATGACGATGTTCTTCGTGTCTTCCATGATCGCGCGCTGCGCTCTCACTTGCTCCTGCTGCTCTTTCGCCAGGCCGCTCAGCGGACCATTGAAGATCTGCTGCGTATACGTGATGCTGAACAGCGCCGGCGGCCGCCCGCCCGGTGTCTCCGGCAATCCATAGGTGTACCCCGCGCCGGACCCGGCGTAAAGATTGGGAAGAAATTCGGAGTGCGTAAGCTGCGCGGAATCCTGCGCCGCCTGCACCTGCAGTTTTGCGAGGCGAATGTCCTTGCTGTTGGTCAGCGCCAGCTCCACCGCACGCTTCAGCGTCAGTGCCACGGGGACGTTGCTCGCCGCGGGCGGCGCCACTTCCTGGGAGCTGGCCGGCGTACCCATCGCCATCAGGAACACCAGGGACGTTATGCGTTTCCAGGCCATGCCTCTTCCTCCGATCCCACTATTCGTAGCGCAGCGATTCGATGGGCTCCATTACCGCTGCCTGCTTGGCCGGCAGCCACCCAAAAAACAATCCCGTCGAACACGAAACCAGAAACGCGAGGATCACGCTCATTCCCGAAATCGGCACGCGCAGATTTCCCGGAAGCAACTGCTGCACGAGCACCGGAATGCCTACCCCGATCAGAATCCCGATCACCGCGCCCCCGCCGCTGATCAAAAACGCCTCGATCAGGAACTGCCACATGATCTCGCGCTGCGCGGCGCCAATGGCCTTGCGTATGCCGATCTCGCGCGTTCGTTCCTTCACGGTGACCAGCATGATGTTCATAATCCCGATGCCGCTAATCAGCAACGCAATGAACGCAATCACGATCAGGACGATGCGCAGCGCCATGGCGATTGTTTTCGCGGTCCCGAGAATCGCCACCAGCGTCTGCACGTTGTACGCCGCTTCCGCTGGGTGGCGGCTTTTCAGCAGGCGGCTCACCTGCCTGGCAACGATAGCCACCTTGTCCGGCCCGCTGGTCTGCACCTGCAGCGTGCTGAGTACGTCCGTGCCGGTGTAATACTTGATCAACGAAAACGGAATGATCACCGAATCCTTCTGGAGTTCGGAGAGGCCGAAGGTTTCCGCGCGCTCGCGGAAAACACCGACGACCGTGAAGGTCAGTTCGCCCATGCGCAGTTCGTGGCCGACCGGGTTTTCCACTCCATAAACCTGATCCGCAAGGTCCTTGGTGATCAGGCACACTTTGCTGCTGGATTGCATGTCGGCGGAGTCGAAGTAACGCCCGCGCAGGATGATGAGCCGCCGGATCTGCTGGTAGCCCTCGGTCACGCCGATCAGGCGGACGGGTTTTGTCTGCGCGTGCACCACCACGGACATCGGAATGTCGTTGAAGCCCGCAACCACGACGGCGTCGGGCAACTGCGCCCTGGCGGCCTCCATGTCTGCGGGCGTGATCTGGTAGCTCAGGGGCTGCGCCTTCTCCGGGGTCTTGATCATCTCCGCCCACACCAGATTCGAGCCCATCGCCTCGATGCGCGAAATCACGAAGCGCTGGCTGGTCAACGCCACCGTGACCACCAGCACGATCGAGGCGCTCCCGATGATCACGCCGATGGAGGTGAGCACGGCGCGCAGCTTGTTCGCGCGGAGCGCATCCACGGCCACGGCCACGGCTTCCCGCATGTGCATTCGCATAGTCCCGGTTCCCGCTTACTGGCTCCTCAGCTGTTTCAGCGCGTCCTGCGCCGGTTTGTACTTTCCGTTCAGTTTCAGGGCCGCCTCGTATTCCGCGCGCGCCCCGGCGGCATTTTTCTTGCGTTCCTCGAGCTGTCCCAGCCAGTAATGCGCCGTCCACGGCCGCGGATTATCCGAATTCATGGGCGCCGTCTGCAGGTACTCGTGCAGAAGCTGTCCCGCCTGCTCGAGATTCCGCCCCTCAAGCACGAAAGCCGCAGCGCGATAGAATTTTCCTCGTGGGTCGCTTGGGGCAAGCTTTTCGCCGGCATCGGCCACGGCCAGAAGCTGCGCGGTGTTTTTCTGCTTCAGGTAAAAGTCCCCGATATCGTAGATGCGCTTGGCCGTTTTCGGTTTGCTCTCCAGGGCCTTCGCGAACTCCGCATCGGCCGCGGCGTAGTCCTTCTTCTGTAGGCGGCAGTTGCCCGCGGCGTAGTGGCCTTCCGCGGCGTCCATGCCCATCAGCTTCTGAATCAGCGGCTGTGCTTTGTCTTCTCCGCCCCCCACCATCCCCGGAGCCGCGCAATCGTATTCCACCAGATTCTGCAGGGCCTCAAAATTGCGCGGATCAAGTTGTGTCGCCACTTCGAACTCTTTCTGCGTCTTGCGCGCCAGCGAGTACGCGCTGAACATGGACGAGTGGTCCGCTTTGCCGCCATAGGCTTCGCCCAACACCCGGTGAAATTCCGAATTTTTCGGCTCCAGTGTCACGGCCTTTTCGCCCGCGCTCACGGCGGCGTCATATTGCTCCAGTTGCAGGTAGCTTCGTGAGAGCAACACATAGAGATCGGCGTCGTTTGATTCGGAGGCGGCCGCCCCCTTCAGAATTTCGATCGCCCGGGAATAATCGCCCTTTGCGTACGCCTGCTTCGCGGCGTCCAGCGCGTTTCCGTCCGCGCCGAATGTAGCCGGGCAGAGCGCCAGGCTCAGTAACGCCGCCCGAATGGACTTAGAGGCCCGCACTGCTCCCGCCCGTCGCGCTCGGCTTCTCCAGATTCACCACTCGTACGTTCATACCGTCGTGAAAGTCCGCATCCCCAGGCAGGGCGACCACGTCTTCCGGACTAAGACCGCCGTCAACTTCGTAATTGGTCGCATCGGCGATGCCCACCTGGATGTGACGCCGTTCCAGCACGCTGGTGCCTACGCCATTTTTCACCACGTAGACGTAACTTTGCCCGCCAATCGTTTCCACCGTCCCACGCGGCACGGTCAGCACGTTGTACCGCTCGCGCGAATTGATGCGCACGTTCACGTTGGTGTTCGGCAGGAGTTGCAGCTTGTCGTTGTCCACCGAGCAAAGCAGCTCGCCGACGCTGCGCGAGTTGCGCGGCACCACCTGCTTCGGCGCAATCTCCGTCCGTCCCTGCCAGCTTTCTCTCGGCAGCGCGTCCCAGGTGATGATCACGGGAAGGCCAGGCTCCAGCCCGCCCATTTCCGGCTCGTCGATGAAGGCGCGGACGCGCACTTTGTGGAGGTCGGCCATCTCCGCGAGCAGGTCGCCCACCTTGACGTAGTCGCCTGCCTTCACGGGGAGCGAATAAAGCGTGCCGTCGGTCGGGGCCACGATGCGTCCCTGGCGTACCTTCTCGTCCAGTGCGGCCACGTCGCTGCGCTCCTGCTGCACGGCGAGGTCAGCGCGCGAAGCGTCCAGCGCCGCTTGGCGGTCGAACTCCTGCTTGGCCGCCTGCTGCCGCGCGACCTCGGCTTGCGCTTTCGTCAACGAAAGATCGTTGGTCGCCAGCTCGTCCTTGGTGGCCGCTCCTTCCGCAACCAGCCGCGCGAGGGAGGCCTGATTCCGTTGCAGGCGGTCGCGTTCGGCGATGGCCTTGGCGAGGTCTCCAGTGATGCGCGCCGCGTCGTCCGGACGCCCGCCGGCGCGGGCCTGGCGCAAGTCGTCCTGGGCGCGAAGCAGTTTCGAACGGGCGTCGGCGAGTTGCGCCGCGGCGTCCGTCACATCGAGCTCCAGCAGCAGCTGCCCCTTCTTCACATTCTGGCCCTCGGTGACGCTCACTTTGCGCACGAAAGTATCCAGCTGCGCCCGAATGCTGAACGGCGAAATGGGTTCCACCTTCCCGTTGCTGATAATCGACGCGACGATGTTCTGGCGCACCGGAAGCATCGCGGATATCTTCGCCACAGGCTGCCGCCCGCTGATTTTCACCAACACGAACGCGACGATTCCCGCCAGGAGCAGGAAGAGCAGCGTCCGGTTGCGCAGCCTCTTATCCATAATTTCGTGAAATTCCAAATATCTCGGCCATCAATTTCGGTGTAGCAAGGGAATCATCCGGCTTTGCGGGCGTGCCGGAATTCAGACTCGGCTCGCGGGCCTGGCGGTCTGCTTCTACGGATGCTTAACCTAAAGTCTATCAGGAGGTTAGCCCTTTACTCCAGTTCCTTCCACCGGCCTCCTCTGCCTGGTCATCCCGGATGCTTGCGGGTGGTTCCCCTGGTGGGGCTCCGCCGCTCCGCGTGGTAGACTACCCGGACCATGGAAACTCCTGCCTCCACGCTGCCGCAATCGAAGCAGGAGAAGACCCCGCCCGCCTCGCCGGCGCTGCATCGCGTCTGCATCCAGTGCAACAACATGTTCCGTGTGCCCCCCGATAAGTTCGATGCCAAGCAGTGCCCCAACTGTCACAAAGGATAGCGGCCGGATATCCAGACCGGCAACGGGTCGGCTTTCCGCACCGAAGTTTTCCCGACCGTGATATCTTTTCCTCCGCCGCCGCGTATAGTTCGGCAGAGCGGTTCGCCCGCAGTGCAATCCCAATCCGAGGTTCTGCGCATGATCGAAACGCGTGGACTAACCAAGCTGTTTCACGACAAGAAGCGCGGCCAGATTCGTGCCGTGGATGGCGTGACCTTCCGCTGCCAGCCCGGCCAGATTTACGGCCTGCTGGGCGCCAACGGCGCCGGCAAGACCACCACGCTCCGCATGCTCGCCACCATCCTCGAGCCCACCGACGGCACCGCCGTCATCTGCGGCCACGACATCGTCGAAGAGCCCGAGAAGGTTCGCGCCACGGTCGGATTTCTCTCCACCGCCACGGCGCTCTACCCCCGGCTCACCGCCCAGGAGATGGTCGAATATTTCGGGCGGCTGAACGGAATCGCCGGAGCGGAGCTCAAGAAACGTGTGGACGAAATCTTCCGCCGCCTGGACATGGACTCCTTCCGCGATCGCCGCTGCGACAAGCTCTCCACCGGTATGAAGCAGAAAACTTCCATCGCCCGCACGCTGATCCATGATCCACAGGTCATGATTTTCGACGAACCGACGCTCGGGCTCGACATCATGACCGCGCGCACCATCCTCGAATTCATCCGCGAGTGCCGCCAGCGAGGAAAAACCGTGATTTTCTCCACGCACGTGATGCGCGAGGTGGAAAAACTCTGCGACGTGATCGGCATCATCCAGTCTGGCAAGCTACTGGCGGAAGGCTCGCTGGCGGAACTGCGCGCGCGCTACCAGGAAGAGGACCTCGAGGAAATTTTCGTGAAAGTGGTCGCGCCGCACTACCAGCCAGGAGAGGCCGCCTGAAATGTCGCTGCAAAACATCGGCATCGTTTACCGCAAGGAACTCACCGAGGCGTTGCGCGACCGCCGCACCCTCATTTCTTCCCTAATTGTCCCGCTGGTGCTTTTCCCCATTCTTACCGCCGGGCTGGGAGCGGCGATTTCCGCCATTGTGGGCAAAGTGAAGTCCGAAATTCCGCAAGTGATGATCCTTGGCGGCGCGGACTCGCCCAAATTCCTGGAATATCTCCGGCAAATGAAAAAAGTCCAGATTGTCCCGCTGTCCCCGGATTGGAAAGACAAAATCATCAACAAGGAAATCCGTGCGGTTGTTGAAATTCCGCCCCAGTTCGCAAGCGATCTCGAATCCCACAACGTGCCCACTCTGAAGATTGATACCTACGAAGGTGACCTGAAATCCTCGGTTGCCGCGGGGGAGATCCAAAAGCAGATCGAGAACTTCCGGGACGATTTCGTCAGGAAGAGCCTGACCGCAAATCACCTGCCGGAATCGCTCCTGAAACCCTTTGAGATCAAGCAGAACAACGTTGCGCCGCCGGAGAAGGTGGGCGGGGCCGCGTTTGGAGGCGTCATCGGTTATATGGTGATCCTGTTGTGCCTGACGGGGAGCATGTATCCGGCCATGGACCTGACCGCCGGTGAAAAAGAGCGGGGCACCATGGAAACAATCTTGTCGAGCCCGGTCTCCCGCACTCACCTCGTGCTCGGTAAATTCTTTATGGTGCTCACCGCCTCGCTGGTTACTGCCGCCCTTTCGGTCATTTCCATGGGCGTTTCCTTCTGGACTTTGGAAAAATTCCATGCCTTCGATAAGGCCGGCAGCGACGCCGCGCAGATGCAGCTGCAGATTCACTTCACCACTGTGCTTTCGATTTTCGTCATGGTGCTGCCGCTTGCCGTTCTCTTCGCCGCCGGAGTGATGACCGTCGCTCTTTTTGCGAAGAGCTACAAGGAGGCACAGAGTTATGTGACGCCGATCATGTTTTTGGTGATTGTCCCCGCCGTTTGCGCCATGTTGCCCATCGACCTCACCGCGAAGCTCTCGCTGGTCCCCATTCTCAATGCGGCGCTCCTGTGCAAGGAACTCGTGACTGGCACCTATCACTGGAATTTTATCGCCATCATCTTTTCGTCCACCTGCGTCTACGCCGCCATCGCGCTCTTTCTGGCCGTGAAAATGTTCCAGCGCGAGGACGTGCTTTTCCGTTCTTGAAGCTGGCGAACTACGTTGCCTCCTGGCACTTGCGGCCTGTCGTGAAGGAACAAATGGCACGGAATCTTCGTCTCTTTGCTTGAGATGCCCCGCCTCGCCCGCATCGCGCTGACGCTGCTGCTGGCGCCGCCATTCAGCGCGGCGGTGATGGGCTGGCTGGTGGCGCCGAACTTCCTGCACCCCCTCTGGCGGCCGCTCACTCCGGACCTGGTGCGCGATGCGGATGTATCGTTCGCCCAGGCCGGCGCGCAGAGAGAAAATTTTCAGGTCACCGCAACGGACGGCGCTATCCTTCGCGGGTGGAAAGTGCGCCCGCAGCACCCGAACAGCTCCTGGGTGCTCCTCTTTCACGGCGTGGCGGATAACCGCGCCGGCGTCGTCGAACAGGCCCTGGTTCTGCTCCGCGCGGGCTACAGCGTAACGATGATGGACGCGCGCGCCCACGGCGAGAGCGGCGGAGCCATGGCCACCTACGGCTGGCTGGAACGCCACGACACCCGTGCGATCGTGGACGCGCTCGAAGCTTCGGAGCATCCCGCGCACCTCTTCGCCCTCGGCGAATCCATGGGCGCGGGCATCGCGCTGCAGTCGGCGGCCGTGGATTCCCGGATCGCGGGCGTGGTTGCCGAAGCGCCCTTCGCGAGCCTCCGCGAAGCGTCTTATGACTACGCCGGCCTGCAGGAATATGCGCTGCTGGGGAAGACGCTCTTCGCCCCCGGGGCGTGGACGATGCTGTATCGCGGGGGCCGGCTTGCAGGATTCCCCGCCTCCGAAGTTTCACCGGAAAACGCGGTCGCTTCCCGCGCCTTTCCCGTGCTGCTGATTTGCGACGCGGCCGATACCACCCTGCCGTGCCACCACGCCGAACTCATCTATGCCGCCGCGCGCGGGCCGAAATCGCTCTGGATCGTTCCGCGGGCGTTTCACACTGCGGCGTTGGGATTCCAGCCGGAGGAGTTTCGCCGCCGCGTGCTGGAGTTCTACGCCCGGTTCACCGCCGCCCCGTGACCGACAAAGTTGTCTTCTCCTCGGTGGGCGATTTCTCCGCCGGCGGTTTCCCGCCCAACCCTTCCCAGCGGTCGCTCAGTTGCCGCACCGTCTCGCGCATGCGTACCGCCAGCTCGGCGATGACTTCCAGGCGCTGCAGGTTGTGCGCTGCGACCTGCACGTTGCCGCGCCGGACCTCGAGCAACAGCAGTTCCGCGTTCCCCAGGATTCCGGTCAGCGGGTTATTCAATTCGTGACGGAGCACCTCGCCGAAATCCCGGCCGTCGAGCGTGAACTCCGCGACGCTAGCCGCGCGCGGGTGCACGCGCTCTGGCGAGCTGCCGCGGGTGACGCGCAGGCGGCGCTCCATCAGCGTGACCGCCGCGGCCACGCACAGCGGAGCGCGCGGCACGAACTCCACCGCCCCCGGCGGAAGCGCGCTGGAAATTCCCGCGCCCTGTTCAGGGGCCCCGATCCACACGACCGGCGCGAATTCCGCCAGCAGCGCCAGCCGCGCCGCCATGGCTAGCCGTTTCTGCCGTAGCGCGAAATTTCCTTCGGTGAGTGCGCGATCCTCCACCAGGATCGCCGCGGGCTCCTCGTGCTCCAGGAACTCCCGCGTAAGGTCCGGACCGCGCGCCTCGGCAATCAAGAGGTCTTCCCCCTGGCGCTGGAACTCCCGCCGCGCATCCGCGCAGAATTCCGCCCCTCCGGAAACCAGAATCTTAGCGGAGCCCAGGGACGCCGCGGCAGCCCTCCCGTCGCTCAGGAATCCCTGCTGCCAGCGCCCTTGGTAAGCCACGACGTTCCCCCCTTGTCCCTACAGCATCTCGCGCACCGCGCGGCTGAGCTCCTCCACACGGAATGGCTTGGCCACGTACGGCAGGTTGTGCCGGTCGAGAAATTCCTGTGTTCCCGGCGTCACCACATCTCCGGTAACGAACAGCACGTGCTCGCGCAGCGAATTGTGCCGCTGCCCGAGCGACTGGAAAAACTTTCTCCCGTCCATGCCGGGCATCTTCAGATCGCAAATGACCAGGTCGTAAGTTTCGTGCTCCGCGCGGGCCAGCGCCGCGTGGCCGTCGCGCAGCACGTCCACGCGCATCCCCTCGTCGCGGAGAACGTCGGCAATCAGCCCGCCCACGGTCGGCTCGTCCTCCACCACCAGCACCTTGGCCGCCCGCTGTTCCCCGGGGCGTTCTCTCCCCGGCATGGGCAGGCGTGGCGCATAGCGGAGCATCTCCGGCACCGGCGCTGGGCGCGCTGCGGCCGGTCGCAGCGCTGGAAGCTCAACGAAAAACCGTGTGCCGGCCTGCGGCGAACTCCGCAAGCTGACCGTGCCCCCGTGTTGGCGCACGTAACCGAGCACGATTGCCAGGCCTAGCCCCGTGCCCACCCCCGGCGGCTTGGTGGTGAAAAAAGGATCGAAGATGCGCGCCTGAATCGCCCCGGGAATTCCCGGGCCGTCGTCCCACACTTCCAGCCGCACGCGGTCCTCACCCGCGCTCGAAGTTCGCACCCCCATCATGCCGCCCTTCGCGCTCTGCTCGATGGCCTGTTGGGCGTTCTGCAGCAGGTTCAGCAGCACCTGCTGCAACTGCCCGAAGTCACCTTCGATCCGCGGCAGGGAAGGCTCCTTGTCGACCAGCAGGCGAATCGGGCTCCCGAACAGCGAAGCGCGCATCACGTCCACCGTGCGGTCCACCAGTTCGTTCAGAGAGAGCGGCTCGCGGATTCCCGGGCCGTCGCCAGCGATCCGCAGCAATTGGCGGAGAATCTGCGCCGCGCGTTCCGCTTCTCCCAGGATGCCGCGCACCTCGCGCTGCATGCCGGGGCTGGACGCCGCCACCCTGGGCATCAACCGTTGCGCGTAACCCAGAATGGTCGTGAGCGGATTGCTCATGTCGTGGATGATGCCGCTGACGCGCTGCCCCAGGGAGGCCAGCTTCTCCGTCTGTGCCATCCGCGACTGGAACATCCGCCGCGCCGTCATTTCGCGGTACACCTCCACGCGCCCGAGCCGCCGTCCGTTCTCGCGCACAATCTCGCGTGTGCACCGCTCCAGCGTCTGCGGCACCGGCCAGTTCATCTGGAGCTCCTCTTGCGTTTCGCCTTGGGAAGATTCCGCCAGCGCGCGCCATTCGCGCTCAAAACGGACCGGGTCGCGTGCGTGGGGCGAGGCCAGCCGCAGCAGGTCCTCGAACGTTTTCGCTCCTGCGACCTCGTGCGCCGGAATGCCCAGCATGCCGTGAAACCGTTCATTCGCCGCGCGGATATGGCCGGCCTCGTCGAACACCACTACGCCACCCTCCATCCAGCCGACGGTTTCCCGCAGTTCACATTCAACGTCCTCCCTGCTCCGCTCCTGCGAGACCTCCGGTTCGCGCCCGAGCGTCACCCCAAGATACGCGCCCGTCGCCAGATTCATGGGCTGGCACGTCACTTCCACTCCGTTTTCTAGCCGCGCCTTCAGGCGTTCCCTCTGGCCTTGTTGCGCCTCGCCTGGCTCATCGAGACGCAGCCATAGATGGGCGCGCTCCCAGTCCTTGGGCTGAAACAGCTCGGCGAAGCGGATTGTCGGCCGGTCCCAGCGCGCGGCAGGCGCCGCCGGTCCGGAGCTCATCAACTGCTCTGCACCGCGGCTGGCGCTGCGCACGAATCCCTGGCGATCGAGAAGCAACGCCGGCTTGTCGCTCGCCACAAACAACGCCTGCCGCCAGACTTCCATCTGCTCGCGTTCTTCCAGCACCGCCTGCTGCCGCAAAACTTGCGCCGCCAGCAGCGCCCGCCGCTCCAGCCGCTCTATCGTTTCCAGGTTCGTGGACTCGTACGGCAGGCCGGCCATCAGGACGCCCGGAGCCGCGCGATCCTGGGTCAGCGGCAACGCCACGATGCGGGCAATCCCGCGTGCCAGCGGGAGCGTGTTCGCCTCCGCCCCTGTGGCCTGCCCGGTTTCCACCGCCTGTCGCCAGAACATCTCGAGCGGACCCTCCTGCGCGCTGTGCGCCCAGGCGGATTCGCCGCTGCCCGCCAGGATTTCCAGGCGTTCCGCGGCGCGCGCCGCTGCCGGTTCGCAGACGGAACCTCCCGCTTGGGGCCGCCCAAGGAGGGCAAAACTCGCGCCGGGCCCATGCGACGCCTGCGGCAGCGTGCAACTCTCCGCGATCATCTGCAGCAACGGCCTGCACGCGGCGCCGGAAGCCAACTCTCCTTGCACTCGAAGCGTGAGTTCCAGATCCACACGGCGCTCTTCGGCCCGTCCGTAGAGATCTTCCCATTCCAGCGCCAAGGAGAGTTCCACCGCAAGGTCTTCGGCCGCCGCGCGCGGGGGCGAAACTTCCCGCCTTTGCGCTGCTACCAGAATCACTCCGCGCAGCACGCTTCGCACCGATACCGGCACCCACGCCCCGCGCCGCATGCCCATGGCGGGCCCCAGTATCGGAGCAGTTGAATCTTCGGTGTTTTGGAACTCTGCCGTTTTTCCAGTGGATAGAAATTCGAGCGGCACCGGCGATTCCAGCGAGAGCGACCTCCATTGGTCGGTTCCGCCGCGATATCCGCTCTCCCGCACTTCTCCCTGGAAAGCCAAAGGCAAATCAGCACGTGGTGCCGGAGGCGGCGACGCTTCCAGCCAGATGCCCGCCCGCTCCGCGCCGGGCTCCGCGAGCAGCACCCGCAGTCCCTCCTGAATCCAGACTGCGTGGCTCGCTCCCTCTCGCGCGCTCTGCAGGACGCCCCGGGAGCCATGTTTCAAGGGCGGCCGTGCCAACTCCATTCGCGCAAACACGCAGTGTCCCCCATTTGGTGCCCACGCGAAATCTATGCACCGCCAAAGCCAAAGGCGCGCCGTGCCAACTTGTTGTCTGTGGAAGAGTTACGGAAGAGGGAGTGATTTCAAGTCGAGAATCCCAACTCTATTTTTCCAATTCGATACTCGCGCTGTCGCCGTCAGGCATCCACGCGCTCGATCTGGTACTGCTTCAATTTTCGATACAGCGTCGTCTTCCCGATCCCCAGCATGCGTGCCGCCGCCTGCTTGTCCCCGCCCGTCTGCCGCAGCGTGCTCAAGATCGCCCGGCGCTCCAGTTCGTCCAGCGGGAGCAGCTCTTCCTTCTCCGGCGCGCGCTCCGTCGTTGGATATTGCAGCGTGGTCGGTAGATCGTTCACCGATAAATATGGCCCGCTGCCCAGGGCCACGGCGCGCTCGATGGTGTTCTCCAGTTCCCGCACGTTGCCCGGCCAGTCGTGGGCCATCAGCCGGCGCATGGCTTCCTCCGTCAGCTCCCGCGTCATCTCGTCCTGCCGCGAAAATTTTTCCAGAAACGAAGTCACCAACATTGGAATGTCGCTTTTGCGTTCGCGCAGCGGCGGCAGCTTGATCTGCACCACGTTGAGCCGGAAATAGAGATCCTGCCGGAAGCTGCCGTTCTTAATGCCCAATTCCAGGTCGCGATTCGTGGCCGCCACAATGCGAATGTTAATTGGTCGCCGTTCCGTGGACCCCACCGGCTTGATTTCTCCCTCCTGCAGCGCACGCAGCAGTTTCGCCTGCATCTCCAGGCTCATTTCGCCAATCTCGTCAAGAAACAGCGTGCCGCCGTTGGCCGCCTCCATCAAGCCCTGCTTGGCCTGCATTGCACCAGTGAACGCGCCTCGGGTGTAGCCAAATAGTTCGGACTCGATGAGCGTCGCCACCAGCGCCGAGCACTCCACCGGCACGAAGGGTTTCTCCTTGCGCGGCCCCAGAAAATGAATGCTCCGCGCCACGAGTTCCTTCCCCGTGCCGCTTTCGCCCAGCACCAGCACCGGATGGTCTCGCAGCGTCACCTTCTCGATCAGCCGGTACACCCGCTCCATCCGCGGAGACATCCCGATCAGCCCGCCAAAACCCGGCCGCGCGCGCACCTGCTCGCGCAACATGCGGTTCTCGCGCCGCAACTCCACCGCGTGGACCACCTGTTCCAGCCGCGCGCGCAGCTCCTCCACTCGAAATGGCTTGGTCACGTAGTCGGCCGCGCCCATGCGCGTCGCCTGCACCGCGGAATCGATCGTCCCGTACTGCGTCAGCATCACCACCGCAATATCCGGAAACAGCCGCGTTACTTTCCGCAGAAGCTCCAGGCCGCTCGTCCCCGGCAGCCGTAAATCCGTCAACAAAATGTCCACCGGTGAAAGCTCCAGAACCTCCAACGCTTCCTCGGCCGTGCTCACGTCGAAAACCTTCATCCCCGCTTCTTCCGCAATGCTTCGGCAAACCCCGCGGACATGGGCGTCGTCGTCCACTACCAGCAGATGTACCGGAGGCAGCCCCCGCGCTTCGCGCTCCACTTTCTCCACGGTTATCATTCCGGCGGACCTTTCAAACTCCGCACCTAACGTGCGCCCTGCGTGCGTCTCCGCCATCGCCCCTCTTCTCTCGGAAGCGTACATCGCCCCCGCCGCGGAACTCGGCAGGAACGGGACACAGCCCGTTCCCATTCCGGGAATTCCCTTTCCCTTCTAGTTCAGAAATCTTCTATTGTCAAGTAAGCAATTAGCGAGAGCTCATCCTGCAGGTACATGTACCAAGTTGGAACTGGGGCCGCTTATCGCCGGCGAGATTTCTTGCACGGCTCTCTGCAGTCCGGTTCCAAACTGGAACCCTGCGTGTGCCCCGCTGACGCGGAGGCAGGAGTGTTGTCCCACCGGAGCACTCCTTCACTTGCGGAACCAATGATAAATTGCCCGGGCCGCGTTTCACCCAGTCCGTTCACGCGGCCACGCTCGCCGTCCTCATCCAAGCGGCTCCAGTTTCCGAAACCGTCGCGAGAGGCATACACTCCGCCGTCGGCAAGAGTAGCCAGAAAATAATCACGGCCTCGCAGCACTTGCTCGATAACGCCCTGCGGCAATCCACCTTGCGAAAGCATCCAGTGCTGCGCGAAATCACGCGAATAGTAAAGCCCGCGCTCGGTCGCAAGGAATAGGACAGACTCGGCGGACGAATCCCTCCACATCCCGTTCACATCTCGCGTACCGGCCGGAAGATCGCGCCATACAGTCGACCGCCCCCCATCTCGCGAAAGGGCCAGCTTGCCGGCGGTGGAAACCAGCAGAAATTGCCCATCCAGCGAGGCCCAGATGGACGAGACCTTTGAAGTTTGGGCCATCCCGGGAAGCAAAGCGCAGGCGCCGATGCGGTTGCAGCGGGCAATTCCCGGGGACTCCGGCAGGAAAGTGTCGTTGGCCGAAAAGGCCAGGGCATCACCCGGCGCAACGCGCAACCGCCGCGAGGCGCGACTTCCCCGTGTACCTATCGCGCCCGTGACCCGGCCAGCAGCCTCAATGAGAATCCACGGCTGCCAAGCGCTGGATTTCTCCGAGTAGAGCCACAACGTTCCGTCGGAAAGCTGCGTCATCCAGCCCCAGGGACTCGCGTAGAGGCGATCAATCCGGTCCACGGTCCACGCAGCCACCACGGAACGCGCACCCGCGGAATCGTGCAAGGGTACCCACGTCGATCCCGCGTCGCGGCTTTCCAGCAGCCGGCCTCCGCTCGGTTCCAGCAAAAGCAAAAGATGCGCGGCGTCGCGTGAATCGGCGACCAACTGCTTCACAATCTGATGATCGAACCCCCGATTTGAGGGCGTAAACGTCTTCCCCGCATCCTCGCTGACGAGGACTCCCTGCGCCTCGGTCCCGATAATCACTCGTGCCGGGGAGTCCTCCTTCCGCGGCAGCACAACCACCCCATTCACCACCCAATCCCTCGGCGTCGTGCGCTCCCAGCTCTCCCCGGTGTCGCGCGTGATCCACAGCCCTTCGGTGGTTGCCGCATAAAGAGCCGCGGGATGCCCGGGATCCTGTACGATCGCCTGCGTGCGGCGGGCGGAATACGGAATCCCCTGCAACTTGGTCCAAAGATCACCGCGGTTGTCGCTACGATAAATTCCCGAGCACGCGCTCAGGTAAACTCGCGACGCGTTCGCCGCATCCACGCGCAGGCTCATGATGTCGGAGTCGTCAATCAGTCCCACGGCAATCGAATGCCAACTCTTGCCGCCGTCAGTCGTCTTCCACGGCAAATGGTAGGTGCCGGCATAGATGATCTGCGGGTTGGCAGGGTCCATCGCCACCGAATCCACGTTGCGGAGTTCGGGATCACCGGCGGGAGAGATGCGTTCCCAGGTCCGTCCGGAATCCTCCGAACGGAACACCCCGCTCCGGGTCCCCGCCACGAGCGTGTTCGCGCGCCTAGCCGCGAACTCCAGTGCGCGAACCGCTTCGCCCTCAAGTCCCGAAGGTTGCCAGGTCCGGCCGCCGTCTGCGCTGCGAAATACGCCTCCACCGGCGCCCGCTTCGCGAAACCAGACCGCCGCGAACAATTCCCGCCCGCCCATCGGAGGTGCGGCAAGCTGCGCAACGACGGCATCGGTCCGTGTGCCGACGCGCCCGCGCAAGTCCCAGTCCGCGCCGCGATCCTCGCTGGCAAAGAGATGCCCGTCATTCGTGCCCAGATAGACCGTTCCGGCCGAATCTGCCGCAAGCGAAATCACCATGCCCCCCTCCGGTCCTAGCCGTTGCCACGTTTGCGCGGCGGCGGGTAGCAAAGCGGCAAGCACCCACAATAGAAGTACGCTGAATTTCACGCGAACGGCGAGGCTCCTTTCGGCCAATTTCGCATTCCAAAAAAAACGGGCTCCCCGAAGCTGGATTCGGAGAGCCCGGTTGATGGTTTCCTGATTCCCGCCCGGCCTCCGACCTGCTGCGCCGGCGCCGGGGATGAAGGATTAGTAGGTTGCGCCCTCCGGCACGAAGATGAAGTCAACGCGGCGGTTGTCCTTCTCCATGCCCTTTTCGGTGGACGCGGTCCCGACGCGGGTCGAGATGCGTGAGGCATCAATGCCCTTCTCGCCGAGATACTTCTTGGCGCCATCGGCGCGGACTTGCGCCAGCTTCTTGGCGTTGGGTTCCTTCGGATCGGCGTAGCCTACGATCACGAGCTTCGCGTTCGGCTCGCTCTTCAGCCGCAGGGCAACATCGTCCCCCACGCGCTTGCAAGCGTTGTCGAAGCGGCCCGCGCCGACCTTCGTGTATCCGCAATCCCCGACCTTCGAGGCTTGCGGCGGTGGCGCCGGTTGCTGCACGTCCACGTTGGTGTTCGCACTCGTGCGCCCGCCGCGTCCATCGTCTGCGGTACACGTAACCTGATAGCTACCTGCCGAGAGGCCGGTCGAATCGAAGTCGGCGCTCGGGCCGTTGCCCGAAATCTGCCCGCCCGTGGCCGAATAGCTGTAGGTCAGCGGATCGTTATCCGGATCGCTGGCCGTGGAATTGATCTTCACGCGTTCGCCCGCAAGAATCGGGTTGCGTTCGGGAGCGCACGAAATCGTCGGAGGCTGGTTCGGCCGTTTGCTGATGGCAACGTCCGCAGCGCACGTAGCTGTGCCGCCGTGGCCATCATCAACCTTCGCGTTCACCGTGTAGGTGCCAATCGCCAGGCCCGACGGGCTCCAGCGAACTTCCGGCCCGGTCCCATCCACGGTACCGCCTGTGGCCGTATAGCTGTAGGTCAGAGTGTCGTTGTCCGGGTCGCTCGCGTTCACGCGGATGGCAACCGGCGAGGTAGTCCCCTCGTAGACGGAAGCCGGATCCGCGCTGCAAGCCGCAACCGGTGGACGGTTCGGCTTCGGCGGCGCCGGTGGATATGCCCAGCGCAGCACCACGCCGGTGCCGATGCGGAAGTTATTCTGCCGCCCGTCGGGGCTCACCAGAGAGCCCGAGAAATTCGTCAGCAAATAGTCGGCCTGGACGAACCGCCACGCGACGTATTTGGTGAGGACCACATCCACGCCGCCGCCCACCGCCATCGCAAACGCGGCTTGCGAGCCGTCGCCGGTCACCTGCGTGCTCCCCCGTGCCGCGCCGAACAGGATTTCGCCGAATGGCACGAAGTGATCGAAATGGCGCCAGTTCAAGCGCGGACCAAACAGGTACGTCTGCATGTTCCCGCTGATCGTCGATTGCGTGAAGCTGCCATCATCATTCAACACATAGATCTGACGATCGAAGCGGTACGTGCCCACTTCACCGACGATCCCCAACCACCTGTTCACGTTGTACGCAAACGAACCGGTGGCGCCGAGTTGGTTGAAATTGTTGAAGGAGCCCGGAGAAAAGTTGATGTAGCTGAACATCCCCGCCACTTCGTACTTCGGAGTGAGCAAGCCCCACGCGTGCCGGTTCCACGGATTGTTATTCCAATCCGACATCGCGTCCGCGGGCATCGCCGCGGCTGGCATCGGAAAGAGCGTCGGTGACGCGGGAGCGATGCTAAAATCATGAGCGGGCACCGCGTTGAAAGTTTCTGTCGTTTTGTTGCTATCCGCTGTGCTCGCGTCCTTCTGCTGCGCACAGAGTGGCAGGGCAAATAGAGCGCCTAGAGCCACAGTTGCACACCATTTCCGCATTGTTTCCTCCATAATCGAACCAAGAAATCCCATCATATTCCTGGCGTCAGTCCTCTCGTGATTTCAGCTGCTGCGCTGGACGGCGTTGCAGGATGGCAAGCATCCGCTGCTTACTTGATAAAATAGGGGCGGTTCCACACCGTCGCTGCTCAGATGCGAAACAACAGATGGTGGGATAAAGCAGGTTGCTGCGAGTGAAAGCATAGTCTATAACTTCATCATTCTGCAAGCATTTCGTGCGTGTCAAAACGCGCCTGGCCCGAGGTCGCAGTTCTAGGACTCTCCCGGAATCCGCCGAGCGTGCGCTACACTGTTGCTCTTATGCAGCCCATCAGCATCCTCGACCTCAACTGGACGGGGAAACCCAAATGCATTGCAACCGCTCTGCTGCGGTCGGACGGATTCGTCGGCCTCGTCGACCCGGGCCCCGGTAGTACGCTCGAGAATCTTAGGCACCGCTTGGCCGAGCACCGCCTTCGCGTTCAGGATGTGAACGCTCTGCTTCTTACCCACATCCACCTGGACCACGCCGGCGCCACCGGCGCCCTGGTCCGGGAAAATCCCCGCTTGCAGGTCTACGTACACCGCCGCGGCGCTCCGCATATGATTGATCCCTCAAAACTTCTTGCGAGCGCGCAGCGCCTCTACGGGACCGAGATGCAATCCTTATTTGGAGACTTTTTGGCCGTTCCCGAAGGCAACCTGCGCATTCTCGACGGCGCTGAGTCGATCCCCATGGGGTCGCGGGAACTCCGGGTCTCTTACACCCCCGGACATGCCTCTCACCACGTTACTTACTATGACTCGACCGAACGCGTCGCCTTCGTAGGCGACACGGCGGGCATCTGCATCGAGGGCAACCGCTATATCCTCCTGGCCACTCCTCCACCCGATATCTCTCTGGAATTATGGGCAGCTTCTTTGGACGCCATCGGCAATCTTCATCCTCGCCGTCTCTTTTTGACGCACTTCGGCTTTTCCGACGACGCACTGCGCCATCTCCGGGATTACGGGGAGCGTCTGGCTCGGTGGGGAAAGGTGTCGGCGGAAATTCTGGCCCGAACTGGTGAACCAAACGAGGCGGTTCGCGACTTTGCTCGCCGCGTGGCCGCCGAAGCCGCGGAGTTTCTCACTCCGGCGGAACTGTCGCACTACGTTTTCAACGGAGCACTGCAACTTTCCTGGCAGGGCCTCGCGCGCTATCACAAAAAGCGCCTTGAAGGACAAGCCTGAGCGCCGCTCTTCAGTTTTCGCTTTTCGTGAGATGAAGCCCGAACTCGCGGTGCGTCGCCAGCAAGGCTTTCTTGACGTCGCTCTCCTCAATCACAAACGAAATGTTGGTTTCCGAAGAGCCCTGGGCGATCGCGATAATGTTCACGTTTTCCTTGCCCAACGCCTGAAAGGTGCGGCCCGCGATTCCCGGCGTCCCGTGCATGTTCTCTCCGACCACGGCGACAATCGCGATGCTCGGATTCACGTTGATGTGCTCGACCTTTTCATGTTTGAGGTCCTGGGCAAACTCCGCGCGCAGCGCTTCAATGGCGCGTTCCGCGTCCGCCGACGATATCGCAAAGCAGATATCGTTCTGCGAGGACGACTGGGAGATCAGCAGGACGTTTGCCCGCATTTCCGCGATGGTCGAAAAGGTCCGGCCGATCACGTCCGGCAGGCCCACAATTCCCGGGCCCCCCAGGCTGATCAACGTTACATCGCGAATGGCCGTAAGCGCCTTCACGCCTCCGTTGCGCCCACCCTTGAGTGTAATTTCCGTGCCCCTTTTTTCCGGATCGAAACTGTTGCGAATCCACACCGGAATCGCCGCCTCCACTACGGGCTTCAGCGTCTTGGGATGCAGCACCTTCGCGCCGAAAAACGCCAACTCGGCCGCCTCCCGGTAAGTGATGTGTGGAATCGTCCTTGCTTCGCTGATGAGCCGCGGATCGGCGGTCAAAACGCCCTCTACATCCGTCCAGATAATGACTTCCGAAGCTTCCAGCGCCGCACCCAGAATCGTGGCGGAATAGTCCGATCCGCCGCGCCCCAGCGTGGTCAATTCACCATCCAGCGTGGACCCGATGAAACCGGTCACGATGGGCACGATTCCCTTCTCAAGCAGCGGATAAATTAGCGACCGCGATTTGCTCCGCGTCTCCTCCATCAGTGGATCGGCGCCACCGTGAAATTCGTCCGTGACGATGAGTTCGGTGGCTTCCAGTGGCTCACTCGCGAAGCCAAGTTCCCGCACTGCCGCTGAAACCAGCGGAGCCGACAAGCGCTCCCCGAGGCTCGAGATCGTGTCCAGGGTCCGCGGCGATAATTCGCGCAGCAGTGCCGTGCCTTCACAGAATCGCCGCCCAACCGCGAAAACCTCATTCATCAGCACGCTGATCTTGCCGCGTTCCGTTTCGTTCTTCACCACGGCCAGCAGCGTCTTTTCGTGCTTCGCGGCGAGTTCATCCATCCTTTCCAGCGCGCCTCTGGCATTCCCGGTCTGGGCCGTCTTCGCGGCCTCAATCAACCGGTTCGTCACGCCGCTCATGGCGGACACCACGGCGATGCACCTTCCCGCGCGCGCAGCCGCGGCAACAATTTGCGCCGCACGCGCGATACATGAGGCGTCTCCTACCGACGTTCCTCCGAACTTCATCACCTGCAGGGGCGGCTTCATGATGCTCCGATCCGGATCTATCCCAAGCCCTCTTATTTTAGGGTTTGCCCGCGATTTACGCGAGAATCCCCATATCGAATTTTCTGATTGAATACATGGGAGAATCCAGCTGCTGGCAGGTGCTGGACACACAGTCCCAGTCAAACTACGAAGAATTTCGTTGACAATACGAAAGTGTTCGTAGTAACTTCTCTCCCATGACGAAACCCCTCAAACCCACCGCCTCGGAGCTCGCCATCCTCCAAGTGCTTTGGGAGCGCGGTCCTTCTACAGTCCGCGAAGTCCATGAATCCCTCAACGAGAAAAAAGCGCTCGGTTATACCACGGTCCTGAAGCTCATGCAGATCATGACGGTAAAGGGGCTCGTGCGGCGCGACGAGAAGCAGCGCGCGCACGTCTATGAAGTTTGCCAGCCGGCGGAGCGCACCAAACGGGAATTCGCCGCGGATCTGCTCCAGCGCGTTTTTGACGGCTCTGCCAGCGACCTCATGCTGCACGCGCTGGCCACGCACAGCGCTTCGAAAAAAGAGATGGAAGAACTTCGCCGGCTCTTGGACGAATACGAAAGGAAACTCCGATGATCGCTCTCGCGCGGTGGGTCTCCCCGGATGTGCTCAGGGACCTCGGGCTGACGTTGTTGCACTTCCTCTGGCAGGGGGCGGTGCTGGCAGCGCTGGCCGCTGTTGGACTGGGCTTTTGGCGAAGAGCGTCGGCGCGCTACGCGGTCGGCGTCGTTTGCCTCCTCGCGATGGCGGCGGCTCCGCTGAGCACATTCGTCCTTCTGCGGAATCACGCTCACAGCGCGCAAGCTATAGTTGCAATTTTTTCACAAGGTCTGGGAACTGAAGGCGCGACCGTTGAGATGAAGGCGCCACCCCCTGAATCCCCGGTCTTCCCCGGCGGCGGAAGCCAGGCCGGGTATCTGTGGCTCGTGGAAATCTGGATGCTCGGCGTGCTCGTGTTCAGTCTTCGGACCGCCGGCGGTGTGCTGCTGATCGAGCGGTTGCGCCGCCGCCAAATTGTTCCAGTACAGGACGATTTGATGCAGCTCTGCCGGCGAATGCAAGTCCGGTTGGGCCTCCAACGTGCCGTGCGCTTCTGCGAATCGCTGCGTGTGGACTCGCCCGCTGTGGTCGGCTGGATCCGGCCAATGATCCTTCTGCCCGTTTCGGCGCTCACCGGACTCAACGAGGCGCAACTCGAAGCTGTCATCGCGCATGAACTCGCTCACGTGCGGCGCTACGACGCCTTCGTCAACCTTTTCCAGATCGCAGTGGAGGCCCTGCTCTTCTACCATCCAGCCGTCTGGTGGCTGAACAAGCGCATTCGCGAGGAACGTGAGAACGCGTGCGACGACCTGGTCGTCGAAATCTGCGGTAGCCCGCTGGAATACGCCCGCGCGCTTGCGCTTCTCGAGGGCTTGCGCATGACGCCCGCGATCGCGCTCGGTGCCAACCATGGTTCGCTGGCGTCGCGCATCCGTCGAATTCTGGGAATGCCCACAGCGAGCAGCGGTTTGCGTTCCGTGGGTCTCTCGGCGGGAATCGCCTTTCTCTGTGTGGCAGCGGCCGCGGGTCACGCCTTGCTGGATGTGGCTCGGCCTCCTCAGCCGGCTCCTCCTGGCCAACAGGTACCACCGGCGCCTAAGCCCGTACCTCCCGGAGCTTTTCTGATCGAGGCTCCTGCATTGCCCGCCGTGGCGCCCACGCCGGCTCCCGACTCTGCACCCAATCCTGTCGCCGCTCCCGAGCCTCCGGAACCCCCCGCCCCACAGGATGCTCCAAAGGCTGCGGAGCCCGATGAATCCTACATCGATAGTCTCAAAGCGGTCGGCCTCGAAAATCTTTCCGCCGATGAACTGATTTCGCTGAAGACCCAAGGCGTCACCGCGGACTATGTGCGCCGCCTGCAGGCCGAGGGGCTCAAACCAAATGTGGATGAGCTGATCGGCATGAAAGTCCAGGGCGTCACCCCGGAATACGTGCAGCAGCTTCGCGCCGATGGACTCAAACTCGACGTCGACGGAATTATCGGGATGAAAGTGCAAGGCATCACGCCCGATTACATCCGACAAATGAAAGAACTCGGACTCGCTACCGACACCGATTCCCTCATCGGCATGAAGGTACAGGGAATCACTCCGGATTACGTCCACCAGATGAGAGATCTCGGCTTGAAGACCGATGCGGACTCGCTGATCGGCATGAAGGTCCAGGGGATCACTCCCGACTACGTCCAGCAAGTGCGCGCCCTCGGACTGAAATCGGACGCCGATAACTTGATCGGAATGAAAGTCCAGGGCATCACCCCGGACTATGTGAAGCAGATGCAAGGCCTCGGCCTGCATCCCGATGCGGATGGATTGATCGGCATGAAGGTGCAAGGCGTTACTCCCGATTATGTGAAGGCCTTGCAGGCCGCGGGCTTCAAAGTCGACGTGGACGATTGCATTTCCGCAAAGATCGCTGGCGTGACGCCGGAGTTCATCGCACAAGCTCGCAGCCACGGCTTCAAGGATTTGACCCTGGAGCAACTGGTCGAACTCAAGCACGCGGGCGTGCTGGAGAAGTAGTCATGCAGACGGAGGAGGAAGCGATGGCCATCCATCGGCGGCAAGCTCTGATCTGTTACATCCTCTTGGCCTTTACCCTGGTGGTGACGCTAATCGCCAAAGCCACGGACAACACCACCACCGGAAACTGGACGATGAGTCCTGGCTCGCAACCCGGCACGGTGGAATTTGGCCTCATGCGCCACCACGAAACCGGGGGCTTCTCGCATTTTCAATCGGACTGGCCGCTATCAGCGTTCCGGGGACTCGACGCTTCCAAACCCGGCAAACAGGAAGTAAGATTCACGATCGCGCGGGATGCCGGCAAGTTCGACTGCCAGGGCTACCTGGAAAACGGCACTGGCGCTGGCGTGTTTCATTTCACTCCAGACCCGAACTACACGCGGGACATGAAAGCACTCGGCTTCGTCGGCATCGACGCCGAAAAACAGATCAGCATGGCACTGATGGACGTCACCCTGGACTTCGCCAGGAAAATGAAATCGGAAAATCTGAACGGGCTGGACACGGACCAGTTGATCGCTTTCCGGATTCATGGCGTCACTCCGGAATTCATCGAGGCCCTCCGCAAAGAAGGCGTGCGCGTCTCCGAAGCCGATGAGCTTGTTGCCTTTCGCATTCACGGCGTGACTCCCGAGTTCGTCGCAGGCCTGCGCAAGGAAGGGATGCACGTCACCGACAACGATGAACTCGTGGCATTCCGCATCCATGGTGTGACGCCGGAGATGGTCCGCGCCCTGCACGAGGCAGGTTATCAGCCGGATGCCGACAACCTCGTGGCTATGCGCATTCATGGCGCCACACCCGAATGGATCGCGTCGCTCCAGAAAGCCGGCTACGATCACATGGATATCGACGAACTGATTGCGTTTCGCATCCACGGTGTCTCGCCGGACTTCATCGAAAAACTCAAGTCGCTCGGCTACCCGCACCCCGATCCCGATCAACTTGTCGCCATGCGCATTCACGGCGTCTCGCCCGAGTATATTTCGCAGTTACAGGCGCGCGGTTTGAAGAGCCTCACCGTAGACCAACTTGTGGACATGCGCATCCATGGCATCAATTGAGCAAGCGCGGGTTCGTTAGAACTGGTAGACCTGGGGCAGATTCCATCGTTGCCAAGCGCTGAATGCCTGCAACAAAAAGCAGACCATGCCGTCGCTCAGCGCGGCGAGATGTTCCACACTGTATCTGGCGATACGGTTGCACGCGGTATTCATGCGGTAAGAAAATCCGGTAAAACAATTTCGCGGCTGCCGCCCCCCCGCGAGTTGGTTCTTTCCACTCCATAACGGGTAAGAATTACCGATTTACTGGAAGCTCCAGACTTTCTTGCGTACTGGGACGCGCGCCAGAAACCCACCGAGCTCTCTTTCAGCCTCCTTGAATTCAGTCACTTACTGCCATGGCACACCAGATGCATCGCAGACCCACGAGTTCGCAACATCTGGAGAGGCACATGAGGGAAAAATCCGAAATTGGAACAGCTGCTTGTTCGGACTATGAAGATTTGCTCCGCATCTGCAAGAGCGCGCTGCTGGCGTGGAGCGTGCGGCGTGAGGAAATCGTCCGCTTCGGCCAGCGCGCAAGAAGCGCAACCGACGCGCTGCAAAAGCTCCAGGCGGACTATGCCCGCGCCTATAGCCGCCTGGAACGCCACGTAAAGAGCTGCACAGTTTGCCGCTTCACCAACCAAGTGGGAGGGGCATCCAAGTCAGGCGCGATCAGCATTTCCACCCGCAAGGAAATGTCCGCGTAACTCACGCCGGCGCGGAACTCGCGTCTTCCGGTTCCGGCGCGGATGCGGGCGCCGGAGGCGGCGCCATCGCCGCCAATCGCGCGGAAAGAACTTCCGCCAGCAATTCGACTATCTTTTTGGCGCCCTCGCCGTCGGGGTCCTTGTCGGGATTGTACTGGGCCACATCGAAGCCCAGCAGGTTCTTCTGCTTGGCAAACTCGGTAAGCGAAGTTCGTGCCTCGGCGAACGAGAGCCCGCCGGAGTCGGGCACATTGACCGCGGACAATTCTTCCTGGGCGATCACGTCCAGATCCACGTGGACCAGGAATTCCCGGCCCTCGGCATGTAATTGGGCAAGCGCTTCCCCGGCAGATTTCTCTGCGCCCTTTGCCTGGATGTCCACGGCGTACATGTGCCGCATTGGCGAACCCGCCATGAATTCCTGCTCCGGCTGATCCACCCGCACCAGCCCATAAACCAGCGTATCCGGTTCGCGCACCAGCGGCGGCTCGCCCCAGAAGCGGACCAGCTCCGGCGAACCCTTCCCAAAAATGCTGGCCAATACCATGCCGTCCAGCCGTCCCGAAGGCGTGGTGGCCGGCGTGTTCAGATCCGCGTCACGGTCCATCCACAACAGTCTGAGGTGCTTGTGATACCGGCGCGCGCCGGCAAGCACAGCGAAGATCTGCGTGCAGTCTCCGCCGAGCACCAGCAGCAGCGCTCCGGACTTGAAGGCAAGCTCCACGCGTGGCTTCAAATCATTCAGGGAGGCAATAATTTCGGGGACGTTGCGCGAGCGCTTGTGCTCATCGTCATCGGCGAACAGGCGCGGTGTGCAGTCTCCCATATCCGTGACTTCGTAGCCGATGGACTGGAGCCGCTCGACGAGGCCAGCGGCACGCAGGGCCGTGGGCGCTTTCTCGCTACCCGCCAGAAACGCGGCGGCGCTCGACGGCGCTCCGATGATGGCAATCTTGTTCGGCTGACGGACGATTTTGACCGCCAAGGTTTGCTCCTTGTGCTGCGGAAATCGCTTGGCCACAACCACATGGCCGATACACCTGAATTGCCGGGTAAGGGCTGATGGCGCCGGGAAATCCCCTGCCCGGCCTTACTGCAACTTTCTGACGGACTCGCGCGCCCCGCGTTAGCGGCGCGGCGCGGGTGCGATGGACTGCAATTCCGCCGGCAGCGTAAACCGCACGTCCTCGCGGATCAAGTCCAGATCGCGTTGGTCCGTAAAACCGAGTTGAGCCAGCCGCTCGCTGACTTGCTCGACCAGAACTTCGGGAGCAGATGCGCCAGCGGTTAGGCCGATGCGGGTCACGCCATCGAGCCAGGCGGGATCAATATCGGCGGCGGAATCGATCAGCTGCGCCTTGCGGTCCAGGCGCTGCGCCAACTCGACCAGGCGATTTGAATTCGAGCTGTTCTGCGAGCCCACCACCAGAATCAGGTCCACGTCCTTGGCTACTTGTTCCACCGCTTCCTGGCGATTTTGCGTGGCGTAGCAGATGTCATCGCTCGCCGGGCCGATAATCTTCGGAAAACGCTGGCGAAGGCGCGCCACGATCTCCTGGGTGTCATACAGACTCAGCGTTGTTTGCGTCAGGAACGCCAACCGGTCCGGGTCTTCCACTTCCAATGCGTCCACGGCCGCGACGGAATCCACCACCAGCGTGCGGTCCGGCGCTTCCCCGGAAGTACCGACAATTTCCTGGTGATCCTTATGCCCGATCAGAACAATCGTGCGCTTCTCGCGTGCAAACTTGAGCGCTTCCAGGTGGACCTTGGTCACCAGCGGGCAAGTGGCGTCAATCACGCGCAGGAGGCGGTCCTTGGCCTCCTGGCGAACCGTCGGAGGCACTCCATGGGCGCTGAAGACCAGCACGGAATTGGAAGGAACTTCCTGGATCGTCTCGACGAAAATTGCCCCCCGGCGGCGCAGTTGCTCCACAACATAGGTATTGTGCACAATCTCGTGGTGCACGTAGACCGGCGCGCCGTACGCCTCCAGCGCCAGTTCGACAATGTCCACTGCCCGGACGACGCCGGCGCAGAAGCCCCGGGGACGCACCCGAAGCAAGGTTTTGGTAGCGGTTGCCGTTTGGACCGACATCTGCCTCCTAAACTACTGAATTTTCAAGACTCCATCATATCAAAGTCGTCCCTTCCGTGCATGGCCAGTGTCCGCGGGGTTCAGCGGGCCTGCGGGAAACCTGTCATTTGGGACAGTTCGAGACACTCTTGGTTTTGCGTAAAATAGACAGGGTAAGAGAATCCTATAAATGGAGCCACAGACCCAAGCCAACCGCAGGAGAAGCGAACGAGTCATGCTGCGCATGTCCGTGATGGTCCTGGCCGAAAATGAAGAACGTCGCCAGATCCAGGAAGAGGCCAAGACGCAAGTAGTAAACGCGCATGGCGGGCTGATGCAGATGCGGTCGCATCTCCATGTCGGGCAATCCTTCCTCCTCAACAATCCGCAAACGGGCAGGGACATTGACTGCCGCGTGGTGCGCGTCGAGGAATCGGGAATGGAGTTCTATAACGTTGCGTTTGAATTTGACCGGCCGGATCCTAAATTCTGGCCCGTGACTTTTCCTCCCATGGACTGGGGCCTTCCCTCCTGACCGCTCCCGGCGCACGAGCCGAGGTGCGCGAGCTACGCCTTCCAATGTCCACCGCATCCAACTTTTTGCTGGGAACTGTGTTCAACAGAGTGTGGAGGTACGTCAAGTGGAACTAGGTAGACGAGCAGGCGCAGTGCTGCTGGCCGGCGCGCTGGCCGGTGGACTTTTTCTGGCCGGGTGCGACGACAACGTCGAGGTGATTCGCGATCCGGATATTCATATTGCCAAAGGCATGACCTGGGCGTGGCGCCCGCTGAATGCGCCGGAAGGTCCAGGAACCAACCCGGACAACCGCAAGGTGCTTTCGCGCGACGTCATCACACCGCCGCAAAAGCAGCGCCTAGAGAGCAACCGCGACTGGAACACCGAAGCGAACCGCGACATTCTGAAAGCCGCCATCGCCAGGAATCTTCAATCCAAAGGACTCACGCAAGTCGGCGATCCCTCAATTGCAGACTTTTGGGTGGATTATCACGTCGCCGTCAAATCACAGACAGCCACGGTTCAGCGCGTTTATCCGGGTGGATACCCCGGCGTGGCCTGCGGCCCCTACGGCTGCTGGTCCGGCTGGGGTTGGGGACCTCCGGAAGTGGCCTTTCAGAATGTCCGCTATCACGAAGGAACGTTTGTGATTGACTTGGCCTTGCGGCAACCGAGAAAACTGGCCTACCGCGCAATCAGCCAGAAAGAATTGAACAACAAGCACACCATCACACCGTATCAAGCCGACGAGGCCATTGGTCACCTTCTCAAGGGCCTGAAAACGAATTAGACGCTGTATTCAAACGGGTGAGCTCGATATCTCGGCTGTCAAGACAGATACGTCCTTGGCAGCGGAGATTCAGCCCTTGGATGCGGCGTTTTCAATTTGGGAAGCACTTCGCAAACGTTCGAACGTTTCGTGTGACGATAAATTCTTTGCTTTCAAGAGCGCATTTCAAAATGAAACCACGTTCGAATTGGCTGCCATGTTCCACGTGGCACAAATTTGCGTATTTGTCGGCGCGCCGACATTACCGGAGCGCTCCGGTTTGCACGGATCGGTTACTTGCGGCCCTTCGCGGTTGCCGCTGCGGGCCTTTGCGTACGGGCCTGGAACTCTTCGTAAGTTCCCTTGAAGTCTTCGATCTTTCCGTCGTGAAAGTTCCAGATGCGCGTGGCCACTTCCTCCAGCACGTCTTCGTCGTGCGTGACCAGCAACACCGTGCCCTCGAATTTCTGCAGCGCAATATTGAGCGCGTTGTTGGATTCCAGGTCGAGGTTGTTGGTGGGCTCGTCGAAGACCAGGAAATTCGGCTTCTGCAACATGATCTTGCAGAAGATCAGGCGCGCGCATTCTCCGCCCGATAGTCCGGAGGTGGGTTTTAGCGCGTCCTCTCCGCTGAAAAGCATCTGGCCAAGCACGCCGCGAATTTCTTCCTGCAGTGCCTGCGGCTTGAATTGCCACAGCCAATCGAGCGCGTTGATGCCCTTGGATTTGTCGATCGTGTAGCCAAAGTCCTGCGGAAAGTAGCCGACCTTCACTTCGTGGCCCCACGTGACACTGCCCGAATCGATCGGGAATTGATGCTCCGCTTCCCCAATGAACGGACCGGCGTTGCGGATGATGGACTTCAGCATCGTGGTCTTCCCCGCGCCGTTCCTGCCAGTGAGCGCGATCTTTTCGCCGCGCGTGACGTGCGCGGAGAAATTCGGAATCACCTTCAGCTTGTCATACGACTTGGATAGATGCTTGATTTCCACCGGCACGCGGCCGGAAGGCACCTCAAATTGAAAACGGATGTACGGGCGCTGGATGTTGGAGCGCGCCAGATCGGAAACCTGCAGCCGCTCGACTTCTTTCTTGCGCGAGGTGGCCTGCGCCGAGCGCGTGCCGGCCGAAAAGCGCGCGATGAATTCGTTGAGTTGTGCGATTTTCTTCTCGCGGACGGCGTTTTCCGCTTCCATGCGCGCGCGAATCTGCGTTTTGGCCAGAACCATGTCGTCGTAGCCGCCGGGGTACATGATGATGGTTTGATAGTCGATGTCGGCGGTGTGCGTGCAGACGCTGTTGAGAAAGTGGCGGTCGTGCGAAATCACGATCAGGACTCCGTGATACTCGCGGAGATATTCCTTCAGCCAGTGCACGGAATCGAGGTCGAGGTTGTTGGTGGGTTCGTCGAGCAGCAGCGCCGAAGGATTGCCGAACAGCGCCTGCGCCAGCAGCACGCGGACTTTCTGCCCTCCCTGCAACTCGCCCATCTTGCGCTCGTAAAGCTCGGCTTCGATTCCCAGGCCGTCCAAGAGGACGCCGGCGTCGGCTTCCGCCTCGTATCCGTTTTCCTCGCCAACGATGCCTTCGAGTTCGCCGAGGCGCATGCCGTCGGCGTCGGTCAGTTCGTCGTGCGGTTTGCCATACAGGGCTTCGCGCTCCTGGAGTGCGTGCCAGAGAATCGAGTTGCCCATGATGACCGCGTCAAGGACGCGAAATTTGTCGAAGGCGAACTGGTCCTGTCGGAGGACGCCGATTTTCCGCGGACGCGTGATGTTGCCGCTCGTCGGATCCTGCTCGCCGGTCAGGATTTTCATGAAGGTGGATTTCCCGGCGCCGTTCGGTCCGGTAATGGCATAGCGGCGGCCCGCCATAAAGGTGGTGGTGACATCCTCGAAAAGGATGCGCGCGCCAAAGCGCATAGTGACGTTTTCAACGGAGATCATATCCCTACAATTTTAGCGTGAAACTGTCGGAACGCTCCAATGCAAACAATCAATGCTTGGCCCCGCTTGACACAACTTCTTGCGCGCCATAACGTTCTGCAACGGAGGCACCATGACAAAGCGCGGCTTGCTGGTTGGTCTTGCGGCGACCATCCTACTGGTCTCGACTGCTCTGCTCTTCGCGGGAAAACCTGCCCGGTCCTCGACTCGCGAAACTCTTTGGCCGACTAAGGGTTGGGCAGCAGCCACCCCGGCCAGTGTCGGGCTCGATGAGCAGGTTCTTCTCGGATTAGACAAAGAAATAGTCGCGGGAAAATATTCGCCCATGTTCGACAGCATTGCCGTTTTTCGTTGCGGAAAAAAAGTCTTCGAGCGCACTTACACTCACGATTACGCAAAAATCTACGGCAAGGAGGCTAAAGAACGCGGCCCGCTCAATGCGCGGCTTACCGGCCGCTACAACTATTTCGATCCGGAGTGGCACCCTTACTACCACGGGACGGATCTGCACACCATGCAGTCGGTGAGCAAAACGGTCACTTCGGTGATTATCGGCGTGGCCATGCAACGCGGCGACTTCAAGGCCGGGGTGGATACACCGGTCCTGAAATACTTCGACGTTTCCAAGGTAAAAAACGTGGACGACCGCAAACGCCGCATGACTTTGCGCGACGTGCTAACCATGACCGCCGGGCTGGAATGGCATGAGGAAGATGTCCCGTACGACGATCCGCGTAGCGATTCCAGCTTGATGGAGGCAACCGACGATTGGGTGCAGTACGTGATCGACAAGCCCATGGCCGCCGAACCCGGAAAAGTATTCAACTACAGCAGCGGGGCAACCGAACTCCTCGCTTACATCTTTCAGAAAGAAACCGGGCAGGACATTGACGACTACGGTGAAAAATATTTGTTCGCGCCGCTGGGCATCCGCCATCAGTGGAAACGCACCTATCTGGGAGTTGTGGATACCGAAGGCGGCTTGTATCTCAACGGCAGCGACCTGGCAAAAATCGGCTATTTGTATCTGCACGATGGCATGTGGGATGGCCAGCGGATTGTTTCCAGCGCCTGGGTGAAGGAATCTCTTGCGCCTTACATCCAAACCGACGAACGGCAATTCAAATATGGTTACAAGTGGTGGTTGTCCGAACTACCGGATGCCAGCGAATACGTCTGGATGTGCCGGGGTTTCGGCGGTCAAAAGTTGATGGTGTATCCCAAGGAAAGTCTGATCGTGACCATGACGGCATGGGACATTCTGCCGGAATCGACCGGCAAAGAGCCGGTCCCGGCCGATTTTCTCCCCGCAGTAAAAACCAGAACCTGCACCGGTGGGTCGCGCTGATGCTGTTGGAAAATAAAGTCGCTCTAATAACTGGCTCGGGACGCGGCATCGGCCGCGCGATCGCGCTGCTGTTTGCGCGGGAAGGCGCGACGGTGTTTTTGACCGCGCGTACCAGCAGCCAGTTGGCGGCAGTGGCGAAGGAGATTGCTGCGGATGGCGGCAAGGCCGTCTATGTGGCAGGCGATTTGGGGCGGGAGGCGGATTGCGCGCGCGTTTTTGCCGAGGCCGTGCAGCATTTGGGGCGCGTGGACATCCTGGTCAACAACGGCGGGCATTACGGACCGGTGGTGCCGGTGGAAGACTATCCGCTCGAAGAGTTCGACAAGGTGATTGCGGTGCATCTGCGCGCGGCGTTTCAGCTGAGCCAACTGGCGCTGCCCGGAATGTACGCGCGAAAGTCCGGCGTGATTCTGAATATTTCGAGCTTATCGGCCAAGGCCGCCTTTTCGTGGGGTTCGGCGTACGCCGCGGCAAAGGCAGGACTGCTGGGACTGACGCGTTACATGGCCGCCGAGGCGGCGCGCAACGGCGTGCGTGTGAATGCGATTTGTCCGGGACCGGTGACGGAAACGGAAATGAGCCAGGAACTTGGCAACACTCTCGCCAAAAAACTAAATATCAGCCCGGAGGAGCAGCTGAAAGGATTCCTGAGTTCCCTGCTGCAAGGCCGCGGACAAACTGCGATGGAAATTGCGCAAGCCGCGCTGTTCCTATGCTCGGACATGTCCAGCGCCATGGTCGGCCAGTCCATCAACGTCGACGGCGGCG
>DATIXE010000062.1:0-2665 GCA_035518915.1 Candidatus Eiseniibacteriota bacterium
GAAGGATTTCCCACTTACGGCGGTCTCGCCGGACGCGACCTCGACGCCATCGCTGTTGGTCTTCAGGAAGCGCTCCACGAGGACTATCTCAAGTACCGCATCGCCTCCACAGCTTTCCTCGGCAATCACATCTCCAGCGAAGGCGTTCCGATCGTCCAGCCCCCTGGAGGCCATGCGATTTATCTCGACGCCCGCGCCTTCCTTCCGCATATCCCGCTTTCCAGATTGCCCGGCGTCGCTCTCGCCAACGAACTCTATCTGGAAGGTGGCATCCGTTCCGTTGAAATCGGCACGCTGATGTTCGGTGAACATGCCGCCATGGATCTGGTGCGACTGGCCATTCCTCGCCGCGTCTACACGCAAAGTCATATCGAATACGTCGTCGAAGTTATCCTCGACGTCTGGCGCCGCCGTCACACCATACCCGGCTACGAAATCGTCCACCAGGCTCCCTTCCTCCGGCACTTCTCCGCCCGCCTCAAGCCCCTCCCGGCTTAGAGCACGACCTCGGATTCGTCCGCCACTGGTCATTCCCGGGCGTTTTGTGTGCCCCACCCTCTGCCCCTTGCCGCAGAGCTCACCTGCCCCAGCCCAGACGGAATTACCCACCCATTTTTGGACTCGGATGCTCGGATTTCTGGCCGCTCTCGTGCATTACTACCCCATGTTAAAGGTGACCTCGTCACAGCCTGTTGTTCACTGCACCGGCTGCGGGCTCCCTTGTCGCCTGTAACTGATTGATGATGCTTATCTTAAACAGATTATACAAACAAGCGCAGGGACCCCGGTGCGGCTCCCCTCTCGCTTGTTCTCCCTTCGGCGATGGCAAATGCCCCCTCAAGGTGGGTCAATTTGCCCAGCCGAAGGCCTAGGAGCAATCTCGATGCCTCCCCAAGCTGAACGCCGCGGCCCCCACCTATCGCCAGACCAATTAAAAGCCGCTGCTGCGGAAATGCGCGCGATCAACCTCACCGCGATCTACGCCGCTGGCTCCGGCCACCCGGGCGGGACCCTCTCGGTCATCGACATCGCCGCCGCCCTATACCTCAATGTGCTCAATCACGATCCTTCCGATCCCAAGTGGCCCCAGCGCGACCGCGTTTTCTGGTCCGCAGGACACAAAGCTCCGGCCCTCTACGTCGCGCTCGGCCGTGCAGGGTACTTTCCCCTCGACGATGTTGTCTTGCTTCGTCAGCTCGGCTCGCCTTTTGAAGGCCATCCCAACTGGCTCAAAGTTCCCGGAGTCGAAATCTCCAGCGGTTCTCTTGGCCAGGGATTGGGTGCCGCGGTCGGCAACGCGCTGGCGCTCAGACTTCGCGGCGCTGCTTCTCGCGTCTACGTCATCATGGGCGACGGGGAGCAGCAGGAAGGCAGCATCTGGGAAGCGGCCATGTCCGCGGGTCACTACAAGCTCGGCAATCTCTGCGCGGTCATCGACGTCAACCGCCTGCAGATTGATGGCTGGGTCGAAGAAGTCATGAACGTTCAGCCGCTCGCGGAAAAATATGCCGCCTTCGGCTGGAACGTCATCCACTGCGATGGCCACGACATCCCGCAGCTTCTCGACTCCTTCGCCTCCGCCCAGAAAGTCGCCAACAAGCCCTCCGTCATCCTCGCCAGAACCATCAAGGGCAAGGGCGTCTCCTTCATGGAGAACCAGGCCTCCTGGCACGGCACCGCTCCCAAGAAAGACCAGTTTGAAAAAGCCCTCGCCGAGCTTCTCACGCCCGATGTTCCCCGTGATCGCGTCGATGCCTTGCTCTCCCGCGCTGCCTCGAATGCCAGGGAAGTCGCCAAAAAAGCGAAGGACGGCATTCCTGAGTTCGCCCACGAGTTCTGGTGGAACTCGCGCGATTCCATGAAAGTCGATATGGATCCCACGCGTATGGGTTTCGGCCGCGGCCTTGAAAAAGCAGGAGAAGATCCCCGCGTGGTCACGCTTCACGCCGATATTTCCGGTTCCATCCGCATCACCGACTTTGAAGCCAAACATCCCGAGCGCAACAACCGCGTCTTCAGTGTCGGCATCGCCGAACAGAACATGATGAGCGTTGCCGCCGGTATGGCTCGCGACGGTCTCATTCCCGTAACCGGCACCTACGGCGTCTTCGCGTCAGGCCGTGCCTGGGATCAGATTCGCACCACCATCTGCTACTCCAACCTCAACGTCAAGATCGCCGGCGCCCACGGCGGCATTTCCGTTGGTCCCGACGGCGCTACTCACCAGGCCCTCGAGGAAATCGCACTGACCAGTGTCCTGCCAAACATGAACGTTGTCGTCCCGTGCGACTCCCTCGAAACGGAACGCGCCACCATTCACTCCCTTCTCTCCCTCGACGGGCCGTGTTATCTGCGTTTCGCACGCGAAGCGACTCCCGTTGTCACCACTCCCGACACGCCTTACGAATTTGCTGTCGCCAACGTGATCCGTTATCGCGGCCAG
The DNA here is from genome assembly GCA_035518915.1 of Candidatus Eiseniibacteriota bacterium. Taxonomy (GTDB): domain Bacteria; phylum Acidobacteriota; class Terriglobia; order Acidiferrales; family UBA7541; genus Acidiferrum. The sequence continues at coordinate 2,444 of DATIXE010000062.1, forward strand.
GCCCCTCGTTTCGCCGACGCCTTCGATACCTTCCTCGGCACGCGCTACCACAACGAACACGCTCCCGTTTCCATCATCGCTTGCGGCCCTATGGTTCCCGAGGCCATGCGCGCGGCCTGGCTGCTCAAAGAGGAATATGGCATCGAATCGCGCATCGTCAATGTCCACACCGTCAAGCCCCTCGACGTTGCCACCATCGTTCGCGCTGCTGACGAAACCGGC
>DATIXE010000063.1:0-7254 GCA_035518915.1 Candidatus Eiseniibacteriota bacterium
TGGCGAATCCAGACGACCCATTGATGCCAGAACGCCAGTTTCGAGACAGGAATCACCGTCAACATCGCCGCCGCGATCATGGCATATGCGACCGCCGTGGTGCGATGAACACGCCGTAGCGACCAGAGATCGTAGACGAGAACCAACAACGGTAGGGTGAGGATGACGCCGAGGGTGACTATTATGCCGAACTGCCAGCGATCAATGGCAGGACCCATAAGGGCAAGTGTGCCAAGGATCATGAGACGTTTGTGGGAGGAGGCGTCGCGGCGTGCGAGGATACCCCACGAGATAAGCACGATGAAGAGAAGCAGGTTCTCGAGGTCGCCGATCAGTAGTAGCTCCGGCGGTATGTCCAGTTGATTGCGGCGGATAGAATCAAATAGGGTAAGCGCCCCGATGACGACCATAAGCGGCGGCAGGATGAAGCCAAGCGTGCCGAGCGTCATGTGCCACTTCACTCCATGCGCGGCTACCAGCGAAGCCTGAATGAGCAGGAGAAAGATCCAAGATACGAAGAGAGCCCCATGGATGTGCACCAGGGCATTGGGCAGCTTGGCGCGGAACATGCCGGCGAGGAAGTAGCTCTTCGCGAAGCCTGTGACGACGATTCCGAGGATGAGCACCGTCATTGCGGGGAAGAAAATGTCGTCGGAGCGCAGCGTTTGCCGCGACACCATCGTGGCCATACTTTACCTGCTTTCACCGAAGTGACGTTTGGCCCCGGAAAAACGAGGCTAGGGTAGCACAGAAGCGAATCTCGCCGGCAATCCGGAAATTATCGTAATTCGATGCCATCCAAAGACTTGAGTCCTGGGTAACGCGGAAATCGGAAACTTAAAGTACTAACCGGAACCTTTCCGATTTCGCGAGTTCCCGGGAGTTGACTGTCAGGTATCGGTCGTCACTCTCGAATAGACAGGCTCAAGTCCGAGGAGCCAATTGAAAGCTTGATGTCGCTCCTGCGTGATGCTGAGCGCTTGGCGAAAGCGGGGATATTCGAGTTTGTCGATACGTACCCCGTCAACTGCGAGGTCCCTGTCAATAATTTCAAGTCCGTCCAAGCGAAGTGGACCCCCCGTGCATTCAGATACATACGTAACAAAATCTATTGGCTCAGGCGTTGAAGAAAACTGTCTCAAACGCCAATGTAGGGTCAAATACGTGTCGCCCCACTGTTCGATTATGGCCGAATCACGCAATTGAGGATTGTCTAAGACACTCTTCCGACGGTCATCCAGAAAGCCCATGCGATGGGCAATGTCAATAGCATCGCACTCTTGGAATAATGCAGGAGATTCCGCACAAACGAGGGCCCACGCTAGCACTAGCATTCCTTCGGATTGCCAACCTGCGTTGATTTTTGCCCTGGGGTCGAGTTTTCCCAGCGGGGTCGAAAGAAGCGTGTACTCGGCGGGCTCCAATTCGTTCGCCGCCCCAACAGTGTCAAGCCAACCGATGACACTCTCACGAAACTTGTCCGCCCCTGGTTTCTCTGCGTCTTTTTCAATCATTCCTCGACAACTTACTGCTGCCAACACCAAGGCTCGTGCAGCGACACGATTGCGGTCCGGAGGTGTTGAGGAAAAATTGTCGTCGGTTTCCACTGGGAGCAATCATACCTTACGCTCTTAAGCGTTCGCTCAAGTCCCGATTAAGGCGGTAACCGCCGAAGTGGGTACTAGCCTCCGCTTTTCCGATTTGCCTACCGAGACTTCTCAGGTCGACTTTTGTTTCCGCTCTTAGTGTCGGCTCTTCCAGATTGCCAAATTACTTGTCGCGGAATTCAAAAACCCTGAGATGCACTGTGTCTGCAATGGGCACGCCCAGAAGCCTCGCCGGCTGGTACTTCCATTTACTCACAGTGTTAAGAACGATTTGCGCAATTTCCGGGCTAGGTCGGCCTTCCAAAGAAACTTTTGCCACGCTTCCATCTGGATTAATCAGCAGTTGGATCCCGACTGGCTGCGGCTTAGGTATGTTAGGTGGGAGCTGAGGCTCGGGCGCGAAGATCGCCTTCGGAAGTGACACGCCGGTGGCCATCGGAGCTCCGCCCACGGAAGAACTGCCGGTAGCGATTGGGGCTGAACAGTCGTTGGCTTGAGATGCCAACAAGCGCTCCTGTTGGAGGTGTTCCGCTCCTTTGACCCAGTCCAGGAGTTCGCTCACCGGCTCTTGCTGACGTGCCACAGGAATATCCGCGAGTTCAAATAGCTGCGGCTCATTAGACCCCCGTGCGACCGCGATAGTGACGAATTCGATGTCCTCATTGGGCCTTACGGGTCCTTGCGGGTCAAACACCAACTTAGGCCCCAGGCTTCCCTTGAATCCAACAACGCCGTTCATGGAATCGAGCTCCGGAGTTGCGAGAATCGCCCGGAGCGCATCGAGGTGGGCCGGAGGTAGTTTCGTCTCGAAGACCTTGGGCGGTACCCATTCAAATCCGGCGCGCACACCCGCAGGGACTTGCTTTCGTTCCTCACGATGGTAGTCCCCGCTCGCAGAGACGATGACACAGGTCCTTTTGAAGCTGTCTAGGCTGTCTCCAACAACGTGCACGCTTTGGAGCATCCACAATGGCGAGGCCGTTTGCGCCATGGCAGAACCAAACTTACTTGACTCCAACCGGACATCGCCATTCACATATGCCGCCAATGCAGCGCCCTTCGGAACTGTGACGTCGTTGCCCTTGACCAGGAGGAACAACGGTGCGACCGGGAAGAATAGAACGCCCGTAGCAACGATTCCGGCTGCCATCCCCGCAACGTGACTATCACCTTTTGCGCCCTTGACCGCACGAATGGCCGCTTTGCGGTTGTCAGCCAGACGCACGTAATCCAATACGATCTCGAGCTTTCCAGCGCGGCCCAGACGCCGCTTTGACTGAGCTTCCGTCACAGTGCCTACCGCGACAGAGCCTTTTGGAATCACCAGAATCCCGTTTACGGCAACATTTTCGAGAACTTCAAAACCGACTGAATCACCGACGTGTGCGTCCGCTGACGACACGTTTCGGCTGAGCGTAAGGAGAACAGGAGTGCCATCTTGGAGGACGTACTGGCCAGGTTGAAGACTCTTTTCCGCATCATTTGTCTGAGCTGCTTGCTTTGCTGCATCCTGAGATTCAACTGCAACCAGTGATTGGAGCGAACCAAAGAGCAAAAGGAAACTCGCACCTAACGAGAAGATTTGACTTCCCACTGGTTGTTCCTTTTCTGCTTTGACAAGCGGATGGGTTAATTGGCTCAGACTAGCAACGCTTGGCATTTGTCGCAACACAATTAGCGCACTAACAGTTCGGTCACGGTTCCACTAGCAGATAAGCGAGAAACAGCACTTGTCCGAACAGGTTTACAGGAAGGGCCTGAGGTGTAAGCCGTCTAACTCCTTCCATCGACTCCAAATCTCACGCTTATCAATCGCAGAAAGCCCAAGCCTTCTTGGTCTCATTGCAACACCAACTTCCCGACGGCGGTGCGCATGCCAGAGAAGGATCGGCCGATTCTGGCAGCGGCGATTGCTGCAAGGGCGATGCACCTGATCACGGGAGATGGGCGTCATTTTGGGGCATATTTCGGGAAGCGAGTAAGCGGAGTGGTGGTGATGACCCCAGCAGAGTATTTGCGCAGGCGGTGAAGATGTGGGACGAAGAATGGACCACCCTTTGCATGACGCAAAGAACAGGCCATCGAGATCTTGTATTTGGTGGAGCATCTGCCGAACGAACCACAGAGCCTAGTGTGCGGATCTTTGGTAGCCAGAGTCCCTCCGCTGCGGCCAGCAAACAACGCTGGCCTTCGGTCCCCTCGGATTCGCTCGGGGCAGGCGGGATGAGCAAGGAAGATAAAAACTTGCGCAAGGATTGAGCGACAGTAACGCGAGAGCGGACTGCTGGTTTAGACGGGTTTGCCGGAGACGCTGGTTGGGGTTACGGAGAGTAGGGGATCGGATTGGGCGTCGGGTGCGGGAGGAGGTTTGAGGACCTGCTCGACGGCTTCGGAGATGCCCTGGATTTCCTGTTCCTTGAGCTTGAGCCAGTTGCCGAAGGTGGCTTTTTCACGGGCGATGCCGTCGAGATTGCGACGGATGCGTTCGGCATAGAGGGCCTTGACCTGCTCGAGCTCGGCCTGGATCTGGATATTTTCCTCGGCCTTGCGGGCCCACTGCGCTTCGGCGTGTTTGCGCTGCTCGGCGGCGTAGGCTTCGATGGCTTCCTGGCGGACCTTGGCGTCCTGGAGGACGTCGTCCACGGAAACGCCGGCGGCGTCGAGAGCCATCAGGAGAGCGGCGCGGCGCATTTCCCTGGAAAGCCCGCGCATGTGCTCACTGCGGATCATTTCGACGACCTTGCTGATGCTGTAACCGCGGCGGGGGCTGGTGATCCCGGCGGCGCGATAGATATCGTCCATGGCCAGCAATTCGGCCTGGTAGCCAGCGGAGTTTTCGGCTGCGGCGGCGGGAGCAGACTTGGGAGTGGCGCGGGGCTCACCGCGCGGAGGAGCTTCCGGGGCGCGAGTGAGCGGTTCGCTCGGCGGCGCGCCGTTTCCATTGGCACTGAGGAGTTCCTCTTCATTCCCTGCAAACCATTTGAGTTTCATAAATTTTCTTTCCTTCCTCGCTGGCTTTCGCTCAAATTCCTGTTTGGCCGCCGTGATGGCGACGGGCGGCAGCGCTTCCGCTGGGCGCTCGGGAGCCAGGGGCTGCCGAGGGGCCGGAGGGGGAGACGGTTCCCTCACGGTCAAGCGTTCCGCAATCGGCGTATCGACGTGCCGGGTGTTTCTGGCCGGGACAGTTTCTCTGCTCCTTCGCGCCTCGGGCCTAGGCGCAGGCTTCACGGCTGACGGCTTTTTCGTTGGCGGCGGTTCCCGATCTGGCACAACCACCGGCGGCGGCGCTTTCATCAGAGGGCGATACACTTTGTCCCTCTGGATGCCGACCACAAAGTCTTTGCCCTCCGTCCTGCAGTAACGGGTAACTCCCGAAAACTGTTCACGGTGCGACTGAATATGGAGCTGAGAACCGACGGCGATCCTGGCCCTGAGGCGGATGCAGGCGCCGTGGGCGGAGCGGTTCTCCATCCTGGCTGGCACCGACTGGATTGTTCCGTTTTGGTCCTCCCAGGTGGCCTCCACGAGGATCATCACCGCGGTGCGCGGCTCTGGCGTCGCTGCGCTCATGCCCCCTCTACGGGACTGGGGAGGAGCATTTCGTATGCCATCGGTGGGACGATTCGAGTTGTCTAAAGTGAGTGGTCCGGGAGGCGGCCACGATTCCGGGGGAAGGGACGCGCGGCAAATGAAAAGGGAGGCAACGCAAAATTTACTTGAGGGGCCCAAAAGTCCCGGCCATTGGTACTAGCTGGATTGTGACCAACGGGCCAGTGACACCTGACCCTAAGTACAGTTTAATGGTCATCGTTGCAGAACACCGGACCCCTACCCCGGCCTGCAGCACTGAGGTGGTTTGTGATACTTTCCGCAGCCCTGCTCCTGCTTTGGATGCCCGCAAGCGATTCGGCTAAGCCCGTGACCAGCGACCCGGTGATCGCGGCTCGAGCGGGTGGCGAAGCGCCGAAAACGATCTCAAATCGAGAAGCACTCCCGAGCGCTCCGGAACCCAAGGCCGAAGTCGTGGCGGAATCCGCCGATCCGTCCATGAAGGCTTTTCCCGGTACGCCGGTCAAGCCGGCACTGGAGCGGCCGATGCCGACGCCTCGGCAGAAGAAGCTCTGGTATACGTTCATGGCCGTGAGCCACAGCGCGGCAGGGTTTGACGCGTGGTCGACGCGGCGGGCAATTTCGGGGAACTACGGTTCGGAGGCGGATCCCTTCCTGCGGCCGTTTGCGCACTCGAACGCGATTTACGCGGCCACGCAGGTAAGCCCGGTGATCATGGATTACGTGGGACGCCGGATGATGACCAGCCGGAACCCAATGTTGCGGCGTTTCTGGTGGGTGCCGCAGGTGGCCGGCGCGGGCCTTTCGTTCGGCTCGGGCATACACAACTATTCACTAACGCAGTAACACAACGGCCCCGAGCGGGCCGGAACGAGCGCGCGCGGCAAGCTGACCCTTTCGGTGCCGGCGCGTCATCTCCCTCTCCCCATCGCCACTTTCTGCGATATAGTAGTGTGGCCTGGCTCGCGCCGAGATCCGCCCGGCTATTTTGGTGAACAATTTTTGAACGCGCGGGTTATGATTCTTGGCTCTGGGAAAAACGCCGCGGCGCCGTGGGGGCGCTGACAGAAGAGGCGGAGGACAACGGGTATGAGGAAGCCAATCTTGGGAATGGCTATCGTGTTGCTGGCTGCCGGCACGATCCATGCGCAGGCGACGAGCAGTGCGGCAGCGTCAGGAACCGCATGGGAGAACACCGCCTCGTTCGAGAACAGCTCGGCCGCCCAAACTACACTTTTCGACACCACAAGCAGCGACGCCTTTCACCTCTCTGCGGCGACGCCCGCGGGTCCGGAACCGGCGGCAATGCCAGCGGCGCCCGTGCCGCGACCCAAATTCGTTTTTGGCGAACGGGACGACTACCGCTGGCAATTGGGGCTGGGCGTGGAATTTTTGAGATTTCAATCAAGCGTGCTGGACGCCAGCATCGTGGGCGTAAACACGACGATCACTTATTACACGAACAGCTGGTTCGCGCTGGAGGGCAACCTGGTGACCGCGTTCGGGCCGCCGCCGAGCGACAACAATCACGTGAAGTTTTTTGAAGGCGGAGGCGGCTTTCGTATCGGCGGTCGGAAGGCCCAGTGGGAGCCCTGGGTGCATGCGATTATTGGCGGCGCGCACCTGCAGCCGCAAACGGCGGCAGGCAGTCGGAGCGCGCTTTCGGCGACTGGCGGCGGCGGAGTCGATTACCGAGTGAATTCGCGCTTGTCGCTGCGCGCCGAGGTCGATTACGTGTATACGAGATTCTGGGACCAGAACCAGAACAATTTCCAGGCCAGCACGGGGGTAGTTTTCCATTTCTAAACGGTAAACAATCCGCCGAAAAAAATCAGGTAATGGGCGCTTCGTTGACACCCTGGCGGGTGTCCGATAAACTTTTCAGGTAACAATTTGTACCTGCCTCAACCGTTCCCCGGTAGCTCAATGGTAGAGCATTCGGCTGTTAACCGAAGGGTTGCTAGTTCGAATCTAGCCCGGGGAGCCAAATTCTCCTTCCTGTTCAACTAGTTACAGACGGTTTGCGGTCTTTCCGTTTTCTCGTCCGGCCGAACGTCATAAAAACGTAATACTTTCT
>DATIXE010000064.1:0-14067 GCA_035518915.1 Candidatus Eiseniibacteriota bacterium
CCTGCATTTGCCTCAGTTGCAGGAATTGCATGTTTTGGCGAAGGGGATCGACTGTGGGGTGGTGTCCCATTCTTCGGCACTGCGATTCGGATGAATGCCCCTGAAACGCCGAAGGCCCCGGGCTGGGCGACCGGGGCCTTCGGGCACTGCCAAGAAAACTGGCGGAGTTAGAAGGTGAACTTCGCGGCAATCTGCAGGCTGCGCGGGCCACCACTTCCCAGGAACGGATAGCCGATGCCGACATCGCCCGTCGCCGTCAGATGTAGCGCGCCAGCGGATGTCCCATCGGGATTGATCCCATTGGGCGCCGCGTCCGCGATAAAGTTCGGCAGATAGGGGCTGGCAAAGTTTGGATGGTTGAAAAGGTTGTAGCCTTCGAAGCGGAGCTCCATGTTCAACCGTTCGGTCAGTTGTGTCCGCTTGAAGATGGAAAAGTCAAACTGGCGAAAATGCGGACCGATGAGCGAATTGCGTCCCTCGCTTCCAAAATGCATCGAGTTGATGCAGTTGGGCCCGATTCCGGACGCAGTGCAATCGGCCCCGGTCGCGGGATTGATCAGGATGCAGTTCTGCGCGGATGTGCCCGCGCCATCCAAGGTGCAAGGGACAGCAAAGGAAGAAAGCTGCAGGAAATTATTGGGATCGCTCTGGTGATAGACGATCGGACCGACCACATCCGGGCGGGCGAAGAATTCGCCGGTGCCGTTGTAGTCGTCCTCAAAGTTGTAATTCAAGTGGAACGGCTGGCCCGACTGAACGGTGACTGTGCCGCTGAACCCCCAGCCGTTGCGCAGAAGTTTCATGCTGCTGCTTGGGTCGTTCGGGATTTCGTAGACAAAGTTCCAGGCGAGGCGATTCCGGACGTCGAAGTTGGAATTGCCGCGGTTGCCGCTGTTCGGCGCCTGGCTGTTGTCCGGCTGCGCCGCGTTCGGAACGTAGTCTTCGCCGTCGCTCGAATCGTCGATCGAATGCGACCAGGTGTAGTTCAACGTGGACGTGAACCCGTGCCAGTTGTCAATCCGGTAGCTGGCTTGCAGCGAGTTGTAAGTGGAATTTCCCGAAGCCTCTTCATAGTTGTAATAAATCCCGCCGCCGCCATCGCCCAACAACGCCCCCGGTGTGCAGCATCCATTCTCGTTGTAGTTGTACGCCTGAATCATCGCCAGCGTCGGCTGATTCAAGTCGCGGAAACGCAGCAGCTTGTGCCCCTGCGAACCCACGTAGCTGACCTGCAGCGTCATCTTCTGCGTCAGTTGCTGCTGCACGTTCAGGTTGTAGTTCTCCATGTACGGCGTGCGCATGTTCTGGTCCACGCCAAAGCGGTCATACATGTTTGAGGAAAATCCGAAGAGCGGCCCCTCGCCCATCGCAAAGCCGCTGGCATTGGAGTAAGAAATCGGGTTCGGGCCGAAGCCGGAATAGGCCGCGCCGGGATCGAAATAGCTGTTCCAGGGCAGATGGCCGAGGAACATGTCCTGGGAATACGCGTCATAGAAAATCCCGTAGCCCGCGCGGACCACGGTCTTCTGATGCCCAGTGACATCCCAGGCAACGCTGACGCGCGGCGCCACGTTGTTGTAGTCCGGTTGATAGAGCCGCCCCTGGCCGACGTAAATATCGGCGCCGGTCAGCGGGTCGAAATTCGTGAAGTTGCCGTGCTTCTCCTGGATAATCCCGTAATAGTCGTAGCGCAAACCCAGGTTCAGGGTCACCCGGCTGGACCACCGGTAGCTGTCCTGCAGGTAGATCGCGTGGGAGTTTTCAAATGTGTTGCGGTTGGAGTCGCCGGAATATTGCAGGGCGCTGTCCGGCGTGCCTCCCAGGAAGTCCCCCAGGGTGTCGAAATTCAACCGGCCGCGGAAGTAGGAATCGAAATTCTGCGACACGCTCGTGCGGCGGAACTCGTAGCCGAACTTGATGTCGTGCTTCCCGTGCTTCCACGAAATGTTGTCAATGTAGTGCCAGTTGGAGTCCACGCGGTTCCGCGGGTTGGTGGAGCTGGCGCCAAGTTGCGGAAAAGATCCCACGTCGATGCGCGGCATGCCAAAATCGGCGGCGGTCGCGCCGGTGTCAAGCCCGATCGAAGACGGGTCGAAGTGCCGGTCTTCCGGGTAAAAACCCTCGGCGAAGCGGTTCCAGCCGACGCGCGCCTCGTTCACCATGGATGGGCTCAGAACGGAGACAAACGAAATGGAAACGAGCTGCACGCGGGTTGGAGTGAACGTGTTGTAGTTCGGCAGCGCCCCCCCGCCAACCAGGGCGAGCGGAAAACTCTGTTCGCTATCGCCAATGAAATACCGGCCGGTGAGGAGATTGTCCTTGTTGAAATTGTGATCGACCTTGATGATGCCGCCGTTGACGTTGTTGGAAAACGGCGTCGCAAGCACGGTGTTGAACCCATTCACCGCCGTGCCGTCGAGACAAGACCCGGTGCCATTGGGGGTCGGCCAGCCTTTTTGCGCCAGAATCGTGGCGGCCACAGGATTAATCGAAGTCAAGTCCCCGGGGGTCGGAGCGTTGGCAAGGATGTCGCTTTGCGTTGGAACGCAGGATGGCGTGGACTGTGCACCCACTTCGCGCAGACCTTCATAGTCGATGAAGAAGAAGGTCTTGTCCTTGATGATCGGGCCGCCAAGCGATCCGCCAAATTGATTGTTGTGAAACGGATTCTGTGGGAGTGTCGTGTCGTTGAAGTAATTCCGCGCATCCATCACGTTGTTGCGGAAAAATTCAAATACCGAGCCATGCAAATCGTTCGTCCCGCTCTTGGTCACCACGTTGACCACCGCGCCCGCGCTGCGCCCGTATTCCGCCTCGAAGTTGGAGGCCACGTGCAATTCGGCGATCGCTTCCACCGGCAGAATCGTCGCGGGAGTGCCGAACACGCCCGCTTCGTTGATGGCCGGGTCGTTGCGGTAGCCATCGTTCATGTCCGTGCCGTCGAGCAGGAAATTGTTGGAGCGACCGCGCGCCCCGTTCACCGAAAAGATGCCGAACGAGCCAGGGGAATCGGTAATCTGGTCGGGAGAGCCGGTGACGCCGGGGACCAGGAAGATAAGCTTCTGGTAGTCGCGCCCGTTCACGGGTAGCGTCGTCACAATTTTCGATTCCACGATGCCGCCCAGCGTATCCGAGGTGGACTCCACCATCGGCAGAGCTTCGCCCTGCACCTCCACGGTCTGCGCAATCTGCCCCGGCTGCAGCGTCACGTCCACGCGGCTCTCTTTGGATACTTCCACCTTGATGCCGGTGACCACGCCGACCTTGAAGCCAGCCTTCTCGACCGAGACGCTGTAATTGCCGATCGGCAATTCCGGCGCGGAGTAGCTGCCGTCCTCCGATGTGCTGACCGTACGGGTCAGGCCCGTATCCAGATTTTTGATCGTCACCGTGGCGCCGGGAACCGCGGCTCCCGAGGAGTCGGAAACGGCGCCCAAAATTGTGCCGCGGAAAGTCTGCGCAAACATGTTGCCTCCCGAGAGAAAGAGAAACAAGGTTGCGGCGAACACGAGGGCGCGCAGGCAATGGATAGACCTGTTCATCAGCTGCTCCTTAATTCGATGCAAAAGTCATCTCGAAACCCCGAGTGTGATGCGGACACTTTCCCCGAAGAAGCGCCCTGGGGCACCTTGGAATATTGGTAAAGAACATACTCAGAGCGGGCGGGAGAAGCAAGTTTTTCGAGAGGAAAAGTTTCTATTTTAGGTATAAGGGGAACCGCGCACGAGAAATAGATGATTCAGGCCACATCCAGCGCCGCGCGGTCAGCGGCCTCGCTAGTTCGGAACGGATGGGGTAGATTGGAAGATTGAGTTTTGCGAGGGGAACCCGGCCGTAGCGCGGCGAAACAACAATGAACGGCAAACTTCCATCGCTGGTGATCGTTGGACGGCCCAACGTGGGCAAGTCCACGCTCTTCAACCGCCTGACCGGTACGCGCCGCGCCATCGTCACAGATGAGCCCGGCATCACCCGCGACCGCATGTACGGAAAGACCGAGTGGGAGGGTCGTGTCCTGGAAGTGGTGGACACCGGCGGTATCGTCCCTGACGACAAAGCCTTGATCCCTTCGGAGATTTTTCGCCAAGCCAGCGTCGCCATCCAAAATGCGTCGCTGCTGGTACTCGTGGTGGACAGCCAGGCCGGCCTGACCCCGCTGGACGAAGAACTTGCCCGCCACCTGCGCAACACCGGGAAACCGTTCGTGGTCGCCGTGAATAAAGTGGACTCGCAGCTGCAGCAACCGAATGCCGCGGCCTTTTATCAACTGGGCGTTCCGGTCTTTCCCATCGCCGCCGAGCACGGCACCGGCGTGGACGACTTACTGGACGCGGCGCTCGCAGAGGTCAAGGGCCACTCCGTTGCCGAACAAGTGGAATGCCAGAAAGAAGTAGAGATCGCCATCATCGGACGGCCCAACGTGGGGAAATCCACGTTGTTGAACCGGCTGGCGGGCGAAGAGCGCTCGATCGTCTCGCCCATCCCGGGTACTACGATGGACAACGTGGACACGGATGTAACTCGCAACGGCCGCATCTATCGCTTTGTGGACACGGCCGGCATTCGGCGCAAGGGCAAAACCACGCTGGTGGCGGAAAAGTTGAGCGTGGTGATGGCGCGCCGCGGCCTCGAGCGCGCCGACGTCGCCTTGCTGGTGATTGACGGCGAGATGGGCGTGACCCAGGGCGACGCGACCATCGCCAGCTATGCCGAACAGTCCGGCCGCTCCGTGATTATCCTGGTGAACAAATGGGATCTGGCCGTGGAAGCCGCGCAGCGCGCGGAAAATGCAGCTGCTCGCACCACCAAAGGCCGGGAAAAGCGCACCGCCGGGCCGCAAACAATTGACAAGGGACAGCTGCTGCTCGACTACGAAAAAATGGTGAAAGAAAAGTTCAAATTCCTGAGCTACGCTCCGATCATTTTCCTTTCGGCCAAAACCGGTGAGCGCGCGGAAAAGCTCTACGATCTGATTGACCAGGTAGCCGAGGCGCGGAAACGCAAAATCTCCACCGGCGAATTGAATCGCTGGCTGAAAGAGGACGTGGATTTGGGCCGCGCAAGCACCCCGAAGGCGCGGCCGGTAAAGATTTACTACCTCACGCAGGCGAAAGTGGCGCCGCCCGTCTTTTTGCTCTTCACGAACCAGAAAAAGCCGCTGCATTTCAGCTTCGAGCGCTTCCTGGAAAATCAGTTACGCGCGAGGTGGAACTTTATAGGGACGCCGGTGCGCTTTGTCCAGCGGCTGCGGAAGCGCGGCGAGCGTTCACAGGGAAACCCTGAAGAATGAGGCAAGTGCTGTAGCTGGCGGATACCGCTTCTGCTACACTCACACCGATACGGCAGCAGTTTTGCTTGCCGCGAAGCAAAATGAGCACCGCTGCTTCAGCCGGGATTTCCGAAGGCCAGGACGAGCGGTTTTACCGCATCGGTGAGGTCAGTCGCTTGACCGGCGTGCCCCCGTTTGTCCTGCGCTACTGGGAAGAAGAATTGCCCATGCTGGCGCCGCTGAAGAGTCCCGCCGGCTACCGCCTCTATCGCCAGCAAGACCTGGACCTCATCGGGAAGATCAAGCGGCTGCTCTACGACGAGGGACTCACGCTCGCGGGCGTCCGGCGCCATCTGCGTGATCTCCAAAACGGCGCGGGCCTGGAAGCGGCAGTGGAGCAGCTCTCCACGGCGGCGAATGTTTCCGAAGGCGAAGGCGAGGCCGTGCAGCTGAACCGCAAAATGCTCCTGGACTTGCGCGATGCCCTGCGCAGTTTCTTGACGCTCTTCGAAGGCAAGTGATACCGTTGATTCATCAGGTTTGCGGCCCTTTTCGGGGCCGTGGCGGTCGGGACGTAGCGCAGCCTGGTAGCGCGCACGCTTGGGGTGCGTGAGGTCGCGAGTTCAAATCTCGCCGTCCCGACCATTCCTCCGTGATCTGACCTGCAGCAATAGGAAACACCGTAAGGCAGGACAGGTTTTCGGGCGGTTCGAGCGCCCGAGCATCCAGATCGAAAAGACGCTCCGCTTTTCGCTTCCGGCGAGCCTGATGCCGATGCAGCTTTTTTGGCGGCCCGGGGGATGCGGAAGTGCAAGATCCATCCAAACGTTCATTCGCCAAAGGAGAGTGTTATGAAGTTCCGTTCATCCCTTGCTTTGCTGGCAGCCGCGCTCCTTGCTGGGGTCACCCTGTCCGTCGCTCGCCTACCATCCGGCGCCGCGGGCAAAGAAGCTATTTTGAAAGCGGCGGAAGTCGGCAACAAGTTGTTCCCGGAGACGGTCTTTTTCCGCGGGCAGGTCGCCACGGTGCAGGCGCGCAATAGTGGCGGCGTTCGCTATGCCGATGGGCTGCTGGTTATGGCCGCGCTAGTGGACAGCTCCGGCTATTCCACGGGCATCAAGGAAAAATACCAGGCCTATCTGATCAACGAAGTGCCCATCGAAATTGGCGGGCAGACGCTGAAACCCGGCGCATACGGTTGCGGTTTTCTCGACAGCAATAAATTCCTGGTGATGGATCTTGGAGCAAACGACGTCCTTCAGGTCAGTTCGACCAAGGACGACGCCATGAAGCGCCCGACGCCATTGCAATTCGAGGCGGCATCCGGCGACGGAAACTACCGCCTCTATCATGGCCGCGACTACGTGGAGTTTCATCGCGTGAAATAGTTTCGCGACTTAACGCTAGCCTGGAGCATTGAGAGGAGGGGACATGCGTCTCCTCCTCTTTTTTTGTGCCAGCCTGGAATCGCATTCCAAAAACTTCCTGGCATTTCTCTTCAGTAGGTGGCGGCTTCAACCGCCACGTAAGCCCTCGCAACTGGGTCGAGCTTTGGCCCGTGAAGCGTCAGGGGCGTCATCAGCTAGTTCCGGGGCAGCACCCGAGTTCGAGGTTATCCCTTGATCTCGCCGCTGGCCGCGTCCCACGTCACGCTGGCATGGCGAAAATAAGATTCATTGGCCATGTGGCAGGCCAGCGCGGCGTTGTGCCCGAACACGGCGTCCTCGACCACCGGCTTGCGCGTACGCACGGCTTCGAAGAAGTTCCACAGGTGCGGGCGAAGGTCGTCCCACGAATCGCCTTTGTAGGTGTAGCCCTCCAGAATCGGCTCTCTACCCGGCGCCGGGATATGTTCTTCCTCCCAATGTTTGGTATAGGCCTCCTGCATCGCATGCGGAAAGCTCTTGGCATAGTAGCTCGGCCCAGTGTCTTCGCCGGTTTGCGGAAAATACGCGATGCCGGTTTCCGTGACCTCAAGGATGCCCTTCGAGCCCTGGAAGCGGTACACCTCCGGCGTTTCGCAACCCAGATTCAAACGCAGGTAGACGGGGAATTTTCCAAATTCGTAGATCACCGCCTGGACATCCGGCATGTTACGCCCATCGTTCCAGCGCAGGATCCCCCCGGCGGCTGTGGCGCGCGCGGGGGGCGCGTTCCAGCCGAGCATAAAGTTCATCCCGCTAACGAGGTGTACCAGCAAATCGCCGGCAACGCCGGTGCCATATTCCTTCCAGCAGCGCCAGCGGGCAAAGCGATAGGGGTCGAATTCATGCTTGGGAGCCGTGCCCAGCCAAGTATCCCAATCCAAAGTTTGCGGGGAGAGATCGGTGGGCGGCGGATACTCCCATGCGCCAGTGGGATCGTTGCGCCCCAGCGAGCCTTCCACTAGATTGAGGTTGCCGATGATTCCGCCGGCCAGAAGTTCCTTGGCCTTGGCGCAGACCACCGAACTCACGCGCTGCGAGCCGATTTGCACGATGCGGCCGGTTTTCTTCGCGGCGGCTACCATTTCGACGCCATCCTGGGCGGTGTGGGACATCGGTTTTTCGCAGTAGATATCCTTTCCCGCGTCCACCGTATCTACCACCACCTGCTTGTGCCAGTGGTCCGGCACCGCCGCGATAATGCAGTCGATTTCCTTGTTTTCCAAAAGCTCGTGATAGTGGCGCGTGGTCCGGATGTCGGGCCCGGCGAGCTCCCGCGCCAGCGTGTGGCGGCCGTCGTAGAGATCACACGCCGCAACGCATTCCAATCCGGGCAAGGCGACGGCGGTCGCCAGCAAGCCGGAGCCTTGCATGCCGATCCCGATGATTCCGAAACGCACGCGCTCGAGCGCCATCCCCTCCAACAGATTGGGAATTTTCATCGGCTCCAGAAGGATGCCAGGCGCGGCGGCCATCGCGCCGGTTGTGGCCACGCTGGATTGCAGGAACGTCCGGCGAGTGATTGGTTTTCGGCTCATGATTTTCTCCGTTCGGTGCGCTTGATAAATGGCGATGCGGTTTACGACAACGGCCGCATGCTGATTTCCTTGAAGTACACGACGTCTTTGTCACTGTGATTCTGCAATCCGAAGTAGCCCTCGTCGGGCCGCCGGCCGCGCTCCGGCTCAAACTTAAGTTTCTTGGGGGGAACCGGATCACCCTCGCGATAATCGGTCACCTTGACGCCGTTGAGTTCGACGACGGTGTGCGGACCGTCGAGAGTTATGAGCAAGGAATTCCATTCGGGCCCGGGTTTCCCCGGTTTGGCAAGCGGCTTCGTCATCGAATACAGCGTGCCGGTGACGTGATACTCGTCCTCGCCGCCTTCTTCGGGGTGATTGTCAATTTGCACTTCGTAGCCGTAATTCACCGGCATCCACTCTTCGCGGGGCTCGATGGGAATGCGGATGAAAACACCGGAATTGTCATTTACATCGCGCATTTTGTAGACCACCCGCAGCTGGCAATGCCCGATCTTTCCGCCCGTCCAATACAGGAGGCCCATCCCGCCGTGTGTAACGATCATCCCGTCTTTCACGGTCATCTCGCCCGGGCCAACGTGCTTCCAACCCGTCAAATCCTTCCCGTTAAAGAGAGCCTTCCACTCCGGCTCCGGCCTGGATGCGGCAAGTAACAGGGCCGCCGCGGCAATCCACAGTAGCGCTCGCAAGCTTCGCATGCCACTCCTCCTTTTTTCACGATGCAAATAAATTTCGCGCCATGAACCACAGATTCGCCGGGCGCTCCGCCAGGCGGCGCACGAACCACGGAAACCAGTAGGTGCCATAGGCAACCAGGACCGCCGAACGGTAGCCGTCGCGCGCGAGGCGCTCCTGCTCTTCGCGCTGAATACCATAGAGCATCTGGATTTCGAAGTCGTGCTTCGCCACGCCGCTCCGGGCCGCCTGCTCCGCCAGGCGCCGGATGAGCGCCACGTCGTGCGTGCCAAACGCAGCGCGAACGCACGCGCCCGCAGACTGCGCGGCCATCATTGTTTGCCCCACCGCGAAGTAATTTTCGTCCACATCCGCCTTTTTCGGAAAGGCAACGTCGGGAGGCTCCTTGTAGGCGCCCTTGACCAGCCGTATCGAGGGGCGAAGCGGCAACAACGCGTCGAGATCATTCCGGGTGCGGTAGAGATACGCCTGCAGGCAGATTCCAACGTTGGGATAGTTGCCGAGCGCCTTCCGGTAGATTTCGAGCGTGACATCCACGTAGGAGCTCGCTTCCATGTCCACCCAGACGATCGCTTCCTTCTTCTCGCAGAGGATGATGCGTTGCAGGTTTTCAAAGCACAATTCGGGAGAGAGGTCCAGGCCGAGTTGCGTGAGCTTGACGGAAATCTCAGTGTTCAGGCTCGCGGCGTGGATCCGTTGCAGAACTTCCAGATAATGTTCCGTGACTTGCGCGGCTTCGGAGTGGTCCGTGACGTTCTCTCCCAGATGCGTGAACACGCTGCGAATCTTTTTCCGGGATAGGGCCTCGGCGGCGACGAACGCCGCGTCCAGGTTCTCGCCGGGCATGAAGCGCGAGACGCTGCGCCGCACGAAGGGATAGTTCACGGCATTTTCGCGCAACCATTTGTTTTGGGAAGCAACTAACAGCGCCGACCGCAGCAGCGACATAGGTTCCCACGCCTTTGGGAGATTGAGCCGTCCGACAGCCGCCCCATTCTAATGCAGATGCGCGTGTTTGGGGGGCGTCACGTGCCGGCGGCGCCTTTCGTTTCAGTTGGGAGTGCTTTCGGCCTGGAACGTGGAGAGCGACCGCACGATGGAGAGATATTCGGGCAGGTTTTTTCGCACGGCCGCCGCTTCTTTGCCCAGTCGCGATTCAGATGCTTCACGCTCTTTGGCCACCGCCGAAAGCGTCTTGCCGGGAGAATCCTGCAAGAGCTGCTCCGCTTTCAGGAAGCACGCAAAAGCGAGGGCTTCCGGCTGTTTCCGCCGCCGCAGGAATTGGCCGTAGTTCAGCCAGTCGCTGGCGCCGGCTTGCGCATCGCCCGACTGCTCATCGAGTTTCAGCGCCTCCTGGTAGGAACGTGCCGCATCGCCAGGCTGGGCGAGGCGCTCCTGTACTTCGGCGGCATGCGCGAGGGCCAGGCTCTGCAGAGAGGCATCGCCAGATTGCTGGGCAAAGCGCAAGGCCGCAGTATAGCCGCGCGAAGCGGCTACAAGCTGGCCGCCGGCAACGTCCGTATCAGCCACTTTGATCAGGGAGGAAATCACCGCACTGGTCTCTCCGCGGTATTTTGCCGGCGCTTTCGCGACACCTTCGAGATAGGCGCGATAGTGACGCGCCGCAGCAGCGGATTCGCCGACCTGATCCAAGGCCTGAGCCAGGTATAGCTGCGCATGCGCTTGGTGGGGATCCGCGTCCACGGCGCGCTGCCACGTATCCATGGCTTCGGTGTCGTGCCCCAAGCGATGCGCCAACAGCCCGGAGTTCACCAGGGCATCAGCGTTCTTTGGGGCGATGGCCAGAATCTTTTGATACAGCTCATAAGCTTCGGAATACCGGCCCGCTTTGATCAAGGCTTCAGCGTAGGCTTCTTGCACGGCCGGGTCGCGCAGGTTCACTTGCGCGGCATGTTGCAGCGCCAACAATGCGGCGGTTTTGTCTCCACTGGATGCCTCGGCGCGCGCCAACCGGAGCTGCAGCGTGCTGTCGTCTGGCGTCCAGTTCGCCGCACGCTTCAAATCGGGGAGACTCGCGGCGACATTGGCGTAATAAAAGTGCAGGCGGTCGAATCCTCCCCAGAGCAGCAGCGTGACGATAGCAGCAATGCGCACAGCTCGAGCTCCCGCGGTGGCTCCGGCCAACCATGCCATCCCTCTCGCCAGCGCGCTCTGGGGCCTGCTTTCTTCCGCGCCTGTGGATTCCGGCACGTTCAGCAGGAACCGCGCGATTCGCGAATCGCGCAGCTTCCAGATGGCGCCATCCAGCAGAAAATGATGCAAGTTCACCAGCGCCGTAAACGTGAGGAAACTGGCACCAAAGTCGGCGTGAAACACCCGGCTGACAATCCACGGCCCCGGCACGAACAGCGCGATTCCCCCGGCCACCAGAGCGAGCAGATATTTGGCGAAGCTCCAGGTTGCGTTTCCCGCCGTGCGCGCTTCCTTGCGCTGATAGTAGCTGGTGATCCACAAGTATTGCGCGGAATGAAGGACCGCCAGAATGCCACTCGAGTAGCGCGTCTGCGGCACTTCCCTGCCGCTCAGCAACTCCACCAGGGCGGGCAACAGGAACCACAAGAATTGCGTGCTGACCAGCGTGGCTGTGGGAAAGACGGCTTTCCATCCACCGTGGCGCGCCAGCGAAAATAGTGCCCACCCGCTGGAGCAAAGAAAAAAAGCGGCCAGCGTAATCCTCGCGGGATAGGTCATCGCCGCGGGCAGCCCCAGCGAAATGATCATCGAGTCGCCGGACGCTCCCGTCTGGAAACTCAGCAGCAGCATGAGATAGGAGGCGATAAAGGAAAGGTGCAGCGCCCGCCGTTCGTTTTCCGTGGGATTGAGGTTGGAGCGCCGCGCAAACATCATCGCGAGGCCAAAATTCTGCCCCGTGTAATGCCACGGGCTCCAGCAGACATAGAGCGTGAAAATCCACGGCAGCGCCGGATACCACAGATGGGCGAGCACGCCCGCGCAGGCCAGCAGCAGCGCAACGTGAATCGTGTAGAAGCGATACCGCGTTAGCTCATCGTACGAACGGTAGGCGCGGTACGCCGTCGCCATAAAGTGTGGATAGTTAAAAAGCAGCGCGAGCAGATAAAAGGCGAAGGACCATTCCGCGGCCTTGCTGCCAGCAACGAGGGTCGTTAAAAGTAGAAGAGGAGCCGACCAGGCGCCGCAACCAATCAGAAGATCCACGGAGGGCGAATAGATCCATGGGCGCTGCTCGGTTCCAGTACCACTCTTGCTGCCTACGTGGTTAACAGGTGGGCTTGTGAGCGTCGTCGCCATCCATTCCAGACTAGCGCAAGCTGCGTAGAGCAACTTTCCTGCCACGATTCGGGTTTCTATAAGGGTAACTTGGCCGATGGACGGGCTCCAAAACCCCGCGGATTGGCGGCGAAGTGTGTCAGGTTTTACGGCTGACAATTCCCCGACAAGTGATATACGCTCTAGCCCCGTCGGTGCATCTTACTCAGTGGGACTTACTGAGGAGCCTTTCTATGAAACCACGCTTCACCGCAGCATTTCTGAGCCTGCTGCTTGCGGCCATGCTTTCGCCCTTCGCCGCGCAAGCGCAGAACAATTCCGCGGGCGGCAACACCACGTTTACAGTCACGGCCGTTTCCAAGAAGTCGGCCGAAATTTCCAACATCGCCAAGGACAACGTGCAGCTTTTTCAGGGGAAGGACCGCAAGCAGATCGGCGATTGGAAAAAAGGCGACACCCTGGGACTTGCCATCCTGATTGATGATTCGATCGATAGTTCGGCTGGGGGCCAGTGGCAGTACTTGAAGGAATTCATCATGGAGCAGCCGGCTACGACTTCGATTATGGTCGGCTACATCCGGAACAACGGCACCACTGTTGCGCAGGATTTCACCACCAGTCATGAATTGGCGGCGAAGGCCTTGCGGCTTCCCATCGGCATCGGCGCGCTGGGATCGAGCCCGTACCTGGCTACGATTGACCTCCTGAAGCGATGGCAGCAGGGCCCTGAACGTCGGTCGATTGTGCTGATCACTTCGGGGATCGACTTTTTCCGGGGTTCAGGCTGGGGCATGTTCTATCCGGACCTGGAACCGTTAATCTCTCGCGCACAACGCCAGAACACCAACATCTGGACCATCTACTACCCGAGCGCCAGCCACCGTGGCCGCGGCTACTGGCTTCTGAACAACGCGCAAACCAACATTGACAAGCTCTCCGAAGATACCGGAGCGGAGTCTTATTTCCTGGGTGGAGGGATGCCGGTTTCCATCAAGCCGTACCTCGACGAAATTTCCACGCACCTCGGCAATCAGTACTTGCTGACCTTTGCCGGAGACGGCGGAAACAAGGGGAAATTTGTGAGCACGCGCGTCCGCTCGGAACTCCCGGATGTCGAGTTCATGATTCCTGCGTCGGTGTTCATCCCGCCGACCAAGCTGTAATCTCGCACACAGCATGAAATCGAGGCGCGGGACGTGAGTCTTGCGCCCCTTTTTTGCTTGTGGCGGGGAAGCGATTCGGGCCGACTTAGATGGCGCGCGTGGAGTCGCGAATGACCAGCTCCGGATGGAGCTTTTGCGCCACCGCAGCCCACTCCCGATTTTCGTGCCCGGCCTTGATCGCTTCCATCACGATGTTCACCGCCGCGCCGCCCATCGTTTCCAGGGGCTGACGAACGGTGGTCAATGCCGGCGCGGAAAGGCTGGCGATAGCGACGTCGTCGAAACCGATTACCGAGCATTGGTCTGGCACGCTCACTCCGGCTTTGGTAAGGGCGCGGATGGCGCCCAGCGCGGTCAAATCATCGAAGGCCACCAGGGCGGTGAATTTTTTTCCCTTTTGCAGCAGTTCTTCCGTCAGCCGGTAACCGTGCTCGAAGCTGGCGTTCGGGTCAAACACATCCGGCAATTGCAGGACCAGCGCGGGATCGATGTCGAACTTCATGGACTGCGCGAACTTCTGAATGCCCCGCCATCTTGGAGCGCTGTCAATCAGGCGCTTGGGCCCGCGAATGACGGCGATGCGGCGGTGGCCGAGTTGATACAGGTGCTCCATTGCCAGGCGACTGCCGGCCTCATTGTCCACCATAGCAAAGCTGACGCGATCGCCGGGGATCTCCCAACCGATGGTGACCGTCGGCACCTCC
>DATIXE010000065.1:0-32641 GCA_035518915.1 Candidatus Eiseniibacteriota bacterium
TTCCGATTTCGCTCGCCGCTACTTTCGGAATCTCTGTGATTTATTTTCCTGCAGGTACTGAGATGGTTCACTTCCCTGCGTTAGCTCATACCGACCTATGTATTCAGTCGGCTGTAACGGGAGTTCATCCCGCCGGGTTTCCCCATTCGGACATCCCCGGATCAAAGCCTGCTTGCGGCTCCCCGAGGCTTTTCGCAGCTTGCCACGTCCTTCATCGCCTTCTAGCGCCAAGGCATCCACCGTACGCCCTTAGTAGCTTAATCATAAAACTCACTCAATACGTCGTCTTCTAAGGTGCACCGAATTGCTTTCACCGTTCGGTGCTCACCGGAGTGGCTAAACTCCGGCTTTCCTCAGCTCGTTCGCCCTGTTTCAGCAGTTCCATTATTCCCGTTCCCAGATTGCTCCGGTACCTAGGCTATCGACGCTACTATCCGCAGGTGCTTGACTGAGCTCGCCTTGTAATCCACAGCACTGCTCAACATACTCGAGCAGAACTTGTATGTAATCCACACCCTCAATCCCCGGGGCGACCGTAATCGCTTCCGAGTTATCGGTGTGAATTTGCCAGCCTTACTGTTGTCAAAGAGCGTTGTGCCCTGAGTCCATCAGGGGCCCCGATTCGCATCGAGGCGTCCTTCTTGCGAAGGACCTGGGCATTTCCAGCAACAACTACCACCAAAAAGTGCCCATAAAATACAAAACCCGGCGTCGAGCGCCGGGCACAACCGCCAGTTGTTAGCGGTTCCACGCGAAGCTCGACAAATTATTACCCAGTGCTCGTAAGGCGCCTCACTATAGGATCTGTTCCTTGGAGTACTTCAGACCCGACTGTGAATCCCCTGCACGGTTCGGCGCTTTTGAGGAAGTGCCGAACCATTTGTAATCTTACAACAACATTGAAATATGTCAAGCCCCGGGAAAAAGATTTTTCGCGACTTTCCACATCCCTGTGGAATCTGTTGGAAATGTGCGAAAACGCAATGGATTACACAATTCCCATGTCCCATAAATGCGCGGGCAGAGCGGCCAGGGAGGCTTGGGCGCCGTGCTTCCGGGCTAGTTTTTCTTGGAACCCCCGCCATCCGAATCCATAGCCTTCTTTTGGGCGGCCGCGGTCCAAGGCGGCGTGACGCCATTCATGCGGGCATAGGCGATCGACTGGCCAAGATGCTCATGATCGTGGGTCACCAGGAGGTAGATAATGTCGCCGGAGTTTGCGTCGGGGCCGAGTTTTTTTTCCGGCCGGGCAAAATCCGCATTGGTCATGCCTTCGATGGCCGCTTCGGCGTAGGAGAAGGATTTGTCCAATTCCTCGATAATCTTTGCCTTATCCGTCGTGGAGGTTTCGAATTCTTTAGCCTTGAATGCCGGATCACCGGTAATTCCCGTCATCAACGCCGGAATGTTGTGGTTGGCTGCGGTAACGTGGAGGAACAGTTCACTGAAGGAACGCACGCCGGGTTCGGGGCGCCAGGTGTATTTGTCCGCGGGGATCGCTTCAGCGAGTGAAACCATCTTTTTGTGCATGCCCTGGAGGTCCAGCAGGGATTGTGCCTTCATGTCGTAACTCGGCGGGGTTTTATCCTCCCCGGCGGAGGAGGAGAGCGCCGCGGGACGATTGCGGGCCACTGCCGGGCCAGAAACCAGAAGCAGGGGAAAAAGTAAGGAAAGCAGGGCAAGCGTTTTTTTCATGTGCGGCTCCGGTGTGGAAAGTTGAGGGCAAACCATTGGATCCGGGGCGAATTCGACCGTTGCGATTTCACTCGGAACTCACGCATAGTGCCCGTGCCCCAGCCGACATTAGATTAGACGCGGCACCAGCGAAATGGCTTTGCCGCATTTGTAAAAAGCACGTCAGAAGTTCGAAAAGGCGTCCTTGACCGCTAACCGGCTGCTCTTGCGGAGCGGGCGAACTCGGGGATAAGCCCAACTTTCTTCTCGAGAAGGGCTCTAAAGCGTGGGTTCCCCCGCAACGAATCCCATACCGGGTCTACCTTCAAAAAACTCATCCAGTTGGAACGCTCCTCGAAGCCCTTCTCCAGCCAGACCATGGCAGCTTCCGGGTCCCCGAGGCCAAGGTAGACCCGCGCAATCATCGGCGACGCAATGTAACGGCCGGAATGGTCATTGATAATCTCCGCCAGGAGCTGGCGCGACTCCGCCTCTCTGCCGGCAACCGCAAAGGCATGCGCCAAGGCCGGTTTGCCTTCACGGTTTCCCGAGAATGCGATGGCCTTTTCAAACGCGGCGATGGCTTCCTCGCACTTACCCATCTGCACATAAGACCGGCCCAGATTGAAAAGTGCGGGGAAAAATTGCGGCACATGGCGAAGCAGGACTTCGAGATATTCGACAGCCCGCGCATAATCGCGTGCGAAAAAAGGAGCATCAGCCATGTTCATCTGAATAATCAGGGCGTGGGGATCGATTTCACGGGCGCGCAACAACTCTCCAAGGGCTTCTTCGTGACGGCCCATAGCATTGAGGAACGAGGCGTACCACTGACGCGCCATGGCGTAACTCGGATTCAGTTCGATAGCGCGAAGGAACATCTCTTCGGCTCCCTTCCAATCCCAGGTGTGCCAGAAGCGGACAAGTCCCATCGAAGCGTAGGCTTCGCCGAGAGCCGGATCAATTTCCAGCGCGCGGGAAGCCGCTGCCCCAGCTCGGCTGCCGGCTTCCCGGGGCCACAGAGCCCCGAACCAGGTCAAGAGCGTACAGCAGTCCGCAATTCCGGCGCAGGCTTTGGCGCAATTCGGATCCAGCATCAATGCGCGCTCAAAGAATCCCAGCGCACGCTTCAACGTTTCTTCGCTCCGCTGCCCGCAGAAATAGCGGCCCTGCAGATAGGCTTCGTGAGCCTCCGGGGTAGCCGCCGTGAGCTTTGAGGACGGTGCATGCAGGAGTTCCAGAGCCAGTGACTTTGCGATTCGCTCCGAAACATTCCGCTGGACGCTAAGGATTTCCTGGAAGTCTTGATCGTAGCTATCCACCCAAACGTGTGTCTGGTCACTGCACTGAATCAATTGCACGGTAACGCGGGCGCACTTTTTCCTTCTGTCGAGGCGAACGCTGCCCTCGAGCACATAGTCGACTCGCAAGTCGGCAGCGATCTCACTGACCGTCTTGCTGGTGTTTCTGTAGATCATCGCGGACGTCCTCGCGATGACGCCAAGACGCTTAGGGTTGAGCTGGCCGAGTGCAGAGAGGAGTTCCTCAAACAAGCCATCCACAAAATAGGCCTGCTCGGGATCGCCGCTGAGATTTTCGAGGGGCAAAACAGCCAGCATGATCCTGCGGCCGGTCTCGCGCGGTTTCTGCATTTTTTCGACCGGAGCGATAAAGCGGTACCCGACACGGGGGAGCGTCTCCACATAGCGCGGGCTTTCCGATGAATCGCCGAGCGTACCGCGCAGTTTATTCATCGCGGTGTTGAGGCTCTGCTCGTAGCGTACATAGCTATCTGGCCAGAGTCTCTGCCGAAGCATCTTGCGAGAAACAACCTGCCCGGGATTCTCCAGAAGGGTAACCAGAATTTCGAAAGGCTTGCCCTCCAGCGAAATGCGGACGCCGTGCCTGCGAATTTCGTGGGAAGTGAGATCGACCTCAAAGGACCCGAAACGAAAGATTGGACTGGCTGCAAACTTCTCGTTCATGGGCGCAAAGATCCCTTCTTCGCGCTGCCCCACCGCATGCTGCGAGTTGCTCTGAAAAGAGCGGAGCCGTTGGTGGGTTAGATGCGAGAACCCGGGGGAAGTCGCCTGTCTACTATAAGTTCCGCCCTTATACACGCTTGTGACGGACTTGATTAGTGCTTTACTCCAATCCTGCATCTCCTTACCAGAACAACGGGGCGAGCGCCAACCAGCGGGAGTCTCTCACTGGCGTGACGCTCCCGCCTCGCCCCGGACCGAAAGTTCAGGCACACGAGGAGTGAGACACGCTATGCGCAAAACGAAAGCCGGGATATTTGGGATGCTGTTCTTGGGCACGTGCGGAATGGTGGGCTCGGTGGCGGCACAGTCGAACAGCTACCAGCAGACGAACCTTACCTCGGACACCCAGGGCACGGCGACTCATACGGATGAAAATTTGATGAATCCCTGGGGTATCGCGTATATCCCAGGCGAGCCGTTCTGGATTGCCGACAACAACAGCGGGAAGGCCACGCTGTACGACAGAACCGGAGCATTGCAGGGAACATTCGGAATTCCCGCGCCAATTGGGAGTTCCGGTTCTTCCACTCCGACTGGCATCGTAGCGAACACGGCCGGTGGATTCAAACTAGCTGGGATCAGCAGCCAGTTCATTTTTGCGACTGAAGATGGAACGATTTCTGGCTGGTACCCAAACATCCCTACGGCGATTATCGCCATAGATCACTCGAGTATTGGCGCGGTCTACAAAGGGCTCGCGCTGGTAACCGAAACCGGAGGGAATCAGGTGCTGCTTGCGGCCAACTTCAACTCCGGCTCCGTGGAAGCGTATGACAGCAATTTCACTTCGCTCGCTTTGCAAGGAACGTTCACGGATCCGACCCTCCCTGCAGGATATGCTCCGTTCGGCATCCACGTAATCGGAACGAACCAGGTGCTGTTGACCTTCGCGCAGCAGGATACGCTGAAGCACGACCCCATCCATGCAGCCGGCGCGGGATACGTAAGCTTGTTCGACATGCAAGGCAACTTCGTCAAGCGGATCGCGTCGGAAGGGAGTATGAATGCCCCATGGGGCGCGGCCGTCGCACCCGCGGGGTTTGGCGCGTTCCCCGGCGCGCTGCTAATCGGCAATTTTGGCGATGGCACGATCAGTGCGTATGATCTGAATTCGCTGAACTTCCTCGGACAGTTGAAGGATTCGAACGGCGCGGTCATCACCAACGCTTCGCTCTGGGAACTCCTCTTTGATTCCACGGGGCAAACGGGCAACGCGGGTACGCTTTACATAACAGCGGGCTTGAATGACGAGGCGCACGGTCTGTTCGCGGCCATCACGCCGAATTCCCCATCGGGATCCGGTGCAGCCGATTTTTCGCTGGCGGCTTCACCCGCAAGCCTGACGATTACGGCGGGGCAAGCGGCAACGTTTATGATCACGGCCAACGCGCTCAACGGCTTCAATTCGCAGATCGCGAGTTTCGGCTGCTCAGGTGAGCCCGCCGGAACGACTTGCCGTTTTTCCAAGGGCACTCTAAATCCGGTTGGGGGAACGAGTGACAGCCTCACGGTGACGCTGGCCACAAACTCCAATCCCTATCAGCCGCATGCCCGCGGTTTGACCGGGATGGGCGCATGGCCGACGATGTCCGGATTCGGACTCCTCGGCGTGGTCCTGGTGGAATCGCGGAGACGGAAGCGCATGCAACAACGCGACTGGTTGCGCTGGCTTAGTTATGGTCTCGGAGTCGTCATACTTTCCGCCGTGGTTTTCTCGACCTGCGGTTGCGGAGGCTACAACAGCGGCAGCAGTTCGAGCGGAACACCGCGCGGCACAAGTACAATGATGATAACGGCCACCTCCGGCGCGATTACGCACTCGACGGACGTGACGCTGACGGTTAAATAGCCGGGTAGACAATGGCCGGGTATGGCCGCCGGGAAGGGCGCGCGGTTTTTCCGATCATTTGTGAGAGGCAAGGCGTCGCGCCCGGACTGGCTCCGAGTCGCTTTCCCGAAGCCGCGCATACGCTTGCGCAAAACAAAGAGGGTCCGGCTAAGCCGGACCCTTTGGTCCTTGTTTCGCAGTGGTGCGGAGCCAGGCGGAGCATTGCGAGTTTATCTGACTTGGAGAGTTTCGATGTAGCTCACCAGATTGCTGATGCGTTGCTGGAGAGAGCTGTCATGAAACTTGTCGAGCGACTTGAAGAGAGGTCCCCAGACGGGCATATCGGCGGAGCCGTGCGAGGCCGGGCCGCTGCCGAAGCGCAACGTGGCTGAGACCATGGCGGATGGATACTTTCCGCCGTTGTTTTTCGCAAGTTGTGTCAAGTCCGTGGGCTGAGCTTTTAGAGCCGGCGCCGCCGGGCCATTGCCTTTGCCATCCGTACCATGGCAAGGGGCGCAGTACTGCGTGAACATCTCTTTTCCGGAAGCCGGACTGATCTGCTTGATCGGCTCCTTTTTAATTTCGGGCTTGGCTCCCGTGGATTGTTGGGCGAGGCAGAGTCCCGCAGCCATAAGCATGGCGCCGACGGCGAAGATTGCTTTCCTTAACATGTTAAGTTCCTCCAGATGACTGGGATAGTTGCGCGGTGAAGAGGTGGGAGAAGCTACACACCCGCTATCCACATTGTCTTGGGGCCAAGCTAGCATGCAGGAAGGATGGGAGGATGTGACGCGTAAACACGCCAGCCAGTTTGTGCCGTGGAAGTAAAGTAGGATGGAGTTGGCAAAAGCTGCAACACGAAGGGATTCCGGGTTTCGTGTCACATGGGGCGCCACGCAGCGGACGATGCGGAACTCAGGCGAAGCGTCCCAAGGGACTTGTTTTTTGCTTCATCGGCGCAACGCACACACAGGTGCATCGCTGAAATCTCAAGATGCAACCTAAAAGCCTGTTCAATCATCCACGTTACCTTGACAGTGCCGCCGATGCCGTCTACACTACGGAGTTTTTAGATGGCTCGTTGGAGCTGCCTGGAGAAGGTTTCTCATGGACAAGAAGCGACTGGACTACTACAAGAAGCGGTTGCTGACACGCCGCGACGAACTGGTGAAGACGATCACGCGAACCGAAGAAGAAGGCCGTCAGGCTGATGACGATCCAACCGTGGACCTCGCCGACAAGGCTGCGAACTCCTACACCAAGGAATTCCTTTTCGGCCAGACCAATACGGACCGCGCGATCCTGAACTTGATCGACGAAGCGCTAAAGCGCATCCGCAACAACGATTACGGAACGTGCGCAAACTGCCAGGAAGAGATGCAGCAAAAGCGGCTGGAAGCGGTACCCTGGGCCAAGCACTGCATCAGCTGCCAGGAAAAGAAGGAGCAGGGTCTCCTTTAAGCCAGCAGTTTGCGTTACCCGTTTCTAAGCTAACTAAAATATAATATCCGCAAAGCTCCTGGAGTGGCACAGCCATGCCTCGATCGGATCTTCGTGCCGCCGCGCATCGCTGGTGGCATCGCTTCGGAGGTTGCATCGCCTCCGTGCTATTCCCTTCGAACTGCCGCCTGTGCCAGGCGTTGCTAACGAGGGCGGACCGCTTGCCGGTGTGCGATGCCTGTCTGGACTCTTTTCGCCCGATTCCCCCCGAAATCTGCGAGCGCTGCGGACAGCCCTGGAGCGTGGAATCGGCCGAGGAAGAGTCAAGTGCCGTCTGCCGGGAATGCCGGCAGCGCGGCTTTGCGTTCGACTGCGCCCGGAGCTTTGGCGTCTACGAAGGCAATCTGGCGAGAGCGATTGTGTTGTTGAAGTATGAGGAGCTTGAGCCGCTGGCGAAATGGTTTGCGCAGCACCTGGCGGAGATCGCGCGCGCCCTGCCGGACAAATTCTCGCCGGACCTGATCGTGCCGGTGCCACTGCATCGTATGCGCCAGAAGCAGCGCGGCTTCAACCAGGTGGATCTCTTTGGGCGACAACTGGCGCGAAGGCTGGGAATTGCGTATCGTCCGGTGCTGCTGAAACGCGAGCGCGAGCGCCCTGAAAAGCATTTGTTACATTTTGAAGAACGTTGGGAAGCGGTCCGTGGCGCTTTTGTCATCCGCAAGGGCAGGCGGGTTGACAATTGTCGAATCTTGCTGCTAGATGATGTTATGACGTCTGGAGCAACGCTGGACGCATGTTCCCGTGCGTTACGCGCTGCAGGCGCCAAATCGGTCGCCGGGCTCACCATCGCCCGCGCCGTGCGGCAGGCCAATCCCGTCAGAGAGAGTGCTTAGCCTGAAGGGCGCGCGATGAGCGCAAGACGACCAGAGACGGTCGATGCCCGGGGGCGATACGTCCCCGAAGCGGGCGGCGCGCTTGCGCCTGGGGCTTCGGGGAACGCTGGTGCCCGACATGTCCACGGCCTTGCTCCCCGCCGTGCTTCCCTGATGCAGGAACCTGTGCTCGTGCTGAATGCGACGTACGAGCCGATCAATGTGACCGCCGTGCGCCGCGCCATGGTACTGCTGTTGAAGGGCGTGGCCCAGGCGGAGGAAGTCCACAACGCCGAAGTGCACTCCTCCGCGCACGCGCACAAAGTTCCTTCGGTGATCCGCCTGCTGGCTTACCGTCACATTCCGCAGCAGAGCCGGGCGCTCTCGCGAAAAAACATCCTTCTGCGCGACCGGAACACCTGCCAGTTCTGCGGAACGGTCTTCCCGAGTTCCGAGCTGACGCTGGATCACGTCATGCCGCGATCACGCGGCGGGCGTTCGAGTTGGGAGAACCTGGTGGCCTGCTGTTATCGCTGCAACAACAATAAGGGCGACCGCACGCCGGAAGAGGCCGGGCTGAAGCTGGCCCGGAAGCCCCGCCCCTTCACACTGCACACCTCGAGGCAACTGATGCGGTTGATCGGTCATCGAGACGAGCGGTGGCGTAAGTATCTGTTTTATTAGCGATTAGGGCTTCCCTGCGAATCAGTCAAAATGCCGCCGATTTTGAGGAAACCTTTTTCGCTGGCACGCATCTATACAAGTAACAACCACTTCGAGGACACACCCCGGGGAGCTTGAGAGCCACAAACGTGGAGTTCAAGCTCCTCTCCTAATTTCTGCTCCGACTTTTTCGATTGCCAGAATCTCGCTACGCGCCGGTCGCGCGGTGCACGTCGGGGAAACTCTCCACGGCTGACGCTTCGTCCGGAAACTCCGGAAAGACTTGGCAGAGTTGCGTGATTTTGAAAATTTCTTCGACTTTCGGCGCGAGCCCCACGACCTTCATCGCGCCACCCTTCTTGACAACTGCTAGATAGTTGCGCGCGAGTTCGCCTACGCCGGAGCTGTCCAGATAATCAAGAGCTGTAAGGTTCAGAACGATGTTGCGATGGCCCTGCTGCAACAAGCGCTGAATGGAATCGCGAAACGCCGCTCCTTCGAATGAAGTGAGGCGCCCGGAGACGTCAACCAGAGACACTCGCTCGGCCTGTCGAATCTGAATGGTAAACGCCACAATCACGTCCTTATACGAAGGTCGCATGATTGTACATCGCCGAGAGACCAAGGCAAGGGGCAAACGGAACTTTCACAACCTGTCTTATTGGCGAAACATCACCCGCAACCCGTGCCTCCAACTTTCCGCCAGGCCTACGCGGATGACTTCC
Organism: Candidatus Eiseniibacteriota bacterium; assembly: GCA_035518915.1. GTDB lineage: Bacteria > Acidobacteriota > Terriglobia > Acidiferrales > UBA7541 > Acidiferrum. The sequence continues at coordinate 9,251 of DATIXE010000065.1, forward strand.
ACGTCTTTGGAAAGATAGCGTTGAAGGGCGTCCGTGGTGGGATGGAACCGCAGTGCCGGGGCGATTAGATAGACCAGGGGCGGCAACGGCAGCAGTTCGAGCCCGGGAAAATACCCATAGCGCGCAAAATCGCCTTGCTGCTGGTGCCATCGGATGCGAGACCAGTAGTCAGCGGCCTGCATGGGCAAATCGAGATTCTCCGTGGCCTTCAGTTCCAAAATGGCCAATCGACGCGTGCGTGTGACGCACAGCAAATCCAATACGCTCTGCTGCCCGGCCACCTGAGCAAACACCTGCTCGTACACATGCGCAGGGTCTAGCGCGATATCAATTCGAGTGACATCGCGGCAGACGAGGGTCTGCATCCATCGTTCGGCCTGCGCGCGGTAGAGCGGGTGGCGCATTTCGGTGGAGAGGGGATTCCGAAAATTCCGGAGATTTGTGACCAACTGGGCCAAGGCATGTTCGTTGGCCGGCCGCAGTTGCTGCCAAATTGTATCGGTACCGAAGGACACCTTGGAGTCGCTCCAGCGCGCAAAAGGTAAACCAAGAAACCGCAGCACGACTTCGTGCGCGTGGGGCAACGCGTGCGCCTCGATGGAATCGGGAGCCATGGCGATGATCGGCGCCAGCGCAGGCTTGGCGCGATCCAGCAGCGCCTGCGATTCGCGACGCGGCACGAGCGAAGAAACGGCGTTGCCCCACGTAGGGGGACTTACGAGTTCCAGCGCCTCACGATGCGTGTCAAGTTCGAAGATATCCAGCGAGACGCGACCATCCAGCGCACGCAGGCGATTGGTCAGCAGAGCGGACTTTCCTTTCGGAAGGATCAGGCGAAGTGTGGCCAGGCCCGCACGGCGTGCGGATTCTCGGGAATGTTCCAGCCAAAGTAAACCGTAGGTCAAGCTACTTTCCAGAGCGTCTTGCGATTCCCCTTCCGGCACCGCAAGGAAGGCGATGGGCGTCGAGCCCCGGCGCAAAATGCCTCGCGTGTAGATTCGTGATAACGAGTGCTCCAGATCACCAGCGGCGGAGAGCTTCTCGACCCTTTCGTCGGGAAATTGTTCCGCAAGGATGCGCCGCAACCGCTCGGAATATTCTTCGCGCGAGACATCCTTGGCTCCACGCGCATATTGCAGCCGGACGATCTCCATGCGCCCGGGTTTCAAGCGGCCGAAGCGCTCGACGGCGAGCGCGAGGCGATCTTCGGCGTGCTGCGTGATGGCCAGCACGCGGCGGGTGAGGTTGCAGTTCTCTGACCATATGTGCAAGAGGGGTTTTTCCGGGGTGCCGCGTACTTCCCAATGGAGAGGCTGCACCGGCGAGACACGGCTGCCACTTTCCCGGATTTCTATGGTTCCAGGGGCAAGAAATTCCTCCAAGCTGGCGCGCAGGTTCCCGGCGAGGTCCATAACGACAGTGTAATATAGCTGACTCGTTACGAGCCTTTATTCTTGTGGGGCGAATTCGAGGTAAGTGACCTCAACGGCAGGCCGTTGCATGTTCCAGCTGGGAGGAACGCCATCGAATGAAATCTCAAAACTCCGGCGCTGCCCTGGAGAAAGAACCGCCGGAGGATTCCCCAGCACCGCCCGGGATTCCCGGAAAATCACCTCATGTGCGTCGTTGGAGAATTCCACGGTCACTACGATTCTTTGGAGCGGCCGGGTACCGCCGTTGACGGCTTCTGCCCTGAGGATGGTCACTTCCTGATGGAGAAAGTTCTCCGCGCGGCTCATGGCGACATTTTCGAAGCGCACGTTCTTAGCGTAGGAGGTTTCGTCCACGTTCATTGGAGCGGGGATGTTGATCTGCACCGCCGGAGGCCGTTGCACCGGCGCCGGTTTGAGTACTACCCAGAGGCTGACGCCAATGGCCGCAAGGACGACGATGCCGATCGCAATCGTGATGACGGAAGTTCTGGATTGGTCCGGTAAGGGTTCGTTTTCCAGCATAGCGTGGACTCGCTCGCCTTACTCCCTTATTTCACAAATCGCGAGAACTCTTCAACGCCCGACTTGCAAACGGAGGGCGAGCGGTTCTGGCAGGCGCGCTGCGCGCATGCGCTGCTGCACGCTGCCGATATCATAAGTAACGCGCCAGAATTCGACTAACTGGTTCTCGAGGTCGGCAATGGCGAAGCCGGCGCGTGGATCGGTGTCGCGGGGCTGGCCGATGGACCCAGGATTCAACAAATAGCGCTTCGTGGGTTCCAGGCGCAAGGCACAGTGCGTTTCGTTGGAGCGTGGGTGCAGCGAGAGGACTTCCAACTCCGAGTCCTGATACGAAAATCCGCCTTGATGGTGCGTGTGGCCGAAGAAGGTCGCCTGTGTGGTGGAATCGAGCAAACCTTCCAGCGCCTGCGCTGGGGTGAAGACGTACTCATCCTCATCCTGAAACGCTCCGTGAACCAGCACCACGCCTTCGGCTTCCAAAGGTCCCTGGGGCAGGGCGGCAAGCCAGGCAAGATTTTCGTTGGAAAGTTGCGAGCGCGTCCATTGGACAGCGGCTTTCGCAACGGGATTGAAATCGTCGGTGGCCATCAATTCGGCCACGGCCTTGTCGTGATTTCCGCGGATGGTGATGGCGCCAAGTTCGCGAATGAGAGAAGTGACTTCATTGGGATCCGGCCCGTAACCCACAACGTCGCCCAGGCACACCAAGCGCTGCCAGCGGCCTTCCGCGGCGCGGAGAGAGGCTTCCAGAGCTGTCAAGTTCGCATGGATATCCGTGAGGACTAAAAGTCGCATCCAGGGGTTCCGGACCTTTCAAGAGTATAGATGAAGCCACGAAAAGGTGCACATCGCAAGGTCAGGTCAATTCGGCAGGTGCCTGGGGGTAGTGCTGGGTATGTAAAAAGGTTCAAAAAAAATCGCCGAACGCCACGAAACATTCGTCTAGTGGTTTTCGTCTATACGGGTGCAGCCGAGTTCTGGCTGTTCGGGATGGACAGAGTTTAAGAAAGAAACCCCGCGGTGGCAGCCGCGGGGTCAATGACACGCAGTTTTTCCGGCTCTTGGACCAGGAAGAAGAGGTGTCTGCAACGAGAGGCTACTCTTCACCTGCCTGTGTGTCAACTCTCTCCTGACTGGACGCGTCCCGGTTGACTCGCTCCGTCGAAAGGAAAGACACACATGAACCGCAATGCTCTGGCACGCACCCTTGCTCTGACGGCGGCACTGGCATTCACGATGCCTTTGCTGGCCAAGCCAATCAGCAAATCCCTCCCGCTCTCGCAGAACGTGAAAGTCGGTAAAGTGGAAGTCAAGGCCGGGGATTATCGCGCAATGATCGACGATAATCACGTCACCATCCTCAACGGCAAGAAAGTGGTTGCCGAATCTGCCGGGCGCTGGGAAGCCCGCGAGAACAAGTCACCTTACACCGGAATCGTCGCGGATTCCAACGGCCACGTGCTGGAACTCCGGTTTGAAGGAAAGTCGCAAGTCTTTGTACTCTCGGAATAACCAGGGCGCCAGTGGACCTTTCTAATGCGTTGCGAGGGAAGCTTCTCCCGAAGGGTGGCTTCCCCGCTTCGTCCGGCCTCGCAATTCGATCCTTCCGTTAGCGGATCAGCTTGCAATCCCCATAACTGAAAAAACGGTAGCGCTCTTCGACCGCATGCCGATAGGCGGCAAGGACCTGTTCGCGGCCAGCGAATGCGCAGACCAGCGCCAGAAGCGTCGATTTTGGCAAATGGAAATTGGTGAGCAGGGCATCGACAACCTGAAATTTGTGTCCCGGAAGAATATAAATCGATGCTTCCGCCCGGCCTGCTGCGATGCACTCTTCCTCCCTGCCAGCGGCTCGCGCACGCGCAGCCGCGTCTTCCAAAGTCCTCACGACCGTGGTTCCCACGGCGAGAACCGGTCGCCCTTCTCGTTTCGCACGGCCGATTTTCTCAGCCGCCTGCTCATTGATTTCATAGGTTTCCGTGTGAATCTTGTGCGCTTCGAAGGTCTCTGTGTGAATGGGTTGGAATGTGCCCAGGCCCACGTCAAGCGTTACTTCGGCAAATTCACAGCCGTTCTTTCGGAGTGCTTCGAGCACTTCGGCGGTGAAATGCAACCCCGCCGTCGGCGCCGCAACCGCCCCGCCTTGCCGCGCAAAAATTGTCTGATAGCGTTCCCGATCCCTTGCCTCGTCGGGGCGGGCGATATACGGAGGCAAGGGGACATGACCCAGCTTTTCCAAATTCTGCTCGACACTGAGATTGTTGTTCGACGTGAGCCGCACCCCGCGAACACCCAACTCGCCGCGCGAAACGATTTCGGCCTCGAGCTCGCCGGCACCAAACCTCACGCGCTCACCAACTTTCATTTTTCGCCCCGGCCGGACAAGTGCTTCCCAAAGTGCATCTTCGAGCTTTCGCGTCAAGAAGACTTCAACATTTCCGGTCAGGTGCTGGCGCTGCGTTTTGCGAGATGGCTCCTGGGAATGGATTCCTGCCCGTTTGCCGAACAACCGAGCGGGAATGACCCGAGCGTTGTTGAAAACGAGTAACTCGCCTCCCTTCAGAAAGTCAGGCAGACGCGAGAAGTTTGAGTCCTCCCAAGACCCCATTCTTCGATCGAGCACCAACATCCGGGAAGCATCGCGGCGGTCCAAGGGGCGCTGTGCGATAAGGCCGACCGGCAGGGAGTAGTCGAGTTCTTCGAGGCGCATTCCTTCTAACTATAGCAATGGAAGGTCACTTAGCAGGATGGAGAATTTGGGGGTGGAATTGGACTCTTTGGAAGATCTTTGGAAGATCTTCGGAATGCATCGTATTTTATTGTTTATGCAAGACTTAACATGCTATTGGGAGTGTTAAAATTGTACTTGACAATGAAACACTAAGATTATATAGTGTGTAGGCCATAACCTATGGAGGAAACCTACTATGAGAACTGCAATTAGCCGATTTGAACCCTTTGCTGGACTTACCCTTCAGGATCAGGTCAATCGCCTCTTCAACGAGGCCTTCAGCCGCACCCCCGAAGAAGGCGCGATCACCTCTTGGGCTCCGGCCGTAGACATCTACGAGACCGAGCACGAGTTGGTCGTCAAAGCCGATCTTCCGGATGTGAAGCCCGAGGAGCTCGACATTCGTGTCGAGAACAACATCCTCACGATTCGCGGAGAACGTAAGTTCGAGAAGAAGGTCACCGAGGACAAGTACCTGCGCGTGGAGCGTTCCTATGGATCGTTCAGCCGCAGCTTCTCGCTGGCCAACTCCGTTAATCCGGAAGCGATCAAGGCGGAGTATAAGAATGGCGTTTTGACGCTGACGGTTCCGAAGCGCGAAGAGGCGAAACCAAAACAGATCAAAGTGAACGTGGAAACTCCGGCAATGGCAGCCGCGGCCGGGAGGTAAAGAACTCAAGTCCCACTACGGCGGGCTGTGCCGTGAGTTAGCATGGGGGCTGGCTGAGATGTAGCCAGCCCCTTCTTTTTTGGTAGGGTTGAGATACTGAAGTTGCGAGGGATTTATGTTGCGTTTCGACAAAATGACCGTGAAGGCTCAGGAGGCGGTGCAGGAATCGCAGGAAGTTGCGGCCCGGTACGAGAATCAGGCCATTGAGCCGCTTCATTTGCTGGTGGCTCTGGTGGAGCAGAAGGACGGCGTGGTGCCGCCGCTGCTCGCGCGGCTGGGCATTCGCACGGAATTGTTGATGCAGGATCTTGACCGCGATTTGAGCCGCTTGCCGAAGGTGCAGGGGTTCGGCCAGCACCACATGAGCCGCGCGTTGAACGATGTGCTGGAGCGCTCGTTTGACGAGGCTGGGAAGTTCAAGGACGAGTATGTCTCGACCGAGCATCTGTTCCTGGCGATTGCGGGCGCGGAGAGCGATCCCGCCGGAAAATTGCTGAAGAAACATGGCGCTTCTCATGAAGCCATCCTGCAGGCCTTGGCCGGTGTGCGTGGCAGCCAACGCGTCACATCGCAAAATCCGGAGACCACCTACGCGGCACTGGAAAAGTACGCGCGCGACCTGACGAATCTCGCGCGGCGTTCGAAGCTCGATCCGGTGATCGGACGCGACGAGGAAATCCGTCGGGTAATGCAGATTCTGGCACGCCGCACCAAAAACAACCCGGTGTTAATTGGCGAGCCGGGGGTCGGGAAAACCGCCATCGTTGAAGGACTGGCACAGCGCATTGTCTCCGGCGACGTGCCTGACGTGCTGAAAACCAAGCGACTGGTGGCGCTCGATCTGGCTGCTCTGGTGGCTGGAGCGAAGTTTCGCGGCGAGTTCGAAGATCGCTTGAAGGCCGTGTTGAAGGAAATTGCCGAAGCGGAAGGCCAGATCATTCTCTTCATCGACGAACTGCACACGCTGGTCGGCGCAGGCGCGGCAGAGGGCGCGATGGATGCGTCCAACATGCTGAAGCCCGCGCTGGCGCGCGGGGAACTCCGGGCAATCGGCGCGACCACGCTGAATGAATACAAGAAATACATCGAGAAGGATCCCGCGCTCGAGCGCCGGTTCCAGCCCGTGCTGGTGTCCGAGCCGACCGTGGAAGACACGATTGCGATTCTGCGGGGCTTGAAGGAGCGGTACGAGGTGCACCACGGCGTGCGCATCAAGGATGCGGCAATTCTCGCCGCGGCAACTCTTTCGCATCGCTACATTTCCGACCGGTTTTTGCCGGACAAGGCTATCGACCTGATCGACGAAGCCGCCGCAAGCCTCCGCATGCAGATTGATTCCCTGCCCACGGAGATTGATGAAATCGAGCGGCGCATTCTGCAGCTGGAAATCGAGCGCCAGGCGTTGCTAAAAGAAACTGACGCGCATTCGGTGGAGCGTCGTACGCAAATTGAGAAGGAACTTGCGAAGTTGCGTGAGGAGTCCAGTGCCAGCAAGGCGCGCTGGCAGGCGGAGAAGGACGCTATTGCCAAAATTCGCAAGCTGAAAGAACAGATCGAGCAGTTGAAAGCCGAGGCGGACCGCTACGAACGCTCGGGGGAACTCGCGCGTGTTGCGGAGATCCGCTATGGGAAGATCGCGCAAGCCGAGCGCGAGATGAACGCCGCGCAAGAGCGCTTTGCGTCCATGCAGAAGGACGCGCCGATGCTCAAAGAAGAGGTCGACGAAGAGGACATCGCGAAATTGGTCAGCAAGTGGACGGGGATCCCGGTCGGCCGGCTGCTCGAGGGCGAGGCCCAGAAGCTGGTGCGCATGGAAGAGCGCCTGCGGCAGCGCGTGGTAGGCCAGGAAGATGCGCTGGCGCGCGTGGCGAACGCGGTGCGGCGCAATCGAGCGGGGCTTTCCGATGCAAAGCGGCCGATCGGGTCGTTTATTTTCCTGGGCCCAACGGGCGTCGGGAAGACCGAGCTAGCGCGTGCGCTCGCCGAATTTCTCTTTGACGACGAAAAGCTGATGATCCGCATCGACATGTCCGAGTACATGGAGAAGCACACAGTGTCGCGATTGATTGGGGCGCCTCCGGGATACGTCGGCTATGAAGAGGGCGGGCAATTGACCGAACAGGTGCGCCGACATCCCTATTCGGTGGTGCTCTTTGACGAAATCGAAAAAGCGCACCCCGACGTGTTCAATGTGCTGCTGCAGATACTGGAAGACGGCCGGCTGACAGACGGCAAGGGCCGCACGGTGGATTTCCGCAACACCGTGCTGGTGATGACCAGCAACGTGGGTTCAACGGCGATCTTTGAACTTTCCGGGAAGGATCCCGAAGCAGCGCGCAAACAAGCGATGGAAGCCCTGCGTGCCGCATTTCGCCCGGAGTTCATCAACCGGATCGACGAGATCGTGATTTTCAACCCGCTAGGGAAAGAGCAACTTGGGCGCATCGTCGGGTTGCTGCTGAAGAACGTCGAGAGACTGCTGGCGGAGCGGCAGATCGCTCTTGAGCTCACACCCGCGGCGACCGAAGTGCTCCTTCGCGAAGGCTACGACCCGGCGTTTGGCGCGCGGCCTCTGCGTCGCACCATCCAGCGGCTGATTCAGGATCCGCTGGCTTTGCAGATTCTGCAAGGAGCGGTGCTGCCCGGCGACCACATTCGGGTGGACAAGGATGGCCAGAAAGAAGCGATGCGCTTCGAGCGTGTGGCGGTCAAGCAACCGGCCGCTGCGGCGAAGAAGTAATTTTCGTACTGAAAAGCGAATGCCCGGCGCGTGGCCTTGACGCTCCTGGCGCCCGCTTCTAGACTGAAATTCGAGCCAATTTTATTCGTATTCATTAAAGAAGGCATTCGAGATGAAAGTCATTCGCACCGGTGCAATTCTAATCCTGTTGAGCGTGGTGCTGGTCCTCGCGGGTGGCGCCATCGGCGGCCGTAGTGGCCTGCAGATCGCGTTGGTCATGGCCGTAGTGATGAATTTCGTGTCCTACTTTTTTTCGGACAAGATCGCATTGGCTTCGAGCGGTGCGCAGCCAGTAACGCGGGAGCAACTGCCGCGCTTGTACAACGTGATGGAACGCCTGTCAGCCAAGGGCAATATTCCAGTTCCGAAGCTCTACGTTGTGCCGGATATGGCGCCGAACGCTTTTGCTACGGGGCGCAGCCCCGCGCATGCCTCTGTCGCCGTGACGCAGGGGCTCCTACAGATCATGAACGACGACGAGTTGGAAGGCGTGATCGCGCACGAACTGTCCCACGTGCGGAATTACGATATTTTGACCAGTTCGATTGCGGCGACGATCGCCGGCGCAGTCACCTATTTGGCCAGCATGGGCAGATGGGCGATGATTTTTGGGGGTTTCGGCGGAGGGGATCGCGATGACGACCGCGGGGGAGGTGGCATCGTGGCCCTGCTGATGATTTTTCTCGCGCCATTCGCGGCGTTACTTTTGCAGCTGTTCCTTTCGCGCACGCGCGAATATGCGGCCGATGAGACCGGCGCGAGGATGGTGGGCCAACCGTATGGCCTGATCAGCGCCCTGGAAAAGCTGGGCACGTACAACCGACGTATCCCGACTACGGCCATCTCGCCCAGCACCTCATCACTTTGCATCGTGAAACCGCTGTTCGGCAGCGGCGCTCTTTCCTCGCTGTTCAGCACCCACCCTCCACTAGAGGAGCGGATTGCCGCCCTAAAGCAAATGGTGGGGACGCCGCTGCGGTAGGGGATACATCGCTGTGCAGGAAACTTTCAGGCCGCGGTAAACATTTCCAATCGTCTTCCGCTTCATAGCCTTTCCTTCGGCCCTAGACTTCCGGAACTAATTAAAAATAAATTGGTTACGAATGAAGGTGGCCCTTAGTTCCTTTGGCTACCGAGATGCACTGGATAGGGTTCGAGCCGGGGGGCTTGTTACCGGGTCCGGGGGAACACAGGTATGAGCTGTCGCGACACTATCCATTTGATTTGCATGTATTTAGAAGGAAAGCTCTCGCCAAGCGTGCAAGGCGAGATCGAGCGCCATTTGCAGGGTTGCGCCGATTGCAGATTGGTTCTGGACGCAGCAACCACGACCTTGGACCGGTATTTCGGCCAGCCAAAGTCCACCACGGATTCTCAGGCAGCCTAGGCGCAACTGCTAACCAACTTGGATCCAGTAGCTTACGAGCAGCGAGGTTATCCCACTCACTGCTCGTCTTTCTTTTACGCCCGTGTGGATATTCTGTCAATTCGAGTGGAGCTCTTCGGTAAAATTTCCCATCCCCGGGGGCAACCTGTAATCTTTACTAGTACTAGAACTTCTAAATCCACTCTTCTCGGGCCTCATTTTCTCTCGCAATCACTTTATTTTCATGGGCTTACTTGCAGGCTGGGCGCCGCCCGAGCTTTGGCGCTAGGGATGCCCACTTCTCAGGTCACACGGCGAGCACGCCGCAAAAGGAGACGACGTACATGAGCGAGTTTCAGGATTCCAATAGCCAGGCGGCCATGCCCCGGTGGGTGGGCCTGGCGGTTGCTGCGCTCGGAGTGGCTTCAGTGCTGGGAATCGGACTGGGTGTGACCGCTCTGAACCAGAGCAAGAGCACGGAACAGAGTATCCAGGCTTCGATGAAACAGCAGAACGACGCGCTGCTGCAGCGCCTCGGCAAGACCGACGACGAGAATCAGCAGCTCCAGAGCGACCTCAAGGTCGTGGCGGACAAGCTGAATCTTACCCAGGATGAGCTGGATAAGGCCCGGAAGCAATCCAAGGCGGCTGTGGTCGCATACGACAAAAAACTCACCGGCTTGAAGTCCGACGTGAGCACGCAACTGGCTGGTAAGGCCAGCACGGATGACGTGAGCAAGCTCAATGGCGACGTTAGCGGGGTGAAGAACGACCTCGATACCACCAAGTCGCGCCTGGATCGCGCAACCGGCGATATGGGTGTGATGAGCGGACTGATCGCGCGCAATCATGACGATCTCGAGGAACTCAGGCGTCGCGGCGACCGCAACTACTACGAATTCACGATCAACAAGGGCAAGACGCCGCAACACGTCGGCCCCGTGGCGATCACGCTGAACAGGACCAACTCCAAGAAGTCGCAGTACACCGTCACCGTGCTTGCCGACGACAAGGCGATCGAGAAGAAAGATAAAACCGCCGGCGAACCCGTACAGTTTTATGTGAAGGGTACCGCGCGGATCTCCCCTTACGAACTCGTGGTTTTTGACGTGAACAAGAACCAAATCACCGGATACTTGTCCACTCCGAAGACTGCCGCGGCCCCGACCGCAGCGACCAATACTTCCGGCCAGTAATTCCGGAGAGAGACGCACCTTTTCCCTTGAGGGCACAAACTGGAGGGGAGGATCCAGAGAATCCTCCCCTCTTTTTTTTCGGGGCGGCTTTTTTTCTTCCAATTGCGGATCTGGACATCACTGTAACGACTATGACACCCTAGTAGGCGCCCTGACGGAGGTCGGAAGTAGCACTGAATCTCAGGAGGGGAAACCCATGAAACTGAAGCTAGCAGCTGGAGTGGCACTCTCTTTGTGTGCCGCATTTCTCACCTTTGGAGCCGAAGGAAGCTGGACGGGATACATCTCGGACAGCCTCTGTGGCGCAAAAGGCGCAAACGAAAAACACGCGGCCTGCGCCACCAAATGCGTAAAGGAAAAGGGCGCGAAGTACGTTTTCGTGAACGACGCGGATCACAAAGTGTACATGATTGACGACCAGGAGAAGGTGGCGGCACACGCCGGCCATCACGTGGTGTTGAAGGGCACGGTCAGCGGCGATGAAATCAAGCTGGCTAGCTTGGAAATGGCTAAGTAGCCCTCGGAACGCAAGTTTCCTACCAAGGGCACGGAGACATCTGTGCCCCCTTTTTGTTTGCACGCAGATACCCAGGAACAAGACGCGACCACGCGTACATCGAAACCTTGGGGCCTGAATTGATATCCTCCTCTGCGTTCTACCTACCCTCAGTGATATAACGCTTCTGCGGGATTTTTCCCTGGCCCGGGAAAGGATGCGGGATGCGTTCGTTGCCACGATCGTTCGTAGCCCTCGGACTTTTCTGTCTTTTTGCCGGCGAGGCCATCCGCGCTCAGGAATTCCCGGGAGTGGTGATTTGGTCCGAGCCCGGGCTGCCGGCCGCGGACTCCACCGCACCATCGGCCGAATTTCTGGCAAAGACGTTTCCCGGCTCGAAGCTCACGCCCACCGGCCAGCTTGTGACGCAGCTTGGAGACACCAAGACCCAGTTGCTTGTGCTTCCTCAAGGATCGGCGGTGCCGGAAAGCGCCTGGGATGCGATTTATGGCTATTTGCGGCGAGGCGGAAATCTGCTGGTGCTTGGCGGGCGCCCCTTCACGCGTGCCGCATACCAGGACAAAACCGGCTGGCACTTGCGCGAATATTCTGTCCGCTTCCTTCACCCACTGCTTATGGACCAATACCAGACCACGCCGGGGTCCGAGGGCGAGACCTTCGTGGAGAATCCCGACATACCGATCGAACTTCCAAGGTTCCACTGGCAGCGCGCGTTCAGCCCGGTGATCCGGCTCAGCACCCAGGATCTCTACCGTCGTGGAGGATCGACAGGATTTCTGGACGCACGGCTCGATGCTCTCGTCTGGGGAGAAGACGACGGACGCCGTATGTCCGCTCCAATCGAACAGATCGATCAGATTTCCTCGGGCTTCGATGGAGGCCGCTGGATTTTCCTCACGGCAGACCTGGCGCCGGATTTCTACACTTTGCCAGGCGCGGAAAAATTATTGCGCGCACTTGCGAATCGAGCCATCAAAGGTGCTCTGGATTTCTACGTTCGTCCCACTCTGCCGCTCTATCTTCCGGGAGAACTCATCGAGCTGGAAACGAATTTCAATCCGGCGAAAAAGCCAACGGCTCCCGTAACGGTGCAGGTGACCTGGTATCCCGAGGATCAACCCGCGGCAAAGCAATCGCTCACGATCCAGCTACCGACTTCGTCCCCGGCTTTACTCCCGCCTCCAACTGAAAAGGGCCTGCACATTGTTGAGGCACGGTTGCTGGAAGGGCGCACTCTGCGCGCGCTCTACCGCTCAGCGTTTTGGATTCGGGACGAGACTTTTCTGCGCAGTGGGCCACGCCTGAGCGTGAATTCTGACTATTTCCTGGTCAATGGCAAGCCGCTCGCCGTCGTCGGCACAACGTACATGTCCAGCGAAGTCCAGCGCCTCTACTTCGATCATCCGAACGTATACATTTGGAATCGCGATATGGCGCAAATTCGTCAAGCTGGCCTGAATATGCTTCGCACGGGATGGTGGACCGGCTGGGACAAAATCTGCGACGAAACCGGGCGGCCGTACGAACGAACTCTGCGCACGCTGGAAGCCTATTTGATGACGGCTCGCAAGTACGGTCTGCCGGTGCAATTCAATTTCTTCGCGTTTCTGCCCGACGTTTTGGGAGGCACAAACGCTTATCTCGACCCCGAAGCGGTACGCCGCCAGCGGCGCCTGGTCAGCAGCGTCGCCGGGCGATTTCGCGACGTGCCCTTTCTCGTGTGGGATCTGGTCAACGAGCCAAGTTTTTCTTCTCGCCTCTGGACCATGCGTCCCAATGGCGATGCGCTTGAGAAAGCGGCGTGGAACGCTTGGCTGGAGGAACGCTATCCGGATCGCGCGGCACTGGCGGCGGCGTGGAATGTTCCCGCAGCTTCCGTGCAATTTCCGGTTTCCCTGCCATCGGATCAGGAATTTCCCGTGCAGGGCATGTATGTCGGGGTGAATTCCTTGCGCGTCTACGATTACTACCTGTTTGCCCAGGAGAAATTCGCGGAATGGGTCCACGGCATGCGCGAAGCCATTCGCGCGACGGATTCGCTGCAACCCGTTACGGTGGGCCAGGATGAGGGCGGCAATATGGACCGCCTTTCTCCAGCGTTTTATGCACCGGACCTGGATTTCACCACCACCCATTCCTGGTGGCAGAACGATTCGCTCCTTTGGGATTCCTTGGTGGCCAAGCAGCCGGGTGAGGCGATGCTGGTTCAGGAGACCGGTTTGCAGCGCGAATTGACGTTGGATGAAATCGCGCGACGCACGCCGGCGCAGGAGGCCATGCTCTTCGAACGAAAATTCGTAATGTCGTTCGTCGAAGGCTCCGGCGCAATCGAGTGGCTTTGGAATTCCAATTCGTACATGACCGAAAGCAACGAGACGCCGATTGGAGCGGTGCGGCCGGATGGGACCGAAAAGCCGGAGGCCAGCGTCCTGCGCAATCTGGCGAAATTTGCCGCCGAAGCTTCGCCGTATTTGCAGGATCCGAAGCCCGCCGAAATCGCGTTGGTAACGTCGGAGGTGGCGCAATATTCAGTGCTCAACACTCTGCAACTCGAGGCTCAGCAAAACGCTGTGCGCGCGCTCAGCTATTATTTGCAGCAACCGTGCTTTCTCATCGCGGAAAACCAGATTGCCAAGCTGGGAACGCCTAAACTCGTGATTCTGCCATCCGCGCAGGCGCTGCAAGAAACCACGTGGCAGGCGTTGCTGACCTACGTTCGTGGCGGGGGAAACCTATTGGTCAGCGGACCCGTCGGCCGCGACGAGCACTGGCACCCCGTGGATCGCCTGTCGTCGCTCGGAATAACCGCAAAACTCGAACCGCTCACTATGCATGCGGCCGGACCGGATCAGCCACCGAATTCACTGGCGATTCCATTCGACCAGCAGAAACAACTACTCGTGGAGTACTGGAAATTTCCCGAGGGTGCCGTGGGAAAAACCCTCGAACTGGGAAAGGGCCAGCTGTTCCTCAAGGCTTATCCAGTCGAGCTCGCGCGCGACACCATCTCCGCGGCCGACACGTACAAGAGAGTTTTGGCCAGCGTTGAGATTCCCGCGCCTTTCCAACTGCGCTCTAGCGTCTCGTCAGGCGTCCTGATCTATCCTATCGAGCTTCGGGAGGCTGTGCTGTACGTGCTGGAATCGGAAACGGACCAGGACACTGAGATCAACTTGCAGGACTCCGCGACCGGCGTGCAGCTTGCGCTTCGACTACCCGCGGAGCGCGGGGCGCTCGCGCTCATCGACCGAAAGACCAAACGGGTCGCCGTCAAGTACGGTTTCTAGCGCCCGGCGAGCTAGAGCGCGATCCAGTTCCGCAAAATTCCGTACAGTGAGAACGACCCGACGATCAACCACAAAACGATTCCAAGGGCCATTGGACGCCAGCCCACCTGTCGCAGCGTCTCTCGCGAGATGCCTGCTCCGATGAGGAACAGCGTCGCGGTCAGGCCCAAACGTCCAGCGTTAAAGACCCAGTGGAAATAGGGTGAAAACGGAGGCAGGTACGTGTTCAACACCGCCGCCAGACAGAAAAATAGAATGAACCACGGAAACTGAATTTTGGACTTGCTGTGCCGGACCGTGGCAGTCAGCAAAGCGAGTGGCACGATCCACAACGCGCGCGCCAGCTTGACCGTCGTGCCGATGATTAGCGATTGCGCGCCATATTTGGACGCCGCGCCAACCACGGAGCTTGTGTCATGAATGGCCAGAGCCGCCCAGAGGCCGAATTGCGTTTGCGAGAGTTTCAGCAGATGCCCCAGCGGAGGAAAAATCAGCAGTGCGACGGAGTTGAGAACGAACACGGTGCCCAGCGAGACTGCCATCTCTTCGGCATCCGCGTGCAAGATTGGGCCAACAGCCGCGATCGCGCTGCCGCCGCAGATCGCCGTTCCCGTGGTAATCAAATAGCCGGAGTTGCCGCCTACGCGCAGAAATCGCGCGAGCGTGAGTCCCACAAAGAAGGAAAATCCGATCCCCAGCGCGGTGTAGACAAACCCGTGGCGCCCCGCCTTCAGCACCTCGTGCAAATCCATGCCAAAGCCGAGCGCCACGACGGAGATCTGCAGCAGAATGCGGGCTCCCACGCGGCTCTCCTTCGGCAGCGGGTTCGTAAAAAGCAGCCCGAAGAGAATTCCCAATGTAAGCGCGACCGGAGGCGAAACAATACCCGTAAAGCACGCAATGAAAATCAACACAAAGACTGCGATTCGAGCCGAACCCATGAGCTCCTTTGCGACAGAGGATTAGATACGACGCTGACAGCCTATCGGTCAGTTGGCCGTGGCGCAGTGAGTTGTCTCACCGGAATTGCCCCGCGGCAGCTCTAAAAAAGATGCAATTGGCAATAGCGCTTGAAGCATTGAATCAGGCGTAGGGACACTCCACCATTCCCATGATAGGACATTCCGACGGAACCAATTGCCTGTTGTGGAACAACCGCTGAAATTCGGACTGGCGGGGCGAACGCATTTGTTCCAAGGAGTTTGGAAAGCACCGGGGCGGGAATGGGTGGCCAATGCTGCGCCCATGGCATGTCAGGGATTCCCATTAAACGTGGGCCACGGAAAGTCCTATTGCCCGGGAAATTTTGCGGGGAGAGACCCGAGTTGAGCGAGCTTGCCGGCCGCGCCCGTGAACTTCGTCGCATGGTTCGTTGCCATGCGGAGAAGCCCGTGACAAAACGACAAGAGCCGTTGGAGTTCCATTTGCTCTGAGCGATCGAGCTGTGCCGGTCCCGCGAATATCCGTGCGATCTGAAAAATGACGGAGGTCAGAAGTTCGCGGTCGGCGACGCGTCCGTTCGCGCCCTGGTAAGCCTCCCAGGAACAGCAGAAATCAACGTACTCCCTTGCCGCCTCCAGGAAATGCGTCACGCACAAGCCCAGGCCTCGCCACTCCGCCAGCGCAGCAGTAGTGCAGCGGCCATGCCCACACGGAAGTTCCCCTCCGACGTTCGACGAAAACTGTGTGTCCGGCTTCATCGGCCCTCCCTCCCAAATCCTTTTTCAGCGAAATCGTGGTCAGGCTTTGTCTAATTTCTGGAGCGGCCAAACTGGTGGCGGCATTCTGGGCTCCTCTAAATCGACCAAGCAGGCTTTCGTGGCGTCCATGCGGCCGGGGCAAGCATGCCCACTGCGAGCAGGCAAAGAGATCCCGATTCCGGTGTGCTCACCACGTTGATGGTCGTCGTGACGTCAAAAGCCCAGTTGCCCGTGTCCGTCGCGCACATATAGTCGCTGCCTGAATCGATGTTGCATGTTTGGAATGCCCCGCGCTTAAGGTCGGTGAATCCCTTGACCAGGGTGCCGTTGTCGAAGACGGCACTGGGAATGTAGGCGGCATCGCTCAGGTACACCGTGTAGTTGCCGGCTCCGAGCGTCAACGACATCATTATCTCGCCGCAGACCGAACCCACGATACCCTGATTTCCGGCCGCCGGGCATTTCGTTACCGATGCATAGTTGCCAGGGACGTCCGAGGTGCCATAGGGGTCCGCGAAAGCATCCGCTTGGATGGCAGCACCCGCGCCCGAGCCGGAGAACAGGCCGATAAAGGCGTCGAAGCCTCCCGCTGTAGTCGTGTCTCCGGCGGCATTCACGCCGCCTCCAAAACCGTAGGTTTGCACGGTGACGGTTTCCGTGCTGGGGCCCGCGATGCTGAAACTCGCCCCGTAGGCATTCGTGAAATCGGTAAAGGTCCCGGTGTAGGAAGTGCTATAGGCCAGTGCGCTTCCGGGCAAAAGAATCGCCATCCCAAAGAACAAAGCATGCCTAGGATTCCAGCGATACATAGTGGGCCTCCCTCTGGTCAGGGTAGCGTCTGGCGCGGTCTCTACTTCCGGGGCGGCGGTGATAGACTCCCGAGCACCGAGAGTTGTCAACGACGACCCCTGTCATAAGGCAGGCACGCCGGGGCGTCAATCAAACTGGGATTGAACCCCTTTTGAATAACTAACTCCTTCTAAAGGCGGAGGTTGCAGCCTCAATTGAACTGCGGGTAGGTGAGGTTTTGTGGTAGACTGCCCCTCCTCGGGCAGCACTCGCCTCCCACGTTATGGATTCTCCAGCTCCCAAAGCTCCGCAGTACCGTTTCGGTCTCTTCGAAGTGGACGCAAACAATGGCGTCCTGCGGCGTCAGGGGCAGCGCGTCAAGATTCAGGAGCAGCCCCTTCGGCTGCTGATAGCCCTGCTCGAACAACCGGGGGAAATCGTCACCCGCGAGAGCCTGCGCCAGCGCCTATGGCCGGAAAATACCTTTGTGGAGTTCGACCAGAGCCTCGGTACGGCCATCACTAAGCTGCGCCAGGCGCTCGGCGATGATTCCGACAATCCCCGCTTTGTGGAGACAGTGCCGAAGCGTGGTTACCGGCTGCTGGCACCCGTGAGCGTGATCGAATCCGCGCCAGCTCCCACCCCCGAGGAACGGGTCCCGACTCTAACCGGCACTCCTCAGGCCGGCTCCGCCCCGACAGGCAGCGGGCGCCCACACGCAGAGAACCTGCTGCGCTGGTCGGCCGCCGTATTCGCTCTCCTGGCAATCGTGGTTGGAATTTATTTCTATCAGAGCCGGAAATCGTTCGCCTGACGGGAAAGGACACGGTGGTTCTTGCGGACTTTCAGAACACGACGGGAGAGCCGGTTTTTGACGATGCGCTGCGCCAGGGATTGATCGTGGCTCTGGGCCAATCCTCGCTGGTACAGGTGCTCTCCGATCGCAAGGCCGACTTGATCCTTAGGCAGATGAATCACCCGCCGGACGTGAAAATTACCGGCAAAGCCGCGATAGAGCTGTGCCAGCGTTCGGGAAGCAAAGTGGTGGTGGAGGGTTCGATTTCCAATCTGGGCGCGGGATATCTCGTGGGCTTGGCGGGAGTGCGCTGCGACACGGGCGACCCGCTTTTTCACGAAGAAGTCACTGCCAAGAGCAAGGAAGACGTCATCAGCGCACTCGGCGATGTGGCCACGCAGGTTCGCGGACGCCTCGGTGAATCTGCGGCCTCCATCCAGCAGCACGACATTCCGTTGGCACAAGCCACGACCAGTTCACTGCCCGCATTGAAGGCGTATTCCCTGGCGCTGGCGGTGTGGGACAAACAGGGTGATGAAGTATCGCTGCCTTATTTTCAGAAAGCGATTCAACTCGATCCGAATTTCGCAATGGCCTACGCCGCGCTGGGAACGATTTATCACAATCTGAACGAAGCCAACCTTTCGCACGAAAATACTTCCAAGGCTTACCAATTCCGCGACCGCTTGACCGACCGTGAGCGGCTGTCCATCGAAGCCCGCTACTACACGTACGTCACCGGCGAGCAGGACAAGGCGGCGCAGGTTTATCTGGAGTGGGTGAGAGAACATCCAAACTCCGCCGGTGCCTACGCGAATCTTGCAGGTGTCTACGCGAATCTCGGACGTTTCGATAAGGTCGCCGAATACGACCGGGAATCGCTGCGGGTGGATCCCATGCGGTCCAACACCTATGCGGGACTTGCCAGTGCCTTGATGGCGTTGAATCACATGGAGGAGGCGGCCAGCCTCCTGGCCGAAGCGGAAAAACGGGAGTTCCACACCGACTATTTGCTACAGGCCAACTACTGGCAGGCATTCTTGATGAAGGACACCGCGGCCATGCAACAGCTGGTAACGCACGCGAAGGACGTAGCGGATGCCGGGCCGCTGCTGCTTTTCGAGCAATCAAATACAGATTCGTACGGAGGCCGGTTGGCGCAGGCCCGCTCCCTGACTAAGCAAGCCACCAGCCTGCTGGAAAACTCGGGCGACAAAGAAACGGCGGCGACTTTTTGGGCTGAGGCCGCGTTGCGCGAAGCCGAGATCGGGAATGGCAAAGAATGCCGCGCCGATGTCGCCAGTGCCTTGAAACTCTCACGCGATCAGGGAGTACTTGTCCTGGTCGCTCTCGCCAGCGCCAGAATTGGCGACGCGCGCGATGCGCTGGCGATTTGCCAACAGCTCGACAAGGAAAATCCTTCGAGTACCTTGATCCAGGGGTATTGGCTGCCCTCCATCCGCGCGGCCCTTGAGCTGCAAAAAGAGAATTGGCCCAAAGCCATTGAGCTGCTGGCACCGGCGGAACCCTTGGAGTATGGCGGTTCGCAAGGAGCCCTCACCGTCAACCTGTTGTACCCGGCGTTCTTGCGCGGTGAGGCCTATCTCGGGGCGGGCGACGGCGCGAGAGCGGCTGCGGAATTCCAGAAATTGATCGATCATCCAGGCGTAGTGCTCAATTTTCCCCTCGGTGCTTTGGCCTATCTTGGCCGTGGCCGAGCCTACGCCCTGGCTGGCGACGTGTCGAAGGCGCGCCAGGACTATCAGCAGTTCTTGGCCATCTGGAAGAATGCCGACCTCGATTTGCTCCCTCTGAAGCAGGCAAAGGCAGGGTACGAAAAACTCCCGTCGTAGCTCGGCTGTGCATCTGTCCCAAGACCGAGATGCTGTCTCTCTGCCACTTACATTGTTAAAACCGAACCCATGCGGCACCGGCAACCCACCGACTCGCTTCGCGGCGGTCCAAACCGGCCCCAGCTCGGGCCATTAACGGCAAACGTCATTCAGCTTGCTCAAGTCTCCGCCCAGATGCTCCGGGGGAGTCATGTGCCGCGCCTGCATCACCTGCGTGAAAAATATGTTGTCCCAGTGAGAGGTAAGCGCGGGATCCTGCTGGTAAATCGGATCGGAGGCGGCATCTGGGAGCGTGATGAGGCGGAATCCTTTTTGTTTCAGCAGTTCCAGCAGGCTCGGGAGCATCACTGTCTGAAACCCACCGACGTGCAGCAGCATGATGTACTTGACGTCGCGCTGGTACAGTTCGCTTGACACTTTTCGTCCGAGCTCGAGCGACTCCACCGCACCTTCGATATAGCTTTTCTTCAGCTGCTCGATCTCTGGCACGTCGTTTTGCGCCAGGCACCGCGCGTACGGCTCGTTGTAGGCGTAGTCCCCGAAGCTCAGCGTCACTTCCGCGACTTTGTAACCATGTGCCTTCAGGAATTTCTCGATGCCATCGTGTTTTTCCGCGGTCTCGCCTTCGCGAAGATATGGATAACGGAACCAGTGCCAGTCCTGACCCGTAGCGTATTTCTTGAGCGTAGGTTCGTTCTCCGATAAATCTTTCTCGAACGCTTCGAGGCTGTTTGTATCCAGGTCCATGTGGGAGTACGTGTGATTGCCCAGCATGAATCCTGCATCGCGCCAGAGTTGCAGGACCGGTTCGCTCTCGGGCTCATCCACCAGACGCTTGGCGTTGATGAAGCCGTAGATAGGCGGCGCGTCGGCGGCTTTGAGCGCCGCTATAATGCGGTTGATGTTGTCCACGCGCGAAAGACCTTTCGGGAGAGGCCCATGCGAAGGGAGATCGTCAAACGTCAGCGCCACTTCCGGATCCGCCGATGGCGCGGGCGCGCTCGGGGCGTTCGTGGAATGAGAAACTAAAGGGTCTGATTTGGAACTCTTGACGGCGTGCTTCTGCGCGAGCACGGGTACTGCGGCTAAGGAAAGCAAACCGATAGTCAGAGTGAACTTCGCCATGCGCGACACAACGAATCTGTAGTGCAACGGTTCCTCCCCGTTCGTGATGCTATTTGGTGTTGCTTGGGTGCTTGTGAAAACTCTCGGGCGGTCCCAGGTACGTTGCCGGCACATCACGGAATCGGACCACGAGCCGCTGCAGTACGACGCCCGGATCGACGTACCAGAATTTCAGGACGTGGTATCCCGGGCTCTTCACCTTGCACCGAGAAGTGATTTTTCGAACGCTGTCTTCCACCGACTTGGACCAGCTCTCCTCCGTATTCACCGCCAGCGAATCCACCACTTGCGGCGCATCGTCGTCGATTGAAATCGCGTAGCGCAATCCCCGGCCCGGGACAAAATTCAACGTGGGAGAGATCGTCGCCTCCACCTGCGCTTCTCCGGAATCGAACAAGTACATCCGGTATTCCAGGTGCGGCGAATCTTGCGGCGGCATGACGCTCGGCGAAATCACCGGAAACGTGCTCATGCCGGAGAGCGTGCGGCCCAGGTCGGGAATTTCTTCCCATCTAACCGGGCCTGCGCTGACATTGGCGGTGTAATGCGCCGCTTCGATAGAGACGAACCCCTGCCCTTCGGCGAATCCCTGAAGAGTGGCGCGCGTCAGTGATTCGGGATTGAGCACCTTTGCGTCAACAGTTACGGAAGGGCCTGTGTTGCTCGAAATCGTGATCGCGCCGTCGGACTCACCCTTCGGCGCGCGGCTCCAGTCCACACTGATCCAGATCCGCTGCTCTTTTTCCACCTTGCCTTGCGATTCGCTGACTTTCAGCCAGGCCCGGTTGGGCTTCGCCGTAAATTCGAATGTCTCTGCGCCCCGATTGAAAATGTCCACGTACGTTCTCTGTTGATTCAAGGAATCCATCGCCGGCAGTGCCGCTTTCGCGGAGGCGCCCGGCCAAGCCATATCGGAGCCGTCAATGGCCACGCCCATGGAGGACTTCACGGGAATCGTAATTTCCTTCACCGTGGGCATGACGTTGGTCTCCGGCTGGTTCCAATACGTGTATCCGATGTGGGTCTGATCCATCATGTGGTTCCACTTGCCGCCGGCGAGGACGTGATTGTATTGCGCGGAAAGTTCGGCGTCAGCCTGGAATAGCGCTTTCGCCTGAGCAGCCAGATCGTTCGCGCTCGCGCGGCCCTGGCTGGCGTAGAGCCGGTTTTCCTCCACGGCGATGTACATCTCATTCACGATGGCCGAGGCTTTCACCGGATAGAGCACCAACTCGAAGAATGCGTCGCGCGCATCGGGCGGCAATTGATCGTCCACGTCTTCCGCGCGGCTCACGAGCGAATCCCACTCGCTGAGAATGCGGTCTGCCTCCTCAAAATTTGTGACGCTGTATGTGCCGGGCTCCAGAAGTTCCGGCTTCCGACGGCCGTTGTATTTGCCGTATTTCGCAAGCAGGTCCGCGATTTCAGCGCTGTGCTGCGGACCGAATTCGCGCGCCGCCCAGAGATTGGTGAATTCCGGAATCTTTTCCTTTGGCCAGCGGCCGGGATTCCAGGCCAAGCTCAGGAAGTATTCGATGGGAAATTCCATCGGCTTCAAATCGCCGACGTTGACGATCCAGATCCGGTCCGCGCCGTAATGATCGGCGAGGTTCATCTGCTCCCAAACCCTAGGCAACGGGTTCGTGTTGATCCATTTGTAGGAACGCGGGTCCCCGACGTAATCAAAGTGATAGTAAATGCCCGCGCCGCCACTCCTCGATCGTTCTCCGGGCGTGGGCAGCCGCCGGATATTGCCCCAGTTGTCGTCGCACCAGAGCAGCGTCACGTCGTCTGGAACGCGCATTCCCTTTTCGTAATAGCTTTGCACTTCCTTATAGAGCGCCCAGTCCTGCGGAATCTTCGAAAGTTCCGGAGTCATGTGCTCGGCGAGAATCTTGCGCTGGTCCGCGACGATTTTTTCGAGCAAAGCCACGTTTGCGCTCTCTGACATCGGCAGGTCGCCGTCGCCGCGCATTCCGAGCGTGACGATACTCTCGTAGTTCTTGTTTCGCTCGATACCCTGGGTCCAGAAATCGTCCAGTTCGGTGGCATTTTTTGAGTAGTCCCAGGGGCCAGTGCCATGCCGTTTCCATTCCTGTTGCGCGCGCAGCATCGGTTCGTGGTGCGAAGTGCCCATCACAATGCCGTATTCGTCGGCCAGCTTGGGATTCAGTGGATCATCCTCATTGAATGCGCTGTTCCACATCGCCGGCCACAAGTAATTCCCCTTCAGCCGCAGGAGAAGCTCGAACACCCTCGTGTAAAATTCGTGATTGTAACCGCCGTACTTGGCATGGACCCAGCCGGTAAGCGACGGCGCCTCGTCGTTGAGGAAGATACCGCGATATTTCACTTTCGGCGGTCCCTGAACGTAAGTGCCCGGCTTGATGTAAAGCGCATCCCTGTGGCGAACCGGCACATCGGCCCACCAGTACCAGGGGGATACGCCAATCTGCTCGGAGAGATCGTAGATGCCGTAGATCGTGCCGCGTTTGTCGCTGCCGCAAATCACGAGCGCGCGCTCGAGGCCGGGCGCGGGCGACTCGACGGTCTGAATGATGAACGACTCCCATTTGCCGGTAATCGCCGACGCGTCGAGTTTGCCGCGCTTCACGAGATCGTCGATGAGCGCGCAGCGGCCGACGGTGCCGATGAGAATCGCGGCC
>DATIXE010000066.1:0-155528 GCA_035518915.1 Candidatus Eiseniibacteriota bacterium
CGCCTATTCCCGCTCTCTCAGTAAATCCACTTCCCGGTTGTACCAAAAACCATACATTGCCCATGTCCCTAGACTGAGCGCAATCGCAAGCCCGCCGGCAAGAAAACCCTCCGGACCCTCGGACATGAATGTCGCCCCAGCAAGTATCACCTGTGCCGATGCCACTACAATTCCCACCGGGATTAGCAGCAACCGCCTTGCGCTGTTGAAAGAACTATCATTCGATCCCTTCGAGAATTTCCCGAGGATCGTGAACGGTATCCACGCGAGCCAGATCAGAAGCACCTTTGCGGCCACCAGCATCTCGTTGCCGATCGAGGCCTTCGCTAATCGCGCGTTCGTTATCGCGAGAATTACGAGCAGCGGTACCCACGCCGCCGTCCGCACCAGGCTGGCCTTCGCCATGACCCGGCTGCCGCGGCTGTATCCCAGTGGATACGTTGCATACATCGGTGCGATTTTTCCCGAAATCCACGCCGGACTCGTTGCCATCCACTTTCCCCCACCTACGGGCAGTCCCATCAGAATGGAGGCGAACATTGCAACTACGCCCAACCACCGCCAGTCGGCCTGCAAAACATTCATCAGTAAAATTCCCACTGCCAGCGCAATCACCGAATTCTTCCACTGGTTTGACCAGTCCGGTAACTTCCCACCGGTCAAAAACCAGAACGTATCCTGCTCCTCCTCATTCAACCAGTGCGCAACCGCTCCTTCGATCCACTTCAGCTGCGACCAGTCCCCGCGCTTCAGCCAGTGACCTTGCCGCACCAGCTCGCCCCACTCTTCCCCAATCGCAGCAATTTTCTGCCGCTGCCAGGTTGCCTGCATTGGCAGTGGCTGCACTGCCCCGAACTCACCCTCTTCTTCGATTCCCGCCATCTCCGGTTCTTCCAGGACAGTCCAGCTCCCACCCGGCTCCTGCGCGCCCGCTGCCTCCTCTCCGGCGCGTGTCTCTTCCCCGGCTTCCAGCGATTGCTGGAAGCTCTCAACCAATTCCTCGCCACGTCTCTTGGCCAACAGCCACGCCGCGCCTCCGAACACTCCCGTGGCGATTACAAGGGCCGCAATCCTCTCTTCGTCCCGCCCGGACTGGAGCACCACCAGATTTACCCAGCCGGTGGGCAAGGCATTGACCCAGCTCTGTTGGCTGGCAGTGTATTGCGTTGGAACCATCAGCCACAATGCGGCCATGCCGAAAAAAGCGAGCGACAACCAACGCGGAATGACCTCCAGATATCGTTCCAGGCCGTACACCAGCGCCAGCACCACAAACATTTCCGCAATCGCTGCGAGTCCCGCCAGGATCCATACCGCGGTCGAGTCCTCCCTCTGCAGTACGCGAAACACGCCCAGCCCGAGCAGTGGCAGCCACCACAAATCCCTCGCGGTGCGGAACAGCGCCCCCGTTACAAACTCACTCTCTGGAACCGGATAAAAGTAGCTCTGCGCTCGCTCAAACGAGAACGTCAGCGCTTTTCGCAGGCTCTTCATCCGCTGCAAGGCCACTCCCGCAAACGCTAATGTCGCGCAACCGGAAATCACTGTTGCTCCCGTCGGCGAACCTGCTCGTTCCATCATCATGCGGATTGCAATAAATCCCAGCCACAGGTACAAAAACCGATTCTGGCCGCCTGTTCGCGATCCGCTCCACCAGCGCTTCCGGTAACCTCTGATCCCTGTTTGGTACGCCCGCTCTTTCGCCGCCTTCCGCAATTGCCGCACGAGGCCCGCGTCATAGAGTCGCCAAATCAAGAGTTCGCCTCCGGATCCCGAAGCTTCAGCAGCATCTCCTCGAGCTTCCCTTCTCCTTCGCCCATGCCGGCTTGGCCGGTCCGCCGCTCGAGTCGTAGCCCGCCGTGATCCAGCACGCAGATCCGGTCCGCCAATTTTTCCGCGATCTCCAGAATCTGGGTGGTGAAAACGACCGTCCGCCCCCGGCGCGTCGCGGCTCGCGCTTCTCTCTTGAAGACCGCAATCCCCATCGGATCCATTCCTGATGCCAATGGCTCGTCGAAAATCCATAGCTCTGGGTCGACCGCCACGAGTCCGGCCAGCGCCGATTTGTACACTTGCCCGCGCGACATCGCGCTGAACGGCATCCCGGTCAACGGCAACAGGCTAAGGTCCTCCAGCAATGCCGCCACGTTCCGGGGATCGGGAGCCGGCCGCTCATACAGCCGAACGCACATTGCGATATGCTCCAGCACGTTCATCCGGGCAAAGGCCAGTGGGAAATCCGGCAGGAACATCAGCCGTCTGCGCAATTCCATCTTTCCGCGATGGAATCTTTGTCCGTCAAACAAAATCTGCCCCGACGACGGCACCGCTACCCCGGCCAGGCAATTCAGCAGGGTTGTCTTCCCCGCGCCGTTTGCGCCCAGAATGCCCACGATCTGCCCGGGCTCTAGTTTGAGCGAAATCTCTTCGAGCGCCCACGCGCGCCCGAACTTTTTTGAGACCTTTTCGATCTGCACGTCCATCCGCGCGTCCCCCGCACCGCTCCGTCGAGTAGCGCAGTATAGCAAGCGAGTCCTTCCTCACGCATTTCGCTTTTCTTCCCCCGCGTGTTATCTTCATCTTCTCTGGGTGGCGGAAACCGTTTCTTCTCTCCCGAGAAGCAACATCTGTGCCGGCGAATAAAGCGGCGATCCAGCGAGGCTCGCCGTCCTGAGAAGCAGCGTGACGTAGGACCCCGTCCTTCTCGATTTCTGGACTAGGAGCAGAACCGATGTCAGTCAACAAAGTCATTCTCGTCGGCCGCCTTGGCCGCGATCCGGAAACCCGTTACACTTCCGGCGGCCAGGCCGTCGCCAATTTCTCCGTCGCCACCGACGAGTCTTACAAAGACCGCAACGGTGAGCGCCAGAAACGCACCGAATGGCACAAGATTGTCGTCTGGGGCAAGCAGGCCGAAATCGCCCAGCAATACCTCAAAAAGGGCTCCCTCGTTTTTATCGAAGGCCGCATTCAATCCCGCGAATGGCAGGATAAGGAAGGCCAGAAGCGCACCAGCTTTGAAATCGTCGCCAATAATTTCCGGATGCTCGGCGGTCGCGGCGACGGCATGGCCGCGGGAGCGGGCGCTGGCGCCCCCGGCGCGGCATCTCGTGGTGGTGGCGACGACTTCGCCCACGACTCTGGCCCTTCCGAAGACTTCGCCGCTCCCTCTGGCCCCGAAATCTCCGACGAAGACATCCCCTTCTAGCGGCACTCGTAGCGCCTGCTTCCAGCAGGCAAAGTTGGCTCCGCCTTTCCGCGCGGCACAGGCTTTAGCGTGTGCACCTGTGCCAGCGCTATATCGTCGTGCGCACGGCCGGCCCCTCTTAATTGGTCGGTCATACGCCCCTGTAAAAGTTCCTTCCTCTCTCGTATACTCTCCTCAATATCACTAAATCTTTACTCGAGGCCCAAATGCGCGCAAACCTCTTCGCGGCGGTTCTCCTCATTTCCGCAAGCGCACTCTCCACGCACGCCCAGGAGTGCAAGCTCAAATTCTCCGTTGCCTATACCGACGGCAAATCCATCCAGGTCGGCCTTACCTCTGAACAAAAGAAAATGTGGGATCACGATAGCCCTAAGAAATTCAAAGGCATGTGCCTCGACGACAAATCCCCCAGCTTTATCATCCTCTGGAACCAGGGCCTCAACGGCTCCGAACTTGCGCAAACCAGCCTCGACAATTTCAACAGTGCCCGCACCACGGACGCAAAGAACAATGGGCCCACTGCCGGCAGCGCTACCTTTTACGTTGTCCCATCGAGGCAGGTTCGCGGAAAGGCCATCTATTTCATTCTTGATACTTCAAAAAAGCCCTATCCTCTTCTCCATCAGGGCGAAGGCTACCAGGACGTTCCCCAAGGCACACAGAACTCGCCCGGCGAAACCCTCAGCACCTCCGATCTCGCCTCCACAATTCCCGATCCCGTTGACGCCCTTTCCAACGCCCTTAAATGGCTCAAGAAAGATAAAAAGCTCTAGTCAGACTTCACAGCATTAATCCCAGCGTACCGCCTTCTCTCCTCACACTCACCGTTTTTCCGGCTCTACACTGACACCTTTGCAGTGAACTCTCCCTCTTCCTCCGCGTCTCTCCGCCCCCTCTGCGTCTCTGCGTTATCTTCTCTCCACAAAAGAAAAAGGAGGCGTCCCACCGCCTCCTCTTCATTCCTCTCCGAAACTACAAACTTATAACTGCCAACTACACGCTCCTCTCCCTACTCCATCGTCAGCACCACCCGAAATTCCGCTTTCCCGCTCATCATCCGCTCGTACGCCTCATTCACCTTTGCCAGAGGATATTTCTCAATCATCGCCTTCACCCCCGTCAACTCCGCGAACTGTAGCGTGTCTTCTGAATCCATCGCCGTCCCGGAAGGCCATCCTTGCACGCGCCGCTTCCCCACGATCAGCGGTACCAGCGGGACCTCCAGTGGCTCGCCTGAGACGCCGATCGTCAGCAGTTCTCCGCCGGGCTTCAGCCCACCCAACAACTCCGACATCGCCTTCGCGCTCGGCGCTGTCGCCAGGATCACGTTCGCTCCGCCCATCTTTTGCAACTCCTCGGCGGCGTTCGAACTCTTGCTGTCAATATACGCGCTGGCGCCCAGCTTTTTCGCCAGCACGCCGTTCTCCGGACCGCGCCCGATTCCCACCACGCGATACCCGAACTTCGCGCCAAACTGAATGCCCAGGTGCCCCAGCCCGCCGATCCCCTGCACCGCTACCAGGTCTCCTGGCCCCGCAATGCTGTTCCGAAGCGCATTGAACGTCGTGATCCCCGCGCAAAGCAGAGGCCCCGCCTCCACTGCGTTCATGCTCTCCGGCATCCGTGCCACCGCCTCGTGCCGCGCGATCATGTATTGCCCGTATCCCCCATCTACCGTCACCCCGTGAATCTGCTCGTTCTTGCAGGTAATGAAATCCCCGCGCCGGCACGGCTCACACACGAAACAATGCCCACCGTGCCATCCTGCCCCCACACGGTCGCCCTTCTTCCATTCCGTCACGCCCGATCCCACCTCATCCACGATTCCCGCCACCTCGTGCCCCGGCACGCGCGGATAAGAAATGTTTGGGAAAAGGCCTTCTTTCGTAACCGCATCGCTGTGGCACACACCGCATGCCAGCACCTTGATCCGGATCTCACCCGCTTTGGGCGTTGGCAGTTCCCGCTCCACCAGTTCAAATGGCCCACCAGCCTTGCCCACTTGTGCCACTAGATTCTTTGCCATCTCTTTCCTCCTCACGATGTTTGAAGCTTCAATCGGCTTGGCCAATCCGCTGCGTACACACCACCGCCGGACCAGGCTTGCCCCGGTTGGATGTGCCGCTTCCACCCTCGGTTAAAGGCCTCTGGGCACCGCTTCGATTATCCAGTTTCGAAGTCAATTCTTCCCTGCGCGGGCCGCCTCCACTCCCAGCAGCGAATTGTGCAGATTCAGGATGTACCACTTCCCCTGTGCTTTCCGGCACATGGACATCCCATGCCCCACCACGTGCTCCCTGGGAGCCGTAATCTCATACTCGTACGAATACCAAAGCGCATCCCCAAAACGTTTCACATCTTTCAGTGTCATCTTGTAGCAGAGATTCGGTGCGTATTTCATGTACCGCTTCTGCAGATACTCCACCGTTTCCTCGCGCCCTCGATACTCTCCATCCGGCGTATAGAGCACGATCTCGGGATCGAAACACGTTGCCAGCTCCTTGCCATTTCCCTGTTCGAACGCGTCCGAACAGCGATGCATCTGCGTCTCCATCTGCCCGAACAGCGCCCGCGCATCTGCTGGCTCCGTTTCCATCGAAGCCACCTGTCGCTTCAGATCGATGGTCACGCCCATCCGGTCCAGCAGGTCCACTCCCAGAATTCCATCAATCTTCGCGCCGCATGCTTTTCCTATCGGACTCAAGTCAATTGCCGGCAATTTCAAATCCCGCAGCGTATGGTGCCCGAGCACCATCTCCGGCAAATGCACTTCGCGCGCGCTCGTCACCACGGTCCCGCTCCACGATGTCACGGAGATCTCCTTTGACCTTCCTTTGGTGAAGGAACTCAAGTTCAGAATCGTCGTTGCGCCGGTATCCAACAGAAACCTCATCTCGCTCCCATCAATTTTCACCTGCACCACCGGCAACACGTCGCATTTCTCGATCGGAATCTCATCGCTCTCGGCGCTGGCGTGCGCGCCCGATTTGTCTTGTGCCGCGACCTCCGCCTGCAGGCTTACACACAACCATGCCACCAGGAACAACACCCCAGCCCCTCCTGTGCATCCGCGGTTCATGCTTGCCACACCCTGCTGATTCTCCGATGCGCGCCGTCTCCCGCCGTTACGCCACTCATCCGATATTCATCTCTTCCGGCGCCTTCGGCCCCAAGTAAATCGCTATTCCTTTCTCCAACTACTCCCTCTATTGACTCCGAGTGGCCCAAAGTTGGCGGGCACGGGCGTGTGGGCCGCTCGTCCTTCCCCACGCAATTCACTCGATTACAATTTTCATTTTCGCCTTCCTGCCCGCTGCTTGCTGCTCGTCATTCCCCGATAGCGGATCTCTTTTATCGAGTTCCCACACGCACACGCGGCCTCCCATCTTCACTCCCCACTGGTGTACACTGGCCCCACATGGTTCACATCCCGGCACGTTCCGCCGCGCGCGCCGTGTGAGGGCTTCTTGCTCCCCTCAGGCAAGTTTCCACGGTTCGCTCTTTTCGCTGCGCTCTCCGCGGCACTCCTTCTCTTTTACGATCTTGAATTTGTCCGCAACGCTTTCACGCGTCTGCTCCTCTCCAATTCACTCGACGATCTCGTTCTCATCCTCGCCGCCTTTTGCTCCTACTACGTCGCGTTTCGCTCCACAGGTTTCGCACGTCAGGCCTGGCTTCTCCTCGCGATCGCACTGACCATCGAAGCCGTTGGCATGTCCCTCAGCACCTACTACCAGAGTTTCGTGCCCGGCTCCTCCCTTTCCGCCGAGCCTTCCGACATCTTCTTCTTCATCTGGGCCGCGCCCATCATCATGATCTTGCTCCCGCAGTCGGACGAGCAATTCCCCGGCCTCGATCCCCTGCGCGTCCTCGATTTCCTGCAGATCGCCATCGTCGCCGTCACCGCGTATCTCTACTTTTTCTATTTCACTTCGCGCTGGAAGTCCGATCAGGACGCCCTCGTCCGCGGAATCCTCCTGATCTACATTTTCCGCGACCTCCTGATCGGGTCTGCGCTGTTCTTCCGCTCTCGCAATCCAGTCCCTCGCTGGTTTCGCTCCTTTTCACGCGTCCTTGGTATTGCTTTGATTGCCTGCGTTGCTGCAAACACCATCTACCTGGTCACCCTCGCAGCGGCGACCGGCAATGCCAGTTGGGGCGATCTCGTCTGGATGCTGCCCTATCTTTTCATCATCGGCCTCGCCGTCTTCTGGAAGTACGACGCCCCCGCCTCCCTCCCTGCTACACCCACGCGTGTAGATCGTTTCCTCAATACGCAATTCTTCCCGATACTCATGCCCCTGCTGGTCATCTTCATGGCTCGCGCCATCGCGCGTAACCACGTCCCGCTCGCCTGGCTCACCGTCACCGCTTCGGTACTCTGCTCCTCGATCCGTCTGATTCTCACCAACCGCCGCCAGCGCCGCATCTCCGATAACCTTCTCTCCACCCGGCAGGCCCTGCATCGCTCCGAGCATATGTTTTTCACCGCCTTCCGCAGCAGCCCTGACGGCTTCGCCATAACCATTTTTCCGGACGGCACCTACCTGGAGGTCAACGACGGCTTCACCGCGCTCACCGGCTTCACTCGCGAAGACGCTCTCCACAAATCGCCCCTGGAGCTCGACCTCTGGGTTGATCCCGCGGAACGCGAACGCCTGCTTCGCCTCCTCCGCGAAAACGGGGAAACCCGCGACTTTGAATTTCAGTTTCGCACCAAAGCCGGCAACATCCGCACCGGCCTTCTTTCCGGTTCGCTTATCACCCTTGACGGCCGCCAATGTTTTCTCGTCGCCGTCCGTGATATCACCGACAGCAAGGCCGCTCAGGAGATCATCCGCTCCAGTGAAGAGCGCTTTCGTACGCTCGTCAACGATCTTCACGTTGGCATCGTCACCTGCGACGTGCAGGGTCGCGTACTCTTTGCCAACCAGGCGGTCCTGAACCTTGTCGGGCTCCCGAAGGACCAACTGATTGGCCGCAACGTTTACGACCTCGGGCTGACCGCCGTCCGCGAAGACGGCACCCTGATTCCTGATTCCGACCGCCCAGTTTCCACCGTCATTCGCACCGGCAAACCGCTTCTGAATCAACTCGTCGGCTATCGGCACAATGACGGTCCCGACCTTGCCTGGACTATCCTCGACGTCGTTCCCCAACTGGCGTCTTCGGGAGAACTTCTCGGAATTCTCGTTTCTCTCACCGACGTCACCGGACAACGCCACGCCACCGAGGCCCTCCGTCAAAGTGAAGAACGTTTTCGCTCCTTCGTCGAACACCTCCACGTCGGCGTCGTCTCCTGCAACGAAAGGGCGGAAATCCTGTACGGCAATCCGGCGGCCCTGCACATGTTTGGCCTCAAGCTCGACGAAGTTCTCGGCAAGACGCCCCTCGGCCTGAATCTCGAACCCCTTCGTGAAGATGGCTCGGTGCTCCCCGATGCCGAAGGTCTCGTTCCCACCGTCATAGCTACGCGCCGCCCCATTCATAATCGCGTGATCGGATGGCGCCGCATCCATTCCACCGAAGTCCTTTGGACCCTGATTGACGTCGTGCCTCAGACCAGCGCTTCCGGCGAAGTCGCCGCCATCCTGGTTTCTCTCACCAACCTCACCGAGCAGCGCCGCGCCATCGAAGCACTTCGCGAAAGCGAAGAGCGTTTCCGCACCTTGGTCCGTGACCTTCATGTCGGCGTCGTGCTTCATAATCCCGATGGCACCCTGCAATTCGCCAATCAGGCTGCCTACGCCATGTTCGGTTTCACTTCCGAAGAGGCCTTGGGCCGCACTCCCATTCAACTCGGCCTTACGCCCTTGGACGTCAACGGCCGCGTAATTCCGACGGAAAACCTTCCGGCGTCTACCGTCATCCGCACAAAACTCCCCGTCCGCAACATCGTCATGGGTTGGCGGCTCAGGGACCGCGAGGACATCATCTGGATCTTCGGTAACGCCATCCCCCAATTTGGCCCCGATGGCTCCATCCTGCGCATCATTACTTCGTTCTCCGACATCACCGAAATGAAGAATGCGGAGCGCTCCATCCACCAGCTCTCCACCGAACTCCTCAAGCTCCAGGATGAGGAACGCCGCCGCATCGGCCGCGAACTCCACGACGGCATGGCCCAAACCGTCCTCGCCGTCAATCTGAGCCTCGCCCAGCTCCGCCAGTCCGGCCAGCCGCTCACGGACGCCTCCAAGGCCGCCCTCGACAAGGCCCGCGAACTCCTCCAGCAGATGTCCCGCGAAATCCGCACCCTTTCCTATCTCCTCCACCCGCCGTTGCTCGACGACCTCGGCCTCGTCACCGCCCTCAAGGAATACGCGAACGGCTTCAGCGAGCGCAGTGGCATCGAAACCAATCTCATTCTTCCCCCGCGCTTTCGCCGTCTGCCCCAGATGGTCGAAACTGCGTTTTTCCGCATCACCCAGGAGAGTCTCGCCAACATTCAGCGCCACTCCGGCAGCAAACGCGCACGGGTATGTCTCCGCGAGGAACCCGATTCCGTCGTCCTGGAAATCACCGACTTTGGCCGTGGCATCGGCGCCCCTCGCAACGGTGACACTCCTCGCCCCGCCCGGCTCGGCGTCGGCATTCCCGGCATGCGCGAACGCATGGCGCAGCTCGGGGGCGATCTCGAAATTGATTCCGACTCCACGGGAACCACCGTTCGCGCTCGCATTCTCCTCTCCGCCCCTGCGCTCAAGGACACCTTCTATGAATCCCCTTCGCCTTCTCATCGCGGATGACCACGCCGTCGTTCGCGCCGGTCTGCGCGCCCTTCTGGAATCGCGCAAAGGCTGGGAAGTCTGCGCCGAAGCCGCTGACGGCCGCGAGGCCGTCGAAAAAGCCGCGAAATTCAAGCCGGACGTACTCGTCCTCGATATCGGCATGCCGCTCCTGAACGGTGTAGAGGCCGCCCGCCGCATCCACAAGGCACTCCCCAAATCCGAAATTCTTATTCTCACCATGCACCAATCTGACGAGCTCGTGCAGCAGGTCGTCGAAGCCGGCGCTCGCGGCTACATCCTCAAGGACGAGGCCGACCGCGTCCTCCTTGCCGCCGTGGATGCCCTTCGTCTGCACAAGACATACTTTTCCGCGCGCGTCGCCGAGGTCGCCGATGTCTCCGATTCCACCGACCCCGCAAAATCCTCGCGTTCCCGCCTTACGCCCCGAGAGCGCGAAATACTCCAGCTCCTCGCCGAAGGCAAAAGCAACAAGGAAGTCGCCAATCTCCTGAACATCAGCGTCAATACCGCCGAAGCCCACCGCGCCAACATCATGCTCAAGCTCGGCTTCCACTCCGTTGCCGACCTCGTGATGTACGCCGTCCGTAACAAAATCATCCGCCCCTGATCCTTTGTAGCGCCGCCTTCCGGCCGCGTTTCCTGCTTTCCTGGCGGCCGGGCTTCCCCGGACCGCTCCTTCCTCTTCCCCACCAAGTCCCTACCAATCACAAATCGCCGGTTACGCCTCCTAGTGCTTTTTCACTAGGCAATCTCCTCAATTCCCTTCCGCCTTCGTTTTCCTCAATATTAAATCGATGTAACGAACGTTATTTCGGAGTAGCAATGCTGAATTCCACCCCTATTCGCGTCCTTGTCGCCGACGATTCGCCCACCGCCTTGCGTTCCGTCTGCGATTACCTGGAATTCGCGGGTGGCTTCGATGTGGTCGGCACCGCCAGCGACGGCGTCAACGCCGTTCAACTGGCTTCGCGCCATCAACCCGATCTCGCGCTTCTCGACTTCCGCATGCCGCGCCTGAACGGCCTCCAGGCCGCCAAGAAGCTGCGCCAGGAACATCCTGATCTGCGCGTCATCATCTACTCCGAAATCACCGGGCCGGCTCTGGAGGAAGAGTGCCGGATGCACGGCGCCGATGGTTTCATCGCCAAAAACCGGCTACCCGAAACCCTCCTCTCGGAGATCCGGCGCTTGTTTCCAAACGCGGTCTTGTAGGTTTTTGTGTCCTCCGGGGCTGCGCATCTTTCGCACCCCGAGCTTCGCCATCCGCTCGCGGTGTCCTCCTGCGTGCCGGAAGTGGCGCTGAAAGTTAGGAGTGGTTACAACGAACGATGTCCATCGCAAGTTCGCAGGTTTTGTTCTTGGGGGAGTTGCCGTTTTGGCTCAAGGTTTCACAAGCGATCGTCGAGGCGCCGGCTGCGCCCTTTCAGATCCACCGCTCCCCATCTCTTCGGGACGCCCTGCGGCGTCTCGATGGCGAGCAGTGGCAAGCGCTGCTGCTCGATTTCAGTCACCCGTCTGCACAGGAGCTTCTGGCCGCCCGGAAGCTCCACGACGGGCTGAATTCCGTTCCGCTGCTCGCACTTCTTCCCATCGGTGACCCGCAGTTTCACGGCGCTGCGGCAACCGCCGGTGCCGCCGCCATGCTCGTTCTCGGCGACGTCACCTCCGCCTCCCTCCAGCACGCGGTGGTTTCGGCCATCAACAGCAACACGCTTCGCACGAATTACAGAAAGGGCACGAACATGACGCTTCCGCTCGAACCAGCTTCCAACGGATTAAATCGCCTCCCCTCCGCCAACCTTGACGCGATTTCTCACGCCGTCAACAATCTTCTCTGCGTCATCAACGCCAATGCCGACATCCTCACCGATCAGCTCGACGCTACGCACAACGCCGTCCGCAGCGTCTCCCAAATCAAAAAAGCCACCAAGTCCGCCGCAGACCTCATGCGCCTCCTGAAAACTCCTTAGGTAGCACAGGCTTCAGCGTGGGCGGCTGATCCGATGGCGCAACACAAAGGATCTTGCGGGCGCCCTGAGATTCGCGGGTACTGCGATATCTGGGCTCTTGCGCTCCAACCTCGCTAACGCTTCCTCTCTTGCTCAATTCTCGAATTCCGATTTTCAACTTTCAATTTTCTATTTCTGCCTTATCGTACTACTCTTCATTCATGCCCAACACGAATCGCCAATGGAAGCTCGTCCATCGTCCAACCTCTCTTGTCACACCCGACGTCCTCCATCTCTCCGAATCTCCTATCCTCCCCGTCTCGGACGGCCAGGCCCTCGCCCGCGTCAAATATCTCTCCATCGACCCCACGATGCGCGTCTGGATGGCCGACATTCCGCAATACATGCCCCCCGTCCAGCTAGGCGAAGTTATGCGCTCCTTCGGCCTCGCTGAAATCATCGAATCCCGCCATCCGGACTTCAAAAAAGGAGACAAAGTCTCCGGCCTCACCGGCCTCCAGGACTATGTCCTCATCACGGGCGATGAAAAACGCTCCTTCCAAAAAGTTCCTTCGATTCCCTTCCTCTCGGATACCAATTTTCTGAATCTTCTCGGCATCAACGGTCTCACCGCCTATTTCGGCCTGCTTGAAATTGGCAAACCGCAATCCGGGGAAACCCTCGTCGTCTCCGCGGCCGCCGGCGCCACGGGCAGTATCGCCGGCCAACTCGGAAAAAACCACGGCTGTCGCGTCGTCGGTATCGCCGGCACCGATGAAAAATGTAAATGGATCAAGGACGATCTCGGCTTCGACGCCGCCATCAACTACAAGCATTCGGATTGGAAGGAACAATTGACCGCAGCAACGCCTAAGGGCGTGGACATCAACTTTGAAAATGTCGGCGGCCCCATCATGCAGGCCGTCCTCGACCGCATGAATCTCCACGGCCGCGTCGCCCTCTGCGGTCTCATCTCCGGCTACACCTCCGGGGATCCAAGCCTCGCCAGCTTCGGCCAGGTCCTGATCAAGCGGCTCCGTGTCGAAGGCTTTATCATCCTCGATTACGCTTCCCGTTTCCGCGAAGTCGCCGAAAAACTCGGCATGTGGAAAATGACTGGCAAACTCAAAACTCGCGAAACCCTTGTCAAGGGCCTCGAAAAAGCCCCCGACACCATCAACATGCTCTTCCAAGGCGACAACATCGGCAAACTCATCCTCGAACTCTGAACCCCGTGGCACAAGCACCGCCCCAAATCGCCATTTCTCCGTTCCGCCACCCCCCACCAAGTTCCGAAGGCGCGTCACAATTTAGCCCAGCACGCAAGTGCTGGGTTCCTGTCACAGAAAACGAAGCGCCGTAGGTGCATCTTGCGGAGGGCGATGAACTCTTTTCTCTTTTCTTCAGTGCCTACGGTGTTGAACTGTTCGACCCATAACTCACAATTCTCCAATAGGTTACAAACCCATCGCTGCCGCGACCGCAACTCTTCCTTGCCCCTTGGGTTTAAGGCCATGTAACCAAGTTCTCCGGCCAGGATCGTTGAACCCAGCCGACCGGGACCAGAATCGAGGGACACCATGCGCTACTTAAAATATGCTGCTCTGCTGGGAGTTTTGCTCTTCGCCACCGCCAATGCCAACGCGCAAGTCCGCGTCGGCGTCGCCATCGGTGCGGGCCCCGTTGCGGTCGCAGTCGGCCCCGCCCCCGTGTGCGCATATGGCTACTACGGCTACGCTCCGTACGCCTGTGCGCCCGCGGGCTACTATGGCCCCAGCTGGTTTGCCAACGGCGTCTTCATCGGCGCCGGCCCCTGGTATCACCACTACTACGGAGCCCAATACTACGGTCCGCGCTACTATTCGCGTCCAGTCTACGGCCCGCACCCGATCTATCGCGGCCCCGCAGTCCGTGGTCCTGTGGGCCACCGTCCCGTCGCTCGCACCTACGTGCATGGCTACGCCAATGGCTTCGCCCACGGCTATCACGCCGGCCATCGCTAATCGCACCCGCCCAACGAAGCTTATTCATTTCCAGGTCCATAAAAGAAAAGGCGGCTCGCGGGAGCCGCCTTTTCCTTAATTCACCCCAAAATTTAGCACACGCCCCATTGTGACCTCATTCACTGACGCACGGCGCTATTCCTGTTATCTAATGCTTGAGTCGTCTCCGCGTGCCTGGCGACCTCTGCCTGAAAGGAGCCCCCCATGATCGTCAAAACCAAACAGGGCTACCAGGTCCTCTCCACCAACGGCCGCAATCTCGGCGGCCCTTACAAAACGCGCGAAGAGGCCAAAAAGCGTCTTCGCCAAGTCGAATTCTTCAAGCGCCGCAAAGCTTGACGCACCTACCATCTCGATCGGTGTCCTCTGCATCTCGCCGCGCCCACCACGCAGGGCCGCAGTTTCTATTTTCAGTCATGTGCATCGGCTCGCCGTTATCAGATGTCTGCTGTCTGATTTCTGATATCTAATTTCTCCCTGTCCTCACTCCACCGGCACCAGGTACAAATTCCTCCTCACCGTCAGCCGCGTGAATGCGTATACTTCCGGCGAAATCGCCGACTCCACCGCCACAGGCGACATTTTCAATTTTCGCTTTTCCAGGACCCCCGGGCTCGACGCCACCTCGGTATCGCCAAACTTTGCTGTTTCTCCGTCGGTTCCGAACGGCACGAAATACGTTTTCGCGCCCTGGATCCCCTCGACCATCACCATCAGGTTTTTGCCGTCCAGAGCCCATGCCCCGATGCAAAAATCGCTGCAGATCTGCACCTGTTTTTGATCTTCCAACCGTTCGGCCACCAGTTGTGAACTCGGCTGATCCTTCGCGGTGTTGTCCACCAGCAACGCCGCCCACTTTCCATCCGGCGAAATGCCTTGCAGTTCCAGGATCGCGTCCTGAAAAAGCTTCCGCTCATCGCCTCCGTCCGGATTTCTCCCGCATAAATAATTCTTCGTTCCCTCGCCGCACCGGTAGACCAGATCTCCATTCGGCAGAAAATAGGGTGTGTCTGCAACTCTCCCTGAGCCTAGCAACCGTGGGGAACTCCGCCGGTCGATTGGCGCAATCCACAAGCTCGTCCCGTTCTTTCCATCCCGCATGATAAACGCCACGCGCTTCTCGTCGGCCGACACCGTGTAGTTCTTCCACCCAAACGTTTCGGCCACGTTGTACCCCGGCAGCAATTCCTCGCTCCGCCCGCTGGTCAGATCGGTTCTCCACAACTGTGCCAGCCTTCTTTCGCCGCTTTCCTTGAGAAAGTAGATTCGCTTCCCATCCTTCGAAAGTGTGGGCCCATACGTTTCACCCTCTGTCGAAACCTGTCGCTCACCGCCCGTATCGTGGATCCAGACGGCCGAATCCGTCGTTCCCACGGACGTGATGAACGACTTCCCGTCGCTCGACATCGCAACTCCTTCTTCCTCCGTCAGGCCTGAAGTCACCTGCTCAAGTAGTCCGTCCGAAAGCCGCTGCCTCCACACGTGATACACGCCGTCCTTCTGCGCGCTCACGTACACCCACTTGCTGTCCGGGGTCCACGCCCCGCCCGTGCATTTCCCTTCCTTCGGCCCCACTTGCTTCTCCGGGCCCCCTCCTTGGAATGGCACCACCACGCATGGCGTCAGCCTTCCGGCTCCGTCCATCATCACCATGAGCACCCACTGCCCGTCCGGCGACAAATACGAATGGTGCACCATGGCTCGTTCACTCGCCGGCCAGTAGACCTCCCGAAGTTGCCCTCGCCCTTCATCTGCGGTTACCAGCCCCATGTGTAGCCCGTTCCTGATTTCTGAAAACAAAACCCGTTTGCCTCCGTCAATCCACGACAACGATGAAGAATTGCTCATCATCGGCCTGGCTTCCCCGCCCAACACCCCCACTTCCCAGGTTTCCCACGGCGCAACCGTGCTATACGCGATTTTTGTTCCGTCCGGCGAGAACACCGGGCTCATCTTCATCGTGTTGTCGTGCGTCAACTGCACGGGTTCCCCACTTGGCAGAATCATCACGTAGATCTGACCCAGCCCGAAAAACGTATCCTTTCCCCGGATGAAGGTCAGCATCCTCCCGTCGGGCGAGAGCGCTGGATACACAGCGGAATCCGTGAAATACGTGAGCTGCCTCCACTTTCCACCGTTCGTCGTCGCCAACTCCCGCGGCCGCTGCTTCCACAGGACCATCGCCGCAAGCGCTGCCACTAATACAAGCACCCCGCCGCCTGCCACCCACCCAATCCACCTGCGCCCGCGCGCTTCTCTGCTCGCGCTCCCTGAAGCTCGCGTCTTGCCGCTTTCCGTGTCCCGCTTCAATCGTTGCAGGTCCGTGCGCAGTTCCCCCGCTCTCTGGTAGCGCAGCGCGCGATCCTTCTCCAGCGCTTTCAGAATGATCTCCTCGAGCCTGGGCGGCACGCCCGGATTCAGTTGCGAAGGCGGCACCGGCTCGCGGTCCAGAATTGCTTGAAAGATCAATCCCGTCGTGTTCCCCGGAAAGGGCAGCGTACCTGTACTCATTTCGTAGAGCACCGCCCCAAGCGAAAACAGGTCCGTCCGCGGATCCAACTCTTCCCCGCTAACCTGCTCCGGCGACATGTACGCCACCGTCCCCACCGTAGACCCCGGGCTCGTCAAATGTTCCGCCACCTCCAGCGTCACCGAACTCGTTCCATTGCCCTCCTTCGCGGACATTTTCGCCAACCCGAAGTCCAGAATCTTCGGCATCCCACGATTCGTCACAAATATATTTGCCGGCTTGATGTCCCGGTGAACGATCCCTTTCTCGTGTGCCGCTTCCAGCGCGTCGGCGATCTGGGTCGTCAGCCCCAGCAGCGCGTCCAGCGCCATCGCTCGCCCCGCTATCAGGTTCTGCAGCGTCTGCCCTTCCAGGCACTCCATCGCGATGAACGAGTGCGCGTCCTGCTCGCCAATGTCGTAGATCGTGCAGATGTTTGGATGATTCAGGGAGGAGGCCGCCTGCGCCTCGCGACGAAACCTCGCCAGCGCGTTTTGGTCGCTAGCCACGGACGGCGGAAGGAATTTCAGCGCCACGAAACGGTGCAGCCGCGTGTCCTCGGCTTTGAACACCATGCCCATTCCGCCACCGCCAATCTTCTCCACAATGCGGTAGTGCGAAATGGTCCTGCCAACGAGCGCATCGTTTCCGGCCATTTGCAGCCCATCTTAGGGGCCGCCAAAACCCAAGTCAACGCAATCGCAGCTTACTGCGCGCACGCCAGAGTTGTTGACCCTACTTCTCAATTTCCACTCCGTAACGCAGACGTAAATTCAGGGCCCGCAGCTTGATGCGGCTGCTCTCCCCCGACCCCTCCACGCTTCTCCTGATCCTTCAAGCGAATCTGGCAGCTCTCAGGTGCGCCGATCTGCAAATACGCTTCTTCGAACTAGCCGTTCTCGACTCGCGTCTTTATATCCTCGTATGCCGCCTCGATAAGCTTGCCGAGCGCTACCTCGTTAGTGGCCGTTCCTGGTTTCAGCTTCACGTGACGCATGAACTTTCCGCTGCCTTCCAACAAGCCGGCCGGATCAGGCAACGCTTCGCCGTGAAAGAATCCGACGTTGACATGCGATGTGAAGACGTTGACGTACCCGAAAGGCGCATTTCCCAAACACGTGACCGGACAACCGTCGTGCAAAAGCTCCCGTACTTCGTCTCCGCAGTTTCGCATCACTTCAAACCAACGTCTGGCAAACTCTCCTAGTTCACCGGTATGCTTTTTCAGCCATGCATCAACGGCTGGAGCTCGCTCGACCGAGCCGTTGAACCGCAACAATTCCATTCCCATCTCCGCTCCACCTCCCGGGCGTTCCCGCGGACTGCAGTTCGCGTGCCTGAGCGACCAGCTTTTGCAGCTCATCTTCGATCAGAGCGTCGCCAAGATGCTCTTCCCGCAGCACCCCATCTGCGTCAATGATGAAAGTGCGTGGGATGGCGGTTACCTCGAACATTCTCGCCAACACTCCATCAATCCCCGCCTCGCGATATTGCGGCCAGGTCATTTCGTGTATGGCAATGAAAGCTTTCCACTTCTGTTCGTCGCCATCCAGGCTCACGCTCAAAATCACCAATGGCTGTCCCTGAAATTTCTTGGAGATTTCCCTGAGATGCGGCACCGCCGCCCGGCAGGGCGGACACCACGTTGCCCAAAAGTCCAGCAACACGACCTTTCCCTGCAGATCGTCCATGGAGAAG
The DNA here is from genome assembly GCA_035518915.1 of Candidatus Eiseniibacteriota bacterium. Taxonomy (GTDB): domain Bacteria; phylum Acidobacteriota; class Terriglobia; order Acidiferrales; family UBA7541; genus Acidiferrum. The sequence continues at coordinate 18,120 of DATIXE010000066.1, forward strand.
AGCTGTCCATCCGAGGTGGTGACGGTGAAGGGCGGTACTAGGCGGGCACGGGCGAGTTCCGGATGCTCGATGTATCGCCCGGCCCGCTTGCGATCGTAGTCGTTCCCTACCCCGGTTTTAACATATTCCTCGAAGCGCGCTCTTGCCCCTTCGTCCTGCCGCAGATTTGCAAGCGCCCTCCCGTCCAGATACAGCGCGGCGGGAAAATTCCGATAAGCTTCAAGCGCCTTGCCGATCTCGTCGTGAGACCGTGCGAACAGCTCTTCTTTCCGTTTTTGCAGCCCCTCTTCCAGGAGCACTTCCGCAAATTGATAGTGAGCCAGGGCTTTCTCTTTGTCGTTCTTCGCCTCTCCTACCAGCTCCTCCGCGGCGACCTCGGCGGCCTTCCAGTCGCGGTACTGCACCCCGTATTTGATCATCTGCTTCTGGCACACGACACAATGTCCCCCATCCTGTTGATCCGCTCTCTTGAACCGGATGAGTGCTTCATCACTCCTGTGTTCGGCCAATTGTTTCAGGCCATTCTCGTAGGTCTTATGTGCTTTTTCGTTAGAGGGACCATCGTTTGATTCCTGCGCCACAGCCATTGCCGGCGCCAAGACACAAGTGAGCACCAGGATGGAAACGAATGAGCGCATGGTAGGGCTCAGCTCCTTGAGAAAAAGGGCTCTACTGTTTCCTTTAAGCCAAGATTACCATGGACTCATGAGCGCACGTCGCGTTTGTAGTCACCCTGTCCATACCCTACGCAACCACTGGCCACGGTTCGGCGGCTGAGAATTTTCCTCCTCCAACCGGGTGATCAGCATCCAAAGATGGAGACAAAGTAGCTCCGGGACATCTGGCCGGTCAGCGGACCCCTTGCCGCCCGCCCGCGCTCGCCTCCATCAGGCACCGCTCAAGTTCCAGGTGTGCGAAATCTACTTCTTGCATTGAAACACAACGACCCTTCAGATACGCGAGTGTTGGCTCTACTGTCCGGAAAGACTGGGCCGCCAAAATCACATCAATTTCTTTGTATTTGTCCCATTTCTTCCATGATTCCGGAACCAGGATCTTCGCACTGGGCTCAAGTTCCAAAATGCGCCGCTGCAGATCCGGATCTGGCGGATCGTAGTGGGAGAATAGCCCGCTGATTTCCATTCCTGGCGGCGGATTCGGGGCATAGTACTGCACCATGTATTGCAAAAAGTCCGGCGCGACCACCACCAACCGCGGAATCTCCCTTTCCTGCAAAACGTATGCCGTCACTCCTCGCCAGTCGTCCTTATGGTAGCGACGCGGAAATTCGAAACACGACGCCACGCACCCCACCAAAACCAATAGTGCAACGGTGCGGTAAGCCCATGTCCGCGGGCCCCTTGGCTCCGTAAACGGCAAACAGAACACCAGCGGCAGAAAGAAGGACGAAGCCAAAAGATATCGCGGCTGGAAGATTGGCGTCGAAAACCTGCTTTGCAGAAATACCAGCAGTACCGGCAGCACCGCATACGCCACCAGCGACAGTATCTTGCGAAACTCAACCGGATTTTTCCGCGCTCGCACAAGGAACACCAGGAACACCGCCACCAGAATCGGGCCCCAAGTCCATGCGCCGAATAGCGTATGGGTGTGGAGGCGCAGCTTGTCCCGAAATACAATTTGGAATGTCTGCAGGTCCAGTCCGCACAGCGCCGAAAACGTATCCAGCAGATCCACCGCCCTTGGCATTGGATACCAGAAGACTCGGTGCACCGTATGGATCTGCGTGCGGAGGCTCGGTAACCACGGTACATAGGCCAGCAGGACGATCGCCGCCGCCACCGCCGCGTCCTTGACCCGCGTCTTGAGCGACAGGTCCGAGGGATAAAACCACCAGATCAGTGCAAATCCGGGCATGTAGAAAAGCGCCATGTTGTGCGTGTACAGACTCCCCGTCGTGCACACCACGACTCCAGCCAGCGCCACCAGCGTCCGTTTTTCCAGATACGACAACAGGGAGTAGACGCCGCCCAGCAAGAAAAACAACAGGAGGCCATAGAATCTCGCCTCCTGCCCATACCAGATTTGCAGAAATGAAAATGCGGTAAACCCGGCCGCAACCACTCGCGCTGCCCATTGCGAAAGAATCTTCCGGATGAGCAGATATTCCAGCGGTAAGCTGAGCGTAACAAAAATCGTGGACAACGCACGAACCGCAACTGCCCCGCTTCCAAAATGCTGCATCCAGTAATGCTGCAAGACGTAGTAGAGGGGCGGGCCCGTATCCCACAAGAGGTCGTGCCAGATCGTCCCTGGCGGCAGCCGCGAAAGCCACACCGTGTAGCCCTCGTCTCCCCACATGCTTTGGGCATCCAAACCCGTCCATCGAAGGCAGACGGCGATTATGCCCGCCACGGCGATGGCAGCCCCAACCAGAAATTCCGGCCTTGCGCGGCGGTCCTCCATATTCGGTTCCAAGTTCTCCACGTCTGATGGCGCGCAACCCTATCAAGTTTTGGTTGCTTCCACAAGTGGCAACCTTCCGGTTTCCCGCACGTTCCGCGCTGTGCTTGCCGTTCTGCGGCACGAGCCAGCTTCCACGTGAGACCCTCGTCAAGTTGTTCAAGTTCTCCGACTGCGCGCCATCCCTCGTCGCCAGCATTTCTTCGCTTGTCCCCTGCTATTTACGGACGCATACTCCCCCAGGGGGTCCCCGATGGTCTCCGGTCACGCCCATTCCCCTCATTCCGGTCGCGTCGCGCTTCACGTGCTGAACGCAGTCGTCTCACTCACTGTCGGCGCCGCCTTTTTCGTCCTATGGTTCTGGCTCCTTCCGGACTGGCTCGGCTTTCAGCGCGAAATGAATTCCATCCCCGCCTGGCGCTGGCTTGCTGCCATTCCATCCATCCTTGGCTTCTCCGTCGCCCTTCGCTGTGTTTGGGATTTTGGCTGGACCGGCCACGGCACACCGGCGCCCTTCGCCCCGCCGCAGCGCCTCGTCGTTGTCGGCTGCTATCGCTTTGTTCGCAATCCGATGTACGTTGGATTTTTCAGCGGCTGGATTGGGCTATGGGTCATCTTCGGCCGCGCCAATGCAGCGGCTCTCATCGCCGCCGTCGTCGCTGTACTCGCCGTGAACCTGTTCGTCCGCTTCTACGAAGAGCCCACGCTCCGTCGCCTCTTCGGCGCCGACTACGACCTCTACTGCCAGAACGTCCACCGCTGGCTACCCCGCCTCCGCCCCTGGCACCCGTGACTCCCAACGGCCCGGAACTCTAAGCCTCTCATCCTGCGGGTATCCGACGAGAGCGCCGGAAGGTTCTCAACATCCAGTTGATCTAGCCTTTATTCGGGCGCTCCCCGCCCCCGGTTCGCTGTACTCCGCTCGCTTTTAGCCATTCTGTATTGCCTTACTTCTTTACTTCCTTCCCCGCTTCCACCAACTTCACAAACCGTGCATCTCCATGCAGCGAAACCAAATCCGTATCCTCCCCAATCTGCCCCGCGATGTCCGGCCCCAACCCGTGCTCCATCGCCTCACTCAGCAAAGCCAACGCCTTTTCCTGCTCTCCCGCCCGAGCCGCGAAGCACGCCATGTTGTACGTCGTCGCCGCCGTCCGCGCGTCATCCGGCCCGTACTTCTTCGCCTGGATCGCGCGCAAATCTTTCAGGCACTTTTCAGCCTCTCCCAGCTTCTGTTCGCGCGCCAGCGCCGATGCCACTTCGGTCATCGTGGCCAGCGTCCTCGCATCCTCATTTCCAAACGCGTGCTGCTCCACCTCCAGAATCTGCCGCTGTGCCTTCGTCGCATCTGCGAAGCGGCGTTCTTGGGTGTAAAGCACGGGGAAATACCCCATCGTTCGCAGCGTCAATGGAGCCGCCGGCCCCAGCGCCCGCTGCGCAATCGCCAGCGTCTCTCGCGCCAGTTGTTCGCCTTCTGCTTTTCGGTCCTGCAAATTCAGCGACACGGCAATGTTCAGCATCGTCAGTAGCGTATCCGGGTGCTCGGGCCCCAGCGATTTCTTCTCGATCTCCAGAGCCTTGCGCTGCAGTTTCTCTGCTTCGGCAAACTTGCCCTCCCGTTGCAGCGTGTATGCCAGATTGTCCATCGTCTCCGCTGTGTACGGATGCTCCGGCCCCAGCACCCGGCGCTCGACTTCCAGCGCTTCTCGCCGCGTCTGTTCCGCATCCGCATACCGTTGCTCCATCGAATACGTGGAAGCCAGATTGTCCATCGTCTGTAGCGTGTCCGGCTGATCCGTCCCTAACCCCGTTTTCTCCAACTCCAGCACTCTGCGTTGCAGCCGCTCCGCGTCCGAATACTTTCCCTCTTCCATCAGCGTCACGCCCAGGTTCGCCATCCCCGAAACTGTGAGCGGATCCTGCTCCCCGAATTGCCTTGCCTCCAACCCGATCGCCTCGCGGTCCGTCTTCTCCGCCTCGTTCTCTTTCCCCTCTTGGTGCAGCGTCCAGCCCAGGTAGTTCATCGTGCGCAGCGTTTGCGAATTTTCTGGCCCCAGCGTGCGACGCTGCGCTTCCAGTGTTGTCCGCTCCAATTTTTCCGCCCCCGGATACTTTCCTTCGTGGTCCAGCGTCCAGGCGAGGTCTGCCTGCGTCTTCAGCGTCGCCCCTTTCTCCGGACCCAACTCCCGCTTCTGGATCTCCAAGGCGCGTTCCAGCAGCGTCTGCGCGCGCGAATAGAGCCCAAGGTTCTGGTAGACCGTCCCCATCAAATCCATCAACTGCGTGCGCACTTCCGGCTCCTGCGCCAACTCCTTGTCAATATTCGCAGCCGCCTTGTCCAGAATCTCCCGCGCTGTCACCGTGTTCCCGCGCGACTCGCTGGGGTCCGCCACACGAAACATCTGGGCCATGAAGTCGGCGATCCGGTTTGCCCGGTCGCGTTCCCTCCGGATGCGCCGCAATTCCACCGTCTGCATGGCCACGAACGCGATCAGCACCAGCCCCGCCGCCGTCCCCGCCGCCACACCCAGCTTGTTCCGCTGCACGTATTTCTTCAGCCGGTATCCCGCGCTCGCCTTGCGCGCCGTCACCGGCTGGTTCGTCAGGTAACGCTCGATGTCCGCCGCCAGCTCCGTCGGCGTACCGTACCGCCTCACCCGGTCCTTTTCGAGCGCCTTCATCGTTATCCAGTCCAGGTCGCCACGCAGCAGGCTAACCAGCTCGTGCGGATTGCTCGACCTCCGTTCCGCCCGTTCCGTGGAAGTCTTCCCCTCCGATCGCAGCTTCGCGCTGGGTGTCGGCGGGTCCTCCTGCCGCAATTGCCGCAGTACTTCGTCAATCGGCCGGTTCGTCCATTCCTGCTCGTCAAATGGCAACGTCCCGGTCATCAGCACGTACAGGATCACCCCTAGTGAATACACGTCCGTGCGCGTGTCCACGTCCCGCACGCCTGGGTCGGCCTGCTCCGGGCTGATGAAACCCGGCGTCCCGATCAGCGCTCCCAGCCGGGTCACCTGCGCCCGTTCGCCGCCTTCGTCGGACTCGATCGCCTTTGCAATACCGAAATCGATGATCCGCGGCACCGGCTTTCCATCCACCTCTTCCACCAGCACATTCGAGGGCTTCAGATCCCGGTGAATGATCGCTTTCTGATGCGCGTGCTGTACGCCATCGCACACCTGCAGGAACAGCCGCAGCCGCTCCCGAATCTTCAACCGCTTGTTGTCGCAATAGCGCGTGATCGAGGGGCCGTCCACGTACTCCATCACGAAGTACGGTTGCCCGTCCGGCGTCGACCCCGCATCGAAAATCTTTGCGATCGTCGGATGATTCATCACCGCCAGCGACTGCCGCTCGGCCTCGAATCGCTGTATCACCCGGTTGTCGTACATCCCACCTTTGATCAGCTTCAGCGCCACACGCCGCCTCACCGGCGCCGTTTGCTCCGCCAGCCACACCTGTCCCATGCCGCCTTCGCCCAGTATCCGCAGCAGCGCATACGGTCCGATCGACCGCGCGCCCACACCCACTCCCGTCGCCGTTCGCGGTCCCCCTTCCTGCGCATTCGCGGCGGCGCCGCCCGTCTGCGTTGCTCCGCCCATGCTCTCTTTTTTGTCGAGTGTCGAATCGCTCTCAGATTGTGAGCGCGATCCTTCGGCAGGCTGCATGTTCTTCTTTTCTCGGATGGGCTCTTTGTTGTCTGCGCTTGCGGAGTCGGGTCCCGGCTTGGAGTTTTCTTCCCCCATGCGTCCCTCACACCCACGAATTGAATTGGTCCTGCGAGCTTAGCACGCCCTCCGAGCAAAAATGCGGACATCCGTCTGTTTCGCGCTCCCTGTCCCAACTCAGCGCCAGATTCTCCGTGTCCTCTGCTCAACTTTGCGCTCTCTGCGGGGAGCATTTCTCTTCAGCTTTTCTACAGAGATTCTCCAAAGCAAAAAAAGCGGCCCGCACCACGTGGCCGCCGTTTCCGCATTCTGTTTTCCTGCCAATGCCTACCGCATCTTGCCTCCCGCCGTCAGCGGCGACAACAACTGCACCGCCACCCCCCACTCCCCCTCGCGTTCCGCATCTACCCGGATCACCTGCCCGACGTACTCCTGATTCTTTAAATTCCCCGGGCCAAGATACGGCAAGGTCACAAACAGCCGCATCCCCTCCTGATACAACTTCCTCGCCGTCAAAAAATAAATCCCCTCGCGCGAGACGTTTTTCGTCGTGCTCAGGTCCTCGAACATTTCTCCGTGGGGATCGGTCGGCCGCACCTTCAGCGGCTGGCCCATTTTCAGGCGTCGGCTGCGTCGCCGGTCCTGCGTTCGTGATTCAGGCATGTAGCCATCACATCACACTTTTCACCGTCACCAGTAACCATGTGCTCAATAGAACAGGGGTGCGGCCCACTCGCAAGACCGCTCCCCTCCGACCACCCGCAAACTGCACCCGCCAAACTGTTGACTGCCGGCTGTGAACCGCTGGCGAGGAAAGCTCCCCTCACCGTCAGTACCTGATTTCTGCAATCTGATTTCTGATTTCTCCCACAATCACTTCCACGGCTGCACATTCACCGCCTTGATATATTGGTTCCCGTAGCTCTCGATCTCATACTTCCCGCTCTTCTTGTTGAACCGGATCTTCGCCGCGGCCATGATCTGGCCCGCCCCTTTGCCCTCGCTATCGAGCTTCACCTGCATATATCCGAATGGGTAATCAACGCTCCGGTTGTTGCGGTAAAGTTCGATAAACGGCATGTACCGCGCCGTAATGATGGTGATGATGGTCTGATTCCCCACCACTCGTTTCCGCGCCACCGCGATTTGCGTCCCGGTTGAACCCACCGGATTGACTCGCCCTTTGTCCTCCTTCTCCAGCGCCCGCCGAAGCGCATCGGTCCCCTTATCCTTCACTAATTCCGCGAACTGCCGCACCTCGTCATCCGTCGTATAGCTGGTAATCCGAAAATCAAACTGCATCGTCTTCCCGCCTACGGATCCACCGGTCCCCACAGCTACGCCGCTGTAAACCTCCGGCTTCATCCCTTCCTGACCTGCAGCGCTCAGCGCAAAGAAACTAGCCGCCGCACAAACCCACAAAACTTTCCCCAGCAGTTTCCGTCGCATTCCCCACCTCCTGTCTGGTCACCCATCCTAGTGCAACCCACCGCCACTTTCCATCTTCTCCTGAGGAGCTACGCAGCGGTCTCTCCGCGCCATTCCTTACTTCGTTATCTCTCTTACTTCATTACTTCCCTCCAGCTGCCCATGCCAACCCGTCCGGAAATCTCCCCACTTCGATCAACGTCTCCACCTTCCAATCCTTTACGTCAATCGCCGCCACTTTCCCCTTCTCATTTCCCATTGCACAGGAAACGTACGCCGTCTTTCCATCCGGGGCGATCAACACCTCCTGGGGATTCCCCGGCACGTCCACCATCTTCGCCACTTTCAGTGTCGCCAGGTCCACCACCGCCACGCCCTTCAGTGTGGTCACCACCAGCCATTTCCCGTCGAGCGTCGCTCCGGTCCCGTACGCCACCGCCGGCAGCTCCACCCACGTTTTCATCTTATTCGTCGTCGTATCAATCACCGCCAGTTGCGGCTTCGTCTGGTCCGCCGAGAACACCATCTTCCCGTCGCGCGATACCGCAATCCGCTGCGTCACTTTCGAAATCGGAATCACCGCAATGGTCTTCCGCGATTGCATGTCCAGCACGGAGACCGTCCCCGGCCCCACATTCGCCGTGTACCCGCGCGTCCCGTCTGGCGAAATCGCCAGCATGTGCGACTCGGCCTGCCCTGTCGGAATCGCGCCCACGATCTTCAGCGTCTTCGGATCAACGATTGTCACGCTATCCTTCAACTCCGTTGTCACGTACAGCATCTTGCTCACGGGGTCGTACACTACGCAGTGCGGCCGCACGCCCTCGCCAAATTCCACGCGGTGCGTAATTTGTCCGCTCGCTATGTCGATCACCAGCATCTCGCGGCCGTCAATCCCCGGTTTGCCTACACCGCTACTTCCGTAGATCGGCACATACGCCGTCTTCCCATCCGGCGAAGCCTCTACTTCATGCCCGTGTACGCCGCTGACCTCTTCCGCAATCGTCCGCACTTCCTTCTTCTCCACCGGGTCCACCACGCTTACACTCGCGTCTCCCTGATTGATCACCAGCAACACCGCCTTCTCCTTCGGCGCTTTCGCCCAGGCGCTCGGTTCCCTGCCCACCAACAGCAACACGAGACAGATCACCGCTGCCAAAACCACCAAGCCCCGGCGCCATTCCGCGATCTCCATGATTTATCCTCCCGACCATCTTCCCTGCTGCCGCTCTGCTTCACTGCAGTCTCAGTGCCAATTCTTTCTGCCTGATAGCCTGAATTCGTCCGCGATGTCACGCGCGCTGCACTCCGAATGCTTTACCTTCTCTACTTCTCTCCGTTCTTTATTTCAATCTTTTCATCAACGCTTCCTTCCAACTCGCAATATCAATCGTCCACATAATCTTCGCCTTTCGTCCCAGCTTCGTCGTCTCCGCCCACAACTCGTAATTCCGCTCGTCCCCCGAAACGTTCAGCCGGTCCACCACCGTCATCCCCCGCGTCAACTCGCTCTCGGTCTCCACGTCCCAATAATGCTCCGATTCCGACGTCACCACTTCCGGCTCCAGCGCCACCGTCATCGCCACCGGATCGGGCAACGAAATGCCATGCTCCCCCGTTTGCACCAGGTAAGCCTCCTGCGCGCGGCTGTTGCAATCGATTGCAAACTTCGCCACCGGCGTTCCCAGCGCCAGCACCTCCTGAATCTCCCTCAGATTCAGCGCCGCTTCTCCGCGGCACAGATGCCAGCCCACCATCTCCACCGGCAGCGCGCTTCTCGCTACCATCCGTCCCGCTTCCGGGTCGCACCAGATGTTGTACTCCGCCGCCGGCGTCACGTTTCCCTCGCAGCACGGCGCTCCTCCCATCACCACGCACCGCCCCACCTTCTCCGCAATCCTCGGCTCATTCTGCAGCGCCAGTGCCACGTTCGTAAGCGGACCCAGCGTCACCAATACCAGCCCTGGATTCGCTTCGATCAAATCAATCAGCGCCTCGGTCGCTCCCAATTTCTCCGGCTTCCGCCGCGGGACCGGATACCCGTGATCCCCCAGACCGTCCGCGCCGTGGAACCAGTCGGCGCTTTGATGCACGCGCCGCAGCGGCTTCTCCGCTCCCGTAAATACCGGCGCGCTCGACCCACACAGCTCCGCCGTGTAAAGCGCGTTCCGGGTTGCCTGCCGCACCTGCACGTTCCCCGCCACCGTGGTAATCCCCACGACCTCCACATCCGGCGACCTCAGCGCCATAATCAGTGCCACCGCGTCGTCCGACGCCGTATCCGTATCAATCAAAAATTTCCTCTTCATATTTTCCCTTGGCTGCGCCTGTATCTATGTTCCAGGACTTTGTAGCGGGCGCTCTCTGAAGCAGGGCTTTTCCCCCGGGTACAGCCGGCGCTGGCCGTTTTCTCCACCACTTTCGTTCTCCCTGCTGAGGACCCTGCCCCTTCCGCGGTAACGCGATTCTGGCCTCGAACTCTCCGCTAATGCTGTTCTCCTCTGCTAACTCAGGTTGCTCTGAGCGCATTTGGCGAAGGGTGGTTCGCTTCTCCCTTCTTCCCGCGCCGCCGCAGAATACCAAATCCCCTCTCTTCTCTCGGGAACTTTCTGCTCATCCGCCGGGAATACCCTGTAGCAATAGCAACCGAGCTCCCGCACGGGAGCACACTTACAAGTGGCCGGCCCCCGGACCGGCCACCCTCCTCTTACCGACGAATGACCACCGCAAACAATCGCAAACCTCTTTCAGCCCCCCAATTCGCTCCTCTCACGCCTCCGATCCTTTCTATGCTCGCCTTCCTCTATGCCCTTCCCCTGCTCTCTCCGACGCTCGCTTCCGCCCAACAAGCTCCTCCCATCACCGTTAACGTAAACGCTGTCAATCTGCTCGCTACCGTCCGCGACAAACACGGTGCCATCATTAACACTCTCTCGAAAGGAGATTTCCTCCTCGAGCAGGACGGCAAGCCCCAAACCATCACGTACTTCGCCAAGGAATCCGACCTACCGCTCACCCTCGGTCTTCTCGTCGACTCCAGCCTCAGCCAGCGCCGCCTCCTCGACCAGGAACGCGCCGCCAGCCGCTCCTTCTTCGACAGCGTTCTTCGCGAAGGCAAAGACAAAGCCTTCGTCCTCCATTTCGATCATGAAGTCGAGCTCCTCCAGGACCTCACCCCGTCCCGCCAGAAACTCGAAGCCGCCATTGACCAGATCCACACTCCGGAACTCTCCCAAACAAGCTCAAGTGGTGGCAATTCCGGCGGCAGCTATCCCGGGGGTGGAGGAGGTGGCGGCTACGGCCATGGGGGCCACGGCCGACACTTCCACGGCGGCGGCACGCTTCTCTACGATGCTGTCTATCTCGCTTCCGATGAACTGATGAAAAAGCAACAGGGCCGCAAAGCGCTCATCGTTCTCACCGATGGCGTGGATCGCGGTAGCAAGGAAACCCTTGAAGAAGCCATCGAAACCGCGCAGCGCGCCGACACGCTGGTCTACTGCATCCTTTTCGCCGATAAGGAAGGCTACGGCTACGGCGGCAGCGGACATGGCGGCTTTGGCGGCCCGCACATGGGAGGCATGGGGGGAGGTTACCCCGGTGGCCGCGGCGGTGGTTACCCACGCCGCTCTGAAGAAGACCGTCCCGACGGTAAAAAGGTCCTCGAACAGATGGCCAAAGCGTCCGGTGCACGCCTCTTCGAAGTCACCAAAAAAGAGCCGCTCGACAAAATCTACGCTGCCATTGATGAAGATCTCCGCAACCAGTACGTCCTCGGCTACACGCCCGACAAACCCGACGCCACGCCCGGCTACCACACCCTCCGTCTGACGGTGAAACCAAAAGACTTCGCCGTGCAAACCCGCGCCGGTTTCTACCTCGACGCCCTCCCTTCAACCCCGCCCGCCTCTAGCCCCTCCGCCACCCAATGACTCCGGCAGCTTCTCGTTTTCGGCTTGCCGCTATCTGTCCGCTGATTTCTGTTTTCTGACATCTGCTTTCCGATATCTGATATCCAATTCCAAAACAAAACCGGCGCGAACCTAAATCCGCGCCGGCCAATCCCCGATTTTCTATTTTCCAGGTCCTAATTTCTAATTCAATGCCCCTGCTGCATTTCTTTTTGTTTCTTCCTGTCGGAGTCCAGGCGGTTCACGAAATCCTCGAATTTGGCCTTTTGTTCCGGCGTCAGAAAATCCCGCATTTGGTTGCGAGCCTTCATCCGCACGGCGTCCACTTCCTCCTCGCTCTTGTCCCTGATCGCGTGGATTTCATGCTGCGCGTCGGCGATGATCGCGTCCACTTTCTTCGATTGGTCCGCGTCCAGCCCGATCTCCCGGGTCATCTCCTCGACCTTCTTGGCCCGGTGCTCCGCTTCCGAGAGCATGGGCCGCCGAGTCGCGGCGGACACATGCCTCGCCAGGTTGTAGCCGAATACGCCGCCGGTCGCCAATCCCAGCACGAACAACAATGCCAGCCAAATCGCCGCTTTTTTCCGCACTTCCGCCGTCACGGCCGAATCCCTCCCATCACGCTGAATCCATCGTCATATCCGGGCGCCTGCGGCACCGCTGAGTCGAACACCATATCACCACCGCGGTGTGCCGGGCGAGCCGGTTCCTTGCTGCTCTGTTGCAGGCTCCACCCGCCACCCACAATCAGCAGCAACACGCTCAACGCCGCCACCCGCGGCGCAAACCGCCGCACGACGATCCAAACTCCGTCCCGCGCTTCGTCTTCGCGTTCCTTCGCGGCAATCGCCGCCATGATTCGCGCCGTGAACCAAGGCCCCGCCGTCCGCACCGGCATCGCGCTCAACGCGTTTCGCGTTTCGGCGAACTCTCCCAGCGCAATTCGGCACTCCTCGCAGATTTCCGCGTGCCGCGCAGATTGCTCCGGCAACTCCGCCCGCCAATCCTCCACGGTCAGCGGCACGCCTCCCCGGACGGGCAGTCCTTCCAGCGCGTCCCGAAAGCTTTCGCAATGCTCATTTTCCCGGTGCAACATGTTTCCCATGGTCCCTGTTTACCTCATTTCTGCCTGGTGCCTCTCTTGGCCCTTTTGCCTAGCGCTTCGCTCCCAGTCGTCTCCTGACGCGTTCCGTGATCTTCTGCCGTGCCCGGAACAGCCTTACTTTCACCGTATTCGCGTTGCTCTCCATGATCTCCGCGATCTCTTCCACCGAAAACCCCTGCACTTCCTTCAGGACCAGCATCGTGCGGTCCCGCTCGTCCAGCAGGCTTAGCAATTCCTCCACCTGCTCCCGGGCCGCCAGTTGCTCGCTCGTGTCCGGCGCGCCATCCGTGAGGTCCGACGACGCCTGGTACATCTGCGCCTGCTCTTCGCTCAGCTCCGCCTCGTACGTCAGCGGCCGCACCTTCTTCTTTCGCAGCAGGTCCCAGCACTCGTTCACCGTGATCTTGTACAGCCAGGTGCTGAACGCTGCCCGCTGGTCGAATCTCTTGATTGAAAAATAGGCCTTCAGGAATACCTGCTGGGCTATATCTTCCACGTCCTCCCGGTTTCTCAGGATTCCTCCTGCCACCGCAAAGACCCGACTCTGGTGCCGCCGCACCAGAAGCTCAAACGCTTCCTTATCATCCCGCTGCGCGCGCCGGACGAGTTCCCTGTCTTGCTCGGCCCGCACCGCTGCTCCACCCGCGCCGTCCCCGGTTTTACCCAGTTCCGGCAGCGCCAGAGCCTCCGTTTTTGGGACGCGAGCCATATGTATTTGGTTACGCTATTTTCCTTCCCCTGTCCACCCTGCCATACTCCCCACCCAGCCGTCCTATCCGCCAATTTCCACATATTCCACTAGTTTCGACTTGCTACTGATGACTATCTATGGAATACTCCACCCATGATTATTGGTGACCGTCTTCGCGCTCTGCGCGAGGAAAAGAAACTCTCCCAGGGTGATATCGAGAAGCGTACCGGACTCTTGCGCTGTTATATCTCTCGTGTCGAGAACGGTCATACCGTTCCTGCCATCGAGACGCTGGAGAAATTGGCGCGTGCCCTCGAGTGCCCACTTTATCAACTCTTCTACGATGGCGAAGAACCTCCTCAACTCCCGAATCTCCCCAGGCGCAAGTCCTCCGACGACATCGCTTGGGGCAGCTCTGGGAAAGAGGCCCGCTACCTCAACAAGCTCCGCCGCCTGTTGAGCAAAGCGGACGACGAGGATCGCAAGCTGCTGCTGTATATGGCCCAGAAAATGGCCAATCGGTAGCTGTTGGCGACCCGCCTCCGCCTGAACTAGAAACAACTCATCGCTCCAAGGAGCCGCTCCTCTCCACGCCCGAGCGGCTTCTCCTTTTCTGTGCCTCTCTGTCTTAGATTCCTCTAATTAACGCCTGAGGTTCCCCGAGCGCCTGCTCTTCCGCTGTTCTTCCGCAGCAGCCTTGCGATTCACCGCGCCCCGCTCCGTTTTTATCTTGGTTCTCAAACTGTCGACTGTAACCTGTGGACTGTGGGCTCTCTTCTCATTCCCACTCGATCGTGCTCGGTGGCTTGCTGCTCACGTCATACACCACCCGCGTCACTCCCGGCACCTCGTTCACAATTCGCGTGGACATCCTCTCCAGCACTTCCCCCGGCAGCCGCACCCAGTCCGCCGTCATCGCGTCGTCCGACTGCACTACGCGCACCGCTACCGTCAGCCCGTAGGTCCTTCCATCTCCCATGACGCCGACACTGCGTACCGGCAGCAGCACGGCAAACGCCTGCCAGACCCTTTCGTACAATCCCGCCCGCCGGATCTCCTCCACCACAATCGCGTCCGCCTCGCGCAGCGTCTCCAGGTCGTTCTTCGTGAGCGGCCCCAGCAGCCGCACCGCCAGCCCCGGCCCCGGGAACGGGTGCTTCACCAGAATCTCTTCCGGCAAGCCCAGATCCCGGCCAATCCGCCGCACCTCGTCCTTGAATAAATCCCGCAGCGGCTCCACCAGCGCGAACGGCATCTTCTCGGGCAGCCCGCCCACGTTGTGGTGCGTCTTGATGGTCGCCGAGGGCCCTTTCACCGACACCGACTCGATCACGTCCGGATACAGGGTCCCCTGTACCAGGAACTTGATGTTCCCATGCGCCTCGCCCTTTTGCAGCTTCTCCGCTTCCGCGGCAAACACGTTGATGAACTCGCGCCCAATGATCTTCCGCTTCTGCTCCGGGTCCCTCACGCCTGCCAGCTTCTCCAGGAAATGCTCCGATGCGTCCACGCCAATCACATGCAGCCCCAGCCGCTCGCGGTACATCTCGAGCGTGTGTGCGAACTCGTTCTTCCGCAGCAGCCCGGTGTTCACGAAAATGTTCGTCAACCGCTCGCCCATCGCGCGGTGCACCAGCACCGCCGCCACGGTCGAATCCACTCCGCCGCTCAGGCCGCAAATCGCCCAGTGCGACCCCACTTTCTGCTTGATGGCCTCGACGCTCTCTTCGATGAACGCCTTCCCGCTCCACTTCGGTTCCGCCTGGCACACCCGGAACAAAAAGTTCCGCAAAATCTCCGTTCCGCGATCCGTGTGGTTTACTTCCGGGTGGAACTGCACCGCGTACATCTTCCGCTTTGGGTCTTCCGCCGACGCGATCGCGTTCGCCGTCTTTCCCGTCAGGTGGAATCCCTCCGGCAGGGCCAGCACGTTGTCTCCGTGGCTCGCCCAGATCTTCAGCGCCCGCGGCAGCCCGCCCAGAATATCGCTTTCCGCTTTCTCCAGCTTCAGCTGCGCGGGCCCATACTCTCGCCGCTCCGCCGGCTCCACTTTCCCGCCCAGATTCCGCGCCATCCACTGCATCCCGTAGCAAATCCCCAGCACCGGAATGCCCTGAGCCAGCACCGCCGGGTCGCACACCGGCGCGTCCTTGTCGTACACGGAACTCGGCCCGCCCGACAGAATGATTCCCGCCGGCTCCAGCCGTCGAATGTCCTCCACGGAAGTCGTACACGGCAAAATCGCGCTGAAGACCTGCTGCTCGCGCACCCGCCGCGCGATCAACTGGGTGTACTGCCCGCCGAAATCCAGGACCACAATCCCGCCACGCTCCGCCTTCATCGCTGCCTGTGGCCCCATTGGATCCTTGGGATTGTCTGCCGCCATCTTCGCCGTCCCTTCCATGCTCACCTCATCCCACCACCAAATTCAGCATCTTGTCCTTCACAAACACGACCTTCCGCAAAGCCTTTCCATCTAAATGCCCCGCAATCCCCGCGTCCGCCTTGGCCTTTTCCAGCACTTCCTCCTGCGCCGCCCCCGCCGCCACCGTCACACGCCCGCGCACCTTCCCGTTCACCTGCACCGGAACCTCTACCTCGTCTTCCGTCGCCAGCTCCGTATTGAACTCCGGCCAGTTCACGGTCCACAACCCGTTCGCGTGACCCAGCATCTCCCACAACTCTTCCGCCAGGTGAGGAGTCATCGGCGCCAGCATTAACGTCACCAGCTCCAGCACTTCTTTTTGCACCTCCGGCCGCACACCTTCTTCCAGCGGCTCGGCCGCATAGATTGCATTCACCAGCTCCATAATCTGTGCGATTGCCGAATTGAAGTGCCACCGCCCCTCAAAATCCTGTGTGACCCGCCGCAGCGCCTGGTGCGCCTTCCGCAGCAATTCCTTCTCTTTTTCTGTGTAAATCGGCTCCTTGCGCGCCTTTGCGCTATCCGTACTTTTCAAACTGTTGGCTCTGCGGTCCACCAGCCGATACACCCGGTTCAAAAACCGCCACGCCCCCTCGATGCTATCTTCGCTCCATTCCAGGTCCTTCTCCGGGGGCGCCGCAAACAGGGTATAAATACGCCCGGTGTCCGCGCCGTATTTCTGCGCCATCTCTTCCGCGCCCACTACATTCCCGCGCGACTTCGACATCGCCACGCCGCCCTTTTGCACCATCCCCTGCGTGAACAGCCTTCCGATCGGCTCGTTGTGCTTCACCAGGCCCAGATCCCGCATCACCTTGCACCAGAAGCGCGAATAGAGCAGGTGCAGAATCGCGTGCGTAATCCCGCCGATGTACTGGTCAATCGGAAACCAGTACGCCACCTTTGCCGGGTCAAACGGCGCCTTCTCATTGTGCGGATCGCAATACCGGTAGAAATACCACGACGAATCCACGAACGTGTCCATGGTGTCCGATTCCCGCCGCGCCGGCCCGCCGCACTTCGGACACTTCACGTTCACAAACTCCGGATCGGTCGCCAGCGGCGATTGCCCTTCGCCCGTCAATTTTGGATTGGCTGGCAGAACAACCGGCAGATCCTTGTCCGGGACCGGCACCAAGCCGTCCTTCTCGCAATAAATCACCGGGATCGGCGTGCCCCAATATCTTTGCCGCGAAATCCCCCAGTCGCGCAGCCGGAAAATCGTCTCCTTATTTCCGAAACCGCCCTTCTCCGCATCCGCCGCCATCCGTTCGATGGCTTCCTGGCTCGTCAGCCCCGAATACGGCCCCGAATTTACGCTCATCCCGTACTCGGTTAAAATCTCTGCCCGCTCGGGAGGCATCGTCTCGCCCACACGAGATACCACCACGGGTATCGGCAACCCAAACTTCACCGCGAACTCGTTGTCACGCTCATCGTGCGCCGGCACCGCCATGATCGCCCCGGTCCCATACTCCATCAGCACGAAATTTCCCACCCAGATGGGGATCTTCTCCTCATTGAACGGATTAACAGCATACCGCCCGGTGAAAAAGCCGTCCTTCTCCGCGGTAGCGATGTCCTCGCCCTTCACCGAACTCACCTTCATCTCTGCCAGTTTCCGGCTCCGTCCCTCCGCCGTGTAGTGGCCGGGCTTCCGACCGGCCTCCGAATCTTCCGCCTTGGACGCAACCAGCTCCGCCACCAGTGGATGGTTCGGCGCCAAAATCACCGCGCTCGCGCCATAAATCGTGTCAATCCGCGTCGTGAAAATCTCAATCTTCCTCTCGGGGGTCGGAGCTTTAGCTCCGACAGTTTTCGCCGCCGAAGCCTGGGATTCAGCCCCTGAGGAATCGCTTCCTTCGTCAATCACGAACCAAACCTTCGCACCGATCGACTTCCCAATCCAATTCCTCTGCATCGCAATGACGCGATCCGGCCATCCGCCTTCCAGCTCCTTCAAATCCTCCAGCAACTGCTCCGCATACGCCGTGGTCTTCAAAAACCACTGCTCGATCTCCCGCGCCTCCACGCGCGTATCTTCGTGCCGCCAGCAGAATCCGCCGTTAACCACCTGCTCATTCGCCAGCACCGTGCAGCACTTCGGACACCAGTTCACCCGGCTCTTTTTCTTGTACGCAATCCCCTTCTCCAGCATGCGCAGGAAAAACCACTGGTTCCACCGGTAATATTCCGGCTCGCACGTGGAAATTTCCCGCCGCCAGTCGTAGGAAAACCCAAAGCGCCGCAGCACTCTCTGAAATTCCGCGATGTTTTTGTTGGTCCACACACGCGGATGCGTGTGGTTTTTGATCGCCGCATTTTCCGCCGGCAGGCCGAACGCGTCCCACCCCATCGGGTGCAGCACGTTGAACCCGCGCATGCGCTTTACCCGCGCAACCACGTCTCCAATCGTGTAGTTGCGCATGTGCCCCATGTGCAGCGTTCCCGAAGGGTAGGGCAGCATCTCCAGCACATAATATTTTTTCTTTGTCGGGTCGCTTTCCGTCTCAAATACGCGGTTTTCTTCCCACCGCTTCTGCCACTTCGCCTCAATCTCCTGCGGCTTGTAGTCCCCCACGAGTCCCCGTCCCCTTTGGAGTGCGGAGGCCCGGCCTCCGCTTTTGCGGCTGAATCCTTTCCCAGGTCCTTAAGCCGAGCATCGTGAATTCTTGGCTATTGCCCTCTCCGTGCCCTCGGCTTGCCTCGAGCGCGCTTCGCGAGGTGAGCAAAGCCTTTTCGGCGCTTTCCTTAGTTCGGTGCTTCTTTGCCCCTTACTTCTTTTTCCTTTTTGCCGCCGGCAGGTGCCGCGAACTCGCCCTCTTCCCCTTTCGCTCCATCATCTTCTTCATCGCCGTCGTCAGCATGGAAAAGCCTTTCTCCCCCGCCGGACCTTCCACGCCGGCCAGTTCCCACAGTTTTGCCACATTCTTCCGGTCGTCCCCCGGATGATCAATCGGCGTCTCCAGCAGAAACGCCCTCCCGGGCAAACCCTCCGGCGCAGCGCTGCCCAGCCGCGAATGCTTCAGCATTCGCTCAAACGCATCCGGGCCAATCTTCCCGCGCCCGATATTTTCATGACGATCCACGCGCCCGCCCAGCGGTATCTTCGAATCGTTCGCGTGAAACACTGGCACGTTCTCCAGCCCCAGGATGCGATCAATCTCTTCGATCGTCCGCTCCAACCCCGCTTCGCTCTTGATGTCGTAGCCCGCCGCGAACAGGTGCGCCGTATCCAGGCACGCGCCAAACTGTAGTGGCCTGCCGTCCGCATCTCCCAGAAGCGAGCGTCCCTCAGACCGGCCAGCCCGGTTCAAGCCATAAAGAATGGCCGCCACTTCCTCCAGCCGCGAGCCCACTGCCGTTCCCATCCCCGCGGTATTCTCAATCAATACTCGCATCTTGCCCAGCGGCACGCGCCGCGCCGCCGCCTTCACGCTTTCCACAATCGTCGAAATCGCCTGCTCGATGCCCATCTCGCCGCGTGAACCCGGATGCACCACCACAAAGTCCGCGCCCAGGTCTCGTCCGCGCACCAATTCCTCATGAAACGCCTGGATCGACCGCGTCCGCAGCATCGGCTGCCCTGCGGCCAGATTGATCAAATAATTCGCGTGAATCACTAGCGGCCCCAGCCCCAACTCTTCCCGCCGCGCGCGAAACGCCTTTGCGTCCATCTCCGGAATCTTCACATTCGCGAGCTGCCACATCCGCGGACTCGCCGAAAAAATCTGCAGCGCATTCGCCCCCAACTTCCGCGCGGACTCCAGCGCGTTCAGATAACTGCCGGAAATGGAAGTGTGTATGCCGATCCGCAGGCTGCCGTCCATCCACGCCGGCGGCCCTGGCTCTGGCTCCGGAACCGGGATGTATTCGTCATCCGGCTCAAACTTCGTATTCTCGATGATTGGATATTCCGCCATCTCTATCGTACTCAACGCAAAATCCCTCTCTCGTGTTAAACCTTCATTCTAACACACCCCTCCAGTGGCACAGGCTTCAGCCTGTGCAGCCACAAGTCCAGCTGCCAAATCCAGTTTGGCTGGCTATCCTCGACTCAATATCGCGATGGCTTTTCTGCCACCTTCTCTTTGGTCATCGCCTTCTACTGGCATCACTTTTGTCTCGACACAAAGCAACTTTTTCCCTACATTTCATTTTGAGGGCGTTGTTCTTAGAAGAGGGAAATGATCACAATCGATCCGCGTGCCGCGGAAAAAATCCAGCCTGAATTACTTTCCGGCGAAACCATCTATTGGGCCGCCATGCCCAATCCCAACAAAATCTTCCATTCCGATGACTGGAGTATAATCCCGTTCTCCCTGATCTGGACGGGATTCTTTGTTTTTATGGAGGGCCAAGCTTTTGGTTACTGGACGTCTGGTTCTAAGTCCGCCGACACTGATATTTTCATGGCACTCTGGGGAATTCCGTTCTTGGTCTTCGGTCAGTACATAGTCTGGGGCCGGTTCCTGCATGACGCTTGGTTGAAGCGCCGCACATTCTATGCCGTAACAAATCGGCGTGTGCTGATCATCCAGGAATCTTGGAAACCGCGGTCTAGTTTCACATTTCTGGAGCACATTGGGGAGATCTCAACAGAAGGCACCGATGTGGGAACTCTCTGGCTGGGCCCAAAACTACCCATCCTCGGTGGAAGGAGAAGCCCAAAGCGCAGCATGAGCCGGTTCGATTTGTCAGGCCGGACACCCGTGCTGGCCGACATCGACAACGTCGACTACGTCAATCGACTGATTCAGGAACTACGACCCAAATCACAGAAAGTTACCTATAAATCAGAACCGAATACCCTGACTTATCCGAACTTCGGTTGATGACGTCAATCACCAGTCACACTCTTCAGCCCTTCTTGCTCATCGCCCTAACATAATTCACCACGTTCCAAACCTGCGCCGGCTTCAGCCGTCCTTCCTCTCCAATCATCCTTCCCTTGCCTTTATCAATAATCTCGTACAGCTCCTGATCGCTCTTCTCCTTCAGCGTCGAGGGGTCCGCCAAGTCCTTCAGGTCCAGGGTCATCTGCTTCGCCAGGTCGCCGTCGCCGCCGCCCTTCGGTCCATGACACATCGCGCAATCCACCCCATATGTCTTCTTCCCTGCCGCCAACGAATCCGGGGTCGCGGCCACGGGATTCCCCGATTTCGAGGCGCTCCCGCCCGCCTGCTCCTGCGCGGCACTCGTAGTATCAGCGGGCTTCTTAGAATCCGTGGAAGGCGCCTGCCACAACCACACTGCCGCCACACACAAAATCACCACTCGCATGGCCGATCTCCATTCTCGACGCTACCCCGCGCCGCAGGTCTATCGGGCCCACTTTCGCCTAAGTATAGTCCCGCCTCCCCTCCCCCATTCCACTCCTAATTTCAGAGTCCCACGCCACGGAAACCGTCGTCCCGTTGACCAGGCCACCTCTAACTCTGTGGCTCTCTGCGGACTCCGTGGTAATTCTTTTCTGCGCCTCTTCCCTATTTTGCTAGTTCCTTGCTTCATCTCCTCCACGCCATGCCATCCGGATCCTTCCCGATCGCAAACGTCTTCGTCACCTCCAGCGTCTGCAAATCGACAACCGCCACCTTGTCGTCTCCGCTCACCGCCACAAATGCCCGCTTCCCGCCTGGCTCCATCAAAATTCCCTCGCAACTCTTTCCTAGCTTCAGTCGCTTCTCCACCTTCCTCCCCGCAACGTCCACGATCACCAACTCCCCGCTTCCCAAATCCGAAATGAACACGCGCTTCCCATCCGGCGTAAACTTCAACCGGTTTGAGTGCTTCGTCTCCACTCTGATGGTGCTCAAGACGCGCCACGCGGGGAGGCCCACAATCGAGACCGAGCCATCCCCCGAATTCGCCACCCATAATTCCCTTCCGTCCGGTGAAACGTCCATTCCCTCCGGACCCTTTCCCACTGCCAGATTCGACGCCTTCGGTTCCCCAGGCGTTTTCAGCGGGAGGTAACTCACCGTGTCGGAATTCACGTTCGTCGTCACCAGGCCCAAGCCGCGCCCCACCAGCGCCACCATGTGCGTCCGCTCCTGCTCCGTGTGCACCACTCGCTCAATTTTGTTCTTCTCCGGCGAATAGAGCGCCACCGCCTTTGCTCCCTCGGCCGTGAACCAGGCCGCATTCCCCGCAAACACTACGCCGTGCGGTCCCTTCAGTTCACCCAACTCCACACGGTGAATCTCTTTCTGCGCGTTCAGATCAATCACGCTCAGCGTCGTCCCATCCGCATGCGCCCCGTAATTCGTTGCCACTGCGTACTTCCCATCGGCACTCACCGCCACTTCATGCGGCACCGGACCTGTCGGCACCGTGGCAACCACTTCCAGCGTCCTCGGATCGACGATCGCCAGATAATTCCCGTCCTTGCTCAATACCACCAGCGCCGGCCGCGGCGTCTTTTTCGCCTGCGCCCACGCGCTTTCCCCCAACATCCCCATCATCAAAACTGCAGCCACCACCGCAAAAATCTTACCGCTCCAGTTCTTCATTGCATCCTCCCGCACCCTCTCGAGACTCCGCGTTCAAGGTGGCTTCTTCGCCCCAGCATGCTTCTTCGCCGCGGCCTTTTCCGCCGCATTCACCGCCTTGCGAAACTCCTCCACCGCTGTCACTTGCGGCGGCCGCAACGCATTCTTCGCCGCATACGTCCACACGGGCGCCGCATCCAGCGGGTACTCCTTACCGCCCAGATAGACGTGAAACACGTCATCCGGCATACCTGCCTCTCCGCCGACGGTTACGGGACTTCTCGCTCCGTTCGGCGTCCCCTCATCCGTCACGTCCCCTCCCGCTCGCCCCTGGCCCCCGGCAATCCGGATGGTGTCCCCGCCTTGCTCCACCGTCACCGGTCGCTGATCCACCGGCCCGCCGCCGATCGTTGGCGCCACTGGCCGGTCCGTTCCACGCTTCACCGCGATGACCAGGTCCGCTGTCATCGCGTCTTGGGTCAGCCGAAACCGGCCCCACTTCATCAGCGCCTTCTCCACATCCTCCTGCGCCCGCCGGTTCGCTCCCGGATCGGCGATCGGCTCGCCCGCATCGGGCAGAATCACCACCAGCACCGTCTCTGCCTTCAACACCACTCCGGGCAGCACGGGCTTCTCTTTCTTCTTCGCCGCGCCCGGCAGCGCCACCAATACCGCGGCTAAAATTCCGCAAGCGGCCAGTCCGTAGCTCGCGTTTTGCAATTTCATAATCATTCCCCGCGCATCCAATCCTGCACACTACCTCACCAGCAAACTCTCCGCCACTCCTGCTCACTGATCTCCGATATCCAGTCTCGGATATCCGATATCTGAGATCCGATCCCCCGTTCTGCGCACCGCCAATCGCGACTCACCACTCCCCAATTTGCCCGCTCGCCGCCTTCCAGCTACACTGGCCTCACCGCACCCTAAGGACATCGCCCATGCTCGTCGTCATGCAATCCAACGCCTCCGAAGCCGAGGTCCGCTCCGTCTGCGAAAAAATCGAATCTCTCGGCCTCAAAGCGCATCCCATGCCCGGGGCCGGCCGCACCGCTATCGGCATCACCGGCAACAAAGGCGCGCTCGACCTCGGCATCCTCGAATCCATGCCCGGCGTCGTCGAATGTATTCCCGTCACCAAGCCTTATAAACTCGTTTCTCTCGAAGTCAAACCCGAATCCACCATCGTCCGCATCCCCACTCCCTCGGGAGACGTCCTCGTCGGCGGCCCGCATCTCGCCATCACCGCCGGCCCCTGCGCCGTTGAAACCGAAGAGCAATGCCTCGCTATCGCCGAACAGCTCAAGCCCACCGGTATCCGCCTCTTCCGCGGCGGCGCCTTCAAGCCGCGCACTTCTCCCTACTCCTTCCAGGGACTCGGCCTCCCCGGCCTGAAAATCCTTGACCAGGTCCGCCGCCACTACGGCTTCGGCATCGTCACCGAAGCCATCGACAACGAAGCGCTCGACCTCGTCGAAGAGTGGGCCGACGTCATCCAGATCGGCGCGCGCAACATGCAGAATTATTCGCTCCTCAAGCGCGCCGGCCGCGCCAGGAAACCCGTGCTGCTCAAACGCGGCATGTCCGCCACGCTCGACGAATTCCTCATGGCTGCCGAATACGTCATGAGCGAGGGCAACTACAATGTCATCCTCTGCGAGCGCGGTGTCCGCACCTTCTCCGATTTCTCCCGCAACACCCTCGACCTCGCCGTTGTCCCCGCCGTCCACAAACGCAGCCATCTCCCCATCATGGTCGATCCCAGCCACGGCACCGGCAAGCGCCACAAAGTTCTTCCGCTCTCCCGTGCCGCCGTGGCCGTCGGCGCCGACGGCCTCCTCGTCGAAGTCCACCATCAACCCGAAAAAGCCCTCTCCGACGGCATGCAATCCATCCTCCCCGCCGAATTCGCCGAACTCCTCTCCGAAGTTCGCCAAATCGCCGCCGTCCTCCACCGCCGCGTCAACTAGGCCGGTAGCGCCGGCCTCCAGTTCATCCTGGAAGGGCCGGCAAGGAATCCTGATGCTGGGTGCCACATCATGCGGTGTTCAGGGTGCGCGTTTTTCTTCTCCTTCCTCCTCCGCGAATCTCTGCGTCCTCAGCGTCTCTGCGTTATCGTTATCCCCTCTCCCCGAAAAACCAAAAGCGGCGCGAACCACTCCCGCGCCGCCCAACCCGCTTCCTGCTCTCTGCTCCTTGTTACCCGCTATCCCTAGCCTGCCGACTGCAAACTACAGACTACCGACTACCGACTTCTCGCTTCCCCCTCATCCCTCCACCCAATTCGTCCGCTCGATAAACGTCGGTGGCTCATACGTCCGCCCCGCCGCCAGCCGCTTTTCTTCCCGCCGCGCCGCCCACAACAAAAACGGCCCAGCCACCGCTGCCGTAGCCCGCGCCGCCACGGGAAACTCCCGTTCCACTTCGCGCCGCAATCCATGAATCTTCTCGCTCACGCTCGCATTCACCCGCCGAAATTCCTTCTCCATCGCCCAAAGCGCCGCGTTGTACGCGCTCCCCAGCTTCTTCACCTCCCGCGCAAACCGCTCCCGCACTCGGGCGTCCGGATCATTCTTATAGCGCTGCCACCCTTGCAGCATCGTGCGGCACATCCGGTACAAGCTCGGCCCATTCATTTCAAAATCCCGCCAAAACGCCCAATCCAGCAGCTTCTTCGAGTCCTCCCGCGAAATCGCCACGTGCCGGAAATTGAATTGGAATTGGCCATGAATGTCCGCCAGGCCCACGCCCGGCAGCATCCGCCCCTGCTCCGTCATTTCCTTAAATAGCGGCGTGCCCGGCACTGGCGTATACAACATGAACTGGTGAAAATCCGTCTGGTAACTCACCGCGCGTTCAATCTCTTCGCCAATATTTTCCGGCGTGTGGTGCTCCAGCCCGATGATCGTGGACCCCTGCACGCGAATCCCGTGCTCCCGCAGTTCCCGCGTCAGATCGCCCGCATCCGTCCCCTGCAATTTCCCGTACGAGCTCCGCGGTGACTCCAGCCCCATCCACACCCACGAAATCCCCAACTCCACCAACTCCCGCATCGAGTATTTCCGGATCGCATTCGCTGAAGCGAACACCGAAAGCCCCCAGCTTTTCCCGGCGTCCTTCATCCGCTCCAGCAAGCGCATCGCCCGGGTCCGGTGAAGCAGAAAATTCTCATCCATCACGAAAAACGTCTGCACCGTCAACTCCTGCTCCGCCTGGCACATCACCTCAAATAGTTCATCGCCCGTGTTGTAAAAATTAAAGAACTTCCCCTTGCCGCCAAAAAACGCCGAGGTGGTGCAGAAATTGCATCCCATCGGGCAGCCCACCGAAGGGATGATCGTCGCCGCCGTCGCGCCCTTTCGCTCCGGCAGGCGCACCCCCATGATTCGCGTCCGCATTCCGGAAACAATCGCGGGATGCTTGATTGGCGCATGCTCCTCCTCGCCCAGATACCGCCGCATCCACGAAATTCCCTCGCCCTTCACGATATAGTCGGCGTCCAGCATCGCCTCGATCCCCGGAATTGCCGCCACGTGCCCGCCCACCACGATCACCGACTCCGGCGAAATCTCCCGCACCATCCGGCACATCTCCCGAGCCTTGCCCACATTCACTATGATCGAGGAAATTCCCACGATGTCGTAGCAATTCTCCCGCAACTCCCGAGCGAAGTCCTCCCGCGTCGGAAAATCCAGCACCGTGCATGGAGCCGAGATGTTCGCCTGCATCAGCATGATCCCCCACGACCGGTGAAACATCCGCAGCGAAAAACTCCCCTGCGCCCGCGTCACCTGGTTGTGATATAGCTCCATCGGGTTCATCGCCCGGCTGCCATACTCGTCGTCCTGCGCATACGGCCCGAACACCGAGCTCAGCAAGACACGCGCACTGCTCCTTTTGGGATGTACAAGCACCGTCCCTCTTGGCTTATCTTCGGTTTTTCCTTGCGAGGTCGTCTCTGGCTGGTTTCGGTCTGACCCGTTCCTGATCGTTTGAAGTCCTGTGGCGTCTATCTCTGACAATTCTTCCCGGTTCTCTCGCAGTGGCGTATCCCCCCACCATGCATCATGCCCGCAACCCGCTCCGGATGATGTGACCGCCGATACGTTTTAGAGAACTCTGTCACCCCGACCCGAGCGGCCGGCTTTCCCTCTCGCGCCGCACTGTGGCGCGCCGACAATGGAGTGGAGGTATTCAGGAAAATCTCAACCAATCCTCCATTTTCACTTTCCCACCTTCTATTTTCGCCCTTCTCGCTTCCCTGTGCCCTCTATGCTTGAATCCGTCAGGCCTCAGCCAGCCCGCGTGCTCTTCTCCACTCCTGCTGTAGACTGTAAACTGTCAACTGTTAACTTCCTCCATGCCCAATTCCAAAAACTTTCGCGTGTACTTCCTGCTCGCCGTTCTGCTCCTTCTCTCCGTCATCGTTATCCTTCGCCAGCATCGCCCGTCCTTCCTCCGTCCCGACCTCCACCTCAACGCCTACGTTGCCACCTCGGACGGCTCCATCTCCATTGTCGATCTCGCTTCCCTTAGCGTCATCGGCAAAATCTACGCCGGCCCCGCCATCTCCGACCTTCGCGAACACGCCAGGCGCCCCGAAATCTGGGGAGTCAGCCGCGCCGGCGGCTACCTCTTCGTCCTGGACGCCCCCACCGACCAACTCGAAAAAATCCCTGTCGGCCCCGATCCCCTAGAACTTGATTTCTCCGCCGACGGCAAGCGCGTCTTCACCACCTCCGCCGCCGCCGATCAACTCATCGCCGTCAACGTAGCCTCGCGCTCCATCGCCGGCCGGGCACGCACCGCCTCCGAACCCGTCCAGGCCCGCATCACGCCCGACCAGAAAACTATTGTGGTCGTCAATCGACGCAGCGCCGTGCTCACGCTCCACGATGCCGCCACCTTGCAACTCCGCGCTTCCATCCCCGTCATCCCGCAGCCTGACGCGGTGGCGATCCTTCCGGACAGCTCCCTCGCTTTCGTCATGAGCCGGGCGCAAAATCGTCTTTCTGTCGTGGATCTGAACCGCGCCGTCCTGCTCACCAATCTCGAGCTTGCCGGCCGCCCCTCCCAAATGTTGCTCAAGCCCGATGGCGGCGAACTCTACGTCCTCTCGCCCGAAGCGCACGTCCTCCAAGCCATAAATACCTGGACGCACGAAGTCGGCGACACGCTCATGATCGGTGATGCCCCGGCCAGCGCCATCCTCACCGAGGACGCGTCCGAAATGTACGTCGCCGATCGCACCGCCAACCACGTCTTTCCCGTGGACATCATCAATCGCCGCGTCGCCAAGCCCGTCAATGTCGGCGCATCTCCCGGCCCTATGCGCTTCGATTTTTCCAAACCCGGTGCCAAGCCCACCATGCTCCTGGTCGCCGACGAGTCCTCCGGCGATCTCGCCGTCATCCGCCTCCGCACCGACTCCCTTCTCACTCTCGTCCCCATCGGCTCCAACCCCGAACGCCTCGCCGTCAAACTCTTCTAAGTCGCCTTTGTAGCGGCCGCCTTCCGAGGCGGGCGACTTTCTCACCCTCGTAGCCGCCGCCTTTCTAGGCTGAGCGGAGCGAAGGCAGGGTGACTACTCCGCATTCCGCACCGGGTTTATTCTGGGCAAATTCCAGGAACGATTCCAGAATGCGTGTCTCTTCTCCGCGTTACTCCGTGCCCTCCGCGCCTCTGCGTTAATTCCCTCTTCGTCTTTCTCTGATTGCCCGGCTTGCCTTTAGCTTCGAAGGGAGCGTAGTCCGCGAAGTGTGCCCTCGCTGCTCTTCATCTCTTGGCTCCGTGTTAAACCCCCTCTTTCCCTGTACCGCGCCCCGCCTGCCGCCTGCCGCCTGCGACCACACATCGCTGCATCCAAAAAAATAGCGCCGCAATCCGCGGCGCCTCTCTGATCCCTCTTGTCCGTTTCCGAAAACTTAAAGCTACGAACTAACAGCTAAATCTTCTCTCCCTCACGGATCGAACCAAAACTTCACCGTCACCACTACTCGCGACGCCACCGGCTTCCCTCCCTGCGTCGCCGGCGCATACTCATACTGCTTCAGCGCATCCTTCGCCGCCTGCCGCAGCGCCTCCGGTCCAAACAGCACCCT
The DNA here is from genome assembly GCA_035518915.1 of Candidatus Eiseniibacteriota bacterium. Taxonomy (GTDB): domain Bacteria; phylum Acidobacteriota; class Terriglobia; order Acidiferrales; family UBA7541; genus Acidiferrum. Next base: position 46,364 of record DATIXE010000066.1, read on the forward strand.
CATCGCGCCCACATGCCCCTTCGCATCCACTTCCGCTTCGATCCGCACGTCACCCGTGATGTAGCTCCGCATCGCATCTGGCGGATACACTGGCGACACCGGAGCCAGCAATTTCGCCGGAATCACCGGCGCGTCGCTTGGCACCACCTCTTCTTCCTTGGGTTTCGACTCCGAACTCGTCTCCGCCTTCCCGTGATTTTTTCCCGGTTTCTTGATCGAAGCCTTTGCCGGAGCCTCGCTTTTCCGCTCCTTCGCAGGTTCCTCTGGCTTCGTCACGGGAGTCTTCGCCTCCACGTGAGTTTCTCCCTCGCCCGCTCCGTGCGCCTCCGGCTTGCTTTCGCCCGTCGTTGCCGCCGGGGTCGCCGCGGTCCCGGGTCCCGCCGCACTCGAATTCGGTGTGGATGTCCCCACGTGGGTGTCGTGCTCCTGATTCTCGCCCTGGGGCTTCGCAACATTCGCCACTGGCGCCTTCGCGCCATTCGTGAAAATCGGATGCTTCGCCACGGGTTCCGACTTGGGCAGTGTCGGCATTTCCGGAGCAATGCGGTGCAGGAAAGGCAGCCAGTTGTTGTACCAGGCCAGCGCGCCTCCACTAACCAGAAGGATCACCACAATCCCCGCCGCAATGATTTCCGACCAGCCGGCCTTTTTCCGCAGCGGCTTGTAAATGTTATAGGGATCGTTCGGGTCGAGTCCCTTCCGCGCGCGCGAAAAATCCAATGCCGGCTTCGGCAGTAACTCTTCCAAGGGGTCTGTCGCCCCATTCCCAGAGTTGACCGGTGGCGCTGCCTTTGCAGGCTCCGGCGTAACGGCCCCTGACGCGCTGGTTTCCGTGTGTGCCAGCGCCGCCGCGCTGGGCAGTCGCATCCCGATCTTGGGCATGGCCGTTGCTTCCGGCGTTGCCGGCGCTTCCTGCTTTTCCCCTTCGGGCTTCGCGCGTTCCGCCTCTTCGCGCTCTCTCCGTTCCCGTTCCTCGAGTTTCCGCCGTCTCTCCGCCTCAATGGCGGCCTCTTCCCACCGCCGCGCCTCCTCGGAAGCCTTTCGCTCCTCTTCACTCTTTGCCCAGGCCTTCTCTTCCGCCTCCCTGGCCATTCGTTGCGATTTCTCCCACCCCTCCCGTTCACCTCGTTCCGACCGTTCCTTGGCTTCGTTCTCCGCCGCCGCGCGTGCCGCTGCTTCTTCCTCCGCCAGTTGCTTTGCCTCTCCTTCCAAATGCTGCGCCATCTGGCGGCCTTCCGCGGCCATGCGCTCCGCACGGGCGCGAGCCTCGCGCTCCAACCGAGCGGACCGCTCCTTCGCCTCATTCTCTGCTGCCGCCCGCGCTGCTAATTCCGCTTCCGCGAGTTTCCGCGCCTGCTCCTCGGCGTCGTCTTCCGCGGGCTTCTCTTCCTTGCCCTTCATTTCTTTCAATTCGCGGAGTTGTGCCCGCAGCGCTTCCACTTCCTGTTTCAATTTCGCCACGTCTTCGGATTTGGGCGAACTCTGCCGTTCGTTGGTGTCGTCTTCAGTCGTCTCCGCGGCTTCCAGCGCTTCGGCCGTGGGCGGGACTTCCTGGCTCTCGCCTTCCTGCGGAAACGTGACCCCCCAGAAATTCTTCACGTCCTCCGTAAACTCCAGCTCCACGTAACAACTCATGGGCCGGTGGCTGCGCTTGTGCACCACCTGGCAAACCACCTCACGTTTGGACCGCTTGTCCGTCAGGAACAGCAGTTGCCCCACCGCGATTGCTGCCGATAGCTGAATCACCGCGCCGTCTTTGAACACCAGCACCGTCGTGGTTTCTTCCGTGAATAGCTCGCGCTTATCCTCCGCCGTCGTCGGACGCGCCCCGGCCACGCTCACAGGCACTTCCAGCGCAACAGGATTCGGCCGCCGGGTCTTTGGCATGTCTTTCCCGGCTGCCCCTGCTCCATCTTTCAAGTTAATGTCTGTCGCCGATGACACTTCGCTCGCCCTCAGGTACCAAGTCCAAGAATCTGCAGAATTACGCTTCGCTGGCAGGACACGCCTGCAAAGCCTGCCGCCCAGCGAGACGAAGCTCCCCTCTCGCGTCCGCTGCTCGCCTCTCTAGTCTTTCAGCCTGCTTGTGGGCCAGCCATAGTCCATCCGTACAGGCGTGACCAATCTGCCCACACCCTCCGACACCCGCATGGCGTGCTCTATCCGCCACTCCCCGCGCAAAATCTTCGTTCCAATCTTCATCAGTCCAGCGGCGATGGTGTCGGCAACCCCATGTGCGCACGCAACTCCTGCCACTGTTCGATCGTTCGCGGATCCTTCGAGAGCCGCGCCGCCTGGTGCATGGCCTCCTCCGCCTTCGGCAGATCGTTCAGCGTGAAGTAGCAATATCCCAGCCCCGCCCAGGCATACCAGTGCGTCGGGTAATCGCGCGTCGCCTTCTCAAACACGGGCAGCACCTCGCTGCACCGCCCCTGTGCCACCATTCCCAGCGCCTGCTGCACGCGCGCATCCTCAAGGTTCGCGGCTACCCACGGGTTGTTTGGCGCCAGCTCATGTCCTGCGGTGAAAAGCGTTAAATCATCCTTCCACTGCCTTTCCTGGGCCACGCTTAGCGCCGCAAACGCAATCGCCACGTAGCCCGCCGCGTATAGCATGGGACGCCGCCACCTTCCCGCAAGATGCCACCCCGCCGCCAGCACCATCATCAAGCCCACCGATGGCAAATACACGTATCGGCCATGCAGAAAATCGCCAGGGTTCAACGCATTCAAATTCAAAGCAAGCAGAATGGGCAGCACCAGTAGCAGCACCCCGAGCAACAATGCATATTCCACGCGCGCCGCCTCCGCCGCGGGAAGTTCGCGCCGCGCCTTTTGCCGCGTCCACCACACGAGCGCCGCCAAGCCGGCTACCAAACACGCAACGCCGAGCCCTGGCAGCAACACCCCACGCACCGAAAACTTCTCCGCCAGTGTCGGGTCCGCATACGCGTACGAACGCACCGGCCACAGCAGCACCTTCGCGTAAAACCACAGCGTCACCGGCCACGACAGCACCACCGTGCTCCACGGAATATGCTGCGTCAGCGAGCCCAGCTTTCCCCCGAACGCGTTCAGCCGCAACATAAAGTAAGCCACCGTGGCGACGCCAAACGGAATCGTCCACCGCACCGCTGCCAGTAATGCGCCCCCAGGACTTGCCGCTTCACCCTTCTCGTCTCGAGTCTTCGGAGGTTCGTCGCGCACCAGCAACAGCGTCCAAATAAACAGCTCTACCGGCAGAATGATCGCCGTCTCCTTCGTCAGCAGCGTCAAAAAGCAAGCGACCGCTGCTGCAATCAACCACCGCGGCTCTCGCCGTCCTGCTGGTTTCTTCCCGCCCGCCCGCGCCTCTTTCTTTCTCTCCTTTCGGGTCTGCGCATGCCTGCCGCTGGAAGCTCCCTCCGCATACCGCAGATACAGCAGCAGCGTCGCCAACACCCCAATCGCCAGCAATGGATCGGGCACCGTCACCCACGCCACGCTCTCTGTCTGCGCCGGGTGCAACGCAAACAGGGCCGCCGCCAGCAGCGCCGCCGCTCGGTCCCGAAGTAGCCTCCACACCAGCAATCCCAGCAGCGCCGCCACCGCCACGTGCTTGCAGATGCTTAGAAAATGCCAGCCCCATGGCGACATTTCATTCACGACGAAATTCAGCCTCACCCATAAAACGAACATCGGCCGGTAAAAACTCGCCGGCCCTCCGGTGAATTGCGCCCAGACGTAGTTCGTGAAGTAGTCCCAGAGATGTCCGGACGATTGAATCCGCGGATCGCCCGTGAACCGGTGGTCGTCCAGAATGAAGTGATACCCAAGGGAAGGCGCGTAGACGGCAAATATCGCCGCCGCCAGAATCAGGCTGGCAATCAAAAAACTGGACGGGGAAAGAAGATCATCGCTCGCCGGCGGCGTCGCGAGCTGCAGTTTCGTTGGCCGAGGTGTCGCGGCGGGGCTCACTCCCGAAAAATGTTAGCAGAGAACATCTCTCGCGGCGACCCGACCGGCGGGAATCCGGCCGGGCACCTTCGTGCTTTTCTCCTTCTTGGTCATCCCATCGCGCTATTTCAATGCCTGACATTCCTCTCTAAGCGACGTCCACCACCACCAGCGTAATATCGTCCTGCTGTGCCATCGAATTCGGCCGCCACCCTCGGACCTCTCCGAGCACTTTTTGCGAAAATTGATCCGCTGTCCGCGCCCGGCTCTCCAGCATTATTTGCTCCACCCTCGCGTTGCCAAACGGCTGCCCTTTCCCGTTTTCCGCCTCGATCACTCCGTCCGTGTATAGGAAAAATCGGTCGCCCGAATGAATCGTCAGCACGCGAACGGGATAGTCGGGTTCTGACAGCACTCCAAACACCAGGCCATTGCTTTCAATTGCTTCCACGTGCCCATCGCGAAGCAGCAGCATCGGCGGATGTCCCGCCGCCGAGTAAATCGCCCTTCGCTCCTCCATATCCAGAAAAAGATATGCTGCAGTCACGAATTGATCCGGCATCTGCTCGGAAAGTGCGCGATTCAATCCGCGGAGCACCGCACTCGGATCCGAGGCACACGGCACCACCGAGCGCACCGCCACTTTCAGCATGGAGGCAATCAGCGCGGCCGGAACACCATGTCCGGAGACGTCGGCCACGAGCACCCCCATCCGGTACGCATCCACCGGCAGAAACTCATAAAAGTCGCCGGCGACCTCCGTCATGGGAAGATACGCCGCCGTGATCCGAAGGTTCTCAATCTGCGGACTACCGTTCGGCAGAATTGACGTCTGTATCTGCCGCGCGATCGCCAGTTCTCTCTCCATTGAAAGCCATCTCCGCTCATTGGTGAAAACCAGCTGCACGGCGACATAGGCGATAGCCAGTAGCAGAGCGGCGAATCCCAGGGAATCCCAGATCGTGGGGATGCGATACTCGGCCCAACCGAGCACGTTCGAAGCCAGCGCTTCCACCGCGAAAATCAATGTCCCCGCTTGCAGAACCCTGCTGTTCGGAATAATCAGAAACCGGTGCGCCAGCTTTGGCATAACCACCACAACAATCAGAATTGTCAGAGAGCATGTGGCAAGCAGGTTGTTGTACGGCCGGAACCGGCCATGCCCGCCCGACAAAAAGTAATCCAGCATTCCCGCGAACGCGATCGCCAAGCCCGCATAAATCACACCCCACAGAAATGTCCGCAGTTTTCCCAGGCTCAGCTCCACCCAGGCTCGCGTCGCGACCACCAGAATGAGAAAACCGTTCAGCGTATTCACGTAGGGGACATAGATCTGCAGCCATGCCGGAAATTGGGCGGCCGCGGCCAGCGGATTCAAAAGCCGCATCATTCCATACATTCCGCTCCATATCCCTAGCCAGACCAGGATCTTTGCACCGCTCCTGCGGCGCAGTGACGCGATCCCGCATAGAACCACGCCGAGGAACAGAAAGACCGTCCCCAGAATGATCTCCACGAGTCCGTTTCGAATCGTCGTTAGAGCTGCGTCTTGCAGGTGCGCACCTCCTGCTCCAGGCACGCTAACAGAACGCGTCAAACAACAAAGTGACCTGCAACCAATCAAGCTTTTCCGGTGGTAGGCGAGAGGCAGGCGAAGCGCCCATCGAAAGGGCTGGGAATGTACTCGTCGCAAGGAATGATGGCATGGTGTGACGGCACTTCTTCGCCGGCGCGTAGTCAGCGCGCGAAATCCGTTTCGGCTTCTTAAGTCAATCCCGTCAACCTCAGTGCGAACTCGGCGTGGCGGCGTCGTTTCGCACCACTTCTCCGCCTTTCATCACAAATACGGGCGACTCCAGCAGCTTCACGTCAGTCAGCGGATCGCCTTTCACCGCCACCAGATCCGCATAGTGCCCCGTTTCCAGCACTCCCACTTTGTCTTTCCATCCCATCAGATCGGCGGCGTTTAGAGTTGCGGCCTGAATTGCATCAATGGGCTGCATTCCCCATTCCACCATCTTCGTGAACTGTTTCGCATTGTCACCGTGCGGATAAACGCCCGCGTCTGTCCCGAACGCCATCTTCGCTCCGGCCTGAAACGCCTTCCGGAAATTTTCACGCTGCAGTCGCCCAACCTTCTTCTCCTTCTCAATGGACTCCGGCAGCATCCCCGCCTTAGCGCCCTGCTGCAGAATGTAGTCGTCGTTGTAAATATCGAATACCAGGTACGTCCCGTGTTCCTTCGCCAGCGCGATTCCCTCGTCGTCGATCAAGCTGCTGTGTTCGATCGAATCGATACCCGCCCGAATGGCATCTTTAATCGACTGCGTCCCATGCGCGTGCGCCGCCACCTTGCGCCCCAGCTTGTGCGCCTCGTCCGCGATGGCCTTCAATTCCTCCGGCGTGTACTGCGGCGTCCCCGGCTGATCGCCCTTGCTCAGCACTCCTCCCGACGCGCATACCTTGATCAGGTCCGCGCCGTATTTCACCACTTCCCGCACCTTGGTCCGCGCCGCCCACGGCCCGTCGGCCACTCCCTGGTCGCGGAAATGAAATTCGTAAGGCAGCAGATTGTTGTCGCAGTGGCCGCCGGTGATGCCCAGAGGCGGGCCGGAAACGAGCATGCGCGGCCCGGGAATTCCTCCCGCGTTGATCTCGTCGCGCAGCGCCACGTCTGTGAAGCTGCTCGCGCCCACGTTGCGCACCGTCGTGAATCCCGCGTGCAGGGTCCGCGCCGCGTTCTTCGCGCCGATCAACGCCTCTTGCGGTGCGGAAACTCCCAGCGATGCATAGCCGGAATTTGCCGGGTCGCTCGTCAGGTGCGTGTGCACGTCGATCAGCCCCGGCAGGCACGTCTCCCGCGAAAGATCAATCGGCGTCACGCCGGCCGGCAGCGTCACGTTCGCCCCAACCGCGGTGATGGTGCCCTGGTCGTCAAACACAACCGTCTGGTCCGTCAGCAATTTTCCTGTGCGCACGTCCAGCAATTTTCCGCACCGCACCGCTCCAGGCACCGCCATTGCTCCGGGAGCCACGGCAAGTAACAACACGGCGAGACGTCTCATAATCGGCATAGGTTTCTCCAAACAAAGATGCTTTCGCGGCCGTCAGGATACCCGAACTCACCCTTCGAATCACAGCCTCTCAATTTCCCGCCAGCTTTTTTTCCATTGCTTCCGCCAGTTCCGTCTGAAATTCTGGCTGCACCGTCTTCGCCATCGTCAGCGCTTGCGCGTAAGCCGCCCGCGCTTCCTCCTTCCTTCCCGCAGCCTCCAGCGCCTTCCCCAGCACCGCTTGCGCCGACGCCGACCTCGGCATCAAGTCCACCGCCGTCTGCGCTTCCGTCAGCGCCTCCTCCGTCCTCCCCTCCGCCAGCAATTTCGACGCCCTCATTCTGTGCCCCGTCGCGGCGGCCAGCGGCACGGAAAACTTCCCCTGATACACCAGCACGCCGTATTCAATTAGCGCCACCGGCTTCACTTTCTGGAATGGCTCGTAGTAACTCAGCTCTCCGCCGCCAAACTCGAATCCCGACCAGTCCCCCGCGCTCACCAGCACCGTTCCCTCGATCACCGGCGGCACATCCAGAATCTCGCGGTCCCATAACGTGCCGGAAGACGGCAGCAGTTTGCACGGAATCCCGTAGTAGCTGGCGTCCACCACGCCGCCCGCAAAATAGCCGAACCAGCACTCCTTGATTCCGTGGTCGTCCAGGTATTTCTTCACCGCGTGCAACTGTTGTCCCCAGTCCGCGTTCGAATCGGTCAAGTATTTGTATGTCTGCGTCGGCCCGCCCCAAAGTTCGTTCGCGTAGGCCATGTACGCCGGATACGTCCTTGCGCCACTCACCGCCTGAAACGCGATCAGCGCAATCACCGCATACAGCCAGCGCCGGTTCCGCTCTGCCAGCGTCCACGCGCATCCCGCCAGCAACACGTAGAGCAGGAAATACACCGGCAGCACGTGCCGCAGCCCGATGTTCATTCCCGCCGTCATCGCCACGAACAGATACACCGCCACTGGTACCGTCAAAAACAAAATTTCCCGCCACTTCGTCATCTTCCGCGTAGCGATCACCCAGATCGCGACTCCCAGCAGGATCAAAAATGTCAGCGTGGACTTGATCGCCATCGCCACTGGAAAATAGAACCAGACGCCGCGCGGATACACCTTCCCCAGCAAAAAGCTGGTGTAAAAATCCGACATGTACCGCACGTCCGCCAGTCCGTAGAGATACGATTCGGGCAGCAGCTTGTACTTCCCCACGGTATCCAGAATCCAGATGTCGTGCGGCCGCGAAAGCGTGGCCACCTCGGCCGTGTACGCCGGATTCATCGCCAGCCCGTTGCCCCGCGCCGAATACCGGAAGCCATAAAACGCCCACAGCACGCCCACCGCAATCGCGCAAGCCAAAACAAACGCGCCCGCCAGCCGCAGCATGCGGCGCCTGCTCGCCTCCGCCCCTTCGTCCCTGTGCAGCAAGGCGTCGCACGCCGCCAGCAGAAACAGGATCGGTATCACCAGGATGGCCGTATGCTTCGAAGCCAGCGCGCACCCTGCTGCAACTCCCGTCAACGCAATCTTTCTCCACGACGGCGCCTTCACGTAACGGTAGAACGCATATACCGACCCGAACAGGAAGCACGATAGCCCCATGTCCGTTCCCACCACCGCGCCATGCGCCAGCACGTTCGGATCAAACGCCACCAGACCCAACGCGATGAATCCCGCGCCCGTCCCGAACATCTCCCGCGCCGCCAGAAACACCAGCAATGCCAGCAAAATCGTCAAGACCGAAACCGCCAGCCGAGCGCGAAACAAGATCGCGTCGGCATCGTTCTGAAACAGAAATGTCCGCCCCGCCCGGAAAGCTTCCAGTTTGAAGTTCCCCGGCGCCGGTTCCGGCACTTTCAGCTTCATATCCAGCAGCGGCAGCGCCGCCAGCATTTTCACCAGCGGCGGGTGCTCCGGATTCAATCCGAAATCGCCCCGCGTCAGCGATCGGTACCCCGCAAAGATGTGATCGTCTTCATCCCAGGTAATCGAATTGCGATGCGTCGAAAACGCCAGTTGTAGCCACATCGCCGCCAGCAGGCACACCACGCCCCCAACCATCCACCCGCTCCGTCCCATTTTGTTCATGAGTCCAAGCAGCCCCCGCTGCAATTCCGCCGCGATTCTACCTCAATCGCCACGCAGTCGGCCGAACTGAGAGGTTCGAATCCGGAATTCAGAGCCCGAACATCGAATTGACTCCCGCCCGCTGCCGGAGCGGGTCCGGGCTTGGCTCCTGCAGCCCCGGTGTGGCCGTCGCAGGCGGCTGTGCAACCTGCTTTGGAGCTGCCGGCTGCCCCGCCTGAGGTTGCGCCGTGGCCCTCGCGGCGCTGCCAGGAGCGGTTACACTCGCCGGGGACGCATTCTGCGGCTCTGCGATCGGCTGCAGGTACGCCATGTCCCGGGCCTCTTCCGTGCCAGGTTGTACCGCGGGGAACGACAAATTCATCTGGTGCTCCATCGCTGTCGCGATGCGATGCAGCTGCCAGATCAGCTTTTCCAACTCTTTCGAACGTCCCAGTTGCAGATTGCGGTCCCACAAAAAGCGGATTGCGAGCAAGAGCAGGATCGGCAGGCCAACGGCCAGCGAAAGGAGCACGACATTGAGGAGGAGTGGGTCGGCGGATGTCAGCATCTGATTCATAACGCCTCCAAACTCGGTGTTTCGTCGTCAGACTACAGCAATGTTCCCGCGATGACAAACCGCAGCCTTCTTCCCTTCGATTCCGCCACGCCCGGGCTTACTTCGACTCCTGCACCGGGTAATCCGCCCACAAATATTCCAATGCCTCCGGCAACGTCTGCTCCACCACCGCCCGGTCTACGTGCATCGCATTCCGCGCAAATACAAACTGATAGCGATACCCTTTCGCCGCCAGCGCGCTAGCCATGTTCTCGTTCGCCACCACCCAGTCATGCATCCCGTCGCGCATCACGTTCGGATTCAGCAGGTCCCGGTCGCCCACTTCCATCCAGATGCGGATGGGCTTCGCCGGATTCTCCGCAATCAAATGCTCGTGAAATTCCCACGCACCGTGCGGAGCCTGCGGATTGTACGGCCACTGCTGGTTGATAAATGTGCCGGAGTACGTCAGCACGCGGTGATAAAGCTCCGGGTGATACCACGCCATGATCAGCGCGCACGCCCCGCTCGAGCTGTACCCCATCGCCGCCCGCCCGTCGGGATCCTTCGTCAGCGTGACGTGCGCCTCCGCCTCCACCCTCGGCAACACTTCCGTCTCCACAAACTCCGCGTACTTCCCGGACATCGTGTCGTACTCCAGCCCCCGCTCGCTGCCCTGCGCGTCTCCGCCTCCATTCCCGATTGAAACCACCACCATCGCCGGCAGTTTGTGCTCCGCGATCAATCGATCCACCGCCAGAAACAGCTTCGGGTGCGGCCCGTCGCCATCTACCAGAAACGGCATGGCCGTCCCGCGAACATATTTCCGCGGAACGTAAACCGCCACTTTCCTTGTATACGGAGCCGGATGGCTCGTCGTCACCACCAGCTTGGCCGGGTCGCTCGGGTCCGGCGTTCCAAACGTTCCCGGCTCCCGCGCAATCCCGGGATAAATCTTGCTTTGCGACGACTCCATCGTGAACTCGACGACCGTCCCCGCCAATCCCCCGCTTGCATCAGGAATCGCCGAAGGATGCGTCGGCCCGAGGATGAAATTGCCGTCCGCTGCCGCTGAAGGCACGCGGCCGTCCGGCAACTCCACCGCTTTCACATAGCCCGGCGCACTCGGATCTCGCACCGGCGGCGCCGGCCGTTCGTTCTTCTGCCCACTCGCGGCAACTCCGCTGGCCGCAGGGACCGCCAAAATCACCACCGCAAGGCACGCGGCTCCCAGAAAACTCATGCCTCCCTTAGTTCGCATCAGACTCCGCATGCGTTCTGTCGAGCTTCTCCTGGCAATCGGCAAGCGTTCGAGGAATATCCAACATGAAAAACACCGGCGCAATTTGCCAAATCATCGGCCAAGTCTACTGCGCAAAATCACCGGCCAAACCGTCTAGAGTTTCACGGCACTTATTTGAATCAACGGCTCTACATTGGTGTACTTCGGAACATCTGCGACGATTTCCTCCGCGTGCGGAGCCCAGGCCTGCAGAAAATCCTCCACCGAGTCGAAGTACAGGTGTCCCATCGCGATGTAAGTCGCTGCGGTGCCTGGAGCTCCCCCCGCGAGGCCTTCCTCCACCGCTATCTTCTTTACTGCCCGCCCTAGTAGCCGCTGGACCAGCGGCATATGTTTCGTGCAGTAGTAAGCCATTTCGAAATGAGCTCCCGGCCCGTTGGGGTAAAATACGGTGACTTTCACCATAGCAACCTCGTTACAGAAATCAGCCTGCCGCGAGCCTACTTAACCTTTCCGCCTCTAGTCAACCAGGCCTTATATTTTCGCCGGTGACTCCTAAGCCCCGGAGCACGCCGTGCAACTGCCGGACAATCTCAATCCCTCTGCCTTCGTCTGTCAGTATTACCAGTAGAGCCCAGCCAACGCCTTTTCTACTCTTACCAAAACGCGTCCGCAGCTTCTCGCTCCGGTCGTGTTCATAACAATTTACGGAAGTGGGCCAATTGAGCAACGCCGGCGCGCCGATAATCGGCGCTCTGTTCCGGCTTCCTTGATTCAGTTGCCTCGATCGCGCGGGAGGGCTCGGCCGTGACCACGCAACACCCTGCAAGCGGCAAGTCCCAGGTAGACCTGGCGCTGGATGCCTCTATCCACATTGGCCTGGCAATTTTGCTCACGGTCTCCTGCCTTCTGATACTTCGCCCGTTTATCCCGTTGCTGAGCTGGGGCATTATTATTGGCGTCGCTGCCTATCCGGGATTCCAAAAATTACAAAAGTGGATGGGCGGCCGCGGTGGCCTGGCCGCCATCGTATTCAGCCTGGTCCTTCTCGCTCTCCTGGTCATACCCGTGGTCCTGCTCACGGGAACGTTGGTCGGCGGCATTCAATCGCTGGTGGCCCACTTCAAAGCCGGAACTCTGATCGTCCCGCCTCCCCCCGAAAGCGTTGCAAGCTGGCCTCTCATTGGCGCTCCGCTGAAAAGTGTGTGGGATCGTGCCTCCACCGATCTCACCGCCGCCGTCCAAACTTTTGCTCCTCAAATCAAATCGTTCCTTCCGGGAGTATTCTCCGCGTCCGCGACCGTCGGTCTCACCGTGGTGCAATTTGCCCTCTCCATCGTTGTAGCCGGCCTGCTTCTGGCAAACGCTCCTGCCGCCTACCAACTCACCCGCTCCCTGTGCATTCGCCTCTTCGGTGAAAAGGGGCCCGATCTCCAGCAACTGATGGGGGCTACGATTCGCAGTGTCACCACTGGAATTCTGGGCGTGGCGTTCATCCAGGCCGTTCTGGCGGGTCTCGGATTTCTAGTTGCGGGTTTGCCTGGCGCGGGATTGTGGGCGGTTGTGTTTCTCGTCGCTGCGGTGCTTCAGGTAGGCGCGGTGGTTCTCATTCCCGCCGTAATTTACATGTTTACGATTGCGGGCACCACCAAAGCCGTCATCTTTCTGGTCTGGTGCGTCTTCGTCGCCGCGCTCGATAACGTCCTGAAACCTCTCCTGCTCGGACGGGGCGTAGCCGTTCCCATCGCGGTTGTCTTTCTCGGCGCCATCGGAGGCTTCCTTGCTTTGGGGCTTGTCGGACTCTTCGTCGGTGCAGTCGTTCTTTCGGTCGGCTACAGGCTCGGCATCGCGTGGCTCGAGCCAAGTCGCGCGGTCGTACAGGAACCGTGATCGGCATTGCGGTTGCACGTAAATTCATGAATCGTGAATCCTATAAACTCATCGCTCTCCCGCAGACATACCTGCGCCGCCGCTACGCGCTGCTTTTTTACACCCTCCTGTTCACGTTCGTTTCCGCCCCCATCCTCAGCTCCCTGAAGTTCAATGGCACCCTGGAGGAAATGCTGCTCGCCGCGTGCCTGCTGGCCGCAATCCTCCCGCTCAGCGCGGTCAGGACTCGCCCCTACCTATTAGCTGCCTTGGGGGCCGTGTGGCTCGCTCGTCCTGTAGCGGAGTGGCTCGATCGGCCCCTCATCTCCGCTTTGACGCTTGCCGTCTGGACACTGATTGGCCTGTTGGCGGCCGCGGCGGCATTGCAGTTCGCCATGCGCGCCGTCGAGATTGACGCGGAACATCTCTATGCCGCACTCAGTGCTTATCTTCTCGCGGGGATTTACTTCGGCCTGCTCTATTGGGCAATCGAACAACTCCACCCCGCCACCTTCTCTGGACCGGGGCCATTTTCCCGCACCAGCGCCCTGTACTTCAGCTTCGTCACTCTCGCCACGCTCGGCTACGGCGACATCGCGCCCCGGGCCGACATTGCTCGCGGCCTCGCTATCGTTGAAGGAGTCGGCGGCCAACTCTTCCTCGCCGTTCTCGTCGCCCGCCTGGTCAGCTTGTACTCCAAGCCCGGAACCCAGTCGACCGAATCTCACGGCGCAGGCACGCCGATTCCGTAAAACACGGGCGCCTTGAGAAGTTGCGCCTAGATTGCTTTCGGGCTGGAAACCTCTTCTTTCCCGTGTCTTCCCGCATGCAGGACTTGGGGCATTTTCTTGAGAGACCAGACAAAAAATCGATGGTCACATCGTTCACAACGAAATGGCCTGAGAAAAACCATCGCAAGGAGCCATTTCTCCTGCAGTCCTTTGCGTCGCGACGGATGGATTCGGTGACTAGCGCAACTTGGGCATCTGATCATTGGAGCCTCCCCAACCAGGGGAATGAACTCGTCTCCGTCGCTCAAGCGGCGGATTTCCATTGCCTGGTCTTATCCCTGCTTCCCCCAGGTCTGTTGTCCCTCGGGCCGAGCCAAGCTGCATTAATTGGATGAACTGAACGGTAGGAAACAAACGCTGCCTCAACAGTTCATGGGCAAAATCGCGCAAAAGCAGCTGCCCATTGCTCGACTCGCCGTGTACTTCCCTATATTCATCAATCTCTCGCAGCAGGGCGATCAATTCGTCTAAAGCTTGCTCGTCAAGTATGGATTCGTGCTGGATCAAAGTAACCTCGAATTAATTTTTTGCGGCGCAACTTACACTGACGCGGGCGTGTGTTGTTTCCTGCTGAAGTTGCAAATCGGGGCGGGATCGGCGCCAACTTCTGCCGGCAACATTGGAAGACTGGGCCTTAAGCCTAAGTGATCATCCTTTGGCTGTCAACCGGCCAAAACTCAGAAACTCGCTAAAAGCTGGGGACTTCAACTATTGCCGAACAATAGACGAGTTCAACTGTCAAAAGTACTAGTTCTTGGTCACCTTCGACCCTGCCGGCCGATGCGAGCTCCTCAGGGAAGGGTGGCACCAAGACTGGCCGTGACGCGGAAGCTCTCCCCCCGGTCACCAGCCCATCTGCCGCATTCGCTAAAGAACGAGTCCGCTGTTGCGATTCATCCGATCGGGTCGCCGCTTCAGCGGCAGCGTCAGAATCGGGGGGGCGGGCAGCCAACCGCCCTGCAAATCGTCTACTGTGGTTGTTCCCAACGTCTGCCAATCGAATCCGTCTTGCTGATAAAGGCTCGCGACGTTAGCCAGAGCATTGACTTGGTCGCATTCGCCAGATTAGGATGAAGTTCCCTCCTGCAAGCTGGAATAGCAGCGCCTCTTCGTTCCTTCTTGTCCCCTCTACAGTGATCCATTCCGCCGGCGCCTCTCACGGCCTACCGGAGAAAGCAAAGTGCGCTTGTTTAGAAAACCGGTGATTAATAAAGAGAACACCCTCGCAACTGCGTCCTTCCACACCGCCGGAAATGGCGAAGAGTTGCAGGAAGTCGCTGAAACGCCAGAGCTGCACCGCTTCGCGCAACTCGAAGAGCAGGTGAGGACCTATCGCACCTGGTTGCAAAAAATCGAAGCGGTGGCCGAGGATGGCGCGAATGGCAATCTGGAGGCCCGTCTGCTGCACCTCCAGGAGGCCGGGGACTTCGCGGTGCTCGCCAATTCCGTGAACCACCTCTTGGACATGACGGACGCCTTCCTGCGCGAGGCGGGAGCGACACTGGAACACGCCAGCCATGGGAAATTCTATCGCCGGGTTCTGCTGCGGGGCATGCTCGGCACCTTTCGCCATAAATCGCAGCTGATCAACGACGCAATTGAGAGAATGGCGGCCAACACCGCGTCGCTCAAAGAGGTGGAAAGGCTCGTCCAGCAGTCCGCTGAGATTGCCACTGGAGCCGCGGAGGAATCCCGGCAGGCCAACGTGCTGGTAAAGCAGCTCTCCGACGCCTCCGCAAAAATTGACAGGGTGGTGAAGTTCATTTCCCAGATAGCCTGGAAGACCAGCCTGCTCTCCATGAATGCGACGATCGAAGCGGCCCGGGCCGGAGATGCCGGCTTGGGTTTCGGCGTAGTCGCACAGGAAGTAAAAGACCTGGCGGAGCAAACCTCCGTCGCCGCGGATGAAATCGCTCGCGAGATCGGCGTCATTGGCACCGAAGTCAACCGGACAGCCCAGGCAATCGGCGCCATGGATCAAACCATCAGCAAGTTGAAAGAGATTTCCGCCACCATCGAGCAGTCGGTCATCAAGCAAACCGTCAAAGCCGGAGAAGCCCACGGCCCGGCGCACACGGAGAACTGCTAGAGCCCTCCTGGACAGGGCAATTCATTCCACATGGCGACTGCAATGAGCGCCCGCTCATCAAACTCTCTACGCCAATCTCCCCCACTACCAGCCCATCTGCCGCATTCGATCCAAAATGAGTCCACTATAGCGATTCATCCGGTCCGGCCGCCGCTTCAACGGCAGCGGCAGAATCGCCGCCAGCCGCGCCCCTTCGTCCCTGTCGATAGTCCGCGCCGGCATTCGGTAATAGTAGCGGCTCGCCGCCTCCGCGCCATACACACCGGGCCCCCACTCCACCACATTCAGGTAGAGTTCCAGAATCCGCCGCTTGCCCAGCGCCAGTTCTGCCACCGGCACCAACGTAAACTCCGCTCCCTTTCGCAGGAATGACCGCCCGGTCCCGAAAAACAAATTTTTCACCAGTTGCTGTGTCAGCGTGGACCCGCCGCGCAGGCGCTTGCCCTGCATATCGTCCTCGGCAGCGATTTCGATGGCTTGCCAGTCGAATCCATGGTGCTGATAAAAGCGCGCATCCTCCGCCGCGATCACCGCATGCTGGAACTCCGGCGAAATCTGGCTGAGCGGAACGAATTCGTACCGCTCGTGATACGGCGTGCCGTGAATCCACGCCTGCAGCCGGCGCTCCATGTGCACCGCGGTCGTCGGCGGATCGACCCATCGCGCCGCCACCAGTGTCAGCGCCGCCGCAACCCAAAGCAGCGCCACACCGACGAGAAACCACAACGCAAAAGTTCGCAGTGGGCTTCTCCGAACTACTGTCTTGCGCTCTGTCTCTGGATTCTCCGTCACCACGCCAGAATAATAGCTCGCCCCATTTTCCCCTAGCACCACTCACGCGACCGACCCCTCCAACGCTCTCCCGTTCGCGCCCAATTCTTCCGCCGATTCGCCGGCTAGCTCCTACTCTAGGAAGCAGGACTTCCCGTGCTACTGTGGCTATGCGTACGCCAACCATAATCTCTTGAGGATCGCCCAATGTTGCGACGAGTGGGCCTGGCAATTTGCTATGCCCTTACCACCGGCTACATCCTTTCCGTTTTGCTTCCAGCTGTTTACTGTTTCCGCCATGGCTGCAAGGGAGCGGGTGAACTCGACGCCTTTATGCCCGCCTTCCTTTTCACTCCCCTCGGCGCAATCGTTACCGGCATCTCCGGGATTCACGCTGTGGAACAGATCAAAAAGGGACGATCCCCTTGGCTCTTCTGGCCCCTCACGATCATTTTTTCCCTGATCTTGCTCGGCGTACTCGCGTTAGTCGCCGCCCTGATTTATCACACTGTTCTTCATCGTTAGATGGGAATGCACGGGCTCGTCTTTCCTAACCCCGCAGGGGTTCGGCGGCCCATCGACTCGCTCCCCATCCGCCCTTGGTTCCTTCCGTCCTTCGGATGATGGACGAATGGACGGCCCAGGGTGTGGCCGTTGCGATTAAGTCCAGCTTCTCCTGGACTGCGGACTCACCCAGACAACCGCCCGATGCTCGCCTTGGCGGTCTCCGCAAAACGGTGTACGCTCTCGTCTTCGTTCAACCTCACCAGGTCCAGGCGTTCTCCTGTGTGAAACTCGGAGCAACCCTCATGATGAACCAGATTCAACAAAAGCTCGCGCTCACACTCGTGATTCTTGGTGCAGCCGCCTACCTCGGCGCGGCCCAGCAGCAAACGGATTCCTCCAAAGCCCCTGTGCTGCCGCCAACCACGCCGATGTTTTCCCCGGCCGAACTATCCGCCAAAGTTCCCGCGCCCAAACCTGCCGATGTGAGCTCTTCTGACGCCATCATCCACGCCGCCTATGACGTCATCTCCGGCCCTGCCGGCGCGCGTGATTGGAGCCGCTTTCGCTCGCTCTTCCTCCCGCAAGCCCGCTTCACCGAAGTCGGCAAGGCTCCCGACGGCGCTACCTTCATTGCCTCCTGGAATGTCGAGGAATTCGTTCGTGACGCGGGCGAGATCTTCCGCAAGGATCCCTTCTATGAAACTGGCATTGTGAACGTGCCCAGCGGCTTCGGTGGCATGCGCCAGGTGCTCAGCAGCTACGAATCGCGTCGCGCCCCGGAGGAAAAGCCTTTCCAGCGCGGCGTCAATTCCTTTCAAGTCCTGAACGACGGCAAGCGCTGGTGGATCGTCTCCATCTTCTGGGATTCCGAGCGCCCGGGAAATCCGGTTCCCGCAAGGCTCGCCGGGAAATAGCCGCCGCCTAATTCACGCGCAGCGAATTGATCCGGTTATTCCAGCTATGCCCCGGCAATTGCCGCACCGGCAGGTCATGCAGGTTGGAAACGTCGCGCGAAATCCCCTCGTTGGCGCCGCCAAAATTCCGGTCGTCGAAAATCCACGCGCGCGCGCCGCCAAACAGGCGAATCGAAGAAATCTCGTCCCCGTAACCCGGCACGTTGTCCCGCTGTTCTCCGCGCCGCATGCAAAAATAATCGCCTCGGAAGTTCGGGTCCTTGTAAAAGCACGCGCCGCCCGAGCCCCAATTTCCGCCGTGCCAGTCGCCGCGCGGTGGCCAGGTATCGTTCGGCCCGGGATGCCACCACACATTGTCATTTCCCCCCGGTCCGTAGCCGCCCCCTCCGCTCACGATAAAATATGCCCGGCAGCCTTGGTCCACCCACAGCCCGCGGTTATCCACTCCCCACGACTGCCCCTGGATGCACGGCGATCCGCTTATCTGCTTGTCTATGCGCACTTGGTTGTAGTTGTAACTCCCGCAATAATTCCGTTTTCCATTATTCGATTCGCACTTCAGCGAACTCCCGCCTCCGTCGTAGCCCGGACCTCCATTTCCATAGCCCGAGCCTCCACGCACGTTGAAATATGCGCGGCAGCCTTTGTCCACCCACAACCCGTTGTTATCCACGCCCCACGTTTGCCCCTGAATGCACGGCGACCCGCTGATCTGCCGGTCAAACTGCACCTGGTTGTAGCTGTAGTTCCCACAGTAATTTCGCCGACCGTTGTTCGACTCACACTTCACCGGACTCCAGCCGCCTCCGTGGCCTTCGCCTCCATGACCCGGACCTCTGCGCACGTTGAAATACGCGCGACACCCTCTGTCCACCCACAGCCCGCCATTATCCACGCCCCAGGTTTGCCCTTGAATGCACGGCGAGCTGCTGATTTGCCGGTCGAACTGCACCTGGTTGTAGCCGTAATTCCCGCAGTAATTCCGGCGGCCATCATTCGACTCGCATTTCACCGAACTTCCGCCTCCATTATTCCCGCCGTAATTTCCCTGCAATCGGTTCTCCGCCTGCGCCCCGGCAAATACTGCCGCCGTCAACGCTACAGCACCAGCCATGGAATAGAGCATGCGCGCTCGCAATCTCATGTGATCTCCTGTTCGTTTTACCTTATCGAATTTCTTTGCTTGCCCGCATGCGTCACCTGGCGCGTCGCACACGCCAAAGAAATTCATTTCGTCCGGATATCGCTTGTGTCGGCTGGGCGGTCTCCCCGCGCCACTTGGGGGTCTCTGCGAAGAATCTCTCAATCCGTTTCGCCTTTCAAGCCTTTTCCCCTCGCCTGGTGCGACCACTTCAAACACTTCCCTTCCTTGTTTCGTTGACTTGCCAAAACGCCGCAACCTAAGATGGCACCAGCGTGCCGGACAGCGATCCACTGATCGGTAAGACCATCTCCCAATACCGCGTCCTCGAAAAGCTCGGCGGAGGCGGCATGGGCGTCGTCTACAAAGCCGAAGACACCCGCCTGCACCGCCACGTCGCTCTCAAATTCATGCCTGATAATGTCGCTCAGGACGCGCAGGCCCTGGCGCGTTTCCAGCGCGAAGCCCAGTCCGCCTCCGCGCTGAATCATCCCCACATCTGCACCATCTACGACATCGGCGAAGCCGAAGGCAAAGCCTTCATCGCCATGGAATATCTCGACGGCTGCACCTTGACGCGCCTCATCTCCGGCGAGTCCATCGAACTCCACCGGCTCCTCGACATCGCCACTGAAATCGCCGACGCGCTCGCCGCCGCGCACGCCAAAAGCATCGTCCATCGCGACATCAAGCCCGCCAACATTTTCATCACCGAAAACGGCCACGCCAAGGTTCTCGATTTCGGCCTCGCGAAAATAGTCAGTCCCGGAGAGGAATCCAGCGATCTCGCCACCCTGACTCTCACGCAAACCGGCATGGCCATGGGCACTCTGCCGTATATGTCCCCCGAGCAGCTCCGCGGCGCCCGCGTGGATCATCGCAGCGACCTCTTCTCGTTCGGCGCCGTGCTCTACGAAATGGCCACCGGTCGCCGTCCCTTTCCAGGCGCCAGCTCCATGGAGGTCAGCACCGCCATCCTGCGTGACACGCCGAAACCCGTCACCGAACTTCGCGCCGACCTCCCCAACGGCCTCCAGAAAATTCTCGATCGCTGCCTCTCCAAGGAACTCACCGAACGTTACGCCTCGGCCCGCGAACTCCGCGAGGCGGTCGAACGTCTCAAGGCCGACCTGCAATCCGGCCCGCACAGCGGCAGCGTCGCCACTCCGATGGGCGAAGCCTCCATCGCCGTGCTCCCCTTCACCAACATGAGCGCCGACCCGGAAAACGAATTTTTCTCCGACGGCATCACGGAAGAAATCATCAACGCCCTCGCGCAGCTGGATGACCTCCACGTCGCCGCCCGCACCTCCGCCTTTTCCTTCAAAAACAAGCATGTAGACCTGCGCATCGTCGGCGAGCGCCTCAACGTGAAAACCGTCCTCGAAGGCAGCGTGCGCAAAGCCGGCAACCGCGTGCGCATTATGGCGCAGCTCATCAACGTCGCCGACGGCTACCATCTCTGGTCCGAGCGCTACGATCGCGAACTCGAAGACATTTTCCAGGTGCAGGAGGAAATCGCGCGCGCCATCGCCAATCGGCTGAAGGTCACCCTCAAAGCCGGTCAGCAGCCCTCCGTCAAGGCCGGCACCAACAACCTCGAGGCCTACCAGTTCTATCTAAAGGGCCGGGAGCTTTTCTATCGCCGCCTGCATGCCCGCCGCTCCGCCGAATGCTTCCAGCACGCCGCTTCGCTCGATCCGCAGTACGCGCTTGCGTGGTCCGGCCTCGCCGACGCCAACAACATTCTCGGCATGTACGGTTTCGAGCCCCCCGAAAATCTCATGATGCCTGCCAAGGAAGCGGCCACCCGCGCCGTGGCCCTCGACCCGAGCCTCGCGGAAGCGCACTGCTCCCTCGCCTGCTCCCTCTTGCTCCACGACTGGCAATACAAGCAAGCCGAGGCGGAATTCCTCCGTTCAGTCGAACTAAACCCGCGCTACCTCCAGAATCTCGCCTGGTACGGACTTATCTGCCTGGTGTGGACGCAAGGCCGCTTTGACGAAGGCATCGCCTGGGCACAAAAAGCCGTGGACTACGATCCCTTTTCCGCCTACGCCCACGGAGAGCTCTCCCTCGTTTACGGCCACGCCGGACGCGGTCCCGAAGCCGTGAAAACCGGCCTCGCCGCCAAGGCTCTCGAAGAATCCTTCTTCACCTATTGGGTTTTGCAGCAGGCCTATCACTCCAATGGGCAATTCGAGGAGGCGGCAGCCGCCGGAGAACTCGCGCTCACCTTATCCGGCCGCCGGACCATCTCCCTCTCCGCGCAAGCCGCGATCATGGCCGATTGGGGAAAGCTCGCCGATGCCCAGGCGCTCTACTCCGAACTCCAGGCCCGCGCGCGACGCGAATTCGTTTCCCCCACGCACGCGGCCATCACTGCCGCCGCCGCCGGAGAAATCGAACAGGGCATGGCCTACCTTTTCGAAGCCGTCGAGCGCAAGGATCCCATGGTCACCACCGTCAAGTATTGGCCAGACCTCGCCCGCCTCCGCCGCCATCCCCGTTTCCCCGAAGTCCTCGCGCGCACCGGCCTCGCCTAGCCTTCGATAATTGCGTTCCGGCCCGCCTTCGCCTTACGCAATCGCGGACGGCCGCCGCGGCTCCCTCTACGAAACGGGATGGAGGACTTTGTAGTTCCATTCGACGACCCCGCCAACCAATTTCGAGTTGAGTTCAAGAATAATCGGCTCTCCTCCGCGCACCGCGGGCTGCTCAAGCAGAGGAAAGTAAAGCTGTCCCCAACTCGACATCCCCAAATTGGGAGAGTTGGCAAGCGTCACTCCAGGACACAGGGTGGCTTCAAACCAGCCGAGAAACCCGTCCAGACGCCCATCCCGGCTGATTCGGAAAGGCACAATCGCTTTTCGCGGTATCTCCGTATCGCTCCGAAAATCGATTTTATGGGCTGGCCCAGGCGGGCTGAGCTCTATATAGGGCTGATCGGTTGCATGCACGGCAATGGTGCCGCCAAACAGCTTCTCCCGAAACGCCTGAAAGTTGATCCCGTAAAATATTTCGGGGATGTTGCCCAATCCAAATGCATCGGAGGAAATCGGCACCAGAAATGTCTCCGCCGATTCAGGAATGATCCGCGCATCGGGCTTAAGCAGTCGTTTGCGCGCGTCATGCATATACGCAATGGTGTTTTCCGCGTCGAAGCAGAAAGCGCTCAGCGTCTCGGAAATTAGCACGTCGCCCAATTCCGGTAGCCGCGCCCTTGTCGACATTTTCCGGATGAGCGTGATGCGCTTCTGAAAGCCATTCGCTTCAATCAGTTTCTGTGTAGTCCGCGCGATCCGACTAAATTCGATGGCGTAAACATGGCGGGCGCCCGCCTCGAGGGCGAAAAAAGAGAGCAAGCCGGTCCCCGCGCCGAGGTCCACCACCACGTCTCCCGGTTTCACCGTCCTCTGAATTGCTTCCCGAAAGGCCTCGCAGCGTGCGCGGTCCGCAAGTAACGCCCCCTGCTCCGCGGGATCGGAAAACAGGTCGACCATCCACGGCTTGCGCCGCAACTTGCGCTTGACCCAATTTCCCAAGTCGTGCAGATTCGCCAGCAAGTCGCTTTCTCGCCCTCGGGATGTCATCTGGAAAAGACCTCGACCGATCGCAACGCGGTCCCCCCTGCGGGAAGCAAATCCGCCGCCAAAGCAAGTGCGAACTGTCGGGCTAGAAACCTCTGGCTTGGCTGGTCATTTGACAACCCGCAGCTGGTCCACCTGGATTGCTTGCTGAAATTAGCACGATCGAGGCCGAATAAAAATCCATCCCACATCCAACTGCCCACCCACCTGCCCGGAATTCTATCAATCGTCCTTCTGGCTGGGCAGGCCCTGTTAACCGCTGCGAACACAACTGCCCTTCGGGCCAGTTTCATCCCGCAAATCGCTCCCGCATCATTCCCCCGTGGACAACCATCCAGGCACCGCCCCCCGCCGGCGTAGCGTCGCATGGTATTTCTGCGCCCTCGCGGCCACATCGCTCCTGTTGGTGCTCTCCGTGCATGCTCAGGATCCCGCGCCTCCCGACACCTTGGCGCTCAAGTTCGCTGCGGCCAATCTTCCCGAAGGCATCACGCCCAAGGCGGAGACTCCCGCTGCTTCGCCCGCCATCCAGCCGCGCATCCAGCCCAAAAACGATCGCCTCTTCTTCATTCTCCCGAACTATCTGAGCGTCGAAAATCATGTCCACGTCGCTCCCATCTCCACGGGCACGAAATTCAAGCTCTCCGAAAAAACCATGACCGATCCCGTCACCGTCTCGTTCCTCGGCGTGGTTGCGCTGATGGGCCAGGCGCAAAACACCAATCCTTCTTATGGGCAGGGACTCCAGGGCTACGGAAAACGCTACGCCACCGTCTACACCGACACGGCCATCGGCACCGTCATGACCACGTCCGTCTTCCCCACGCTCTTGCGCCAGGATCCGCGCTATTTCCAACTCGGCAGCGGAGGCGCCTGGCATCGCACCCTCTACGCCGTCAGCCGCATCTTTATCACCCGCTCCGACGCTGGTGCAACGCAATTCAATTACTCCGAAATCGTCGGCAATGCCGTCGCCGCCGGCATCTCCAACACCTACCACCCCCAGGACCAGCGCACCTTTTCCAACACCTTGAGCATCTGGGGCACCGACATCATGCTCAACACCCTCTGCAACGTCGCCAAGGAATTCTGGCCCGACCTCCGCCGCAAGCTCCACAAGCCGAAGGCCGACTAGCCCCCGTTCTCATTCCACGAAACCCGTGACATCCATTTCCACGGACCCGCCATTCAAATTCGTGGTCACCTCGGCCGCGACGCACGTGTGTCCGTCCGCTCCCGGAAAAACCAGCGGCGTTGGATACGGGATGGCCAGGGTCTGCGACGGTTGCAGGTAAACTTCGAATTTGGGTCCAGTTGATCCGCTGATCGTGCCGTCTCCGCACCCGCCCGACGAGAATAGCGGTTGAAATAGGAACACTTGCTGGCGTGAGCTCGCGAAATTCGTCAACGTTATGTTCGTCACCCCCAGTCTCCCGCTATCCGGGCCTACGGACGCCGGGGTGTTCAGGAGTATGACCGACCCAAAATACGGATTGCTGGGACCCACCATTTGCGTGGGCACGGGGTTCGCGGATGTGTTGGCGACGGTGACCAAAGCGCTCACCACCGCCTGCACAGTTCTTGGCGCGATTAACTGGGTCACCACCGCGCCCGCGGCGATCGCCAGGACTCCAATTCCGATGTTCCGAAGCACGCTCATACCAGATATCTCCTTATTCTCAGTATCGATTTGCATTCGAAGTTTACGTCCTTGCTACCCTCGAAACGTCACCCGCGCTTAGCCAAGAGCAGATACGCTATCAGACCAGCGCACAGGAGATTCAGTGTGCTCGGCTCCGGCACCGGTACCTGATTTGACTCCGTCGTCAGGTCGAAAGCCCAATTGCTCGTATCGTCCACGCAGCTGAATGCTCCGGTTGCATCCGTGTTGCACGTTTGAAATGCACCGCCGGTCAAATCCGTGAAACCCTCGTCCAGTGTGCCGTTGTCGAAGATGGCATTCGGCAGGTACGCGGCATCGCTGAGCAGCAGCGTGTAATTTCCCGCCGCCAGATCCAGCGTCATGGTGATGTCGCCGCAGACCGTGCCCCCGATATCCTGCGTGCCTGCTGGGGGACATCCCGTGAACGAACCGTAATTGGAAAGGATGTCCGAGGTCCCGTAAGGATTCCCCGACGCGTCGGTGAGCAGGGTGGCCCCGGAACCCGTCCCGGAAAATAGGGCCACGAGTGGGTCGAATCCGCCGGCAGGGATGCTGGTTCCTGCGCCGTTCGTTCCGCCTCCAAATCCGAAGGTCTGCACGCTAACTGCCTCGGTGCCGGGCCCTGGGAGTGAAAACGCCAGCGTGAAACTATCGGCGGAATCCGACAGCGTTCCGGTGTAGGAAGTCGTGTCGGCGGAAGCGGCAAAAGGAAACAAGCACACAACTGAGAGAGTCGCGGTCAAATATCGTAGGCGAGACAATGGTCCTCCTGTGAGTCCACACAAGCGGGCCCGGCGACGGTTCCCGGGCGGGGACCAGCAAACCCGGGAACGGGACCTCTGTGCGACACACCAAGAAATAATCGCGGACGAAGAGCCCGTCAATTTATCCGGTATTCAACTCCTTTTGAACAGCTAATAGTTTTGTTTCGAGTGACTTCCAGAACTCTTTGAACTGCCCGACGAAGCAATTTGCCCCTTCGGCTGTCCCCGAGAACCTCTCCGGCTGCGCACCTTGGGCGCCAAGTGTACTCTGGTTCTCTCTTGTCCGTTCCTCGAAGGGCGGTCGGCCGAATTGCGCCGCGCCAGAAGGGTGGGGGTATGAAAGCAGCCAGGATTCACACGTTCGGTTCGCCCGAGGTTCTCGTCGTCGAAGACATCCCTACGCCCTCGCCCGCCTCGGGCGAAGTGCTCATTCGCGTAAATGCCGCCGGCGTCGGTCCCTGGGATGCCTGGATCCGCGAGCACAAAAGCCAGGTCAGCGTGACGCTTCCGATTGCGTTGGGATCAGATTTGGCGGGAACCATCGCACAACTAGGTAGCGGCGTTTCCGGCTTTCAGCCCGGCGAGCCGGTCTACGGCGTCACCAATCCGCTCTTTGTTGGAGCCTACGCGCAACTCGCCGTCGCGAAAGCGGGCATGATCGCGCGCAAACCTGCGACCTTAACCGACGTCGAAGCCGCCTCGGTCCCCGTCGTTGCCGTCACCGCCTGGCAGATGCTGTTCGAGTACGCCAAAGTGAAGTCCGGCCAAACCGTCCTGATCCAGGGAGCCGGCGGCAACGTAGGCGCTTACGCCGTGCAGCTCGCCAAATCGGCCGGACTCCGCGCAATCGCGACCGCTTCCGCACAGGATGTCGCCTACGTGAAATCCCTCGGCGCCGATCAAGTCTATGACTACCGTGCCACTCCGTTTGAAACCCAGGTCTCCGGCGTCGACGCCGTTCTCGATCTGGTCGGAGGCGAAACGCGCCGCCGCTCGTTCGAGGTGCTCAAGCCCGGCGGCTCGCTCGTGTCTGCCGTCTCGCCGATTCCTCCGGAGGAAATTCCCGCCGGCATCCACGCCACGTTCTTCCTAGTCGAGGTCACCACCGCACGGCTCAACGCGCTCACGCAGCTCTTCGAGCAACACCATCTCTCCACCCGGGTCGGCGCTGTCCTACCGCTCGATCAGGTCCGCGCCGCCCACGAAATGCTCGCCGGTGCGCCTCACCCTCGCGGCAAAATCGTCCTCCGCGTCAATCATCTCGCATGACCGGCAACGATCTTTTCGCGCAATCCGTGGCAGCGCGGTCAATTCTTCTTCACCACCGCCCACGCCGAATTTTCTTCCCCCAACTGTACGTCGAAAAAACCCTCCGCCGGCAGCACGTCAATGGGCAAGCCGCCGTGCCACAGCGCCACACCCACGGTGAATTTCGAAAGTCCCTCGAGCGCCAGCGCGTCCCGCTTCACCGCAACCTCTAGTGTCCGCTGGAACCCCACTTCCACAATCTCTTCAGGGTTCAGCAGGCACACACGGCCCTTCTCTACGGCGAATTCCTTCACCCTCCCACGCTCCAGTTTCACCATCACCGTCAACTCTTCCTCCGCGCCAAACACGATCCGGAATTCCGGATTGTCCAGTTCGCACAGGCTCTCCGCAAAACAATCCACGCGCAGCGCGAACCGCTCCTCCTCGAATCCATACCGCAATTCCTTCAGGTAGTACGTTCGTCCGTGCATTGAGCCGTCCCGCCGCTCCGGCGAGTACACGCCCGCGCCGAGCCACTCGAAATAGCTGGAATCCACCCCGTCCACTTTCACCTTGAGAATCTCGGACGGCGCCGTCTGGTACGCGCGCTCCGTCACGTGTTTGATCGGCTTCGCCAGCTCTTCCGGCGCCACCTGATTCAGCGCCAGGTAAACACCCGTCAAATGTTTCCGGTAGAGCGCGTCAAATTCTGCGTCGTTCGCCGTGCTGTGCTCTGGTCCAAACCACCAGCACCAGTCGCTGCCTTCCGCCGCCAGCAGCGACTCTTGCGCCTCGTTCAGTCCTTCTTTCGTCGGTCCGTCCGGCCGTCCTTTTTGGAATGCATCCAGGGACTTGGCGTACGTCTCTCTCGCGTCCCACAGCAGGTCCCAAGCGTCCACGTCTTCCTTGTCCCCAATCCACACGTCGAAGTTCGCGTTGATCCACGAAGCTGGGAAAATTGTGTTTGTCGTGCCGAGGCCATCGGCCGCGGCAATCGCTTCGGTCGCCGTCAGCGCGCGAAAATCCTGGTCGCCCGCGATCCGCTTGTAGAAATCGCGCAGGAATTCGCGCCCGTTCCCCGGGTAGTATTCCCAGGCGTTCTCGCCGTCCAGAAAAATGCACACCGTCAGCGGCTTTTCGCTCTTCACGGACTCGCCGATATGCCGCAGCCTTCCATGCAAATCCGCCACCGCGCCCTTGCTGTCCATCCGGCTGTACACGAATCCGATCAGGTCGGAAATGTGGTGATCGCGAAACAAACCCGTGATTCCCGTCGACGGCATTTGCACCCGCCACGGCTGGTACAAGCGCTCCGCGTTTGCCGCAATCCCCGAGGAATCCCGGAAGAATCCCACGTTCAGCGTCCTGCCGAGCACGCCTTCATCGGTACCGAACCACTGGAACCCTTCTTCCGCCGCGATCGCCATGGATTGATCGGACACCGACCCTTCGCTCGGCCACAGCCCCGCTGGCTTCGCCCCGAAAATCCGCTCGTGATACTCCCTCGCCCGGCGCAACTGTTCCCGCGCGTCTTCCGGCCTGCGAAACGCCCGCCGCGGCAGCGGCGTCCCCGGATTCGCCACGCGCGCAACGTCCGAATCGCACAGCAGCGGCAGGATCGGGTGGTAAAACGGCGTGGTGCTGATTTCAATCTGTCCGCGGGTTGCCGCTTCGCGATAAGCCGGCAGCACCAGTGCGAGTAATTCCAACTGCTTGGCCTTCAAATCCGCTTTGTCCTTCGCAGTAAAATCCTTCCCACGATTCGATAGCCGGCTGATCACCGGATCCTTCGAAAACCACTCCTCCTCCATCCACGCCAGTTGCGAGAGCACCTGCAAATCCCGCCAGTCCCGTGCGCGAAACGTAATCAACGCCTGTGCTCCGCCTGCCGCGCGCGACCACTCGTATAGCTCCAGAAATCTCGGCCACCTCGTCAGCAGCCGCTCGTGATTCACCTGGAACGCCCGCGCCAGGAGTTCGGTCTTGTCTTCCCGCGTTAGTTGATCCGCGTCTTTGAACGCCAGCTCGAACCACGGCTCCTTGAATTGCCCGCTCGCGTACTCCTCGAGTTGCATGCACAGCGACGGCACCATGTTGAACGTGGCATGGAAGTTCGGCGCCTCTTCCATAAGCTTGACCATGCCGTAGTAATCCTTCGTGGCGTGCAGCCGCGTCCACGGCAGCACGTAATGTCCCGTCTCCGGATCGCGGTATTGCGGCTGGTGCATGTGCCACAGCACCACCAGGTGTACCCGTTGCATCAGTGTCCCTTCAGTCGGGTCATTGCGATTTCCAGTTGGCCGTTCGACTGCCTAACTTGGAAGCTCTGCCCTCGCCACCGGTTAGCAGCGAACAGCGCGCGGCAAACAAGAATCATTCCCCACTCAGTCGCCCGTGCGCAATACTTTCCCTTCCGCCGCTTGCCTTCTGCTCGCTGCTCGCTGGTTATCGCTCGCCCGGTCCGCCGCCTACTACTTCAAACAAAAAACAAAGCGCAAATTCCAGCCCCTCCACAACTTCCAGAGACTCCCCCATGTTACACTGCCCATTCGCGCCATGCGCATCCTCGATCGGTACATAGTTCGCGAAATCGTTCGTCACGCGCTCCTTGGTCTCCTCATCTTCACCTTCGTTCTCTTCGTTCCAAAACTTGTTCGCCTGATGGAGTTGTTCGTCCGCCATTCGGGCTCCGGCTCGCAAATCCTGACCCTGTTCCTTTGCATCCTCCCCGGCATTCTCGTCTTCACTATCCCCATGGCCGTCCTCATCGGCGTGCTGCTTGGTCTCGGCCGCATGTCCATGGACAGCGAAATCATCGCCCTCACCTCCCTGGGCATCAGCCGTAAGCGCATCCTTCTTCCCGTCGGCGTCCTCGCCGCCGTCGGCGTGGCGCTCACCTTGCTCATGACGCTCGTGCTCGCCCCCCGCAGCCTGCGTGCCCTCCGCGACATCGAAACCTCGCTTATCACTTCCCAAATCTCTTTCCAGGTGCAGCCTCGCGTATTCGACGAGCGATTCCCTCACATCGTCCTCTACATTAACGACGTTTCCGCCAGCGGCACCCACTGGCACGGCGTCTTCCTTTTCGAAACCAGCGGCGAATCCGGCTCCCGCATCACTCTCGCCCAGGATGCCATCGTCATCGCCGAACCCGCCCTCGGCAAACTCGAGCTTCACCTCAACGCCGGCACCACCCACGAATTCCAACGCGAGCATCCCGACCAGTATTCCGTCACCGCTTTCGAGCGCAGCGATTGGCCCATCGAGTTCAGTTCACTCACCTCCGCCAAGGAGCGTGCCCTCACCATCCCCGAACGTTCCCTCCGCGATCTCTCGCGCGACCACGGTCCGCGTTGGCGCGACGCCCGCGTGGAAGTCTACCAACGCTTCGCTTTCCCTTTCGCGTGCTTCGCCTTCGCGCTCATCGCCGTTCCCCTCGGAGCGCAGCCCCGCCGCGGCGGCCGAGCCGCGGGCACGCTACTCTCCGTGTTGATCATCGCCGGATACTACCTCATCTTCGTCGTGGGAGCCGGGCTCGCCCGCCAGGGGCTCGTCACGCCGTTCTGGGGTATGTGGGCGGCGAACCTCATTCTTACACTCGTCGGGCTTGCGCTGCTCCCGCGCATGGAGCGCTATTGGAGCGAACTCACGCCCCTATCTTTTCTGGCCCGCTTCATCGCTTTCCGCAGGCTGCTCCGGCGCCGCCGACTTCTGCTCAAGACACGCGCTCCGCTTCCCTCTGAAAATGGCGATCTGCTCCCGGAACCGTTTCCCCGAAGCTCCTCCAATTTCCCCACGATTGTCGACCTGTACGTGCTCCGCCGTTTCTTCTATTACTTCCTCGTCATCCTGGCCGCATTTATCTTTCTGTTGGAAACCTTCACTTTCTTTGAACTCCTCGACGACATCGCGCGTCACCGCATCGCCTTTCTCGTCGTCGTCAGCTATTTTCGTTACCTGATTCCGTACCTCCTCTATCAGCTTTCTCCGCTCACCGCGCTCGTCGCCACCCTCGTCACGCTTGGGGTCCTCAGCAAGAACAACGAAATTGTTGCCTTCAAGGCCAGCGGTATCAGTCTCTATCGCCTGGCCATGCCGCTGCTGGTTTGCGGCGTCGTCCTCGCCGGTGCCTTGCTCGTGCTCGACGACACCTACCTCCCTTACGCCAACCAGCGCCAGGACGCCCTCCGCAACCAGATCAAAGGCAAACCGCCGCAGACCTACACCCGGCCGCAGCGGTGGATTTTCGGGGAAAATTCCAAGGTCTACAATTACGACTACTTCGATCCCACACAAAAAGTCTTCGGCGGCCTCAGCGTCATCGAACTCGATCCCGCCACCTTTCAGATGAAGCGCCGCGTCTTCGCCAATCGCGCACAATGGCTGGACACCGAAAAAGCCTGGGCCCTCGAGACTGGGTGGGTCCGCGATTTTTCCGATGGCACGGTCGAACATTACGCGCCCTTTAAGGTGACTTCCCTCCCTGAACTTGTCGAGCCGCCTTCCTACTTCAATCGCGAAGTCATCCAGGCCTTCCAGATGAGCTGGCGCGACCTGCGCCACTATATTGACGGCTTGCGCCTCGCCGGATTTGACGTCTCTTCCCTCACCGTGCAGTGGCACAAGAAAATCGCTTACCCGCTCATCGCTCCCATCAGCATGCTGCTCGCGATTCCCTTCGCCATCCTCGTCGGCAGCCGCGGCGCCATCGGCGGCATCGCCCTGGGAGTCGGCATCGGCATCACCTACTGGGCCATCGCCGCCCTCCTCGAAGCCATGGGCGGCATCGGCCAACTCCCTCCCTTCCTCGCCGCTTGGTCCCCCGACCTAATCTTTTTCTTTCTCGGCCTCTATTTCTTTCTAAAGATGCCCACCTGAGCGCCGCGATTCAATCTGGCTCACCGCCGCAGTCATATGTTTCGCAATCGCTCTCCCATTTAATCCGCGTGTGTGCGCGCCGAACTTCCGTTCCTCTCTTGTTCGCGACCGCCTCGGTCCACCACCCTCTTCGAGAAGATATTTTTCGATCGCATCAACTTCAACGTTCCGCGGCAGATTTTTCCTCGTAACCCCCAAAGCACCAGTACGTATTTACTATGCAATCGGTACTTGACCTTTTTTCCACAGGCGTTATTCTGCCACTCCCATTTACCGAAGTTCTCCCGCTTCGTCCTCTCCGATCGGGCAAGGAGAAACCCGTGTCCCAGTCGGAGAAACGCTACGATCCGCGTCAGCCGCTCGAAATTCCTCTATGGTTCCAAATTATTTTGTTGGAGTCCGATCTCTCGGACATTTCCTCGAAGACCGCCAACATCTCCCGCGGCGGGCTTTTCCTGCGCAGTCCCCTGCGCTTGAAAATCGGGTCGCAACTCTCGATGAAGCTCCGGGTCCCCACCGCCATCTCTGGAAGCGCGCGCGCTTTCATACATTCGCTGGGCGAAGTTGTCCACGAGCGACTGCTGCCTGATGGCCTGCTCGGATACGGAATTCGCCTCACGCACCCGTTTCGCCAGGTTCACATCCCTCCGCTGGCCCCGGCCCTTGCCGCCGTGTACCCGAGTGGGGCCGGTCCAGAAGATTCGCGACGCACTTTATCCGGCAAGCTGCCTCACCCGTAGGGGCTTCCGGTGTTTGCGACGTAGGGTGAAATCTTCTCGGCAACGCCGCCTTTCGCCTGCGACTCCATTCCTTCGCTCCCAGCCTCCGGTTTTCCCCTTCACCCCAAAACATCCTTCCTCGGAAAATCTCCCATTTCAGGCGGATTAGAAAGCTCCAATTCTATTGGTACTTGACTTTTCTCCACCATAAGCTATCGTTCCTTCCTCACCCTTCCCAAAATTCCAGGTTTCGCGGCGGCCTCTCCGTGCGCGTCAGGAAACGCCCGTGCAGAAACTCGAGAAACGCATTTGTCCCAGGCAAGCCTTGCAGATCCCGTTACGCTTTCACTCCAGTGATATGGGCACGGCCGATCCCGAAATCGTCTCGGAAACCTCCAACATCTCGCGCACCGGTCTTTTTATGCGCAGTCCCCTGCGCCTGAAAATCGGCGAGCCGCTCGCGCTGACCCTCCGCGTTCCCACCTATCTTTCCGGCAACGGACGCGCCACGCTCGAATGCAGCGGCCGGGTCGTCCACGAACGCAGGTTGCCCAGCGGCGATCTTGGCTATGGCATCCAGTTCGAGGAAATGCTCAGCTTTCAGCACACGCCGGTCTCCGCGCCGGCCCCCTCTCCCGTGTAGTTCCCGGCACAGACCCCTTCAAGAAATCGAAACAATACAATAACGGCGTGGCGAAGTTCGGACGCGGCAGGCAGGCCCTCGTGCATTTGGGTTACATCGCTACTTCGCTAGTTCATCACTTCTTTGCTTCCATGCTTTCCACGATCTTTCTCATCATCCCCAAGAACACTTCTGCATCTCTCGCTTCCATCGAAAATCTCCTCAACATCCGCCGCAACTTTTCCTCCGCTAGTTCCCTCTTGCGCGGCCCCACGTACCCGCTTTTCACCAATGCCTCCAGCATCACCTCGCCGACCCGCTCCACTACTTCCATCTCTGCGAATCTTCGCGCCACAGGAAGCGTGGGTGCCGCAACCTCCGTTATGAAGGGTGCGGGTTTTTCTCCTGTGTTTCTTTCCGCGTCCCGCGTTGAGATCTTCCTGCCCTTCTTCACTTCACTCCGCGTTCTCTGTGCCTCTGCGTTACGCCCTTCTTTCCCAACGGTGGCGGACACAAACTCGGGCCCCACATCACCGAATCCCTTGCCTCGTTCACTTCCCAATTCGTACAGCACCACCGCCGCGGCCTGCCCCAGATTCATGGACCGGTGCTCCTCCCGCGTCGGAATCCGCAAGAGCCAGTGGCAATAGCTCAGATCCTCGTTTGAAAGACCCCGCTTCTCCGACCCGAACAGCATCGCCACGCGCCCGGTTCGCGCCCGCGCGCGAAGCAAAGGCGCGGCCTCTGCCAGGTCCCGCAGAGGATGCTTCAGCTCCCGGTTCCCGACCGAGGTCGTCCCCACAACCAGCGTGCAGTCCGCCACCGCTTCGGCCACCGTTGCGAATTCTTTCGCCCCGGCCATCACTTCGCTCGCGCCCACCGCCGACCGCGCCTCTCTCCACGCCTTCCCGAACGGCTGGACGGCGCGCAGTTCCCTCGCCCCGAAATTGCTCATCGCTCGCGCCACCGCTCCCAAATTCAGCGGATTCCGCGTGGTCACCATCACCACCACCAGGTTTTTCAGTTCTTCGTGCACGGTCCGCAGTCTATGCCATCTACCCACACGCAGCAACGCAACTGGCCCATCGCCCGTCACACCAAGACGTTAAAATCGGGGACCGATTTTTCATTTTCTACGTGTTATTTTCTATTGTCTTTTTTTGCGTTCGAGACCGATCAGTGGTAACGGGAAATGTGTACTTCCCACTCGTTCAGATATCCAGCATGGTCCGGAATAGCGGCAGCCGGTGGCACTTCTCCGTCAATACCATATCCTGCTCGGCGCTCAGACCAAGAAATGCGAATCCGTAAAGGTGTTTGTGAATCCGGCGCACTTCGGCGGCCAGGTTCATGCCCATCACGTGCTCGAACTCCACCCGTTCGCCCACTTTCATCGCCACACCCATCAAAACAGCCGAAATTCCTCCTCGCCCGATCTCCACACTCGTGCCTTCATACAGCTTTCCATCGCCCAGCCGCACCAGCACGCGTTGCACCCACTGATGCCTTGTGTGCTTTCGCCTCTCCGTTACGACACTTGGCGGGCCCGATGTGGCAGCTTCGGACAAGTTCCAGTCCGCTCCGTATGGCAGGTAGTCCGTGCATGCCGCGGACCACAACTCCGCCTACGTTCCCGTACGTACCGCTTTACTCTTTGTTTTTCAGGCGAATACGGACTTCAGGCTGGCCGCGCTCGCGAAGGGTTTTCAAGTAGAGAAATATGCCCCATTACGGAGCATCGCCGCGGAACCACTTCCCCAGTTTTCTCAATACGAAAATTCATTCCCGGCTTCGCGCGGCGGGAAGAGCGAAGTGTCAGCTATTACCCATTTCCTCGTACCTGCCCGCACTCACCCTATCGCGCCACAACCGCCTTCGGCACGAATACGCGCTTCATCGGCTTCGCGCCCGCCGAGGGAAACACCATGCCCCAGAAGTGCGTTTCGGCGCATAGCAATTCAAACGCTCCAAGCAGCTTTCCTTCTTTGCCCGCTCGCACGGACACGATCCGGCACGCCGCTTTCTTGCGATTGAACTCGTTCACCATGTGGAATTTCTGGCCCACTGGCAGCGGAACATCCAGCTGGATCACGCCGCCATTGGCACTCACCGAAGTCGTCTTGGTCAAGAATTGAAATTTGTGTTTCGTGTCGTCCAGGCCGGTCACCACCATCTCGATGGTCACCACCGCACGTGCCGTCCGTCGCCGTTCAATACTTCTACAGTGCAAAATCGCCATGCTGCCTTGACCTCCGCCTGCTCTCCAGAATTCCGCTGTTCAGCCTCTGCCAAGCGTTGCATCCTGCCAGGCCCTGGTGCGCGTCGAGATCCAGCCGAACTGGGCGAAGCCCAGCGTGGACGCCACGAGAACGAACCAGTTCCACACTCTCTGTATGCTATGGAAACCACACGCCCCTGCGAATAGCGGACCGGTACCAAATTGAACCTCACTTTTCTGGTACTCTCCTACCAGCACCATTGGCGCCCCACTAGCCCTGCCTCGGCCTCCCCGGGGAACCATAGCACCATCCCAAACAGTGTGGCGATGCTCCCCCAGCCCCTCGTTGGGCTCGGATTCGGCTCGTTTTCGACCATTTGCGCGACTTTCTCCGACCATTAGCAAATTCCCAGATTGACACTGTCTAATTTTGAGCGATAATCCTCTCCAACAATCGGTCTTTCCCTCCCCGCCCGAAACGACCGCCAGGCCAAATCTAATTACGGTGGTTCGTCATGCTTACGCCTAGTTCTCCTGCTCGCAGGCGCATACCCCGGCTTCCCTCCTCTGGAGTATGGGTCTATTGGGAGGCCCATCCGCACCACGATGTCTCCCGGGTCCGCGATTTGAGCCCCGCCGGGCTTTTTCTCGAAACTCGCTTTCGCAAATCCGAGGGCGACGTGGTCCAACTGCATTTCCTTGTCCAAGAGGGGCGCATCCGCGCGGACGCAAACGTGCGCTACGCTACGAAAGGCGAAGGGCTTGGCCTGCAGCTTCGCGCCGTGTCGCCGAACGACATTCCTCAATTTGAAGAGCTGCTTTCTCGCCTGCGCTCGTTCTTGCCGCCCTCAGCGTTCGCGTATTAACAAAATTTAAAATCCGGCCAGCGGGTGCCTCCGCCGTTTTCGTCGCATCCAATTCATTGGTGTCGAAATTTTCCAAGGAAGCGGGTGCGCCTCCTCCCGGTGTCGCACAGGGCCCTCGGTGTTCCGGTCGCGTGGTATGATTTGATTCCCGCCACTCGCTCCCCTGTCTCGCCGGCAGCTTCCCGGCCTTGGAAGGAACTCGATATGCCAGAAGCTTACAAGAACATCATCATTGGAAGCGGCGAAGGCGGAAAATTTCTTGCCTGGCACCTCGCCTCCTCGGGCGAGAAGACCATCGTCGTCGAGCGGCGCTGGATCGGCGGCTCCTGCCCGAATATCAATTGCCTCCCCAGCAAAAACGAGATCTGGAGTGCCAAGGTTGCCGACCTGGTCCATCGCGCCGACAAGTTCGGCAGCGTCCCACACTCAGGCCCCGTGGACCTGGGCGCCGTTCGCGCTCGCAAGCGCGCCATGGTGGATGGCCTCATCACCTTGCACCGCGACCGCTACCGCGCCACTGGCGCGGAACTCCTCATGGGCGAGGCGCGCTTCACCGGTCCACTGACGATCGAAGTCAGCCTCAACGAAGCCGGCACGCGCTCGCTTGCGGCCGAGCGCCTCTTTCTCAATCTCGGCACCCGCGCTTCCATTCCTCCGATTCCTGGTCTTCTCGAGTGCGGCCCACACACACATATCGAAGTCCTCGAGCTCGATCGCCTTCCCGACCATTTGATCGTCATCGGCGGAGGCTACGTCGGCCTGGAATTCGCGCAAGCGTATCGCCGCTTCGGTAGCCGCGTCACCATCCTGCAAAACGCGCCGCAACTCATTCCCAGGGAAGACACCGAACTCGTTTCTGAACTGCAACAGATTCTTGCCGCAGAAGGCATCGAAATCCTGACCTCCACCGAGACCCTCAGCGTGCGGGGGCGCTCCGGCGAAAGCGTATGTCTTCAGGTGCGCACCAACTCCGGCGAACGTAGCATCACCGGCACCGACATCCTGGTCGCCGCTGGTCGCAGTCCCAACACCTCCGGCATCGGCCTGGAGTTAGCGGGCGTCGATCTCAATCAAGACGGCTACATTCGCGTGAACGATCGCCTGCAAACCACCGCGCCGCACGTCTGGGCCATCGGCGAGTGCGCCGGCAGCCCGCAGTTCACCCACGCCTCGTTCGACGATTTCCGCGTGATCCGGGACACCCTCGCGGGCAAACATCGTTCCACTTCGGGCCGCCTGATGCCTTCCTGCCTGTTCACCGATCCCCCGCTGGCGCAAATCGGCCTCTCGGAGGCGCAAGCCACTCTGCTCGGCCTCCCCGTTCGCATCGCCAAACTACCGATACTTGGCGTGCTTCGCACGCGAACCCTCGACGAAACCCGCGGCATGATGAAAGCCGTGATCGACTGTGCCAGCGACCGTATCCTCGGATTCACAATGTTGGGACCCGAGGCCGGCGAGGTGCTCGCCGTCGTACAAACCGCCATGATGACAGGCGCGCCGTTCACCGTGCTGCGCGACGCAGTTCTCACTCACCCAACGATGGCGGAAGGGCTCAACGCGCTCTTTGCCGGCATGAAACCTGCCGCAACGCAGCAAGCCGCCACCGAAGCAGCAGCATCCGCATCGGCACGCAGCGCAGCGATCGGAGTTCCCGGGATTGCGCATCATTACGTCGAAGCCGACGGCGTCAACGTCTTCTACCGAGAAGCCGGTCCCGCCGACGCGCCAGTCGTGCTCCTGCTGCACGGCTATCCCACATCTTCTTTCCAGTTTCGTGCACTG
This sequence comes from Candidatus Eiseniibacteriota bacterium, assembly GCA_035518915.1. Classification (GTDB taxonomy): domain Bacteria; phylum Acidobacteriota; class Terriglobia; order Acidiferrales; family UBA7541; genus Acidiferrum. The sequence continues at coordinate 83,654 of DATIXE010000066.1, forward strand.
ATTCCCCGGCTCGCCGACCGCTATCGCGTGATTGCTCCGGACCTTCCCGGCTTTGGCTTCACCGAAGTCCCCGAAATGCGCGACTACCGCTACACATTCAACGCACTCGCGCAAACCATGCTGGCCTTCACCGACGCGCTGCGCCTGAGATCTTACGCTCTTTACGTTTTCGACTACGGGGCGCCCACTGGCTTCCGCCTGGCCATGGCCCGTCCCGAACGTGTCACGGCGATCATTTCGCAAAACGGAAACGCCTATGAAGAGGGCTTAGGCGACGCCTGGGCGCCCATTCGCCGCTACTGGTCGAACCCGACCACGGAAAATCGCGAACTCCTCCGCGGCGCCTTCACCACGGAAGGCATCCGCCGCGAATATGGGGCAGGCATGGCGCGCCCGGAACTCATCGCGCCGGAAAGCTACGCCCTCGACGCCGCGCTCATCGCCCGTCCCGGCAACATGGACATCCAACTCGATCTATTCCTGGATTATGCGGACAACCTGAAGCTCTATCCCGAATTCCATCGCTACTTCCGCGCCTCTCAGCCGCCGCTTCTTGCGATCTGGGGACAGCACGATCCCTATTTCATTCCCATGGGGGCCGAGGCTTTTCGCCGCGACAATCCCAACGCTACGGTGCAATTCCTCGACACCGGCCACTTCGCCCTCGAAACACACCTCGACGAAATCGCCACCGCCATGCGCGAATTCCTCGCCAAGTCCGTCGGCGCCGCCCGTTCCGCCACCGCCTAGCGCATATTCGGGTCACGGTAAAGTTGCCGTGTCATCCCGAGCGCCTTCCGCGAGGGACGAGGATGGGCGAAGGATCTCAACGTATTGTTCTTGCTTGGAGTTGGCTGAGGCGACTTATCCACTCGCGGCACCCCGTCTACCAGATCCTCACGCGCTCGTCCGGCGCCAGATAGAGCTTCTCGCCCGGCTTCACGTCGAACGCCGGATACCACGCGTCAATGTTGCGTACCGTGTCGGTGCGGTATTCCGAAGGTGAGTGGGAATCGGTCAGCACCTGCTGGCGCAGCGCGCTTTCCCGCGGCTTGCTCGCGCGGGTCTGCCCATACGCCAGGAAAAATTGCTGCTCCCCGGTGAAGCCGGCCTGTTCGGGAGCTTTCTTTGTTCCCAGCGCCGCGTGATACGCGTCGTAAGATGCCGCGATTCCCGCGACGTCCGCGATGTTTTCCGCCAGCGTCTGTTTTCCGTTCAGCGCCAGATCGGGGAACGGATGGTAAGTGTCATATTGCTCCGCCAATTTCTGCGTCGAAGCCTCGAAATGCGCGAGGTCCTCCGGCGTCCACCAGTTGCGCACTCGGCCCTTCGCGTCGAATGCCGCGCCTTCCGTGTCAAACGTGTGGCTCACCTCGTGCCCGATTACCGATCCGATCGCGCCGTAGTTGAACGCGTCCGTGGCCTTCGGATCGAAAAATGGCGGCTCGAGGATCGCGGCTGGGAAATTCAGCGCGTTCTGCAACGGCAGATTCACCGCATTCACCGTCTGCGGCGTCATGGACCACTCGCGCCGGTTCACGGTCTTTCCCATCCGCGCCAACTTCTCGTGATAGTAAAACAGGCTCGCGCGCCACTCGTTTCCGAACGCATCGTCCGGCTTCACCTCGTAGCGCGTGTAGCCCTGCCACTCGTCCGTGTAGCCGATGCCCACATACAGCGTGCTCAATTTTTCCTTCGCCTCGGCTTTCGTCGCCGGATTCATCCACGTCAGCGCGTCAATTCGCTTGCGGAACGCCTCCTTGATATTCGCCACCATCGTCTCCACCTGCGCTCGCGCCGCCGGCGGGAAATATTCCTTCGCGTACATCTGTCCGATGGCATCGCCCAGATGGCGGTTCTCCAGCACAATTGCGCGCTGCCAGCGCGGACGCTGTTGCGCAGCGCCCGTCAGCGCCTTGCCGAAGAATGCGAAACGCTCGTCGGCAAACGCCTTGGGCAGAACATCGGCATACGCCTCGATGTAGTGGTAAGCCAGCCAGTCTTTCCACGCATCCAGCGACTCGGAAGCCACCAGCGCCGATTCGCCCGCGAACGCGCTCGGCTGCCATACGATGAAGTTATCCCATTTCTCAAGCCCCGCTCCGCGGAAATATTCCGCCCAGTCCAACCCCGGCGCTTCCGCAGCAAACTCGCTGCGCTTCCATGGATTGTTCGCATTGTGAATGTCTTCATTCTGCGCCAGCGTCAAATGCTTCTCGGCGATGGCGTGCTCGAGTTCCACGATCTTCGCCGCCCGCGCCTCCGGCTCGGAAAATCCCGCCAGCTTCAGCATCGCCGCCACGTGCGCCTGGTATTCCTCGCGCAGCGTTTTCATTCGGTCGCTCTGCCCCAGGTAATATTCCCGGTCCGGCATTTGCAATCCCCCCTCCAGCAAATACGGAGCGTAGTGCTCGGAATCGTTGAAGTCCGGGGCCACCCACACGCCGAACAGGTTCGGCGTGTGAAAATTCGTGTTGTTTAGCGCGTCGACGTCGGCACGCAGCGACTTCCCGAGAGCGAACGCCAACTCCTTTTTGTCCTTGATCGCCGCAAACTCGGCGAGTTGCGCCCTCAGCGGCTCCTTGCCCTTCGCTTCGATTTCCGCTTCGTCCATGTATGCGTTGTAGAAGTCCGCGATCTTTCGGGTGTTGCTCCCCTCGGCGCCCTTGGCTTTCACCGCTTCCTCAATCAAGCCCTTCACGCGCTGATCGCTTTTGTCCCGCAGCTCCAGAAAGACGCCCACCGCTGCACGATCCGGCGGGATCACTTGCCGCGCGATCCAACTTCCATTGCAATAGCGGTAAAAATCGTCGCCGGGCTTCACCGCCGGGTCCATGTTCGCGACCTCGACGCCGTGGACCGCCTCCGGTGTCTGCGGCGGGGCTGCCTTGAGCCAGGCGCCCGAAACCAGCAAGCCCACCGACAACGCCGCTCCCAGCGCAGCCCATCCTGCCAATTGCGATTTACACGTCAGGCTCATCGCTCTCTCCCTCGATTTTCGCGTCCTCCGCTCGAGCCCGCTGCTCGCAAATTCCCAGGCCGCGCCGGAGAGGCAACTCTTTGCTAAATGTGTGGCTTCCAGTCTACTCCCCTCCGCCGCATCCCAAAACCCCGAGGGGTTTAGACGTCCGCGCTGGCAGAGAAATACGTACCGGTACTCATGATTCCCTTACCTCGGTATTCTCAATCTTGTGCTGGAGCCATAACTCATCCTGGTTTACAATCCCCTGCGCTGTTCGATTTTTTGCGGGATTTATATGGCTTCATCCACTTTCGCGCCGTCCAGCCGAAAGTCGCTGACTCTGAGCCTCACTTGGGTTCTCACGGCATGTGTCGGTGCCGTGTCTGTGGAAAACGTGTGGATCGATCCTTGGGTTCAGACGCGTTTTCAGGATTTTCCCTCGCTTGTCCCTGAGCCGCCGAGCCCGCTCTGGCTGACGATGTTTGCTGCGATGGGTATCGGGTGTGTCGTGCTGCTGGTCGGTCAGATCCTGTTGCTGCGACGCCCGGGCGTATCCACCGCTTCCCGAATCGTGGCCGGCCTGACGGTCGCCGCAACGGTGTCTCTCGCCGTCCTCTGGTTCTGCGTCACCTCCGGCATTGCTCACCCCCCGCATCTTTAACCTCTGAAACCATGCTCAAAGTTTGCCGAGGAAGCGAAGGCGGCCGGTGAACGCGCGGCCTTGTCCGCCCTCAAACGTGAGATATCCCGGGTTGACGCCGATCGCGTCCACGTTGTTCACCACCACGTCCGGATTCTGCCGGTCGGTAATGTTGATCACCGAGCCGCGCGCCGCAAACAGATAATGGCGGAAGCGGAATTTCTTCTCCAGGCTCAGGTTCAGGCTCGCGTAATCCGGAAATCGCCGATCATTCGGCGCGCCAACCAGAAACTGCTGCTGGTTGATGCTGCTGAACGGGTACCCGGTGCGGTATTCAAACAAATAGGCCACTTCGATGCCCCAGATTCGCGTCGGAAACGTGCCCCAGGAGAGCACGCGATTCGGCGCATCCCACGAAAGCGGGCCTCCCTGCTGCGCGGCGAAATAGAGTTGGCCCAGGACGGGATCGAGGTCTTGATCCGTGTTGGCCTTCGAACGCGTATAGCTTCCGAACAGAGCAGCGCCATTGGCAAACGAGTGCCGGGCGGACACGGTGGCCGCGCGATATTTGTCGCGCCGCGAAGTCTGCAACAGAAACTCGCTGCCGATTTGTCCGGGGGCCAGCGTTTCATACGCCAGCCCGCGATGCCCGTTGCGGGCCAGCAATTCCACGCTGACGATCGTCTTGCGACCGAAGCGTTGCTCCCAGCCGGCGCTCGTAATATCAAAGTAGGGCTGTCGCAATCCCTGCGTGGGCAGCACAAACGAACTGGCAGCGGGTCCCGCCGTGACCGCCCCGGTCGCCGGGTCGTACAGCGTATCGACCTGCCGCTGGTCCAGCGTCTGCCCGATGACGGAAAGATTCAGTGGAATACTATAGATCCCCCACCCAATGGAGAATTTCGCGCGGTCGTTTCCGAACGGCAAATAATTCACTGAGGCCCGCGGCTCCGCCATCCCCGCATGCACGAACTGGTCCCAATCCCCGCGAATTCCCGCCTGCAGCACCCAATGTGGATTCACGATCCAGTTATCCTGCAGGAATCCGCCCGCCAGATCGTTCGATACGTCAAATTCCTCGTAGCCCGCGAAGGTGGTGCGTCGCACCAGCCGCTGCTGATTGTCGTAGGCCTGAATTTCGCCGCGATCGCCATATTGAATCAGTTCGACAATCGAGAAATTCACGCCGCCGGAAATCGTATGCGTGCCATGCCATTTCAGGTTCGGATGGATCACGTCCGCGAACACCTGGTGCCGCCGGCTTTTCTGTTCCGACGACTGGTAGTAGTTCCCTGCCGCACCGTTCACGAATAACTGGTATGGCGCGTTGCCCTGCGGATTCGAATCGCCGTACGTGCGATCCTCGGCGAAGCCCACCTCAAACAAGGTTCGGTTCAGCCACAGCTGATTCTTCACCGAACCGAACAGCCGGTTATTGCTGATGTCCAGCGTCGTGGTCTGCGGGTGCAGCGCGTCCAACCCGGCGTTCACGTCGCTCTCATTGTTATAGAGAAAGCTGACGTGCACGCTGTCGTTCTGCGAGGCGTTCCAAAGCAGCCGCGAAAAACTGTCGCCGCCCCAGTTTTCCTGGGTGTTTGGCCCCGTGGGGATGTCTTTCTGCACGGCGAAGGTGTGATTGACACTGAACGACTGCAGGAACCAGAAATTGTCGCGCACAATCGGCCCGGAAAACGTGATGCGCGGGTAGTAATTGCCCAGGTGCGCGCCTTCCTGCACGTTGATCCCGGGGATGAAATCCGTGGCGTTGAAGCGCCAGTGGTTGTCGCCCTCCGGCGTCTCGAACTTCAGCAACGCCGCGCCAGGGTGGGCGTATTCCGCGCCAAATCGCCCCGTCTCCACCTCCGCGCTGCGCACGGCGTCCACAATCAGGCGCATGGTCAGGGAGTTGTCCACGGGGCTGCCCACCTCGAAGCCGTCCATCAGGAATTGCGACTCCGTGGACCGCGCCCCCGCCACGTGCAGGATGTCCTTGGCGTCGCGCAGGACTGGCGGCAGGGCGATCAGACTTTGTTGCAGGTCGTGCGAACTGGGGATCGGAATGTAGAAAATTTCGGTGGAGGTGAGCGTCGCGGACTGTTGCGTGTCGGCAGTTTCGATGCGGTTGGGGTCGGCAATCACGTCCACTTTTTCGCGGACTTCCTGGACGTGGTTCAGGGTAAAGGAAAATTCCGTCGCGTCCGGCGCAACCTGAATGGATTGGCCGCGCAAAATGAAGAAGCCGGCCTTCTCGATCTCGACCGAATAGGCGCCTGGTGCCAGATTGGGGACAGAAAAATAGCCGGCATCGTCGGAGGACGACACAAAATTCGCGCCAGACAAACCTTCAAGTTTTACTTGAACGTTTGCCACGGGCAGCCCGTTTTCGTCTACCACTCGCCCATGGAGTGTGATCGGCGCCGCACAAAGCATCCGCGCGCCTAGCGCCGGCAGGCACGCAACTCCGGCAACCAAGAGAAGGAGTCTTCTCCACACCGCGACGCACCCCGCGGAATGCGGTCCACCCTGGCTCCGTGCGCCCTCCGCGGAAACACAGGGCCGGAGTGCAACCCGGCCCCTGAGCCTTCTCGAAAGGCGGCGGCTTCGCCGTCGCACTCCAGATGATTACTTGCGTTTGGTCTTTGCGGCCTTGCGCTTCGCTTCGACCACGGCCTGCGCCGCCGCCAACCGCGAAATGGGCACACGGAACGGCGAAGCGCTCACGTAGTCCATACCGACCTGATGGCAGAACTTCACGCTGTCCGCGTCGCCGCCGTGCTCGCCGCAGATCCCAACCTTCAACTTAGGACGCGTCTTGCGGCCGTTTTCGATGCCCCAGCGGATCAACATTCCCACGCCTTTGACGTCCAGCGTCTGGAATGGATCGCCGGCGAAAACGCCCGCCTTCTTCTCGTCCACGTAGTCGGGCAGGAAGCGGCCCGCGTCGTCGCGCGAGAGGCCCATGGTGGTCTGCGTCAGGTCGTTTGTACCGAAGCTGAAGAATTCGGCTACTTCGGCGATCTCAGCTGCCAGCAACGCCGCGCGCGGTAACTCGATCATCGTGCCGACCAGGTAGGGCAACTTCACTCCGGCCTTCTTGATCAGGTCGTCGGCCACGCGCCGCGTGGCATCGGTCAAGATACCGAGTTCCTTCTTATCCAAAGTGAGCGGGATCATGATTTCCGGCAGCACCTTGGCCTTGTTTTTCTGGCACTCGATGGCCGCCTCGATGATGGCGCGCACCTGCATCTCCAGAATTTCCGGATAAGTGATGGAGAGCCGGCAACCCCGGTGGCCGAGCATGGGGTTCGCTTCATGCAACTGCTCCACGCGGCGCGCCACGGTTTCGACCGAAATGCCGAGTTCCTTGGCGAGTTCCGCCTGCTTGGCGTGATCGTGCGGCACGAATTCGTGCAGCGGCGGATCGATCAGGCGGATGGTGACGGGAAAGCCGTCCATCGCTTTAAAGATACCGATAAAGTCACGTCGCTGAAAAGGTAACAACTTGTCCAGCGCCTTCACGCGCGCTTCCCGGTGGTCCGCCAGGATCATCTCCTGGATGGCCCGCTGCCGCTCCGCGCTCTTCTCCGGAAACTCGAAGTCGGTGAAGAACATGTGCTCCGTGCGGCACAGGCCGATGCCCTCCGCGCCGAATTCAATGGCCTTCCGCGCGTCCTGCGGCGTGTCCGCGTTTGTGCGCACGCGCAGGCGGCGGATGTCGTCGGCCCACTTCATGATCGTCTGGTAAGCCTTCGGGAATTCCGGCGTCACTAGAGGCAGTTGATCGGCGTAGACTACGCCTTCGCTGCCGTCCAGGGTGAGCCATTCGCCTTCCTTCACCGTCTTGCCGCTCTTGCCGTCAGTCATCTTCTTCGCGGCGTAATCAATATCCAGCGACTCGGCGCCAACGATGCAGCACTTCCCCCAGCCGCGCGCCACCACGGCCGCGTGCGAAGTCTTCCCGCCGGTCGCCGTCAGAATGCCCTGGGCCACGGCCATTCCGCCGACGTCTTCGGGACTGGTCTCGCGCCGCACCAGAATCACCTTTTCGCCGCGCTTGGCCCACTCTTCGGCTTCGGCAGCGGAGAAACACACCTTCCCGACCGCCGCGCCGGGCACGGCATCAATGCCGTGCGCGACAACTTTGGCCTCCAGCGATTTCCTGTCCACCTTCGAATCGATCACCGGGTAGAAGAGCCGCTCGATATCTTCGGGCTTGACGCGGAGTACCGCATCTTCCTTCGTGATGAGCTTCTCATTGGCCATGTCCATGGCGATCTTGAACGCGGCGGCCGGGGTGCGCTTCCCGGTGCGCGTCTGCAGCATGTAGAGTTTCCCCTCTTCGATGGTAAACTCCATGTCCTGCATGTCCTTGTAGTGACCTTCAAGTTTTACTCGAACCTTTTCGAGCTGGGCATAGGCCTTGGGCATGATCTTCTTTAGTTCGGTGAGGTGCACCGGGGTGCGGATACCGGCCACCACGTCTTCGCCTTGCGCGTTGGTCAGATAGTCGCCGTAGAAGATCTTCTCGCCGGAGCTCGGGTCGCGCGTGAAGCAGACGCCCGTGCCGGAATTGTCTCCCGTGTTGCCGAAGACCATCTGCACCACGTTGACCGCGGTGCCGAGCAGGCCGGTAATCTTTTCCACGCGGCGATAAGTGACCGCCTTCTCCGCCATCCACGATCCGAACACCGCGCCGATCGCGCCCCAGAGCTGCTCCATCGGATCGTCGGGAAAAGTATGCCCGGACTTCTCTTTGAAATACCGTTTGTATTCCGCGACGAGATCTTTCCAGCCGCTGGCCGGAACTTCCGTATCGCTTTTCACGCCGATGCGCTGCTTCATGGCACGCAGACGGTGTTCGAGGTCTTCCTTGGACATGCCCATCACGACCGTGGAATACATCTGCACAAAGCGGCGATACGCGTCGCAGGCGAAGCGTTCATTGCCGGTTGCGCCGGCCAGGCCTTCGACCGATTTGTCCGTCAGGCCGAGGTTTAGAATCGTTTCCATCATGCCGGGCATGGAGCGCGCGGAGCCGGAGCGCACGCTGACGAGCAGCGGGCTTTGGGGGTCGCCCAGCTTCTTGCCGGTGACCTTCTCGAGCTTCTTGACGTTGTCAATCACCTGCTTTTTGAGCTCGGAGGGATATTTTTTGCCGTTCTTATAGAAATAGTCGCAGGTTTCCGTGGAGATGGTAAAACCCGCGGGCACGGGGAGACCAATCTTGGTCATCTCCGCCAGACCCGCGCCTTTGCCGCCCAGAAGATCGCGCCATTCGCCGTCGCCTTCCGATTTGCCTGCACCGAAGAAATAGACCCACTTTTTCACGTTACGCCTCGCTTCAAATGTAGACTGCCTGCACTGGCGGGCGACGCCGCGCTCGATTGGGATTGGAGCGCGGCAGCCGAACCGCCGAAAGAAACTCATTCCTGCCGGGAGCGGTCTTACGACGTCTACCCTTGCAGAAACCTTGCTGAACTTAGCGTGGGCGGGATGGACCCGCCGCTACACCACAATATGTCGGCGCGCCGACATTTAAAGTAATTTCTGAAGGTTTACCTTGGAGAGCGGAAGCGGCGCTTCCGCATTTGGGATCGCAAAACCGCCTCCCAAATCCAACCTTCAACTAAACTCTTAACTCCCCAAAAGCGGCGTCGAGCCGCCGCACTCTAAAAATGTCGGCGCGCCGACATTTAAAGTAATTTCTGAAGGTTTTCTCAGTTCCCTGGGCGCACCGGAAATTCCTCTATCCCTCGCCGCCGAGTTCCGAGAAGTCCGCGATGGTGGTGAACTCACGCAGCAACTCCGCCAGAAGTGCCAGGCGGTTCTTCCGCACTGCTTCGTCCTCGGCCATCACCATCACTGCCTCAAAGAAATTGTCCACCGCCTTGCGCAGGCCGGCAATTTCCTCGAGCGCTTCCTGATACTTTCCCGCCCGCCTGTCCACGCTGACGCTCGCCGCCGCCTTGCGCACCGCGATATGGAGCTGTTTCTCCGCCTCCTTCTCGAACAGCTGCGGATTGACGCTCTGCAGTGCCTCGGCGGGCAGGTTGGCCTTCTCCAGAATCTTGCGGATGCGCTTGAAGGAGATAGCCAGCGGCTCGAAGTTGCGCGATTTGCGGATTGCCTTTAGCGCCTTCAGGCGCTTCTCGACGTCCACCAAATCGTCGGCGCCGGTGCGGAAGACCGCAGCGACCTCGTCGTATGCGTAGCCGGACTTCTCTTTTAACACGAACTTCGCGCGCTCCTGCAGGAATTCCAGCACTTGCTGCTCCTGCTGCGGCGTGACCTGTTTCTTCGGTGGATTGGTGAGCAACGCGCGGGACGCGGCACCCACGGCAAGTGAGAGCGACACCGGCAACTTCTGGTCCAGGATGATTTTCACGATGCCCAGCGCCGCACGGCGCAAAGCGTATGGATCACTCGAGCCGGTTGGGATCACTCCAACGCTGAAGCACCCGGTGATGGCGTCGAATTTGTCCGCCAGTGCGACGGCACACCCGATGAGGTTGCGCGGGATCGGATCGTCCAGGCCAACCGGACGATAGTGATCGTAGACGGCATCGGCAACCACTTCCGGCTCGCCCTGCGCGCGGGCATAGAGGCCGCCCACCACCCCCTGCAGCTCGGTGAATTCGCGAACCATTTCCGTAGCGAGGTCGCATTTGGCAAGTTCCGCGGCGCGGTCCGCATCGGCCACGTGCGCCTGCACCATGCCAAGGTTGTACCACTGTTCGGTGAGCCAGCGGGCGATGGCGCGCATGCGTTCGACCTTGGCGTGATAACTGCCGAGACGCGATTCGTATGTAATCTTCTCGAGCTTGGGAAGAATGTCGGCGAGGCGCGTTTTCTGGTCGGATTCCCAGAAGAAGCGCGCATCGGCGAACCGCGCGCGCAATACGCGTTCGTGCCCGGCGCGAATCAGGCCTTGCGAGTCCTTGGCCAGATTGATCACCGCCAGGAAGTGTGGCGCCAGTTCCCCGCCTGCGCTGAGCCGCGAACCGCCTTTCTTTTCGACGGCAAAATACTTTTGGTGACCTCGCATTACGGTGATCAGAATCTCGTCGGGCAGCTCCAGGAACGCTGGATCGAAGCCACCTTCGATGACGTGTGGAAATTCGTTGAGATACGTCACGAGTTGCAACAGGTCGGGATCGGGATGCACGTGGAATCCCGTGCGCTTCGCGTAGGCAGCCAACTCACGCTCGATCTTTTCGCGGCGCTCGGCCGGGTGGACAATCACGCCGTTCGCCCGCAGCTTCTTTTCGTAATCGGCAAAACTCTTTACCTGAATTTTCGGCTTGCCCAGAAAGCGGTGGCCGACCGTAATGTCGCCTGCAGTGAGGCCGCCGAAGGTGAATTGGAGCGGCTTACCATCGAGCACGCCGACCAGCCAGCGAATCGGGCGGATAAAACGCGCGCCGTCGAGGCCGGTCCAGGTCATGGTGCGAGGCCAAGGGAGGTCGTGGATGACCCGAGGCAGGATTTGCAGCAGGAGTTCGTGTGCCGTGCGGCCGCGCCTGGTGACTTTCGCGGCGAGATATTCGCCCTTGGGCGTCTGCACCAGAAAAAGCTGATGCAGCGCTACGCCCTGGCGCTCGGCAAAGCTGACCGCGGCGCGCGTGGGCGCGCCGGTTGGATCGTAGGCGACCGATTTCGGCGGGCCGGTGACTTCATTTTCGGCGTCGGCTTGCTTGGCGAGGAGTCCGCGGACCCGGGCGGTCAAGCGGCGCGGCCCGCCAAACGTCTCGATGGCTACGCCCTGCTGGAAGTTTTCCGCGGTCAGGTGGCGCTCGAGGATGGCTTGCAGGTCGCTAACGGCCTTGGGCAGCATCCCGGCGGGAATTTCCTCGCTGCCAATCTCGAAGAGAAGCTCGACGCGCTTGTCTGCCTTGGGTGCTTTAGTCTTCGCGGCGGATTTCTTCACCGGAGTCATTGCCCCACCATCAAAAATGTCGGCGCGCCGACATTTAAAGTTTTACTTGAAGGTTGTTCGAACGACCCTCTGCCCAATTCCCGATTTGGAACGGCTCCCGGCTTCACGCGCGCACCCCCGCTTTCGGGGTCACGCCCGTCTGCTGCTCGAGATATGCGGCCGCGGCGCGACAAGCCAGCGCCCGAACGCGCTGCATCAGCGCGGCGCGCTCAGTCACCGAGATGACCCCCCGCGCGTCCATTAGATTGAACAGGTGCGAACACTTCAAGCAGTGGTCATAGGCGGCCAGGATCGGGTATCTCTTTAGCGCAGTCGCCGAACCACCAACGGTCTCCCCGCGATTCTTCCAGCCATCGAGAAGCTCTTTGGCTTCCTTCTCGTGCAGTTCAAATTCCGAGCGCAGGGCCTTGGCATCGCTTCGATCGAAACTGTATTCGGAGAGCTGCTGCTCTTCGGCCAAACGGATGTCACCGTAAGTCTTGTCGGCGGTCCAGCGGATCTGGTAAACGCTTTCGACGTCCTGCAGGAACGCGCAGATGCGCTCGAGGCCATAGGTGATTTCGACGGAGATCGGGTCGAGGTCAATGCCGCCACTCTGCTGGAAATAGGTAAATTGCGTGATTTCCAGGCCATCCAAAAGCACCTGCCAGCCGATACCCCAGGCGCCGAGGGTAGGCGATTCCCAGTTGTCTTCCTCGAAGCGGATGTCGTGAGCGCGAAGGTCTATTCCGATGGCGCCGAGACTCCGGAGATAAATGTCCTGAACATCCGCCGGTGATGGCTTGAGGATCACCTGATACTGGAAGTGCTTGTACAGGCGATTGGGATTTTCGCCGTAGCGGCCATCGGCAGGGCGGCGCGAGGGCTGCACGTAGCCAACACGATAAGGAGCGGGGCCAAGGACGCGCAGGAAGGTTTCCGGATGCATGGTGCCGGCGCCGACTTCGGTGTCATAAGGTTGCTGGAGCACGCAACCTTCGCCGCCCCAGAAGTGGGAGAGCCTGAGGATCAGGTCCTGGAAGAGGAGGCCCTTAGGCTTGGGCTCGTTTTTAACTTTCAGCTTCACTTTCGCTCCATCATTTTCTTTTCGCGAGGTCTGCCTTGGAGTGCGGAAGCTGGCCTCCGCTTTTGCAATTTAAACGCCGCCACTTGGCCAACGATACGGCTTGCCCCAGTACGTGGTAAAAGCGGAAGCTGCGCTTCCGCACTCCAAAATGTCGGCGCGCCGACATTTAAAGTAATTTCTGAAGGTTTGGTATTGCCAATTCGGGCCTTCCAAACCCGTCAGACTAAACACCGGTCACCATCCCTCGCAGCGTCCCGAATTGTGAAGTGGCCTAGTTTTAGCTCGGCCACCCCGACGGGTCTTACGCCCCGCCACTACCGACTCCTACCGGACCAGCTACCACAACAGTCTCACGGCGTCTCCAGCAGTTCGCGAGTGGCGAGCTTTCGCTCCGTGTGATGCTCGATCCAGTTTAGCGCGGCCTCGCGCAGTTCCTTTACCCACGCCTGCGATTCCAGGGCGGCATCGAGTCGGTCGAGCCGCTCCCGCGTAAACACTTCCGCAAAGTCGCGGGCTTGCTTCGAGACCGGTTTCATCCCCGGGCGGCGGTGCTCTTCGCACAGCAGCCCTGGATGCCAGGAAGCCTGGAACGCCGGACGGTCGCCAAACGGCTTGCCGCACTCGGCGCACACATCGAAGCGCGGCAACCAACCCGCCAGGCGCACGGTCCAGAACGCGAAGTATGCCAGGGGCAGCGCGCCATTCCCGCGACGTTCGACCTCGCGCACGGTCAGCAGGATGAGCCGGAACATCGGTTCGCTCTGCTCGTGCTCGGGCAAAACGAGTTCGACGGTTTCGCTGACGAGCGCCAGGCTGGTCGAGAGGACGTAATCACTCTGGGCCTTGTGAAAGGACTCGAGCAACTCGGCCTGCTGGATGCGGACCAGGTCTCGCGTTTCGCGTTCGATGTACCAGAGCTGGACGTGCGCAAGCAGCTCTAGCGTGGAGCCGTAGCGGTTCTTAATGCGACGCGCTCCGGCAACCACACCCCGCATGCGCCCCGAACTGCGACCCAGAAAACTGACCAGGCGATCGGCCTCGCCCAGCGGGAAGGTCTTCAAGATGATAGCTTCCGTTTCGCGGGCAGGCATGAAATGTCGGCGCGCCCGATTGAGAAGAGGCAAACAGCGTATCTCTGCGCAAGCGGGACACACATGCAGGACTAAATTACATAGCATAGAACGGCAAGCGAGAGCAATGCGGGTGTGCGGAGGGTGTGGAAGAAAGCGGACGGAAGTTCGTAGCTCAAAGTTGGAAGCAGGAACATCGGAACCCCAGCGATAGGGTTCCAGTTTCAAATTGGGAATCGCCTAAGGAGCGTTCGAACAACCTTCAAGTAAAACCTTAGATGTCGGCGCGCCGACATTTTCAGGTGCGGCGGGACGCCGCCGCCTTTCCGGGGTAACGAACTGCCCCGAATCGTTTGATTCAAATCGCGGTTGACATCGCAAAATCGGAAACTGCGCTCCCGCACTCCAAACAAAACCTTCAGAAATTACTTGAAATGTCGGCGCGCCGACATTTCGGGTTTCGGATGCCTGCCAGTCGAACAGGCAAGAATCCCGGCGCCACCGAGCAATGCAACTAAAGGACGCGCATTCCTGGCCGATGACTTTCCCAGGGCATCCGGATGGGAGCACGAGCATGGGAATTTCCATGGGACCGGTCATCGTCATCGCTGGAATTGCGAGCTTGTTGGGATGCCACAGCATCGCCGGCCAAACCCTCTCCTGCGGGGGACACGACGGGCAGGAGCACCACTGTGCCGCCGAAACGAGCCGCGGCGTGATCCTTCTTGGCGAGACCGGCAGCGGGCGATGCCTTCGCGGGTACAGCTGGGACTACGAGGCGAACGAAATCTGGGTGGATCACGGCTGCGCGGGAGAATTTGCGTTGATGAGCCGCAGGCCAGTGGCCTGGCAGCAAGAGATCTTGCCAGTGGGAAAGTACCTGATTTCGTGTGCGGCGCCGGCTGCCCAGGCGATCTATTGCGCACCACTACCCAGTGCGAACGCGGAGTTGGTGCGGCAGACCGGCGAGGCGCGCTGCGTCGAGGGCAAGAACTGGGGGGTTGATCCGCGCGGGCTTTGGCTGGCAAATGGCTGTGCCGCGGATTTTGTGGTGAGGCAGCGGCAGGAGACGGAGTTGAGCGCGATGGCAACACGGCGAGTGCTGGAATGCGATTCGTCGGACGGACGGAGAAACTTCTGCCAGGTAGACGCACGCGGGGGCGCCGTGCTGCGGACTACGCTCGGGCATCAGCCGTGCACGCTTGGCAAGTCGTGGGACTACAACGAAGGCGGCCTGTGGGTGGATCGCGGGTGCCGGGGGGTGTTTGAAGCGGAAGGCGCGCCAGAGACGGGGCGCGGGGCGGTGATGGTCCGGCGCTGTTACCTGACGGTGGGTGAAGCGCTGGCCTCCGAGTGGGAAGCGGAATGTTATGCACTGAGGCCCGGGCATTTTGGTTCGTGCAACGCGAACCAATCGTGCGCGGCGTTGACGGCCACGACGCGGCGCGGATGCCAGGCAAAGGGAGATGCTGCTCCCGAATATTGCGAAAAATATTTGCCGGGCGAAGAGTAATCGGGCGGCAGATCCTGTTAACCGGAATATTCTCGCGAGAAAAATTATAGGACGCCCACTGGCGGGGCAGGCGATTCCCTGCCCCAGCGAACGCCGAGATCCACGGCTCCACGTGGCGCCATTGAATGCTTTTCCCCTGGAAGCCGACGCTACCGTGGCTTTCGCTCCGGCCGCGGCAAGAACCTTCAGGTTTTACTTGAAATGTCGGCGCGCCGACATTTTTGGATTTTGGGTGGGGCGGCTGGTCGCTGCTTTTGAGGTTTGGGAATCGCCGTGAGGCTTATGTCTTGAAGCACGGCCTAAACCGTAAAAGCGGAAGCGGCGCTTTCGCACTCCAAAAGGTGAACTCTGTTATGCTGGCGGGAATCCATGATCCCGCTGAAGGATATCAACCCCACCCGGACGTTCCCGTTCGTCAACATCGCTCTGATTATCGCCAACGTGGTGGTGTTCGTGTACCAGGCGACGTTGCCGCCGCAGGCATACAAGATGTTTGTGCTAGCCAACGCCACGATTCCGGCGCGCGTGCCGCTGTTTTTAGCAGGCCATACTTCGGCTCACGTTGCGTTGTATCCCTTGTTCACCAGCATGTTTCTACATGGCGGACTGATGCACTTGCTCGGAAACATGCTGTTTCTCTATATATTCGGGGATAACGTGGAGGACGTCTTCGGGCACTTCGGATACCTGCTTTTCTATATAGTCTGCGGGATCGGGTCGGGGCTGCTACACGTGGCGTTCAACTTCCACTCGGCGATTCCTGCCTTGGGGGCGAGCGGCGCGATCAGCGGGGTGATGGGGGCGTATGCGGTGTACTTCCCGCGGCATCGGATTCTGACGTTCTTCTTTATTTTTCTGATCCCGATTCCGGCAATCTTCATTTTGGGGTATTGGTTTGTGTTGCAGTTTCTGGAAGGAATTAACGGATTGGGGATGGCGCAGCAGGGCGGCGTGGCATTCTGGGCGCACGTCGGGGGATTTGTGATGGGCGTGCTGATTGCGTTTCTGGTCAAGAGACGTTAGTGAGGGATACGAAGAGAGGATTTCACCACAGAGGGCGCGGGGGAAAGCAGAGGCCGGGGAGGCTTCTCGGCTGGCCAACCAGTTGGTGCTCGCGGGACAAACTAGCTCACAGGAGAAACCTTCAGAAATTACTTGAAGGTTTGTGCTACCCGGTGAATGCGGGCATGGCCGAGGCCGGTCGACCGTGTGAGGTGTGGAGGGGGCAGAATGGAAGAAGGCCGGGCAGGCCCGGCCCCAACAAGTTGATTTCCAAAGTTATGGCGAGAAGCCTCGCGATTCAGGAATGTTTCGCCAGGTAGTTGGCGAGGTAGTCGGAAACTTCGGTGGTGGATTTGGAGCCGCCCAGATCAGGTGTGGTGACGTTGTCGTTGAGGGCGGATTTTACGGACTGCTTAAGCGCCAGAGCTTCGTCGTTCCAGCCGAGAAATTCCATTAACAGTCCGGAGGTGAGGACGGCCCCAAACGGATTGGCAATTCCCTTCCCGGCGATGTTCGGGGCGGAGCCATGGACCGGTTCGAAAAGCGAGGTGCGACCGGGATGGATGTTGGCGGAGGGGGCGAGGCCGAGACCGCCGGCGAGCTGCGCGGCGAGGTCGCTGATGATATCGCCGAAGAGGTTGTTGGTGACGATGACGTCGAACTGCCGCGGGTCGCGGACGAGTTCCATAGCCAGGGTGTCAATAAAGAGATGGCGCGATTCGATTTCGGGATAGTCAGCGCGGACGATTTTGAAGACGCGCTGCCAGAGGTCGCCAGCGAAGGTCATAGCGTTGGACTTGTCGGACATGCAGACCCGCAGTGGTTTGGAGGAGCCGCTTGCCGGCTGAAAACCGGCGCTACCCATCGTGTGGGCACGCGCGAACTCGAAAGCGTGGCGGATGATGCGTTCGACGCCTTTGCGGGAGTTGACGTCTTCCTGGACGGCGATTTCGTCGGGCGTGTCCTTTTTGTAGAAGCCGCCGACGCCGACGTAGAGTCCTTCGGAGTTTTCGCGGAAGACGATGAGGCGAATGTCGTTGAGGGTGACGTCCCGAAGCGGGGTATAGCGCGGGTGAAGGAGTTCCGTGGGGCGGGCGTTGACGAAGAGATCGAGCTTGAAGCGAAGGCCGAGTAGGATATCCGCGGCGTGCTGATTCGAGGGCACGCGAGGATCGCCCAACGCGCCGAAGAGGATGGCGTCGAATTCGCCGCGCAGCATCTCCAGCGCACCGGGGGGAAGGCTGATTTTTTCGCGGAGAAATTTGTCGGCGCCCCAGTCGAATTCGACGAATTCGAGCTGCCGGTGGCGCTTCGCGGCGGCGGCCTGGATGCATTTCACAGCGATGGGCGTGACTTCCTTGCCGATGCCATCGCCGGGAATGACCGCGATGCGCGCGGTGGGACCACCATTGCGGAAAGGGATATTGGACACGAGCGTGACTCCGATGAGGAGACTGGTTTGCGATGGTACGGTAGCACAGATAACTGGGGATATCAGAAATCAGATATCAGCGAACAGCACGCGGCGAGCACTGGCGACAAAAGAATGTGTTGGGAGAATGGGGAGGGTTGAGTAGAATCGCCGGAACCGCGGAGCGGCGAGGAGGAAAGTGCATGAGAACGTTTGCAAAGTTGGCGATGCTCGCAGGAGTGGCGATGCTGTTTACCGGCATGCTGGCGAAAGCAGCAGCGGCGCCGGACGACAAGGAAATCATCGAGTTGACGGGGATTCTGGTGAAAGTGTCGGCAGTGGGCGCGGAGACCACCGGATGGGAGCTGCACATGGCTAATCCGGTGACGATCGACGGGCAGACGGTGAAGGCAGTGGAGCTCGATGGCGACGCGAAGAAGTTTCAGAAGCTGGAGAACCTGCGCATCGGCGTGAAAGGAATTGTGACCCACCGGCCAGGAACGGAAACAGGCGACCGGATCGTGATCAAGGTGCAGAAGATTAAGGAGAATGTTTAGCCATTGAGCAGTGTTTGGCGAGTGGTCACTGCTGCGTGGTGACTGGTGAGCCATTCGGCGGGCGCATTCCACTCTAGCCCGGAGCCCAAATTTCCTGGTCGCTCCCGCCGGCTGCGGCATCGAAGTACCGCACAAGCCTTGCGCCGGCAATGGCGCGGAGGAGGGATCCCATGCGAATGAACCTTGAAGCGGGGCCAACGCGCCGGGAGTTTCTGAGATCCGCGGGACTGGCGGCGACCGCGCTGGCCTTGCCCTACGGTGTGCGCGGAGACGACGACGTATCCATCCCGGGGCTGGTGCAGAAGGCGCGC
The DNA here is from genome assembly GCA_035518915.1 of Candidatus Eiseniibacteriota bacterium. Classification (GTDB taxonomy): domain Bacteria; phylum Acidobacteriota; class Terriglobia; order Acidiferrales; family UBA7541; genus Acidiferrum. The sequence goes on from DATIXE010000066.1 coordinate 102,122, forward strand.
GACACCGCGGCATCCGACCAGGTTACGGCGCAGAAGCTTCGCGGCGGGGTGCACGTGCTGATGGGGGCAGGCGGGAATATCGCCGTCCTGCCGGGGCACGACGGCAAGCTGCTGGTGGATGCGGGATTCGCCGGAGCGCGTCCGCAGATCAGTAAAGCGCTGGCGGGGATCAGCGCGGACCCGATCCAGCAGCTCATCAATTCACACTGGCACTTCGACCATACCGACGGCAACGCCTGGCTGCATTCCGAGGGCGCGAAAATTCTGGCGCATGTGAACACGAAAAAGCACCTATCCACGGATACGCTGGTGCAGGGCTGGGCGTTCACTTTCGCGGCTTCGCCGGCGGGAGCGATTCCGTCCGAGGTATTCACCGGCGAGAAAAATCTGGAATGGAACGGGATGAAGCTGGAGCTGAAAGCGTACGAACCGGCGCACACCGACAGCGACATTTCGATTCTTTTCACAAACGCGGATGTGTGGCACGTGGCCGACACCTTCTGGAACGGCTACTACCCGTTCATCGACTATTCGACCGGAGGAAGCATCGACGGGATGATCCGCGCCACGGAAGCGAACCTGAAACGGGCGACGGACAAGCTGATTATCGTCCCGGGTCACGGAGCGATTGCCAACAAACAGGACCTGGCCGTCTACCACGAATTGTTGAGCAGCTCGCGCGAGAAGATCGCGGCGATGAAAAAGCAGGGGAAGACACTGAACGAAGTAGTGGCGGCGAAGCCGACGGCAGCGTACGACGCGAAGTGGGGCGGCGGGTTCATGAGCCCGAAGATGTTCACCGGGCTGGTATACGAAGGGGTCTAGGGAATCGCGGCGGCATAGGCACGAGTGCAGCTCCGGCATCCTACTTGGGGCTGGGTTCCGCGGGAGGCTCCTTGGGCGCGGCGATTTTCTCGCCGGTCTCCACGGCGAAGAGTTGGAAGTCGCTATAGGTGCGGCGCTCGCGCAATCGTTCCCCGCGAAAATCGGCGATGACCACCGCGGACTTGGGAAGCCAGAGCGTGGTATGGCGCGCCTTGAACGAAACCGCGCCGTAGTCAATCGACTGATGCAACAGGTTGAGTTTCGCCTCCGGGATGGGCTGAAGCAAATCCGCATTGAGATGGACCAGTTGGTAGTTTGCGGAATCGATCCAGGCGGTGCCGGAGAGCAACACATCGTAGAGCCGGTGGCCGTCCATGAAATTGGTGATCGTCACGGGACGATCCTTGCGCTGGCGGAAGTGGACCTCCCAGGCCTTGCGCCCATCGAAACTGACCAGGTCCCCGCAGCTCATATCGAACTCTTCCAGATGAGTGGGATGAAAGATCAGTGCCAGGGCCGGCGCGCCATTCGCGGAGAGTCCGGCACGGACATTCTTCCCGCCTTCGGTGACGTTGCGAAATTCCTTGACGGAGTAGTTCCCTTCCCCGGCGTTCAGGATGGAGACGACGTAGTCCGCGCGGTTGTGCAGACGCGAATAGGGACGGCCGTCGGCGGCGAGCCGCTCCTCCTCGACAAGTTCGGTGGCCGTGAAGTGGTTCATGTCTTCGACAAATTCCTTTACGTGCACGGCCACCTTGGGGAGCACATCCTGGAGACGGCATGGCGGCCCGACGACGGGGGCGCTGGATGGATCCGTGGGATCAGGCGGCAGAGCGGATAACCCCGGGGCGTGAGCCGAGGTCGGTGGAAGATCTGCCGGTGCGGGAGCGAACGCGGGATCCGCCGGCGGAAGCGAGCTGAGGGGCACACTGGAGAGTTCGGCGGAACCATTGGCGGGCGGCGGCGATTGGAGCGCGGCGGTGGCGGCAGCTTCGCTCATGGGGATGCCCAGCGTACCTACATTCGAAGAGTTCACTTCGCTTAGGCCGGTGCGCAGATACAGATCGCCGCGCGGCGTTTCGATTTCATCGTGAAGCTGGAGACCTTCCTGCCGCGCGCGAGCGTAGTCCACCAGGGGAAGAGTGACATAGACTCTGCGCGAAGTAACCTTGAGGAGCTTGCCCTCGAAATCGTAGGCGGCAATGAGGAGGGAGAGGGCGTCACGATACTCGCCGTCCGGCGAGGATTCGACGGAAAGGGCGTCGAGCGGAATCGCAAAGTCGAGCCGATAGCGGCGGAGCGGAGTTCTTGGGCCGAACTTCGCGGCGGAATCCACGGAAGGCGGAAGATTGGTGGCGGAGATCCGGACAGTATAGGGAATCTGGGCGACGTCAGGCATGCCGAACCGCACCATGCGCGCGAGGGCGACGGTTGAATTGTGTTCGGCGGGGGCGGCCGGGCTATTCGCATCGCTGGCGTAATAGCCCTCGCGGCAGGCAACCTTGTAGCCACGGCGGCGGACCTTCACTTCGATTTTGCGAAATTTTCCGTCCATCTTGTTGTTGAAGGGAGAATAGGTGAGCGTGTAGTAGTGCGAGCCGATGTCCACGGCGTGAGCGAGCGCGCCGCCGATGGCGTTGGTGTTATAGAAGGCCTTTCCGCCGGTGCCTTCGGCAAGCGCGTCCATGGCGAGTTGATTGGCGTCGTTCGTATTCCCTGGAGTTTGGTTCGGCTGAAAGCTCTGCCCCTGCGGGTCCAGGGAGAGGCCGGGAGTCAGCCCGGTAGTGGAAACCGGATAGATGGAGACGCGGCTTTCCGCGAGCAGGTCGGTGGTGCGTTTCAACGCCTGGGAATATTGCGGCGCAATTTCGTGCCCGGGGAACAAATTGATGGGGAACGCCGCGGAAAACCAAATGACGTTTTTGCGGCCGGGCAGTCCGGAGAGGTAATGCCCAAGTTCCTGCATGGCTTGCAGCGTCAGGTTGACGCGGCGGGCGGTGTTCTCGGTGTTCGTCGCGGACTGGTCGTCGCGCACAGCCTCGAGGCCGGCTGGCGCCATCTGCATCATGACCATCGTGTCGACCATCTGGCGTTCCGCGGCGTCCTGCGATCCGGACGTCAGGAGCGAGGAGGAATGCTCGGCGGCGCCTTTCTTCTGCGTGTCGAGCGCGGCGAGGAGCTTCACCTGGTCAGACGTGAAGCCCTCCACCATCTGGAGGTGGGAGCCGAGCACGAAGGCGGCGATGGAAGTGCCCGGGGGAACGTGGTGGAGGTACTGCGCGATTTGGGATTGCGCGTAGGCGCGGTCCTGAGGCTGGGTATTGAGCCAGTCGAGAAGGATCACGTTGAGGGAGTCCGTGGCGTGGACCTGCTGGACGTTGGTGAACACGCTCGGTAAGGAGGGAGCCGTTGGCGCGGGCGCGGGTGGGGGAGGGGTGGGCTTGTGCTCCTCGAAGAAGGAGATCGTTTGCGGGCGGCCGTCTTCGTAGATCTCAAAGTCCTCGCGGCGGAGGTCGGGGGCGGGCTTGTCCTTTTTCTGGGTGACGACGACATCCACCAGGACGACGCGGACCTCGGCTTTGAGGACCGGGCCCCGGGTTGGGGTTTCCGTGGCGGGTGATTGCGCGAGCGCGGGGGCAAATACACCCAGGAGAATGCCCGGAGCCAGGAAAAGACGGAAAGACTTGGATGGCCGTGAGAACACGGGTTACCTAGCGCAAGGATATCACGGCGGAATGGAGCGGCCGAGAGGCCGAGACAAGAGTTTCGCCGCAGTGTTAGCACCCTTCGCCAAAAGCGTTCAGGGCGAGGAGGGCGAAGAGGCAGTGAAGAGTTGGGATGCGATTTGAAGCAGAGGAGGCCCTGAAGCGCGCGGGATCAGGCGCAGCGGAAGGTGGCCGCTACGGGGTTTCGGGTTTGCGGGGGGCGCGCTTGATTTCGTCGGAGAGGACGATGGCTTCGGCGATTTCGCGGAGAGAGCGGCGGCGCTGGCGGCTCTGGCGCTGGAGCGTGAGATAGGCTTCTTCTTCGTTGAGACTGAGATCGCGCTGGAGAATGCCCTTGGCGCGTTCCATGGCTTTGCGCGTGTCGAGCTGTTCGGAGAGTTCGGAGTAGGCGCCCTCTAAACGCGCAAGTTCGATTTCGGCGCCGACGAGAAAGCCGATGGTGGAGATGAGGCGAATTTCGCGCTGGCTATAGAGGTGAGGCTGGCGGCGCTGGAGATTGATGACGCCGACGAGTTTGTCGCGGCTGAGCACGGGGACGGAGAGAAAGGCTTCGAAGCGATCTTCGGGAAGTTCACTGAAGGAGAGGAAGCGCGGGTCCTTATAAGCGTTGCGGCCGATGGCGACGGGGAGTTTGTGTTCGGCGACCCAGCCCGTGATGCCATGGCCGACCTGAAGCTTCAGGCGATCCACAACTTCGGCGTGGGGATTTTTTGAGGAGCGCAGAACGAGTTCGTTGTCTTCCAGTACGTAGACGAAACAGGAATCGAATTTGGCGACGATGGAGATGAAGTCGATTACCTTGCGAAGAACTTCGTGGAGCGGATCGGAGGCGGCGAGGCGGCTGCCGATTTCGTGAAGGAGATCAACCTCCCGGGTATCGTGATCGAGTATGGTGTTGCTATTAGTCATACAACAAACCTAACGGGAATAGAAAGCGAAGTCCAATGCAAGAATCCGGTGTTGCAAATCGCAATTTCGAGTGTAACCAAACGGAAATACGGAGCGAGGACGGACAACCGCAGGGGACAGTGTGTCCGCCCTCGCACCGAAGTGAAGACGCCTAGTCGTTAGCCTTGGCGGCCATCATCGTGGAAGAGGCTGGAGAAACGCCGGCGCGCAAAGTGGTTTTGGCGCCGGTTTCGTAAAACTTGATGACCACGCCGTAGCTATCGAGAGCGATGGAGTGGATGGCCAAGCCGTCGCTGAAGCTGGCGAAGTTGACGGGCTTTGGCGAGTTTGGGGTGGAACGAAATGCGGTGGCGATGACGCTGGCGGTCGGTGCGTTCTTGGACATGCCGGTGACAAGAACGGCGACGTGGCTGGCGACTTGGACGTCGCTCAGGGAGTGCGTGCCGCCAAGCATGGAAACGGAGAGTCGATATTCTCCCGCGGGAAGGACGGTGCTGCCGAGGCGCGCGGCCACGGAAAGCTTCATTGTGCCCTGAATGGTTTCCTGGCCGAAGGCGAGAGGGCCAGTTCCCGCAAGCAGAGCGATTAAAAACGCTGAACCGATCAAAAATGAACGCAACGATAGCGATGCAAAGAGTTTCATTTCCTGCTCCTAAATTGGATTTTGAGATGACGCAACGGCAAAGCCGGCGCCGTGTACCGCCATTGCACAGCAAGTCAGCACGACTTGGTCCTGGATCAAGACGAGTTGCCCAGGGAACGTGGAAGGAACAACGAGGTTCGCTAGTACGCGGCTACTTGGCCGACAAATAGAAGACAGATGGAGAATGCCTGAGGAGGGGGAAAGTGTCCAACGCAAAGAATTTATCGAGCGGATAGTAGAGACAGATTGGGGCATAGAAAATTGAAAATGAGTACCGGAGCGGCGTGGACATGAGGAATCAGATAGCAGATATCGGAAACCGGAGTTCCGAGGTTGGAGGACAAAGAGGATTAACGCAGAGAAAGAACGCAGAGAACGCGGAAAGATCGAGGAAGAAAGCCTGGAGCGACAGGACAGCGGGCCGCCTTTTGCGCGCACATGCGATTGGCGGCAGGATGCCCGCGCTACCCAAATGAACTCGGCCGGCCTACCCTCTCAGGATGAGCTGAAAGCAGACCTACCCAGTGCGGTACCCAAGGGTTCGGGTTATGTGAGGTGGAGTTTGCGGGCGGTCAGGGAGTCGATGCGAGGGACGCGGGGGGTGAAGCCGATGCCGGGCGCAGAGGGCACTTTGATGGTGCCTTGCGGCGTTACGGTGACTTCGGGGTTGATGATGTCTTCGTGCCAATAGCGGGCGCTGGCGGAAACGTCTCCGGGGAGAGAAAAATTGGAGAGCGTGGACATGGCGATGTTATGGGCGCGGCCGACCCCGGTTTCGAGCATGCCTCCGCACCAGACGGGGACGGAATTTTTCTCGCAGAGATCGTGAATGCGGCGCGCCTGAAGATGGCCGCCGACGCGGCCGAGTTTCACGTTTATGATTTTGCAGGCGCCGAGAGCGACGGCTCCCTCGGCCTGCTCGTAGCTGTGGATGCATTCATCGAGGCAGACCGGTGTTTGCAGGTTTTTCTGGACGGCGGCGTGGCCGTAGATATCGTCCCAGCCGAGGGGTTGCTCGATCATCATCAAGTAAAAAGCGTCCAACTGCTGGAGGTGCGGTAGATCGGCGAGGCGATAGGCGGAATTGGCGTCCACGGAGAGCTTGATGCGCGGGTGCAGATTGCGGATGTGCTGGACGGGCGCGATATCCTTGCCCGGTTTGATTTTCAGTTTGATGCGCTGGTAACCGGCGTCGAGTTCTTTCTTGACGGTGGCGGCGAGTTCTTCAAGCGTGTCCTTGATGCCGATGGAGACGCCGCAAGGGATTTCCTCGCGCGTGCCGCCAATTAATTTCCAGAGAGGCATTTTCTTGAGTTTGGCTTCGGCGTCCCACACGGCGGTTTCAAGCGCGGCCTTGGCCATGTTATGTCCACGAACATGCTCGAGCAGCGGCCAGACGTCGGCGGCGGAGGCAATGCTCTTCCCTTTCAGCATGGGCCACAGGTATCGGGTGATGACGTGCCAGGCGGTATCGGTGTCTTCTGGCGAATAGAAGGGATTTTCGCCGGCGGTGCATTCCCCCCAGCCGACGGTGCCTTCGAGATCGAGTTCGGCGAGGAGAATGCGGCGATCGGAGACGCGATCCATGGAGGTTTCGAAGGGATGTAGAAGTTTGAGATGAATTTCGCGAAGCGTGAGATGACGAATTTGCATGCACGATCCTTTACTGGTCGAAATGAAGAATTTAACACAGAGGACACGAAAAGCAGCGACTGGTAACTGGCGATCGGTGGCTAGTGACAGCCCGAAGAGAACGTGGCGGGGAACCGTCAGCGTTCTTAAGGAGAAACTTGAGTTGGCGAAGGGAGGCCTTGATTAGAAGTCGGACCACGGGTGGAGGAGGTAGTCGGCGCCGGCGGTGGTGAAACGGACAGAAGTGGCGGCGTAATGCTTGGCAAACCAGTGCTGGAATTCACCGCGAATATTGGTTTGGACGGCGGCCGTGTTTTCGAGCGTGAGTTGGGCTATGTGGATGACGGCGGGAGATTCCGAAGGTTCGGGGGCGATATCGTTGACGGCGGCGATGACGCGCTTGGAGTCGAGATGCCATTCGGCGAGAAGGCGATCCGTGGGCAGTCCGCGATGCAGCGGGCTGGAGGTGACGCCGTAAAAATTGGGGATATACGTGCGAACAAGGGCGCCGAGGCGATTCAGATTGAAGTGCGCGTTGCGGGTTTCGAGCGGGTCGAAGGTCCATTCGACGAGACGGATATCGCGAGAAAGGGCTTCCTCGCGCTGGAAGAGTTTGAGGGCGCGGCCCACTTTGCGATCACGGTACTCGGGCAGAACGCCGGTCATGTGGGAATGGAGATAGGGTGTGCGGTGGCGGACTCCGGCGAGAGCTATGGTGAAGCCGATCATGGTGTCGCCCTCGAAGGCCCCAAGGACTTGGCCGCCGGTGTGATGGGCAACGACGAAAGTGACGTAGGGCTCGGTTTCGAGTTCGGATTCGCCCCAGATGAGTTTTTGGAGTTCGACGCAGCGGTGGAACTCGGGGAGCGTCGTGCATTTGCGGATTTGGATGGGAGAGGTCATGAGGAAGCCGACAGTTGACAGTTTACAATCGACCGTTTCGGAAAAGACGAAGCGAAAGAATTAACGCAGAGGACCCCTAGAAAGAACACAGAGCACACGGAGAATTGGGTTGGCGACATTAGATAGGCGCGAGGGCGGATCCAGGGTGTACCGCACCTACGGCGCTGAATGCATTTTGGACTTGCATCCCAGGACTGACGGCCCGGGCTAATGTATGGCGCGCCTGGAGCGCTTTTCGTTGTTGGAGTGGCGGGGTTCATTTGGTTTTGGCCTTGGCGTGGATGCCGGCTGCAGTGGTGAGTTCGGATTGTTTGGATTGGTCCCAGAGGGACTCGAGTTGGGCGCGGGGGACTTGAGCGAGGGTGGTTCCCTGCTCGCGGGCGATGCGTTCCATCTCGCGGAAGCGACGGGAGAATTTGGTGTTGGCTTTCTTCATGGCGAGTTCTGGATCGACGTGAAGGAAGCGGGCGAGATTAACGGCGACGAAGAGAATGTCGCCGAGTTCGCCCTCAAGGCGTTCGGCGGGTTCTTTTTTGTAGAGGACGTCCCGGAGCTCCGCGGTTTCTTCGTTGAGTTTGTCGAAGATGCCTTCGATGTTGTCCCAGTCGAAGCCGACGCGGGCGGCTTTTCGGGTGAGCTGGAAGCCCTCGAGGAGGGCGGGAAGAGCGTGGGGGACGCCGTCCAGGTAGGAAGCGGGGGATTCGGAAGGAAGAGCGCTCGCGCTTTGCGCATCGCTTGCCGCCGCTGCGGCGGCGGGCCGGGCCCTTCGAGACTCAGGGTAAACAAGGCCGGCCTCTACCGAGGTCTTCGGGTGTTTGGAGGAACGCTCCGCGGCTTTGATTTGTTCCCAGTTGCGGAGGACCTCAGCGGAAGTCTTGGCGCGGACGGTGCCGAAAACGTGCGGATGACGGCGCACCATTTTGTCGTGAATTTCGCGGATGACGTCGTTGATCGAGAAGCGGCGTTCCTCGGCGGCGATTTGGGCGTGGAAGAGGACCTGGAGGAGGAGGTCGCCGAGTTCTTCGGCGAATTTTGAGTCGTCGCGGGAGTCCAGGGCGTCAAGGACCTCATAGGCTTCCTCGATGAGGTAGGTGCGGAGTGTGGCATGGGTCTGTTCACGGTCCCAGGGACAACCGCCGGGGGCACGCAGGCGGGCCATGACGGCGGCGAGCTTGGCGAAAGCGGGACCGGGATTGGCCACCCGCGAAACTCTATTGGGGCGACGCGGTTTGGTGGAGGATTTCTTGTGGGAGCGAGAGAGTTTTTTGGGGGGCATGCGCGGAATTGTCCTGAGAAAACAATCTACGGGGAGCGGGGGTGGGAGTCAATCGGTGGCGAGAAGAGAGGAAGACTAAACGTAGAGACGCGGAGGACACAGAGAAAGCGCAGAGAAGAAGAAGGGTTCACCGCCGTGTGCCAAGAGTAAGGAGATGGCGATCAGGCGCGGGGGCGGAAGAGGAAGCAAGCGAGGAGGCCGGAGGCGAGGAAGAGGAGAGAACCGGGCTCGGGGGTGGAAACTGGAGTGCCGGTGACGGAGCCAGGGAGACTGTAGCGGGTGTTGAGATCGCTGCAGTTGGAGTTGCCGCAGTAAAATTCGACCAGGTAAACAGGATCGGTGCCGCCGGTGTTGGTGAGCGCGTTGGTGAAATAAAGCCCCAGGAGGGTGACGCCGGTGAGGTCGGAGGGGACAGACGTTGGGCCGAGACCGAGCAAGAAGTTGTTGGAGAAAAACTCGACGGACGTGGTTGTGTAGAGAGTGCTGGGGAAAACAGTGCCTGCGCCGGTGGTGACATCGATACTGGAGTAAGAGTTGGAAGACGCGTCATAGTTGAACGAGCCGCTGGCGGTGGCTCCATCGCTAAAGGTGACGCCGTTGAGGGTCCAGGTAATGCCGTCGGCGGAGGCCAACGAGGGCAGCAACAGGGCGGCCAAGGCCACCGAAGCGATCCAGAGCAGGCGCGAAGCACGCATAAATTGAAACCTCTCCCGGACGACGGGTAATCTTTAAAGCTCCTCAATTCTAGGGGGACTGCGGGGAGGGTCAAGTCATAATCGTACGTACTACAGGTACCGATCGATGGGAGGTGAAGGAAGTAAAGGGGATAAGGGAAGTGAAAGATTGGATGAGTTTGCCGCATGGAGCCGGGGAGAGGGGACTTCCCTTCCCATGGTAAACTGTGGCGGATCGAGTTTCACCGACACAGATTACAAAGAATGAGGTAGGCAACCGTGTCCGAGCACAAGCAGGATGAAGGATTCAAGGTGGTTGACCGGCGGCCCTTCACCGCCGAGGGCGAGATTCGCAAGGAAGTTGTGGAAGCGCAAGAACGCGAGGCGGAACGCGAAGAAGTGAAAGAGAAGGCGGTGCAGGCGGCCGCGGAGAAGTCGGCGACGCCCGCGGCAGATGCGCCCAAGCGCGTGGCGGCTTTCGAGAATTTGGTGCGGATGATCGGGAGCAACGCGGCGATGGTGCTGGGTGCATACGCCGATCCGCGTACGGGCGAGCCCGTAATTGATCCGGATGCGGCGCGGGAGTTGATTGATATGCTGGACGCGCTGCACGTGAAGACCAAAGGAAACCTGGCGCCGGAAGAGGATTCAATGCTTCTGGATTTGCTGGGGAAGCTGAAGATGACGTACCTGGAAATCAACAAAGCGATGGCGGCACAGATGGCGCAGGTGCAGGGAGCAATGAAGGGCAAGAAATAGAGAAGAGAAATTTAAAGATAGAAGATGGGGCGGCGCGGAGATAGGGTTCGCGCCGCTTTTGTTTTTGGCTGAAGAAAAGCAAGAGATCATCGCCTTTCGCAAAATTCGCTCAGGGAAGGCAGAGGTAGACGAGGCGCGGTGGTTGAGATCCTCCGGCGATCCTCACCGGAGCGGATTGGGATGACCCGATGCTAGGGGCAAACGTATTCCGCCCACGCACGGGCGTGTGGAGGCTCGGATTATTTGGCGCCAGGCAGGGCGCCTGCGGGACCTGGAGGAGTGACCGTCGCCGGTGGCGTCTGGGCGGCGTCGTAGACTTCGCGGATGGCGGAGATCACCAGGTCCGGGCGGAAGAATGGAATCATGTGAGAACTGTCGGTGACTACAATCTGTTTGCCGCGAGTGGAGAGATTTTTTTCGCGTACCTGCAAATCGGCGATCCAGAATTTCTGAAAGTCCTGCATGTCTTTGAGCGAAACGCCCTTGGGAAGATCCTTAGGATCCTGGGGCTGGCCCGCGGAGAGAACAATTAGAGGGCGGTCGCCCAGATTGCCCGCGGTACGGACTTCGGCGGCACTCTGGTCGAAATTTTCCATTTCGGATGCGGCGGCATCCACGGCTTTGGACTGAAGTTCGAGATAGCCGATTTTTTTCAGGAGTTTGTGATCGACGCGCGGAGAGGAAAGATCGTCGGTGGCCATGAGGCGCGCGACGCCAAAGAAAAGAAGCGCGGGGAAAAGTTTCCTTTCGGTTTCGAGCTCCTGCGTATAGTTTTTCATGACAGCTTGCAGCGAAGCGGGCAAGTAGTGGTTCTGATCTTCGTGGGATGTGTCCACGAGAACCAGGCCGACGACGTCGGCGGGATATTTCGAGGTGTAGATGCGGACGTTGAAGCCGCCGAACGAGTGAGCAACAAGAATGTAGGGGCCTTTTTCACCGGCTGCGGTTAGGAGCGCGTGGAGTTCCTTGACGATTTGCTCGCTGGTGCGCGGCATGGGGCCGGGGGTACTCCAACCGTAGCCGGCGCGATCGTAGGAGCAGACGCGAGTGTAACTGGCGACGGTGGGCTGCACGAGATCCCAACCGACGGCAGGAACTCCCAACCCGGTGTCGAGAACGACTGTGGGCGAGCCGGAGCCCGTGCAATTGAGATTCAAGGAGACCCCTGGAAATTCAGGGCCAAGCGGGACGGAGCGGCCTTCCTGCGGATAGCGGCTAGCGTCGCGGGCGTTGAAGATTTTCTGGTAAGCGATTCCAGAGATGGCAGCGATCACGAGGAGCAGTAGCAGTCCGAGAAAAATGCGTTTTGTGATGCGCCAAAGGCGAGAGGGAGATTTGGGGGCGGATGCTGGATGAGTTTCCATGAATGCTCCTGAACGAGTGGCAGGAGGGTATCACGGATGCGCAAAATTTAAAGTGGGAAACGGAGAGGAGGGGGATAGCCGAGAAATGCAGCATGCGCCTAGAAGAGGAAAGATTTCAGCGCAAAGGTAGCGTAGGGGAGCAGAGGTAACCAAGACCTGTGGGCCGGATACAGGACAATAGGAGGACGTGGTTTGGCAGCTGGGCGCCAGCGCTACCAGAGAGGAAAGATGGATACAATTGGGGAATGCGGATGGCGGGAAGGGACAAAATTCGAGTGAAGGTGCTGGGGTCAGGGACGTCGATGGGCGTGCCGACGCTGGGGTGTCATTGCGCGGTGTGCAAATCGGCGGACCCGCGCGATAAGCGGTTGCGCCCTTCCGTGCTGCTATCGCGCGGGGGCGAGAACGTGGTGATAGACACAACCCCGGACTTCCGGACGCAGGCGTTGCGCGCGGGCATCGACCGGTTGGACGCGGTGGTGCTAACGCACGGGCATGCGGACCACATTTTGGGATTCGACGATTTACGGCCGTACAACTTCAAACAGCGGGCGCCGATGCCGGTGTACGGGAGCGAGGAGACGTTCCGGATCTTGCGGCGGGCGTTTGCATACGCGTTCGACGAGGGACCGACGCTGAGCAGCGTGCCGAGCGTGACGCTGCACCAAGTAAAAGGACCGTTTGGATTGATGGGCATGGAGTTTGTACCCGTGCCGCTGGTGCATGGCGAGATGAAGGTGCTGGGATACCGGTTCGGCGGGGCAGCGTACCTGACGGATTTCAGTCTGCTGCCGGAAGAGAGCGTGCCGCTGGTGGAAGGCTTGGACGATCTGATCCTGGATGCGTTGCGCGATGTGCCGCACCCGATGCACATGACGGTGGAGCAGTCGCTGGCGCTGATCGAGCGGCTGAAGCCGAAGCGGGCGTGGTTCACGCATATCGCGCACGATCTGGGACATGCCGCGACGGAGGAGCGGCTGCGAAAGTTGGGATACATGCAGGTGCGCTTGGCATATGACGGGCTCGAGATTGACGTGGAGGTTGGCGCAGCGGTGAATGGCGGCCCGAAGCGGCGGATGAGGATTTTTGTTTCGGCTGGGGAATGGGAGCGGGTGTTTGCGGATGGTCCGGGGAAAGTTATAGAGAAAGACTCAACGGAATGGGCACCTGGAAAGACCACGGAGGCGGAGGAGAGGCAGGTTGAAGCCTCCGCTACCGGGCGCGGAAGCGTGATAGCGATTGGAAATTTTGATGGGATCCATTTGGGGCATCAGCGGGTGCTGGAATATTGCATTGGGTTGGCGAAGGAGACCGGGGCGGTGTCCACGGCGCTGACGTTTGAGCCGCCGCCGCTGAAGGTGTTGCGGCCGGAGGCGGCGCCGCTGCGGATTTCGACAAACGAACAGCGGATGAACTGGTTTGACATGCTGGGGATTGAGGCGGCGGTGGTGCTGCCGTTTACGCCGGAGCTTTCGCGCGTGTCGGCGGAGGATTTTGTGGACGACATGCTGGTGCGGCAGATGCAAGTGAAGGCCGTGGTGGTGGGGGAAGACTTCCGCTTCGGGCACAAGCAGGCGGGTAACGTGAAATTGCTGCGGGAGCTCGGAATGCGCAACGGGTTCGACGTGATTGTGCACGAGCCGGTGAAATTGCGGGGAGAGATCGTGTCGAGCACGCGCATCCGGAAGCTGATCGCGGAAGGCGATGTTACCCGTGCGGGGCGGCTGCTGGGACGGCCGTTTGTGTTGACAGGGGAAGTGATGCCGGGGACGGGGGTCGGACGGAAGTTCACTTTCCCGACGCTGAATCTGCGGGCGGAGCAGGAACTTTTGCCAGGGAGAGGCGTGTATATTACCCGGACCGTTCTGCAGGGAGAGACGCGGAGCCGGCGCAGCGTGACGAACGTGGGGATGCGGCCTACGTTCAACGGGACGGGGTTGACGGTGGAGACGCACCTGCTGGATTTTTCGGGAGAGGTGGCGGCGAAGCGGATCGAGGTGCGGTTCTGGAAACGGTTGCGGGAGGAGAAAAAGTTTTCGGGCGCGGAAGAGCTGAAGACGCAGATCGGAAAGGATATTGCGCGGGCGCGGGAATTTTTTGAGCGGCTGAAGCGGCGGCGGGCAGTGGACGCTCGGTAGGCGGATGAGAGGAGAACAAGACCAAACGTGGGGACCGGGACTGGGGATAGTGCTTGCCGCGTTCCCTCCACCCCGCGGTCGCGGTTGGTAGAAAGGCTGCCAGGCGGCGTCAGCGGCGGATAAATTGGGTGGCGTTGCCGGTGTTGTACAGCAGGACAGTGCGGCCGGGGACTCCGCGTTCGAGACGCCGGAGCGAGTAATGAAATGGGTGAGTTCCCTTCCCGACCGTGAAACCTTCCAATCGATAGTAGAGATCGTCCACGCGAACCGTTTTCGGGGGAACCCAGTCCGCCTTGCGGCGGCTCGCGGAGATTTCGAGAAACTCTTCCGAATCCACGGCGGTGCTGCGGAGCTGGTCCGGGAGTTCGGGCTGACGAGCGGCGTGTACGCGCTCCCAGATGCCTTCATAGAAAGATGCGGCGTTTTCGCGAAGCGCTTGGCCAGGTTGAAGTTCGGAGCGATGGCGCAGGAGGAAAAGCATGCGCTCCAGCAGCAGGATCGGAAACGCGGGAAGAACCGATCCGGTGGCGACCGCGGCGCACAGGCGAAGCGCACCTTCGAAAAAGAAAAACGCAAGCAACCAAGTGAAGGGGTGGAGCGCAAAGTAGAACAGACTGGCGCCGGAAACCTGATGATCGGTGATGCCCATGGGGTGGCTGGCAGAAGATTGCGAACCGACAATGGTGTCGGTGATGCGCATCATTTCGAAGAGATACCAATGGCCGAGCGCCACAATGGATGCGGCAAATTCGAGGAGGCCACTGAGGAGCGCGGCCAATCCCCAGCGAACGTTTTCCGCAAACGGAAGCGCACGGCGCCACGACCGCGGAAAGAACGCAGCCAGAGGACCGATCAGGAGAGTCAGGAGAACCGAGGCCATGGGGGTGCGGAACTATTTTACCCGGGCTGCTGCGTTGCGTGAGAAGGCAAGTGGGAGCTGAGTTACAAAGAATTACATAGAGCGCGAATCCCAGACGGGAGAGCTTTACCGGGGAGCGGATCGCGTCTGCGACGGATGGGGATGGAGCGCCTCCATGGAGCGGCCGATGAGATAAAGAACGACGGGAGCCAAGACCAGGGCGATGAACAGGCAGCCGAAAAAAGTCTGCGGGAACGGGCTTGGTGGTTTTCGAGGAGCAGGTTGTTCTTGGAGTGATAGACACCGGAGTGGGAGCGAAAGTGCCCCGCACCGGGGGACAAGGGCAGGGAGAAGCGGAAGATTTCACCGCAGAGGGAACAGAGAGAACGGAGACTTGGGAGGCGCTTCGGCGCTCAGGATAACAACGGTTTGGTGGGGATGGCGTTTAGACGGGCGAGCAAGAAAACCACACGCCTGAGAACCGAAGGGTTGCGGCGCCCGGGACCCGGAAAGAGCTATTTTTTTTCGGCGGCGAGGCAGTCGTTGCAGATGCCGCCAACTTCGGTGCGGGAGACGGTGACGCGCATGCCGAAGTCGTTGGCGATTTGTTCCTTGAGCTGCTCGTAGAGGCGCGATTCGAATTCGCGGACCTTGCCGCAGCGGAGGCAGGCGACATGGATGTGGTCGCGAGGTCCGTGGGTTTCGTAGTAGTGCCGGTCACCGCGCAGGTGGAGGAGATCGAGTTCGTCGATGAGGCCTTGTTTCTTGAGAAGGTCGATGGTGCGGTACACGGTGACGAGATGGACCTCGGGATCGATTTTTTGGGCGCGGGCGAGGATCTGGTCAACGTCGAGGTGTTGCTCGGCATTGTCCATGACTTCGAGAATGACGCGGCGCTGGCGCGTAAGGCGGATGCCTTTGTCGCGTAGAGCCTGCTGGAGGTTGGTGGTGGTTTCAGCGGTGTTGAGGCGTTCACCGGAAGAGACGCGATGAGAGGGCAAAGCAGACATGTGCAACCATCCTCAAGGGCATTCTAGCAGAAAAGCGGAGTGACGGAGGGAGGCTCGGGAAAAGGGGAAAGACTCAACGCAGAGACGCGGAGGACGCAGACTGGACGCAGAGGGGAGGAAGGAAAGAACTCACCAGGCGAAACCGGCGCGGACCTTGAAGATTCCAAAACCGTTCGGACCTGGGCGCGGCTCATCTGCATCGAGCGGCTCTCCCTCGGACGAATCGATGGAGCCAACCAGCGCCGGGACGCACTGCTACCCCCATGTCGCCCGTGATTCGCAGGCAAACCGCTTTGGCGACAATGCAGAATTCGAAGGCCATAGTGCGAGGCACTCCAGGAGGTTTGAGGATAGCGGGTGAACTGCGAACAGCGTTCGCCTTCCTTTTCCGAGTTCCTAGTTTTGATTTTGTACGTCCCAGAGACACTGGGGATGACGAGGGTGTCATTCTTTCTCATTGCGCCCGGGTGATGGCGAGGACATACTTGCTTGGCTGGCAGCAGGATTCAGGTGGCAGAGCAGTTACTCGGGTGCTGACCCGGAGATAGCTGATCAAACCCCTAAAGCTTCGGGGGCTCCTGACGCTTCGGGGCTCTTGACGCCTAATGGATTCAGGGCGCTTCAGAGGCCAAAGCTAAACTCTTTCACGACGACCTAGGTGGCGGCTGAAATCGGCAGCTCCTGAAGAGAAATGCCAGGAAGTTTCGGGACGCGGCATTAGTACATTTTTCTGGTCGAAGCATTTACTCGCGATGCGGCAAGGTGCGAATGGAAACTTCTCAGATTTTGCAGGCATGGGGCAAGATCCTTCGGGGCGAGCCCCCTGCTCTCTCCCTCGAGATCACGCGGGAATGCCCTCTGAAATGCCCGGGATGTTACGCGTACGATGCCGCACATCTTGGCGGCGGGAAGACGTTGCGCGACTTGAACGATCGAACCGGCCAAACATTGATTGATGGCGTTCTCGAAGTCGTGGATCGCCTCAAGCCGCTTCATTTGTCCATCGTGGGCGGCGATCCGCTGGTTCGGTACCGCGAACTGGATGCGCTGATTCCGCAACTGCTGGCGCGCGGTATGCACGTGCAGATCGTCACCAGCGCCTTTCGACCGATAAACCCGGGATGGGCCAATTTGCCGCGTCTGCAAATCGTGGTGTCTATCGACGGGCTGCAGCCCGAACATGATGTGCGACGCGCACCGGCGACTTACACACGCATCCTGAAGAACATCGTCGGACAAAACGTGACCATCCACTGCACGGTGACCGGTCAAATGATGAAACGCCCGGGATATTTGGGCGAATTCCTGAAATTCTGGACTCCCCGGCCGGAGATCAAGAAGGTGTGGTTCAGCCTGTTCACTCCGCAGATCGGAGACGAGTTGCCCGAGATGCTGGCCCCGGCGGAACGCGCGCTGGCGACCGCGGAAATGATGCAGCTGCGAAAACAATATTCGAAGCTGGACATGCCCGCAGCCTTAATCCAGCAGTTTGTTTCACCCCCAGCGAGCCCGAGCGATTGCATCTTCGCGCAAACCACGGAAACCTTATCGGCGGATCTGCAAACACGGATCAGTCCGTGCCAGTTCGGCGGGCAGCCCGATTGCAAGTCATGCGGATGCATGGCGTCCATGGGCCTGGCCTCCATAGGGGAGCATCGATTGGCGGGGTTAATTCCCGTGGGAGCGATTTTCAAGGCTTCTCTGAAAATTGGCCAAAGCCGGGCAAGAACAAAGGCCAAACATCAAGTCAATAACCCACTTCGTATTTTGCCTCCCCCTCAACCAAGTATCGTTCGCACGGAAAAGGGGAGCACTCATTCGTGATGCGTTGACCTTGCCTTGGACAATTCATGAAGCCGGTGTGAGAGTGAGCACCGTTACGTCGCAGAGTGATTCATCCCACCGACGGCTGCCTTCACACGGTTAGATTGGGGAGAAGGGATAACGAGAGAGAACGCCAATGAAGATTTGCAGCGAAGCAGATTATTTGCAGGCCCACCTCACCATTATTGAGGGAAAATCCCTGGCCAGAGGTACGGCAATCCAGAACGCGCTGAATCGGCTGGCATCCCGGCTGAAAAAGCGGATTCCCGGTTACAACGGACCGCAAGCCTGGCAGTCTTCCCATCCGAACCGTCGAAGCTAAAAGAGTGAGTCAAGCCGTTTTGTTCTGCAATGGTTGGAGCCGCCGCCTTATTGCCAAATTGCTGGATTGCGGACAGGGCCGTTGCGGGGTGGTGTCTCGCGGATCGCCGGCGAGTTAGCGAAGATGACCGGAGAAGAAAGACTCAACACAGAGACGCAGACTGCGCAGAGATTCCGCAGAGAAGCAAGGAAGAGAAACCCGCGTCCGTAAAACCGCCTTTCACAGGCTCAGGGTGACGAGGGCGCGGCATCCAGGATTCATGACCTTGAGCCGTTTCATCGGTCGCAGAATGGCTTAATTTCTGCCACGGTCGCTCCATTGCGCGGCCCGACGCGCCAACAGCGCGCGACGGATAAATCGGGCCACCTCGGCCGGGATGACGGAAGATGAAATCGGCTCGTGGCCTTGGCCATCATTCCTGCGTCAGGGCGAGCCTGAAGGGAGCCGCTGCGGAGAGGAGGCGGTGTAAAGCCGCCCCTGCAAACACACTTATTGTTCAGGAATGGATGGGCAGGAGGCGGACGACGTCGTTGTACATGACGTAGGCGAAGAGGACGAGGAGGAAGACGAGGCCGACCTGGATAAAGCGTTCCTTGAAGGCAAGGCTGAAATCGCGGCGGCGGATGCCCTCCATGGAAAGGAGCAGGATGTTGCCTCCATCGAGGATAGGAATGGGCAAAAGATTGAGGATGCCGAGATTGAGGCTGAGCGCGGCCATCAAGGAGATGACGGCAAAAGTGCCTTCCTGGACGGCCTGGCCGGCGAGATTGGCGATGCCGATGAAGCTCTGGAGCTGCTTGGCGGACATGGCGCCAGTGATGAGGCGCTTGAGGACAGCCAGCAGTTCGCCGGTGCCGCGGACGGTGAAGTCGGTTGCGGCGACGAGTGATTGCG
The DNA here is from genome assembly GCA_035518915.1 of Candidatus Eiseniibacteriota bacterium. GTDB lineage: Bacteria > Acidobacteriota > Terriglobia > Acidiferrales > UBA7541 > Acidiferrum. Next base: position 120,880 of record DATIXE010000066.1, read on the forward strand.
AGAAGCCAACTTTGCGGAAAGACCATTCCTGTCCGGGACGAATTCCGATGATCCAGGCAGGCTCGCCCTTTTCATTCTTGTCGAGGACTGGAGTGAGCGTGAGGGTGACCGTCTGGCCCTTGCGGAGCACGGTGACCTGCGCGGGCTTGCCGCCGTTTTTCTGAATGGCGTTGACCATTTCCTGCCAGTTGTGGAGCGGCTGGCCGTTCATGGTCTGGATGATGTCGTTGCGATGGATGCCAGCCGCGGCGGCGGGCTTGGATTTATCGAGGTAGCCGACGAGCGGAGTGTTGGGGGGATACCCGAAGAGGCGCTCGGGCTCTTTCATGCCAGCCGTGGAGACTTCGGCAGTGTGGGTGGCGCCATCGTTTTCGTAGGCGATGGTGAACTTGCGGTCCACGAGGCCCTTGTTGAATTCGGATTCAACCGTGCCCCAGGTGGGATTGGAGATGCCGTCCAGGGTGACAATGCGATCGCCGGGAACGACGCCAGCCTTGGCGAGAGGCGAGCCGGCGTCGAGAGAGAGGACGACCAAAGGCTTGTCGTTATATTTTGGGTAGGGATTGCCCTTGACGACGAAATAGCCGGTCAGGAGAAAGATCGGGAAGATTAGGTTGATGGCCGGGCCGGCAAGGGAGATGAGCGCGCGCTGCCAACGGGGCTTGGACATGAGTTCGTCGGGGGCACCGGTGGGCTTCTGCTCGCCGGAATCGATTTCGGAGAGGTCCTGGCCCGCCATGCGGACATAACCGCCGAGAGGAAACGGGCTGATGCGCCAGTCGGTGTCTCCCCATTTAATGCCGAAGAGGCGAGGGCCGAAGCCGATAGAGAAGACGTCCACGCGGACACCGAATAGGCGGGCGACGATGTAGTGACCCCACTCGTGAACGAGAATCAAAACACCGAGAACGAGGATAAAGCCAAGAACTGTGTCCATTCGGAAGAGGCGCCCTTTCGTGACGTCCAACTATTTTCGCATAAAGCCGGGTGGAATGCGTGACCGGGAAGCCGTCCGGAGGTGTAAAGCCAACGGGCGGCCGGAGGCATGGTAATTGGATGCGTGGGAGGGGCAGGAGGGTTTAAAAGGCGAGAATGGAAAATTGAAAACAGAAAAATGAGAAGAGTTGAGCGGCGATTGCATGCGGGATGGAAGTGGCGCAGGGTAGGGATATCAGATAGCAAATAGCAAGAACCCAAGAGTCCACCACAGAGGTACCCGAGGGCCGCAGAGATACCGGGGGCCTGGGAGTCATGAATCGGAGGGCTAAGGGGGCGGGGGCGGATGCGGGTGGGGCGATGGTGTATGATTTGAGGCGGTGTCCCGGAGAGAGTGGGCGAATCGAGGACGATGACAAACGAAGAACGCAAAGCGGGATTGGAAGCGATTATCTACGCGGCCGACGAGCCGGCGACGCTGGAGCAACTGGCTACGGTGCTGGGCGAAGAGAAACTGGCGGTGCAAGCGGCACTGGACGAACTGATCGCCGGGTACACGGCGGAAGAGCGCGGGATTGAAGTGCGGCAGGTGGCTGGCGGGTACAAGATGTACACAAAGCCGCAACACCACGACGTGGTGCGAAGATTCATCAAGTCGCTGCGGCCGCCGCTGCGGCTTTCGATGCCGGCGCTGGAGACGCTGGCGGTGATCGCGTACAAGCAGCCCGTGACGGCGCCGGAGATTTCGGACATCCGCGGAGTGAATACGTCGGGCGTGATTTCGACGCTACTGGACAAGAAGCTGATCACGACGGCGGGGCGCAAGGAAGTGATGGGGCGGCCGATTTTGTACAAGACGTCGAAAGAGTTCCTGATGCGGTTCGGACTGAGCGACCTGGACGAGCTGCCGAGCTTGAAGGAGTTTGAGGCGCTGGCACGGGAAGCGCTGGGGACCGATGAGGGGATTGCCCCGGCCGACGTGAGCGAAGAGCACATTGGAGAGTTGCATCCGGAGACGGATGTGGCGAATGGCGGCGGCCAGCCGGGGGCGGCTTTGGCCCATGTGCACGAATCGCCGGCCGAAGCCATCGAGCATGTGAAGGAAGAGTTGAACGCGGCGGAAGAGTTTCGCGAGCATGAAGCGCTGGCCACGGCGGAGGGGATGCCGAGCGGCGAGCTGGATGAGGACGCGCCTCCGCCGAATGCGAAGTCGACGGCGGCGGGCGAGTCGAGCTAGAAAATAGAACTTTGAAAATGGAAATTGGGGCGGCGGGATTCGGGGAGTTCTCCGCCCTGTCGATGATCCCCTGCGGGAGAATTCAAGAGGGTACTCAACGCAGAGACACAGAGGGCGCAGAGAAGAGAGTTGGTAGCGTTGGAGAGTAAGAGCCCGCCCTATCCGCAAGAGACGCGGAAAGGATGGGGCACCCTCAAGGTCAATCGATCCTTGCAATATCACAGGGCGCAGGCAGGGATGCCCGGGCCACGAAGAGGGCAGCGTAAAGCCGCCCCTACATTCGAATAGGGAAAGGCTGGGAATGCAGGAACGATTGCAAAAGATCATTGCGCGGGCGGGGATTGCTTCTCGGAGACACGCGGAGCAGCTGATTCTGAGCGGACAGGTGTCTGTGAACGGGAAGGTTGTGACGGAACTGGGGACGAAGGCTGATCCGGCAGCGGACGAGATTGTGACGGCGGGGCGGGTGGTGAAGACGGAGGGGCAGCGGAAGATTTATATGGTGCTGCACAAGCCGGCGGAGGTGGTGAGTTCGCTGGCGGACCCGGAGGGGCGAAAGACGCTGCGGAATTTACTCCGTGGATTTCCGGAGCGGGTGTATCCGGTGGGCAACCTGGAGTATGCGGCCACGGGCCTGGTGTTTTTGACGAATGACGGGGAGCTGGCCGCGCGGATGCTGAAGGAGTGGGACGCGCTGGAGCAGACCTATCACGTGAAAATCAAGGGGATGCTGACGCGGGACGATCTGGAGAAGTATGGAAAAGAGATTGGCGTGAGGATGCAGACGCTGCGGCAGCCGGATGCAAGCCGGGGTCATGCGGCGAATTTCTGGTATGAAGTGAAGATGCGCGGGGCGAAACTGGAGCGGATGCGAAACGTGATGTTCCGGGAGCGGCATCCGGTGGAGAAGGTGATGCGCGTGGGGATGGGGAGTTTGTCCATTGAGGGAGTGCCCCGGGGGAGATATCGGTTGGTGGAGGCGAAGGAAGTAGCGGGGTTGCGGGCGGTAAGGAACAGAAAAGGGAAGATGGAAAATAAAAAATAGAGTGTTTGGAGAGGCTTCGCGAGGAGGGACAGGCGAGAGCCACACAGGCAAGAGTGCCTGTGCCACAGGAGAAAAGCTAAGGAATGAATTTTGGGCTAAAGGATCATCAGCAGCTGACGCGGGGGATGGTGCGGGCGTTCATGGAGGCGGAGGTGCGCCCGAACGTGAAGGAATGGGAGCGCACGGAGCACTTCCCCGCCGAGGCGATTGCGAAGCTGGCGGGGATGGGTTGCTGCGGAATGCTGACGCCGGAAGAGTGGGGCGGGACGGGACTGGATACGATTTCCTACGTGTTGATGCTGGAGGAAGTGGCGCGAGTACACACGGCGATGTCCACGGCGCTGGGCGTGACGAATTCGGCGGTGCAGGTGCCGCTGCTGGGTTTTGGGAATGACGAGCAGAAGAAAAAGTATTTGCGGCAGCTGGCGGAGGGAGAAATTCTGGGCGCATTTTGCCTGACGGAGCCGGCGGCGGGCTCGGATGCGGCGGGAATCCAAACGACGGCGGCGCGCGACGGAGATGGCTACCAGATTAACGGGACGAAGACGTGGGTGACGAATGGGTCGGTGGCGGGAATCTTTATCGTGTTTGCGAAGTCCGCTCCGTCGGCGGGCGGAAAAGGGATCAGTGCGTTTTTGGTGGAGCCGGGAACGCCGGGATTCAGGGTGGGGCGGCACGAAGACAAGATGGGGCAAAAGTCGTCGCCGTCGGTGGAGTTGCTTTTCAACGATTGCCGCGTACCGGCGAACGCGCGGCTGGGAGAAGAAGGACAAGGATTGCGGATCGCGCTGAGCGCACTGGACGGCGGACGAATCGGAATTGCCGGGCAAGCGGTGGGACTGGCGCAGGGCGCGCTGGAAGAGTCGATCAAATACGCGAAGGCGCGGAAGGCGTTTGGGAAATCGATTGGAGAATTTCAGGCAGTGCAGTGGATGCTGGCGGACATGCAGACGGAGATTGAGGCCGCGCGGGGGCTGCTGTATCAGGCGGCGTACTTGAAGGATTCCGGCGGGAAGATGGGAGCGGCGGCTTCAAAAGCGAAGCTGTACGCGAGCGAGATGGTGAACCGCGTGGTGGCAAAGGCCGTGCAGATTCATGGAAGCCAGGGGTACTCGCGGGAGTCGGAGGTCGAGCGAATGTACCGGGACGCGCGCGTGATTACGATTTATGAGGGGACGAGCGAAGTGCAGAGGATGATTATCGCGCGGGAGCTGGTGGGGGCGTGATTGGCGGTAAGGGGCCACTGGCCGGTTTGGATTGCGGCGAGCGGCTGGTGAAGAAAGGCGAAAATAGGAAATTGAAGAGAATACAATCCAGACGCAGAGACGCAGGGGGCGCTGAGGAAGCGCAGAGAAGAAGGCAGAGTTCACCACAGAGGTAGCAGAGGAGAACAGAAGGAGGGGAGAGATTGCGGCTTGGTCCCGCCTCTGCAGTCCGCAAACGGAGCGGGCCTCCGGCCCCATCGGCTTCGCTCCCTTCGCAGCTCGGAGCAAGCACGGCAGGTGCGATGACAGCCCATCAAAAGCTTGAAAGGCCAGCCAGTAGGCTGGCTCTTATTTTTTGGGGGAGGAGTGTTTGAGTTGGGCTACTTCGCGGATGGTCAGGGAGCGGAATTGGCCGACGGGGACGTCGAGTTTGAGGGGGCCCAGCTGGATGCGCTTGATCTTTTCGACGAGGAAGCCGACGGATTGGAACATGCGGCGGATCTGACGGTTGCGGCCTTCGATGAGGGTGACCTCGTACCAAGGATTCGGGGCGTCCTGGTGGAGACGGATTTTGGCGGGTGAGGTTTTGACGCGGCGGTTGTCGTCGAGGGTGATGTGGACGCCAGAACGGAGTTTTTGCAGAGCGGTTTCGTCTGGGTGGCCGCTGATCTTGACGAGATAGGTTTTGGGAACGTGCGAGGCGGCTTTAGTGAGTTGCTGGGCGAGAGCGCCGTCGTTGGTGAGGAGAAGGAGGCCTTCGGAGGCGTAGTCGAGGCGGCCGACAGGATAGACGCGGGCGGAGAGTTTGCCGAGGAGTTGGAGGACCGTGGGGCGGCCTTCGGGGTCGCTGGTGGTGGTGACGTAACCTTTGGGCTTGTTAAGCATGAGATAGATGGGAGGTTGGGCGGCGTTAATGGGTTTGCCGCCGACGGTTATGGTGTCGGTCGAGAGGTCGGCTTTGGTGCCGAGTTCGGTGACGACTTTGCCGTTGATGGCGACGCGGCCAGCAAGGATGAGTTCCTCGGATTTGCGGCGGGAGGCGACGCCGGCGGAGGCGAGGAGTTTTTGGAGGCGCTCTTGCATGAATTGGATATCAGAGATCAGTGATCAGTAATCAAAAAGAGGATAACAGAGAGCAGATAACAGCGAGCAGGAAGAGAAGAAAACCGGTGGCCTTAGATCGTAAGAGCCCATCCCTTGCGCAAACACCGGGCGAAGGATGGGCCACCCTCAAGTTCGTTTGTTGGGTGGCGTTGGATCGAGCGCACAGGCAGGAATGCCTGTGCCACTTTGCTGAGGGTGGGGCACACGGCCAGTGATGCACTTGAATACAACACGTATTAACAATACCGCCCAAATGTTACGCAGGGCGGGGACACAGGCTGAAGCCTGCGCCACCTAGAGTTTGAAGAGGTCGCGGAGGCGTTTGGTTTGTTGGCGGGAGACAGGGATTTCGGATTGCTTTTTGTCGTTCATTTTTAGCATGAAGCTGGACTTGAACCAGGGGACGACTTCCTTGATGTGGTGGATGTTGACGAGATAGGAGCGATGCGGGCGCCAGAAGGATTCGGAGTCGAGGGCGGCATGGAGCTCCTCGAGGGTGCGGTAGTTGGAGGAGCCTTCGAGATCGCGGGCGGTGACGGAGATGAGGCCGCCTTCGATGGAGGCGAAGATGAGGTCTTCGGCATCGACGAGGAGCATGCGCTGCTGGGAGCGGACGAGGATTTTGGTGGGCTGGGAGGCAGACGGCTTGGGGGCGGAGAGCTGGGAGACGAGCTGCTCGAGGCGTTCGGCGGGGCTGGTCTGGGCTTCGATTTCCTTTTTGGCTTTCTGGATGGCTTTGGAGATGCGGGCCTTGTCGAATGGCTTTAGCACGTAGTCCACGGCGTTCACGTCGAAGGCCTGGACGGCGTAATGGTCAAAGGCAGTGGCAAAGACCACGTGGGGGACTTTGAGTTTGCGCTCGACGAGTTTTTGGAGAACGCCGAAGCCGTCGAGGCCAGGCATCTGGACGTCGAGGAAAACGAGGTCGGGAGCGTGTTCTTTGATGAGATTAACGGCTTCGAGGCCGTTCTTGCCCTGGCCGACAAGGGAGATTTCCGGGAAGGCCTTGAGGAGGAAGGCGAGTTCCTCGCGGGCGGGCTTCTCGTCGTCGACGATGATGGTGTTGATGGGCATCGGGTGAAGAGGAAGTATAGCGCGGGGGTGGGAGGAGTGGCGAGAGGTGGCTGGCGAGTGGCGAGAAAGGGGAGCGAACGGCGACTGGTGACTGACGGAAGAGAAGTCCAAACGCAGAGACGCGGAGGACGCTGGACGACGCAGAGAAAAGAAAGAGTTCACCACCGAGGTAACGGACGAGGGGAGTGGGCGGAGAAAACGCAGGGAGGTAGATCCGGTCCGCGATGAGGAAAAAACCGCCCGCTGGCACGTGGAACGTTCGGCAGCCGCACAGGGCTACGGTATGATGCGGGCGTTGCAATTTCTGCGAGGGGGGCACGTGGCAAGAGGGAAGGCGGAGATTCTGGGGAGCGAGGTTATTTACCAGGGGCCGGTGTTTGGCTTGCGGCGGGACGACGTGCTGGAGCCAACGGGAGTGCGGGCGAGGCGAGAGGTGATTACGCACCCGGGGTCGGTTGTAGTGCTGCCAGTACTCAAAGACGGAAGAATTGTGATGATCCGGCAATATCGCCATGCGACGCGGCAGTTCCTGTGGGAACTGGTGGCGGGGCGGAAGGAGCCGGAAGAGACACCGGAGGCAGGAGCGGCGCGGGAGCTGTTGGAGGAGACGGGATATCGGGCAAAACGGTTCAAAATGATTCTGGACTTCTTCCCTACCCCGGGATTCCTGGAAGAGCGGATGTGGCTGTTGCTGGCAGAAGGATTGACGGCGGGAGCAGCAGAGCCGGAAGAGGATGAGAAAATCGAAGTGAAGAGTTACAGCGTGAATGAATTGAAACAAATGATGAAAAAAGGGCAATTAAAGGACGCGAAATCGATCGCGGGGATTCTCTACTACCTTGCGTTTTTGCGGCGGCCTGGAAAACCCAAGAATTGAAACGATTGAAATTTGCATAAGTATGCACAGGGACATAAAAAAGTTGTGAGAGGTGGCTTGACTGGAATTCCCGATTTGATACACTCCGCGCAATTCGTGCTCATGGCGGCGTTCTGTAGTTTCCGCCCCCAGAGTCACCGTCCAAAGGAGACACGAAGTGCAAGGAACTGTGAAATGGTTTAACAATTCGAAAGGATACGGATTCATAGGCCGCGAGGATGGGCCGGATGTATTCGTACACTACTCGGCAATCACCGGGGATGGCTACCGGACGTTGCAGGAAGGTGATCCGGTCGAATTCGAAATCGTGCAAGGACCCAAAGGACCGCAGGCGGCCGAAGTGAAAAAGAACGCTTGAGAGAATTTGGATCTAGAAATGGCCGGCGGAGGCGAGAGCTTCCGCCGGCTTTGTTTTGGTGGCAAGAATAGTCGAAAACAGAGATCAGAGGTCAGATATCAAGAACAAGGACGGTAGCGAGCAGCTAGCAGCGAGCGGTGAGCAAAGAAGGGGGCGAGATTGCAAAAAAGGAGAGGAATGGCTGAAATCGTGGCCGATCCCACACTGTGGCCCGACCAAAAGCTCCGGCCCACTGGTCAGGAGGACACGTGCTCGGGATATTGACTCTGATTGGGTTGAATTCTGAATCGGCACTCTGAGTGTGGGCCTTCGAGTTCGCTCAGCGCGAGCCCAACCCGCGCGGCGGAAAATCGGTCGGTGCGGTCCCCGCGACTTCGTTCGGGGCAGGCGGGATGACGGAGAGGAAGATGGTGCCCGCCTCGGAAGGCGGCCGCTCCAAGGACGTTGGCGCTTCGGGTGGCAGATGTGAAGCTCGGCCACTACGAAGGCAAGGAGGGAGCGGTGCGGGGGCTCCCCCGCCGCAGCAAGGAAGCGGGTTGGGGAATATAATGTGGGGCGGAACGGAGTGGACGGAGCCATGGACAACAAACAGATTGCCAAGATATTGCGGGAGACCGCTTCCCTGCTGCAGATTGACGGGGCGATTATCGGGCGCTACCGGAGTTATGAGAAGGCGGCGGAGTTGATCGACAGCCTGCCGCAGCCGGTGGAGCAACTAGTGGAAACTCCGGAGAAGTTGACGGAACTGCCGGGGATCGGCGACCGGATGGTGGAGCATCTGGAGGAAATCGTCAAGACGGGCAATTATTCACTGCGGAAGAAATTGCTTAAGAAATATCCGGAGTCGATCTTGCATTTGCTGGACTTACAGTCGTTGGGGCCGAAGAAGGTGGCGTTTTTATGGAGCGAGTTCAAGGCCGGCAGCGTGGAGGCCGTGGAGAAGCTGGCGAAGGCGGGCAAGCTGCGCGACTTGCCGGGGTTCGGAGAGAAAAGCGAACAGAACATTCTGAAAGCCGTAGAGGTGTTCAAGAAGTCGTCGGGGAGATTCTTGATCAGCCGGGGTGAAGATGCCGCGAAGGCAATTGGGGCGTACATCGCGAAGTTCGGGAAGTTGGTGGAGAGCGTGACGCCGGCCGGGTCGTTGCGGCGGGGCAAGGAAACCGTGGGGGATTTGGATTTGTTGGTGACCCTTGAGGAGGGCGGAGAGAAGAAAAAAGGCAAGAGCACCGGCAGGAGTTCCGGCGCCACAAGGCAGAAGCAGGTGGATGAGCTGGCGGCGTACATTTTGAAGTTTCCGGGGATTGACCAGACGCTGGCGCATGGCGAAAACAAGGTGAGTTTCACGCTGGAGGACGGGCTGCAGGTGGATGTGCGCCTGCTGGAACAGGAGAATTTCGGCGCGGCGCTGCTTTATTTCACGGGCTCGAAGGAACACAACGTGACGCTGCGCGGGCGCGCGAACGAGATGGGATGGACGCTCAACGAGTACCAGCTGGCGACGCTGAAGGGCGAGAAGCACGTGGCGGGACGGACGGAAGAGGAGATTTACGGGAAGCTGAAGCTGGAGTTCATTCCACCGGAGTTGCGAGAAAACACCGGGGAGATCGCGGCAGCGGAAAAACACAAGCTGCCGAAGCTGATCGAACTGCGGGACATGAAGGGCGACCTGCAGATGCACACGACGGCGAGCGACGGGAAGAACTCGATCGAGGAGATGGCGGAGGCGGCGCGGAGGCTGGGGCACGAGTACATCGCGATCACGGACCACTCCAAAGCGGTGACGGTGGCAAACGGCTTGAGCGAGAAGCGAATGGAGGAGCACATTCACCGGCTACGGGCGGCGGACAAGAAGAATCTGGGAATCCGGGTACTGGTGGGGTCGGAAGTGGATATTTTGAAAGACGGCTCCCTGGACTATTCGGACGAGATTCTGGAGCAACTGGACGTGGTGGTGTGCTCGATCCATTCGTATTTCAACCTGGAGCGGGGGGAGATGACGGAGCGCATGCTGGCGGCAATCGAGAACCCGTTCACGCAGATCATCGCGCATCCGACGGGACGGCTGCTGCTGAAACGGGACCCGATCGACTACGACATGGAGAAGGTGCTGGAGGCATGCGCGAAGCACGGCGTGGCGATGGAGTGCAATTCGTATCCGGACCGGCTGGATCTGAAGGACGTGTATTTGCGGATGTGCAAGGAGAAAGGAGTGAAGGTGGTGATTTCGACGGATTCGCACGTGGCGGCGAATCTGAGCTTTATCCGGTATGGTGTGACCATGGCGCGGCGGGGGTGGTTGGAGAAGAAGGATGTGATCAATACGTTGCCGTATGAGGAGTTTCTGGGGGCGCTGCGGGGGAAGCCGGGGCATAAGAAGCAGGCGGCAAAGCGGTGAGAGAACCAAAAGGACAACGCAGAGGGCGCAGAGTCTCACGGAGAAGAGGAAGAGAAGAGTGCAGCAAGGAGAATGGAGAGGCGGCGGAGAGGTGCTTGGTGACTGGTGGAAGAGCTGGCAGGCGGAGTGGGGGGCCGGAGTAGGGGTGGCCGACGCGCGACCTGGCGGCAGGGATTGACCGTGAAAGCGGGGGCTTCGCTCCCGCACTCCAAAGGGAACATTTTGGCTGGAGAATGCGTTACTGGGTATAGGACCGGCGGCGGAGAGATCGCGTGGTGCGCCGACGACGGGCCGCGACGAATGTCCTAAATAGCGGGAGGGGCAAGCCCCTCCCCCAACAAAGAGCCGGAGGATGGTGAGACGGATGGCAACACTGACGGCAGGCATGTGGCGAGTGGGATTGACGGGTGTGGCGTTGGCGGCACTAGCGCTGGCGGTGCCGGGGGCGGCGCGGGCCGATGAGGTGTACAAGGCGTTTCCGGTGACGGGACACGCGCGGGTCCAGGTAACGACGGATGACGGCGCGGTGCTGGTTTCGACCGGGGATATCAAGCAGGTGGAAATTCGCGTGGAGTTTACAGGCTACAAGCTGGACCAGGACCTGCGCGTGAGCACGACACAGAACGGCGATTCGGTGACCGTGGTAGCGAAGACGGGCAGTGGAAGCTGGTTTAACTTTGGAGTGCACCACCGAAGCCTGCGTGTTGAGATTCACATGCCGAAGGATGCCGACCTGAACGTGGACACCGGGGACGGTTCGGTGGAAGCGGATTCGATCACCGGAAATATGGACATACACACGGGCGACGGGCACATCACCGTGCAAGGCGCAAAGGGGAGCATCCGGCTGCGGTCCGGGGATGGCCACATTGAGGCGCGCGGACTGGATGGGCGAGCGGACATTACCACCGGCGATGGGCACGTAAATATCGAAGGGCGCTTCGATTCGCTGAATATCAAGACGGGCGATGGAAGCGTGGCGGCACGGGCGGATACGGGGTCAACGGTGGCCTCACCGTGGACGATTCATACGGGCGACGGCAGCGTGGATCTTGACCTGCCGGGAGAGATTCATGCGAACGTGGATGCCAGCACGAATGATGGAAGGATCAGCCTGGGGATCCCGGTGATGGTGGAAGGAACGTTCAGCTCGACGAAGATTTTTGGAAAGATGAACGGCGGCGGGCAAGCGATAACGGTGCGGACGGGGGATGGGTCGATACGGCTGAATAAGGTTTAGGAGACAAGGATCGCGGATCATCATTATAGCCCTTCCGGTAATGTTTGAAGGCGAGCAGATCGCAGCGAGCAGAAGTTGAAACTCTGCTCGCTAATTTTTGGGGTTGGCAATCGCTGAGGAAGTGTCTCGATCTCTCCACTCCGGCCTGGAAACGGCACGGACCTCCGGTCTGGATGCCATTCGCTTAAGACTCGCAGGGAAGCGAAGAGTAATGGGAAGGAAGTTATAGGACGAAATTGCAGAGTGTCGGAGTGCGGCGACAGGAGTGTCCAAGAATTTCTACAGTGGAGAACTTAGGGTGGTTGCAACGCATTGAAAACAGGGGGTGGGCGTTGGCAGCGGGGTTGCAGGGTAAGTAGGCGTTTGGAGGGTAACCCCGTGCTGGTGATGTTGCTGACCTTGGCGGTGTTTGGGTTGTTTGTGTTCTCGGTGGTAAGCGGGTACCTGGCGGAACGGCGTCGGTCCTGACGCGCGTTTTTTTGTGCAAAAGTGAAGAGAGTTCCCTGCCCTTTTTGGGGAGTGCGGATAGGTGTGAGAAGCGACGAAATTTGAGGTCAGGGGATTCGCGGAGCGGCAGAATTGACTACAGACTGCTCAGAGGAGAGCAGAGGAATCGGAGAGTTGTCTGGTGGGCGGCCGATACACCGGGCAGAAGGCGCTCGCACTTGACGGTGCACAGGCAAGAGTGCCTGTGCCACACGAAGAGTTCGTCGATTAGTAAGAGCCGGTCTGAAGACCTGCGAGTAGAGTGCCCGAATGGGGCGGAGCAAGCTGCGCCCCTACGGTAGCAAACAGGATTCCAACGGGATGACACCATTTTTTGCCGCAAGAGCTAGTTGGAGCTAGCGCGCTGGAGCGGGGAGAGCGAAGGTGAGAAGGAGGGCGCCGGAGGAGATGGAGACATATTGGCGGCCGTCGAGTTCGAAAGTGATGGGCGGAGCGTAGATGGCGGAGCCGGTCTGGATGTGCCAGAGGGGCTTTCCCGTGTCAGCGTCGAGGGCAATGAAGTTGCCTTCGAGATCTCCAGTGAAGACAAGGTGCCCGGCTGTGGATAAGTTGCCGGCCCAGGTTGCGGAAAACTCCTTGTACTCCCAGCGAATGTCGCCGGTTTTGGGGTCGATGGCGCGAACCGCGCCCCAGTCTTTTACCTTTGTGGATGGAACGTACATGCTGCCCAGGAAGAGGCGGCCTTCGACGAAGTGCTGCGGATGGGTGTAGAAAACGTCGCATTGTTCGCGCGCGGTGACATAAAGAAGACCAGTTTGTGGGCTGTAGGAAGGCGGCATCCAGTTGGTGGCGCCGGCGGCACCGGGGCAAGTGGGGACGCCTTCTGTTTCGCCAGGCTGAGGGGTGTCAAGGAGGATGGGTTTGCCGGAGACGTCTATCCCCTTGGCCCAGGTTTGTTTCGCGAACGGCTTGGCGAAGAGGAATTTTCCGTTGGTGCGATCGAGGACGTAGAAGAAGCCGTTGCGATTGGCGTGGAGCAGGAGCTTGCGCGGTTTGCCGTCAAGTTCGGTGTCGAGGAGGACGGGAACTTCGGTGGCGTCCCAATCGTGAAGATCGAAGGGCGTGAACTGGAAATACCACTGGAGTTTACCGGTGTCAGGATTAAGGGCGAGTATGGAATTAGAGTAGAGGTTGTCCCCTTTACGGCCGGAGCCGTCGTCGGAAGGAGAAGGATTGCCGGTGGGCCAATAGAGAAGATTTAGACCGGGATCGTAAGTACCGGTGACCCAGGCGGGAGCGCCGCCGCGGGCGGCAGCTTCCGGGCTGGACCAAGTGTCGCTGCCGGGTTCGCCGGGAGCGGGGATGGTGTAAAAGCGCCAGACGCGCTTACCGGTGGCGACGTCGTAGGCGTCAATAAAACCGCGAATACCGTATTCGCCGCCGGACACGCCGACGATGACCTTGTCTTTCACGACGAGAGGCGCAACGGTGAAGGCATAGCCCTGCGCGTAGTCGGCGGCCTGCACATCCCAAAGGACATTGCCGGTGGCGGAATCGAGGGCGACGACGTGCGCGTCGAGCGTGGCGAGGAAGAGTCGCGTGCCGAGGATGGCGAAGCCGCGATTGGTGTGTCCGCAACAGGCACGGAGCTTTTCCGGAAGAGCGCGCTTATAGGCCCAGAGTTTGCGGCCGGTATGAGCGTCGAGAGCGAAGGCGAGGTCTTCGGGAGCGGTGACGTACATGATGCCGTTGACGACGAGGGGCGTATTTTCGAAGGAACCTGGCTGAGGAGTCTGGAAGATCCATTGCGCGGCGAGCTGGGAGACGTTGTCGCGGTTGATTTGAGAGAGCGAACTGTAGCGATGGCCGTCGTAGGTGCCGGCATATTGAAGCCAATTGGAGGGAGAATCCGCTGAATGCAAGATTTGATCGTATGTGACCTGAGCTGGGGCTGACGCCGGAAGTGCAACTAGGACGAAAAAACAGAGGAACGACAGCGCAGAGGCGCGGAGGAAGCCGAGGGGTGCGGCAAACAGAAAAGTCTTTCGAAATTCAGGGCCAACAGGACGCAGCGGCAGCACAGGCAGGACAGCCTGTGCCTCGGGGGACGGTGGAACGAAAGAGCGGCGGATCACTTGGAGTCTCCACGGAGAGAAGCGAGATAGGCAACGAGGTCGTCGAGCTGGGAATCGGAAAGTTGCTGCTCGGTGTAGGCGGGCATGGGGGAACGATGTGTGTGGACAATGGATTGGAGTTCGGACTTGGACCAGGAGTGGATGTTTTCGCGATCGTCCATGAACTGGAGGGAGAAAGAGTCTTCATTGAGGATCAGGCCCGAGAAGGTAATTCCTTGCTTCGTGGTGACGCTGACGAGCTCATACGGAGTGGGAACGCTGCCGAAGTCGAGCGGGAGTAGGCGTTCCGTGAGTTGCGCGTCTGGCTTGCGGATGGATTCGATGAGATAGTCGCGCGGACGCGAGGCGCCGACGCGCGAGAGATCGGGGCCGAATCGCCCGCCCTGGCCGAGGACCATGTGGCAGCGCGAGCAGTAGGCTTCGCCGAAGAAGACTTTGTGTCCGGCCTCGAGATTGCCGGAAGCGGGAGCGGAGGCGGGTTTTTGGAGACTGTGAAGGTAGGCGATTACGTCGCGGGCTTCGGCTTCGTCAATATCGTTGGCGGGCATGGCGGTGCCGGGAATGCCGTGGAGGATGTTGTTGAGGATCGCTTCGTCAGTGTCGCCGTGGGAGAGATGGCCGGAGATGAGGCTGGGGGCGCGGAAGCCGCCGTCGGCGTTGAGGCCGTGGCAGTAGGAGCAGGCGACGCGGAAGGTGGATTTGCCGTTGGCGATCTGGAGAGCGATGGATGGAGACGCGGCCAACGTCTGCTGCTCAGTCGTCTGCGATTGAAGGATGGGCGGAGCCAGAAAAAGCGCGCACTGAATAATCGCGACAAGAAAGTATCTCACTCGTGGCTCCGCCCCGGGAATGCGGGAGAGAGTATAGCTCTATTTGGAGGCCGCGTGCGTATTGAAGGCGTCGAGCGCACGCAGCGAATAAATCAAGGCGGCGCCGGCGTTCATGGCCATGGCGACACCGAGGGCTTCGGCGACTTCTTCCTTGGAGGCGCCCGCTTTCAGGGCGGCTTCCGTGTGGAATGTGATGCAACCATCACAGCGGGTGGTGACGGCGACGGCAAGGGAGATGAGTTGGCGGGTTTTTTCGCCGAGGAGCGAATTGGCTTTGTTGGCGTCGGACAGAACCTGGTAGCCCTTGAGCGAATCGGGGGTGAGCTTAGCGAAGCCCGGGATGGACTTGGACAGCTCGTTCTTGTAGGTGGTCCAATCGAAAAGCATGAGTGTGCCTCCGTGAGCAAATGAGATGAAAACGCACAGGATTATACGATGCGGCAGGATGCAAAGGTGGTGGGGAATTGGCGGTGAACGGCGATTGGTGACTCTTGGATGGTCGAAGAAGCGGCCAGCGCCTGGGTAACCCTAGGGGAAGTTCAACACGGAGTCTCCCGAGGCGAAGCAAAGAGGCACAGACCTTGAAACTACAAGAAGGGCGGGTCTGCTGCCTCTAGAAACGCAGCGACATCAGGATCTCGTCCGAATAAATGCCGTGGTGCTTGAGGGCGCGGGGTTCGAGGCCGTATTGAGTGAAGCCAAAGGATTGGTAGAGACGGATGGCGGGGATGTTAGTGCTGACGACGGCGAGCTGGATTTGTTCGACGCGGGTGCGGGCGGCGTCGAGGACGGCTTGAACGAGCAGGCGGGAAACGCCGGTACGGCGATTCGCGGGGCGGACATACATGGCGCGGAGCCATCCTTTGTGGGCGTCCTTGCGGCCGGTGAAGACGCCGAAGGCGGCGATGCCGACAAGTTGGGGGCCGTCGAAGGCACCGAAGACCTGGGAGTTCGTGAGCCAGCCGAGATATTTCTCGAGAGGAGCGAATTCCTCGTCTTCGAAAGTGCTGCCGAAGGCTTCGGGGCTGAGGCGCAGGCCTTCGAGGCGGATTTCGCGGAGGAGATCGACGTCGCTGGGAGTGAGCTGGCGAAGAGAGAGGGACATGGTTATTGATAGCCCAGGCGCGGGGAATGGACAAGGGGGGAGAGGATTTCGGGGGAGCAAGGGCGGTATGGTATTGTTCTGGATTCGGGCGGGGTGGGAAAAGAAAGAGAAGTCTAACCCAGAGACACAGAGGGCGCAGAAGCTTGCGAAGAGGAAGAAACCTGCGCCTTTAATGGCGCCAATTGACTTTGCTTAGGGTAAACAAGAAGTGGCACCCAGCATGGGGAATGAAGATTTTTTGGCCAGCCGGGTGGGTTGAAAAAGAGCGCAGCCAGGAATGGCAGTGCCACAGACAGCGCACAGACTAAGGCCTGACTTACTGGCGGGAGAGGACGGAGATGAAGACGGCGTACAACGGGTTGGCGGTGCCAACGGATGGGAAGGCGATTGGATACGAAGGCGGGAAACTGCAGGTGCCCGACAACCCGATCATTCCTTTTATTGAGGGCGACGGGACCGGGAGAGACATCTGGAAGGCGTCGCGGCGAGTGTTTGACGCGGCAGTGGAGAAGGCGTACGGCGGAAAGCGGCGCGTTGCGTGGTTTGAGGTGTTTGCGGGGGAGAGGGCGTTCAACGCGTTCAAGGAGTGGCTGCCGGATGAGACGGTAGAAGCGGCGCGGGATTTTCGGGTCAGCATCAAGGGCCCGCTGACGACGCCGGTGGGCGGCGGGATTCGTTCTCTGAACGTGGCGCTGCGGCAGATTCTGGATTTGTACGCGTGCGTGCGGCCGGTGCGGTATTTCCAGGGAGTTCCCTCCCCCGTGCGAGAGCCGGAGAAGATGGACGTGGTGATTTTCCGCGAGAACACAGAGGACGTGTACATCGGGATCGAGTGGAAGAGCGGGACGCCCGAAGTGAAGAAGTTACTGGAATTTCTGAATAACGAAATGCTGAAGGGCGGAAAGAAACAGATCCGAATGGACTCGGGCGTGGGGATCAAGCCGATTTCGCCGTTCGGGACCAAGCGACTGGTGCGGCGGGCGGTGAAGTACGCTCTGGATCATCAGCGGCCGAGCGTGACGCTGGTGCATAAAGGAAATATTCAGAAATTCACGGAAGGCGCGTTTCGCGATTGGGGGTACGAGCTGGCGGCGGAAGAGTTCCGCGAGCAAACGGTGACGGAGCGGGAGAGCTGGATTTTGGACAATGTGGAGAAGAATCCGGGGCTGACGATCGAGCGGAACGCGGCGATGATCGAGCCAGGAATGGAACAGGCGACGGAGGAGTTCAAGAAGTCGGCGTACGCCGAAGTGAAGAAGACGCTGGATACAATCGGAGCTTCGCACGGGAAAGGCGCTTGGAAGAAGAAGCTGATGATCAACGACAGGATCGCGGATTCGGTGTTCCAGCAGATGCTGCTGCGGCCCAACGAGTACAGCGTGCTGGCGACGCCAAATTTGAACGGGGATTACCTGAGCGATGCGTGCGCGGCGCAGGTGGGTGGACTGGGGATTGCGCCGGGTTCGAACATCGGCGACGGCTACGGCGTGTTTGAGGCGACCCACGGGACCGCCCCAAAATACGCGGACAAGGACGTGATCAACCCGAGTTCGGTCATGCTGAGCGGGGCGATGATGTTCGAGTTCCTGGGGTGGAAGGAAGCGGCCAAGCTGATCGAGGATGGGATTGCGAAGACCATCCAGCAGAAGCGCGTGACTTACGACATGGAACGCATGATGGCCGGCGCGACCAAACTGGGGACGAGCGCGTTTGCCAGCGCGATCATTGAAAACATGGCGAAGGCGGCCGTGGCCAGTGGGGAGTAGGTGCCGGAGGCAGGCGTATTCGGGCTAGTCGGGCCGAATGCGGTGAGTTCGATTCCGGGTTGTGCGATCGTCGAAGCACAGGCAGGAGTGCCTGTGCCACGGGCGACGCGCTCCCGGCGGTGGCGGGTGGCTGTGGCAAGCAGCCTGGATGGGTAGTTCCGCAATAAGGGCTGGCTTCAAAGACAGCGCAACATGGCAGAGGCAACAGTTCAGAAAGCAGAGGCGGCATGTAGCTGCCCCTGCAGGAGATGGGAATGAGCCGGAAGAAGGTGACGGTGGTGGGCGGTGGATTTGTCGGGTCGACAACGGCACAGCGAATTGTGGACCTGGAACTGGCGGACGTGGTGCTGACAGACATCCTGGACGGACCACCGGCGGGCAAAGCACTGGACATGGTGGAGTCGTCGCCGATTACGGGCACTGACGCTTTTGCGCGCGGGATTTCCACGGCGAACGGCGACTACAGCGCTACCGCAGGAAGCGACGTAGTGGTGATCACGGCGGGATTCCCGCGGAAACCGGGGATGAGCCGCGACGACCTGCTGAAGGCGAATTACGACGTGGTGAATGCGGTGGTGGAGCAGATCGCGAAGCACTCGCCGAACTGCATCATTATCATGGTGACGAATCCGCTGGACGCGATGGCGCAGGCGGCGTTTCGCGTGAGCGGATTTCCGAAGCAGCGCGTGGTGGGAATGGCAGGCGTGCTGGATTCTGCGCGAATGAGCGCGTTTGTGGCGATGGAGTGCAAGGTGAGCGTGGAGAACGTGCACTCATTCGTGCTGGGAGGGCACGGGGACGACATGGTGCCGCTGCCGCGGTATTCGACGGTGGCAGGTATTCCCCTGCCGGACCTGTTGCCGAAGGAAAAAATTGACGCGATCGTGGACCGCACGCGAAAAGGCGGGGCCGAGATCGTGAACCTGCTGAAGACGGGATCGGCGTACTACGCGCCTTCGGCGGCGGCGACGGAGATGGTGGAAGCGATTCTGAAGGACAAGAAGAAGATTCTGCCCTGCGCGGTGTACCTGGACGGCGAGTACGGAATCAAAGGGTTGTTTGTGGGCGTTCCGGTGAAACTGGGGGCACGCGGCGCGGAGGAGATTATCCAGATCAAGCTGACGGTGGAGGAAAATGCAGCGCTGCAGAAGAGCGCGGCCAGCGTGAAGGAATTGGTGTCGGTGCTGGGGATCTGAGAGGCGGTGATTGGTGACTCGTGGCTGGTGACTGGTGAAGAGGAATCTGAGGCAAAGTTTGGTAGCGGGCCTGCTAAGTTTGCTCGCGGCGCTGGCGCTGGCGGTTCCGAGCGGGGAGTCGCGAAGCGCCACGGAGACGTACAAGCAGAATGAGGATGGCCTGGCGAAAGAGTTTGACGCGTTTGTGAAGGCGTATCACAAGGGCGACGACGCGGGTATGACGGAAGCTTTCGCGGTTTTCAAATTTCCGAATGCGAATGAATGGTTTGCGAAGCATTTTTCGGCGGAAGACGCAGCCCGCGTAAACGCGGCGTATGGCCAGCAGGTGAGTGACGCGATGAACTCGTTGATCGAGGATATGAATCGCGCGGGGGCTGGGAACAAGTACAGCGTGCATTGCCAGGCGCGCGGGGATGTTCCGGTGGGTACGGAAAAAGCCGGGAGTAGCGCGGCAGTGCCGGTGAAAGCGGTACGCGTGGAACAGTTCGTGCTGGAGTTTCAGGCATCGAGCACGCGACAGAGATTTCTATTCATGGCAAATTTTGTGTATGAGGGCGGGGCGTACCGGTTTGTGGGCGGAGGCGGGGGACCGTTCTGGGCGAAGATGTGAATTGGCGGAGGGTGAAGAGAGCTTAACGCAGAGACGCGGAGAGCGCAGAGGATCGCAGAGAAACGAATTCGAGAGGAAAAGGGGCACGCCCGATAACGTGCCCCTCTTTTTTTTGCAGGGCCGGCAATTAGTAAGGACGGCCTACAAAAACGAATGTGGAAAGGCGCCCGCCTCCGAAGGCGGCCGCTACAAAGAACCGGAACGCAGCTTGAAGGGAGTGCCGCAGGCCGGTCTGAAGCCCGGCCACTACAAGTGGAAGAGGCGGTCGGCGCCGATTACCAGGATCAAGGTAAAGGCGGCGATGGCGATTTCGCCCAGGAAGCCGACGATGAAGGGGCGCAGGCCTTGCTGGCGCATCTCACGGAAATTGGTGCGCAGGCCGACACCGGCGAAGGTGAGGAGGAACGCCCAGCGCGAGAGATTGGCGAGGGCGGTGTTCTGGTCCTTGGTGAAGAATCCGACGGTGGCGAGGATGGAGACGAGCAGAAAACCGAGGACGAACTTCGGGAATTTCTGCCAGAGAAAAGCGGCCTTATTGCTGACGACCTGCGCTTGTCCCTTGCTGGCCCAATAGATGGCGTAGCCGAGGACGACGAAGCCGATGAGGGCGTTGCGCGTGGTTTTGACGAGAACGGCGAGCTTCGCCGCGGAATCCGAGAAGAGCGCGCCGGCCGCAGTGGCTTCGGCGGTGTTGTCCACGGCGAGTCCAGCCCAGGCGCCGTAGGCATGATCGCTGAGGTGGAGGGCGTGGCCAATCAGAGGGAAGGTGAAGAGCGCAATGGCGCCGAGGGCCAGGATGGCGGCGATGGAGAAGGAGGAGTCCTCGTCGTCGGCGTCAATGGCGCCCTTGGCGGCGATGATGGCGCTGACGCCGCAGACGGCGGAACCGACGGCGAGAAGCGTGGTGAGTTTGGGGCGGAGGCCGAAGAGGCGGCCAAGAAAGGTCATAAAGGCAAGAGAGCCGGTGATTTCGATGAAGACGAGGAGCAGGCTGACGCCACCGAGTTTGGCCACGTCACCGAGAAGGAACCGGGAGCCAAGCAGAACGATCCCGGCCTTGAGCCAGAATTCATAGGTGGCGATGCCGGGCTTAAAGATTTCGGCGACGCCGAAGATGTTGGAGATGATGAGGCCGAAGAGAATGGCCCAGAGGACGTACTCGATGTTGGGGATGGTCCAGTGATGGGTCCTGGCGTAGAGATTGATGTTTTTTTCGAGAAACTTCCCGGCAAGTCCGATGGCAGCGAGGAGCGCGATACCCGGGAGCAGGCGGAAGAATTTCGTGCCGATAGAAAGCGGAGGAGCTTGGGGTAGTGCGATCGTGCTGGACATGATTTGTGAGTTCCCTTCCCTTTTATGGAAATTAGAAAATCGAACATAGAAAACTGGAGTTGAGCCGTTATTCCTCGCGAAATCTCCTGCCTGTGGTCACGACTCAGCAACCAGGTTGCCGCGCCATGCAGTGTGCGGCGATCCCTCCGTCTCGTGGCCCTAACGGCCCGTCCGGAGCCAGAAACTGCACACAGACAAAAACGCTCATGCTTCTCACCAAGGGACGCGCGGGATCACGCCGAATCGGATTAACGCGGCCGCGGCGAGCGCCAGAAACACCGCCCAGGCGTCGAGCGAAATGCGCGGTGCGGATTTTGCAGCGGATTTCGAATTTTCGGTGGTCATCTGGGAAATCCTTTCGATCTGAACTCTTCGGGTTTCTACGCTTCAGGGCCTACTACTCAAGCCAAAAACTGGACAAAGTGGTGACGAAAAACACAGCCGGCAGACCGTGCTCGCCAGCCGGTGGGAAGCCGGCACTATCGTGAGCAAAGAAGGCGGCGTAAGACCGCAACTACACAAGACGCAGGGGTCGACATCGAAATTCATGAGGGGTTGGCATCGGGCCCTCCTGAATCGAACTGATTAAAGAAATCGCGCGTGTCCGCTTCGCGGAAACCCGCGGCTTGCAGCAGAGAGACGCAATTGGGGACGGATGCGACGACCCGGCCAACGATAAGCAGTGCAGGCGCGGCAAGGGGCGTCAGGCTCGCAAGTGCTGCCAACGTGGTGACATGTTGCGACTGATCGGCGCGGGAGGCTTTGGAGAGAACCAGAACAGGTGTTTCAGGTACGACCGCGGCGTTCTGCAGCCAACGCGAGACTTCGGCGTAGTCGGGACCGGGCATGTATATGACGACCGTGGTTTCGGCGGTGAGGCCGATGCCGGGAAGGAATTGCGAGTCGGGCGCGCGGGAGAACGTGGTGAAGAGAACGTGCGAGGCGAGCCGGCGATCGGTAAGGGAGAGTTTGGCATCCGCAGCGGCAGCGAAGGCAGCAGAAATGCCGGGAATAATTTCGAAATCGATGCGCGCGGCGCGCAGTGCTTCGATTTCTTCGGCGGCGCGACCAAAGAGCGACGGGTCGCCTCCTTTGAGGCGGACGATGACGCCGTGCTTTCCCGCAGCGTCCACGAGAAGCGAATTAATATCGGATTGAGTGAGCAGTCGGAAGCCGGCGCGCTTGCCGACGTCAATCCGCTGGGCGGAGGCGGGTATAAGGCTGAGAATTTCGGGGCTGACGAGGGAGTCGTGAAGGACAACTTCGGTGGTTTGAAGAATGCGAAGTGCTCTGACGGTCAGGAGTTCGGGATCACCGGGGCCGGCACCGATGAGAAACACCTTGGGGTGATTGGCGATTCGTGTCCGGTGACTGCTGGAAATCTCGGAAGAAGCACCGTTGATCACTTCGACAAAGGTTGTGTGGTGACTCGGACGCCAGCTCGCCGGAGCACAGACTGAAGCCTGTGATACTGGGGCGGCCGATCCATTTTTCTTGCCGGAAACCTTGGCCATCACGAAGCTCCTTCCGGAGAATTGGGTGTGGAGGCCTCCCGGAGGAAGCGCTCGAACATCGGGCGGCTGGCGAGCGCATGGAGCCAGCGTTTGGTGATTTCGGGATCGTGTGCCTGGGAACGAAGCGCTTCGCGGGCCGCACCGAGCCATTCGAGCCAAAGTTCGTATTCGGGACCGAACTGCTGTTCGAGCTCCTTGCGCAGGCGCTGGGCAAGCGCGGGGCTCCTGCCGTTGGTGGAAATGGCGATTTGCAGATCGCCGCGCTGCACGACCGAGCCGTAATAGAAGTGGCAGTTCTCAATGTCGTCCACGGCATTGCAGAGAATGTTGCGACGGTCGGCTTCGGCGAAGACCGAAGCGTTCAGTTCGCGGAGCGAGGTGGCGGCAATGACGAGGAAAGCGCCGTGGAGGTCCTCAGGCTCGAAGGATTTTGGAGACCAATCGATCTGCCGGGTGCGGACCCAATCGACGAGGGTGGGAGCGAGTTTCGGGGAGACGACGTGGATGAGGGCGCCGGCTTCCAAGAGGCCGGGAATTTTTTGGGCAGCGATGGAGCCTCCGCCGACGAGGAGGACGCGGCGGTTGGCGAGTTTCAGGAATGCGGGAAAGAGCGTCATGGAAGAATCTCGATGATGTGAATTTCCTGGTTCGCGTCGCGCGGAGCAGGCCTGAAGAACGAAAACAGAAAATGAAAAATCGAAAATGCTAACGACTGGTGAACGGGCTTGTTTTGCGTCGCGCCACCCCCGCCTGGACGATTGCCATCGGCCTTGTCCCGGCGCTCATCCGCCAAGTTAGCTTCTTGCACGCCTACGGCGCTTGCGCGAGGGGAGTTGGCCGGATCTTGCACGATGACAGGGGTGGACGACTTGGCTAGCCCGTGAAAGCGGGAGCTTTGCTCCCGCACTGCAAAGGAGTGGCTCATGGGCGGTCCTCGATGGAGTGGGGCACGCGATCCGCGGGGAGATCGCGAAGAGCAACTTCCGTTTGCGAGGCCGGCTGCCCGGACAGGATGGAACGCAGATGCTCGGTCGTGTGGCGCGCGAGGAAATTTTGCAACGGCTCGGCGTGATGCCGATGCGCGTGAAAGTTCGAAAGGAGGCGAGCTATGGCGTTGGGAACTTCGTCGGAGACGCATCGATAACCAATAGGACGGGCAATGGCGGCGATCTGGCCGACGCTCCCTCCAACACAGAAATAGTAGGCATCGACCATTTTGCCGTCGACCTTCATTTTCTTGCCCTCGATGCCGACGTCGGCGATCCAGTGCTGGCCGCAGGAGTTGGGGCAGCCGGTAATGTGGATGCGGAGGTCGTCCTGGTAGCCGGGGAAACGGGAATCGAGTTCCTCGGTCAGCCAGCGAGCAAAGGATTTTGTTTCAGTGAGCGCGAGCTTGCAGAATTCGGAACCGGTGCAGGCCACCGTGCCGCGAACGAACGCTGAAGTGAGCACCGGCAAGCCGCCAGCGTTGAGCGCGTCGATGACCGTCGGAAGATTCAGACCGCCGATGTTGATAAGAAGCAGATTCTGCATGGGAGTCGCGCGAAGGTGGCCGTCGCCATAGCGGTCGGCGAGATCGGCGGCCAGGCGGATTTGCGCGGGAGTGATGCGTCCGCGAATGACGGAGGCGCCCACGGAAAAGAGGTTCGGTTGTTTCTGCGGAGTGACACCGAGGTGGTCGCGATGGATGGAGGGGGGAAGCTGTTCGGGTTCGGCGGGATCGAGTTTGTAACCGAGCCGGGCTTCGATCGCGGCGAGGAAGGAGTCGGCGGTCCAGCCATGTTCGAGGAAGAGAAATTTGAGGCGTGCTTTTTCGCGGGATTGGCGGAGGGCTTCGGACTCGCGGAAGACTTCGGCGATGGCGCGGGCAACTGGAACAACCTGGTCCCAATGAATGAACGCGTTGAGCTTGACGGCGAGGTGGGGTTGCGTGGAGAGGCCGCCGGCGACGCGAAGGGAGAAGCCGAGTTGGTGGCTGGTGGAAGAGTCGGAAGTGGAGTGGGGCGAAGCGGGATCGACGGTCGGACCGATTGCGGTTGAAGCGTGGTTTGATGGGGAGGTCGTCGGCGCACAGGCTGAAGCCTGTGCCACTGGAGAGGAAACTTGTGGCATTTTGCTCGAAGCCATTGCCACGTTTGCCGGCTGGAACCCGGCGCTACGAGATGGACGGAGAGTAGTGCTGAAGGCGATGTCGTTGATTTCGGGGTAGGAACACCAGTCGGGGCAGCCGGTGATGGTGATTTTGAATTTGCGGGGGAGATTGTAGAAATCGGGATTGCCGCCGAGTTCGCGATCAATGGCGAGCGCGAGCGGAGAAACGTCGGCGAGTTCGTGGGCGTGGACGCCGGCGAGCGGGCAGCCGGTGATGTTACGCGCGACGTCGCCGCAAGCGCCGGTGGTGGTGAGGCCGACGGCCCAGAGGCGCTCGAGAAGTTCGGGGAGATGATCCACGGCGACCCAGTGGAGCTGGACGTTCTGGCGGACGGTGATGTCGGCGACGCCGTTGCCAAAATCATCGGAGAGGTCGGCGATCGTGCGCGCCTGTTGGCTGGTGAGGAGACCGTTGGGAATGCGGATGCGGACCATGAAAAAGGGGACGGCCTTCCCTTCCCCATTCTTTCCGCCGGTAACCCCCGCGCCGTCCCCCTGCGTGTAAATCCCCCAAGTGCGGAAGTAGGTGCCGAGCCATTCGGGGGGGATGGAGTCGAAGCCATCGCGGGCAAAGGCGCGGATTTCCTCGAAGCGGTCCCAGGCGTTTTTGGCGCGTTTGAGTCGCTCGACGCGCTGGGCTTTGGTTTCCTTGACTTCGGGCATTGGAGCGATTCCCTTTCCACCTTCGGTGTACAGGCAGGAATGCCTGTGCCGCAAAACCGGGACAAAAAAAAGCCCACGGACCAGAAGTTCTGGCACGTGGGCTTCGAAACTTGGACTTCAGGTAGAGCTAAGTTCGATAGCACCTCTGGCCAGAACGGGGCAGCCGACAGCAACAGCAGGCGGCCGCGAGACAACAACAGATCTGGCAACAAGAGGTACGCATACTCGATACGAGGCTACGTGGGATATGGGACCAAGTCAATCCTACTAGCCATGCAAACATTCGATGCGGATCATGGGGGATTTGGATACATGGGGCGCGAGTCGGGAGTTGATCGATCGCAGGGCCATACGGACGGGTTGCGCCGCTGGTTTGGGGTGGTGAGATATCAGCGAAAAGGAAAAAAGAGGGCCGGGCAAGCCCGGCCGCCACAAAGGTGCTGGGCGGCGAGGATGTCCCCTCCTGGCATGCCGGCGTTGGCGGTGGCCGATCTGAAGCTTGGCCATTCTATTAGGAGGGGAAAACCGCGGGCGGTACACGGATTATCATCGGCGAGAGGCAGTGTGGGAATTTAATCGTGGCGGGCGCCGTGGACGACGTGGAGGGCATGGGGAATGAGGGAGGCGAGGATGTCGAGGGATTCAACGGCGCCTTTGGGGCTACCGGGAAGATTGATGATGAGGGAGCGATGGCGGATGACAGCGACGCCGCGAGAGAGGATTGCGGTAGGAGTTTGTTCGGCTCCTTTGCGGCGCATTTCTTCGGCGAGGCCGGGGATGATTTTTTCGGCTATTTCGAGGGTGGCTTCGGGAGTGTTGTCGCGAGGGCCAAGGCCGGTGCCGCCAGTGGTGAGAACGAGATCGACGTCGCGGGAATCAGCGAGTTTGCGGAGATTCGAGCGCACTAGGTCGGGATCGTCGGAACACTTCAAGATCGAGGAGACCTCCCAGCCGAGTTCGCGGCAACGTTGAACGACGGCGGGACCGGAGAGGTCGACGCGCTGGCCGCTGGCCACCGAATCGCTAATGGTGAGAACGGCGACGCGCAACATGGCGATCAGTTCGAGGGAACCGCGTCGCGGCTGGCTTCATCCATCAGGCGCATGGCTTCCATGAGCAGGCCGGTGGTGCTGCGCGTAGTGGTGGTATTGGCGGAAGCGCTGGCGGCGTTGAAATCAATTTCGAATTCGCCCTCGGTCCAGAGCAGAACTTTGTAGACGGCCTCGTCGCCGATGAGCTTGCCGATCTTGGCATCGCGGCATTGTCCGGCAGTGAAGTAGAGTTCGCCGACCTCGCCGCTTTTCTGGACGAGCAGGCGGCAGGACTTCTGGCCCATTTCAAGAGACTGAAGCAGGTCAATCATGCTCATTTCTTCGAGGCGTCCCTGGATGACGCCGGGGCGGGAAGCGCGCTTTTGCAATTTCTCGAGGTGCAGGCGATCCACAACCTTTTTTGCCAAGCGCACAAGATCTTTTGCAAGAAACGGCTTGGCGATGAAGTCCTCGACACCGTCCACCAGGGGGCGGAGTTTTTCCTCGATGTCCGTGCGGCTGGCCATGAAGAGGAACGGGATATGGCGGGTGGCTTCGCGGCCGCGCAATTTTTCGAAAAGCTGGCGGCCGTCAAGGCCCGGCATTTTGTAGTCACAGAGAATGACGTCCGGCGTCTCGTCGATCACCTTCAAGAGCGCGTCGGCGCCATCGGCGGCGATCATCACCTCGCAAAAGGGTTCGAGGGATTTGGAGACCAGATCACGGATCAGGGGGTTGTCGTCCGCGAGCAGCAGCTTAACTGTTTTTGAAGCAGCGGCGCTCATCTGCGGCCCCGGCGATTTTTCGCGGCACCCTTGCGAACGTAGTCGCCGCTCTTCCCGCCGGTTTTTTCCAGCAGGTGAATGTGGGCGATTTCGATGCCTTTATCGAGGGCTTTGCACATGTCGTAGATCGTGAGCGCAGCGCAAGAGACGGCAACCAGCGCTTCCATCTCCACGCCAGTTTGCGCCGTTGCGGTGGCCCGGGACACGAGTTCCACCCCATCTTTGCACAGGCGGGGGGTCACATCAATGTGGGTGAGCGGCAGGGGATGACAAAGAGGTATCCATTCGGCGGTGCGCTTGGCCGCGGAGATTCCGGCGATGCGGGCAATTTCGAGGGGATTGCCTTTGGGAGTTTTCAGGCCGCGGACGGCACGGAGGACCTTGGGCGACAAGCGAACAAAAGCGTGAGCGACGGCGGTGCGCGTGGTGACGGCCTTTGCGGAAACGTCGACCATAGAGATTTCGCCGCGGGCGGTGTAGTGGGAGAGTTTGGGCAAGTGGTTCCTCAGTCGAAGAAGGCCGGGCAAGCCCGGCCCCCATAAGAGTTTGCTGGCGTGGTTGACGCCCTAAAACCGCCCCGACCATGCCGAGGCATCCGCCGAATTAGATTACGTCGAGGCGGGGCAGAACGGTAACCTTTTCGCCGGCGGGGATGTCCGAACGGTCCGCGGGGACGACCATGAAGCAATTCGACTGAGTGAGCGCGGCGATGTCCCCGGAGCCATGCCAACGGAGCGGGTGGACCTCCGGGGAGATGCCGGTCCATTCGAAATAGCCGGGAAGAAAGTGGGTGAGGCCCGGCTTCTCATGAAGCGTCTTGGTGAGGTTCGCTTCGAGAAGCGGAAGCTGACGGGGGCGCGCGCCACCGAGGACGTCAATCGCGGGAATGGCGAAGAGTTGGAAAGTGACCATCGTGGAGACAGGATTACCAGGGAGGCCGAAGACGAAAGTGTCGCGGCAGCGGCCGAAGACGGCGGGCTTGCCAGGACGGATGGCGACCGCGTCGAAATAGAATTCCGCGCCCAGGGTGTTGAGGACGGATTCGACGAGGTCGTACTTGCCCATGGAGACGCCACCGGAAAGCACGAGCATGTCTTCGCGGAGGCCGAGCTCGATCTTGGCGCTGAGATCGTCCACGCGATCGAGAGCGTTGCCGAGTTGCACCGGCTCGCCGCCGGCAAGGCGGACCTGCGCGGCGAGCGAGACGCTGTTGCTATTGCGAATGTGGAAGGGGCCGGGTGTTTCGGCGATGGGCACGATTTCGTCGCCAGTGGAAAGAATGGCGACGCGCGGGCGGCGATAGCAGAGGAGCTCGGCGGCGCCGACCTGCGCCGCAGCGGCGAGTTCGGCAAAGCCGAGGCGGATGCCGACGGGCAGGGTGAGGTCGCCGGCGTGGGCTTCACTTCCCTTTTGCACGATATTTTGGCCGGGCGAGTTTGCGCGCTGAAATGTGACGGCGTCGCCAGAGCGCGCGGTGAATTCGATCATGACGACGGCATCGGCACCAGTCGGGACTGCGGCGCCGGTCATGATCTGGATGCAGGCGCCGGGAGCGAGTGGTTCGGTGACGGTGTCTCCGGCTTTGATTTCGCCCGTGCATTTCAGCGTGGCGCCAGGGGAGGCTTCGGAGGAACGGACGGCGTAGCCATCGCGGGTGGAGCGATGAAAGGGAGGATATTCGCGGTCGGAACGGATTTCGCGGGCGAGGACATCGCCGAGGGCGTCGTTGACAGTTTTGGAGAGAGTGGCGCGCGGGCGGGAGGATTTTTTGGTTTGCTCGATGACGCGGGCGCGGGCTTCGGGGTAGGAAAGCATGGGCGTATTGTAGCGCAGGAGCAGCAGAGGGCTTAGCCGCCGATTCGCTTGCGCGCGCGGAGGTTGCTCCGCCTGCAATCGAAATGGGGCTGGTTCCCAGGAGCGATCGAAGAAGGCCGGGCAAGCCCGGCCAATACAAAGGTCATGGGAAAGGCGCCCGCCTCGGACCCTTTTACTTCGTTTCCTTCGAAACTCAGGACGAGCGGGGCAAGCGGCCGTTGCAAAATTGATTTGGGAGGCAGGACTTTACGCTTCAGAAGCGGAAGCTGCGCTTTCGCACTCCAAGGTTAGAGCCAGCGGGCGAAGAGGGTGCCGGGCTGGATGATGGTGGCGTCGCGCTCGGGGCCGGTAGAAATCATGCCGATTTCAACTTGTAGAAATTCGGAGACGAAGCGGAGATAGTCCATGGCGGCTTTGGGAAGCTTTGCAGCGTCTTTCGCGCCGTAGGTGGTCTCGCTCCAGCCGGGGAGCGTTTTATAGACGGGCGTGACACGCTCGTATTCCTCGGCGGAGGCGGGCATTTCGTTTACGGGCGTTCCTTTATAGGTGTAGCCGACGCCGATCTTGATTTCGCGCTGGGTGTCGAAGACGTCGAGCTTGGTGACCACCAGCGAATCGATGCCGTTAATCATTTTGGCGTAGCGAAGTTCGGCGAGATCGAGCCAGCCGCAGCGGCGCGGGCGGCCGGTGACGGCGCCAAATTCCTTGCCGCGTTCGCGGACTTCCCTGGCATCGAGGTCGGGCATTTCGGTGGGGAACGGTCCGCCGCCGACGCGCGTGGTGTAGGCCTTGGAGACGCCGAGGACATTGCGAATCTTCGTGGGAGGTACGCCCATGCCGGTGGTGGCGCCGCCGGAAGTGGCGCTGGAAGAGGTGACGAAGGGATAGGTGCCGTGGTCAATGTCCAGCATGGTGCCTTGGGCGCCTTCGAAAAGCACGGATTTGCCTTCGTCGAGGGCGCGGTTGGTGAGTTCCGCGGTGTCGCAGATATAGCCTTTGATTTTTTCGCCGAGGCGCAGGGTTTCTTCGACTTCGCCGGTGAAGTCGAGATCGGCGCCGTAGGCTCCGCGAGCGAGACGATTTTTTTCGGCGACGACGCGAGCGGCTTTTTCGCGGAAGAGATCGGGTGTGAGGAGGTCCACCATGCGCAGGCCGCGACGCGCCATTTTGTCTTCATAGGCAGGGCCGATGCCGCGAGAGGTGGTGCCGATTTTGTTTTCGCCGCGCGCGGATTCGGCGGCTTTGTCGAGTTCGCGATGATAGGGGAAGATCAGATGGGCACGATTGCTGACGTGGAGGCGTCCGGTGACACTGACGCCGGCTTTGGAGAGCATCTCGATTTCGTTGACGAGCGCGGTGGGGTCGACGACGACTCCAGGGCCAATGATAACGTGCTGTTTGGGGCGGAGTATGCCGCAGGGAATGAGCTGAAGAACGTAGCGGTGTTTGCCGACGATGACGGTGTGGCCGGCATTGTGGCCGCCGGCAACGCGCGCGATGTAATCGAACGAGCCGGCGAGATAGTCGACGACCTTGCCCTTGCCTTCATCGCCCCACTGCGCACCAACTACCACGACGGATTTCATCCGGATGTTCTCCTAGGACAGACTCCAGAAACAGGAAATTCCCGAAAGAGCAAACGGGACACACAGGAGTCTACAGCGCGAAAATCGCGCGACACACCAATTTGAAATCGTACGATGGGCATGGCGGGAACGCAAGCCGGGCGGATGTTTGGACGGAGGTTCAAGCTTTCGTTCGGTGGCGAGTATGTCTGGTTTCGGAGTTGGCACTTGCGCAGCGGTGGGCGCGGGGGTTCTTGATTCCGGGGGCGGCGTTGGGTAGCGTCGAGAGAGCGGGATGACTCTCCATTCCGCGTGGATAGAGGATTTTTCGAGAAGGCGCAGAGGGGTGGCCGGTCTGAAGCCCGGCCAATACATGGGAGAGCTACTTGTCGAATCCGATTATTACGTTGACGACCGATTACGGGACGAACGACCACCTGGTGGGCGTGCTGAAGGGCGTGATCCTGAAGATCAATTCCGAAGTGCAGATCGTGGACATCACGCACGGGGTGACACCGTTTGACCTGCTGGACGGGGCGCTGGCCATCGCCAATGCGTATCCCTATTTTCCGCCGCGCACGATTCACGTGGTGGTGGTGGACCCGGGCGTGGGCACCGAGAGGCGGCCGATTCTGGTGAGCGGGCAGAATCAATATTTCATCGCGCCGGACAACGGCGTGCTCTCGGCGGTGTACGAGAAGGAACAGAATTTTCTGGTGCGCCATTTGACGGCGGAACATTACTTTTTGCAGCCGGTGAGCAAGACGTTTCACGGGCGAGACATTTTCGCAGCGGTGGCCGGGTGGCTTTCGAAAAACTGGCAGCCGGGCAGCATGGGCGAGGAGATTACGGACTTCAAGCGATTCGCGATGCCGCGGCCGAAGGAATCGGATGGAGCGATGAAGGGCGTGGTGGTGAAGGTGGATACGTTCGGCAACCTGATCACGAATTTTCGCGCGGAGGATTTGCCGAAAGACGCGCTGGAGAAGGGCGCGATCCAATTGCAGGTGGGTAGCCACGCGATCGCGAAGCTGCTTCCGACGTTTTCGGGAGGCGCGGCGGGAGAGGCGTTCGCGTTTATCGGTTCGAGCGGTCAGGTGGAAATTGGCGTGAACAAGGGCAGCGCGGCGAAGACGCTGGGGTTGGGGCGCGGCGCGGCGGTGGTTTTGAACAAGGGATAGTGCCGTCGGTTGGGCAACGCGGAAGAGTTGGGGGGACGCGCAGATTTCGGTGTGAGCCCCGGCGGGCGGCAGAATGCGTTAAGCGCGAAGCTGCTGTCTCCACTCCGGAGATTTTGGGGACGGAACGCGCCCGCCTCAGAAGGCGGCCGCTACAAAGGCAGGGTCGGGCGGACTTGCTATGCGGCGGCGGGGGATGGCTGCTTGTGCCTGTGCCAGTAGCCTAAGGCCGCGAACAGAAGGACGGCGGGCACGCCGGTCAGCCCACAAGCGATGAAGAAAATGCCGTAAGCGTGAATGAGGCCGTGCGAGGCGCTCAGGTTTTCTACCGCGGCGCCGGAAAACCCCTTCAAGATCTTTCCCAGCCAGGCATAGGTCGAGCTCAAAAGCGCATACTGCGTGGCGGTGTATCCAAGACTGGTGAGGCTCGACATATACGCGACAAGCGCAACGCCGGCAAAGCTGATTCCGAAGTTGTCACCGGCCATGACGAGCGCGAATAGAGGAATGCTCACACCCGCGAATGCGAGAGCGGCATACGCCGCAATCGCCGCGGCCTGCAGGATGCCGCCGATGATGAGGGCGCGCATGTAGCCGAGCTTCAGGGAACAGAACCCGCCCGCGGCGATGCCCGCGAACGTAGCGAAGAGTCCGATGGAGCCGCGGACCGCACCGACCGTTTGCTTCGTAAGGCCAAGGTCGTGGTAGTAGGGATTGGACATTGGGCCCATGATGAAGTCCGGCAAGCGGTAGAGGCTGATGGCGGCCAGCATCAAAAGCGCAAGCCAGCCATGCGCGCGGAAGAAAGCGATGAACGGCCCGACAACCGCGTCGAGGAAACCGCGTGGCGTCCAAAGCGGCGCTTCGCGCTTTTCATCCATCACCGCATCCGCGCGCTCGGGTTCCTTGGCGAACCAGGTGGCGATGATTCCGATGGCCATGCATGCGCCGTAGACACCGTAGGACATACGCCAGCCCACGGCCGCGGCCAGGATGAGGATAACGGTATCCGTAGCCAGCAGCGCCATGCGATAGCTGAACTGATAGGCAGATGCGAGGAGGCCTTGTTCATCCCCATCGTCCGCCGATTCGATGCGCCAGGCGTCGACGACAATGTCCTGTGTGGATGAGGCAAAGGCAGCGACGAGCGCAAGAGCGCCAAGGCGGCCCAGTCCAGCGTTCGTGCCAGTGGCCCCCATGGCCGCGAGCGCCAGCCCGACGACGATCTGTGAGAACATCATCCAACCGCGGCGATGTCCCAGCCGTTTGAACAAGGGCAAGTCGACGCGGTCCATCATGGGAGCCCAGAGAAATTTCAGAGAGTAGGCAATGCCTACCCAGGACAGGAACCCGATCGCGGTGAGGGAGGTACGTTCGTCGCGCAGCCAGTAGCCGAAGGTATTGCCGACCAGATAAAAAGGAAGGCCGGAAGAAAACCCGAGCAGCAACATCGCCAGCGTTTTGGGCCGCAGGTAATCGGCGAGCCGGTGCTTGTGCGGACTCACATCTACATTCTGTATGGGAGCTGCGGGGAACTCAACGCTCGTGCCGCCGAGTCTTGTCCATGCTTACACTCTGAAACGCCGGGACCTGCGACTGAGGACCTAGCGATCCTTCTCTTTTGGAAGGGACTTGGCTGCGCTGGCGGAGGCGGCGGAAACGACGGCGCCGGGTTTCCTGGGTTCCGGCTCGCGGAGCCGCTGAATTTTCACGCGCGCGACGCGGCGGCCGTCCATTTCGACGACGGAAAAGCGGTAGCCCCCATATTCGAAGCTTTCGCCGCCGCGCGGGATGAAGCCGAGCTGATCCATGACGAAACCGCCGACGGTGGCGTAGGCGGGATCCTCGGGAAGGGTGATGTTGTACTGCGAATCGAGGTCGCGGACGTTGAGGCCGGCGTCGAAGATGACGGCGCCGTCGGCAAGCGTGAGGGGTTTCTCGACCACGTCGAATTCGTCGTGAATTTCGCCGACAAGTTGCTCGAGCAGGTCTTCCTTGGTGACCAGGCCGAGAATGCTGCCAAATTCGTCGACGACCAGGGCCATGCCGACGTGCTTGGCGCGGAGTTCCACAAGGAGTTCGCTCGCGGGCTTGGTTTCCGGGACGATCAGAACTTCGCGGAGGACGCGGCGCAGATCGAAGGGGGGCGCGGGAGGGAGGCGCTCTTCGAGGCGGCGTTCGCGATCGAGGAGAACCCACATCATGTCCTTGATATGGACGAAGCCGAGAACGTGATCCACGGAGCCGCGATAGACCGGGATGCGCGAACGCTGGGTGGTGGCGAAGATTTTCATGACCTCGTCGAGCCCGGCTTCTATGGGGAGGGTGTGCATGTCCGGGCGGGAGACCATGATTTCGCGGACCTGGAGTTGACTGAGCTCGATGGCGCTGAGGATGAATTTTTCCTCGCCGGGGGCGAGCAATCCGCGTTCGCGAGCCTGCTGAATCTGGATCTGGAGTTCTTCGGTGGAGTGGGCCACGCCGTGGCCGGCGGGCTGCATGACGCCAAGGCCGCGCACGATGACGCCGGAAACGCCGTCGAGCAGATCAATGGCCCAGCGAAAGGAGCGGAGGAACCAGGCGAAAGGGCGCGCGATCAGGAGAGCGACGCGTTCCGCGCGCGCCAGGCTGATGCTTTTGGGGATGAGTTCGCCGAAGACGACGTGGATGGCGCTGAGGAACGCCAGGGCGATCGCGAGCGCGATAGCGTGGGCCAGGACGAGATAGCGGATGCTGCCGGAAGAGGGCAGGATGTCGCGCACCATTTGGGCGAGAGTCGCTTCGCCGAGGGCGCCGATGGCCAGGCTGCAGAGCGTGATGCCCACCTGGACGCCGGAAACGACACGGTGGATGTCGGCGAGGAGTTGCTCGACGATTTTGGCCTGGGCGTTCCCGCGCGCGACGAGTTGGCGGACGCGCGACATGCGCACGGTGACGAGAGAAAATTCCGCGGCGGCGAAGAAACCGTTGAGGGCGACCAGGACGATCACGCCAAGGATGCGGATCAGGAGCATGCGCGGGAAGGAGCCTCCAGCGGCATTGTAACAGTAGATGC
>DATIXE010000067.1:0-93972 GCA_035518915.1 Candidatus Eiseniibacteriota bacterium
GTGGTTTGGAATGGCCGCCGTTGGGGTAGTGCGCGGCCTTCGCAAGGCACGCTAAACCAGTACCTACCTTTCCGGTAAGCGTTTATCAAGAGTTGACGAGCACGGCGCAGTGAATCACCGAGGACTGGCCTGCAACTTGCGATTACAATTGCGATATGGAAACCCTCTTCTATTCCATAAGCCTTGCTCTGTTTGTGCTGGCGATTCTGACTTTCGTCTTGGTTATCCGCGAAACCTTTCCATTGTTGGACGCGGAGGACAAGACTCTGCTTCGTAATTATTGGGTCGGGACAGAGGGAATCGGTACGTGGCGCAAACGTGACCGCGCCATAAAGCGTGCTTGGAACGAACATGCCCGAAGTTTTCCGAAGAGTCGCAAGCGCCTGTTATTTGCTGCCTTCCTGATTGGAGCCGCCATCTCGGTGATTGGCTACCCGCTCTGGCTTGCACTTGGCGGACGCTGAGAGTGGATTGTGTTTATCGCCGACCTCGAACAAGTACCCACATCTCTGGTTACCGCGTTAATCGGGACTTGAGCGGTTTGCCAGCTAGTTCTTCGCGGTCGTATTCGGCTGGATTTCTGTGGAATCCTCAAAACCTAGGCGCTTCCACATAGTCACGCCAAAGAAATAACCTGTAGTTAGCCACAGGGCCAAACTGAACGCAATATAGACACAAACAATGGAAATGTCCTCACGAGGAGGTATATGCCACCTGTAGCTGTCGTGCCAGTGCCAAAGTGTCATGACTAAGAACATTGGCACGCCGAAACGCAGAACACCTGCATAGAAGATGTAATGCCTCCGCCCCTTCGCTCGAATCCGTCTGCGAAGCTCAATTTGTTTGGAAGTCAGTTCTGTCGGCATGAAACATCCGTTAATCGGGAGCTTGGCCCACCTGAGTCATCAGGATGGTGTTCCTAAGATAACGCATTTGGGTACTAGGAACGACCTCTCCGGTTAGCTCGTTTACCAAGCACTACCCAAAACGGTCCGTTTCTGGCCTGTTTGTGTAAACGCACGATAGAAGAAATTCGGCCCGTACCTGAAGCGGCTTCCCGAGAGTATCATCGCTCTTTGGAAGTGTTTTTGTGTGCGGTGTGATTGGGATGCTTGCGGGAGGAGCCCCTGTGAAAACGGTTGCGGTAGTTCTCGTTGCGGTAGTTTTTGGCTTTCCGAATACGGGCCTCAGCACTGAAAAGAAAGCTGTGTCCCCTTATCGAGCTGAGTCGTCAGCATACATAGTGCGGGGCAAGGATGCCTGGACCTATGTCACTGAGAATCGTTCCTTCCGCTTTGCCGAAGTACTCGATGATGGGGGAAATTACGAAGCGCCCTTACTTTTGGAAGAAACCTATCACAATGAACGCGCTGACTTTGTAGAAGGCGTGCGAGGACATGCCACGGTAAAGGCTTGGACGGTCAAGCGCGGCGGCGAGCGTGAAGTGCGGTGGACACTGAAGGAAATAGGCAACGAAGGAAGGGTGCAGGACCGTTTCTACCGCGTTACGGCCTGGGGCTGCTGCGACGTTCCTGTCGTCTACTCCTATTACAACGTTCTGACCGGAAGGAAGCTATACGTCTCGAACTCTGATTTACTTGAAGTCCAGGGAGATGGCGACGGTCCACTGGCAGCGCGGTACGTGGCTTTCGGATACGCTAGCATGAATGAGTTAAGTCGACCTCCACAATTGCAATACGGAACTGATAAAAAGGTCGCTCAGCGTTTCTCGGTCGTTTCCTCGCGAGAATATTACGACGCTCCCCAGATGTTCGTGTCCACAAACGAAAAGGTTGAAAAGTCCCTCGACCTGAGGGGCTCGCCGATGGACTTCACAATCGTTCTTAAATACCAAGACGGTGTTGAGCTTCGGGTTCCCGTAGCAGCGGATGCTATTCGCCCAGACTTGGCGCAACTTCCAAAAGGCTATTCACTACGTCCAGAAGAGTAGGCCAAAGTCTTAGTTGTCTCGATAGGTCCCGGTAAGTCGCGTTACCGGTAAAGTTCGTACCGGGGCCTACTTCGCTCTTCGTCATTGTCTTCGTATCGCGGCTCAGCTGAGTTCTTGGGCGAGTCCGATGAGAATCCCTTCAGGCCCGCGGATGTAGCAGAGCCGATACGCCTCTTTATACTGGACTACTTGGCCTACCAGCTGCGCGCCGCGCTTACGGAGCCTTTCCAGAGTCTCGTCGATGTCGTCCACAGCGAACATTACGCGGAGGTAGCCTAGAGCGTTCACCGGGGCGTTGCGGTGATCCGCGACGGCAGGCGGCGTGAAGAAGCGGGAGAGCTCGAGTCGGCCGTGGCCGTCCGGCGTGCGCATCATGGCAATCTCGACGCGCTGATCGCCCAGTCCGGTGACACGTCCGGCCCATTCTCCTTCGATCGTGGCCCGCCCTTCGAGCTCGAGGCCGAGCTCGCGAAAGAAATCAATCGTCCCTCCGAGGTCATCGACGACGATTCCTACGTTGTCCATTCGTTTGAGCGCCATGCGTCCAATCTACAAGGTGTCGTCTAGTCTGACAACGAGCTCTTTTTTACAACGCCGAAGCACGAGCGGCGTGGAGCCTGAGAGATCGCTCCCGAATAGCGCTTACTCGGAGCGAATCACGGGCAACTCTCGGGAGTAGCGCCCGATTTGTCCGGTGGTCTCACTGGGTCGACGCAAAGGTAAGCACAAACCCGCGTAGCATTGAAAGCGAAAGCCGAAATCGCTCGCTATGGCTAGATCAGCCAGAACATTGCCCTGGCTAGGGTTTGACCGAGTACAACCAAACAGATGTTTCTTCGACCGAAGCATTGTCGAATCAATGGGCTGGATGCTGTTGCGTCGACCGTCTGAGTCCGCACGCGTTACCGGTAAGTTGGTTACTGGGACCCTCCTCGCTTTTCGCCGACGCGAACACGACAAAGAGCCTCACTTCCTCTCCCGCTGGCTCGCGATCTTCTCGGCGACGATCGCATCGACGCTCACGTCGACCGCGACGGTCTTAACCGTGCCGCCCCGCAGTTCGAACGTCACGTAGACGAGGCCCACTTCGAGTTCCGCCGCGGAGAACGACCCCGAGACCCGGCAGCGGCCGTCCGCGCATCGCACGCACTCGACGCCGTCCGAGTTCGCAACGAGGAGGTCGCCGGTTCGAGCCCGGTCTCGTCCACCAACCATCCCCGCGCACCGATTCCGTTCTTTGGCAGTCGCAAACTCATCAACTCGCGCTGCCAGCCGCTCCAGATCACTTGCGTTCTTTCAAGATTTCCTCAATCCGCGCCTTCGGGAATGGCAAATGCTCCTCGTTCTCCCTCAACCACTGGTAGTAATCCTGCTCAATCGCATCCGACCAACGCGCGTCAATCTGCCCCGCCGTGTACTTCCCTTCCTGCAGTCGCTCGTGTCC
This sequence comes from Candidatus Eiseniibacteriota bacterium, assembly GCA_035518915.1. Classification (GTDB taxonomy): domain Bacteria; phylum Acidobacteriota; class Terriglobia; order Acidiferrales; family UBA7541; genus Acidiferrum. Next base: position 3,396 of record DATIXE010000067.1, read on the forward strand.
AAAAAGATCGCGCAGATGCGTCTCCTCCGAATATTTCACCACTTCCTCGGCCAGCTGTGCCGGAATGAAGATGACCCCGCCGTTGCGCCCCAGCACCACATCTCCGGGCACCACCATCGCATGGCCGATGCGCGTCGGCGCATTGATGCTCACCATGGTGGAGTTCAGAAGCTTCCCGGATTTCAGCGAGCCATAGTGGTGCGACGGATCGTAGAAGCGCACAAACGCCACAAAATCCGGCAGTTCCTCCAGGCCATTGATGTCCCGCACTGCGCCGTCATAAACAATCCCGTTCCCCGACTTGGCGTAGATCGCATTCCCCACGTTGTCGCCGATGGACGGTCCGCCTTCTTTCAACCCAAAATGGTCGCAGACATATACATCGCGCTTTTGCAGCATGTCCACCGGCCAGGCGTTCATTCCCCCGATCCGGTGCTCCTTTGCCCCCTCTTCCTCAAGTAACTTCTGCACGTCGGGCCTGCCCGGCATCCACGCAGCCGTAAGCGCGCGCCCCACCAGCACTTTGTCCGGGTGAATGGATAACCAGCCATCCTCGTACTGATGCATAAACCCGTTTTGCTGCAGCACCGCCCACGCCTCTTCCAGAGTCACTCGCTTCATGCGATCCAGAATCTCATCCGGCACTTTGGGACGCCCGTCCGCAAACCGCTCTCCATGCCAGTCCGGCGTGTACTTGATCACATCCGTGGAAGTAAAGAATCCTTGTTGCGCGCTTGCTCTTGGCGCCACGGCAACCCCGAGCGCCAGGCACACAATTGCACCCTCGATCAGCCTCAAGTGTCCGGTCATCATCTGCCTCGCCCCCATCTTCGCGTCACGCCTTGTTCGGCTCAAACCACGTAGTACCCGGAATTTGCGCCTTGCGCGCCACTTCTTCATTCATCTCCACGCCAATGCCTGGTTTGTCCGTAACCGTGACATAGCCCCTCTGGATAATCTCGCCTTCCTTCACCCAGTTCTTCCACAGCTCCGGGAAGTTGATCCAGTGCCATTCGCAAACCAGGAAATTCGGAATCGAGGCACAAACATGCGCCGTGGACATCAAACCGATGGGCGACACCACACAGTGCGGCGCCACCGGCACGTAATACGTCTGCGCGAGGTTAGCGACTTTCCTTCCTTCCGACAGCCCCCCGGTTTTTTGAATGTCCGGCTGAATAATGTCCACGGCATTCTTATCCAGCAGTTCGCGATACCCCCAGCGCATGTACAAATTCTCTCCGGCGGCGATGGGCGTGGACGTCGAATGGCGCACGTCTGCCATCGCGTCAATGTCTTCCGCTGGCACCACCTCTTCCAGCCACAGCAAACGGAAAGGCTCCAGTTCCTTGGCCACGCGCTTGGCCGTGCCCGCGTCGTACCGCCCGTGCATATCGCAGGCCAGTTCCATCCCGCTGGGTATGGATTCCCGCACGTGCTTGACCCACATCACCATGCGGTCGACCTCGGCATTGTTCGCGGTCCAGTTCACCCGGTCGAAGCGGTTCGGATCGCTCGCATCGTCGAGATCAATCTTCATGGCCGTAAAGCCCTGCTCCTTGATCCAGGCCATCTTCCGGGTAGCCTCCGCCGACATGGGATCCTCCATGTCGGAATCGCAATAGATGCGCACCTTATCCCGGAACTTCCCGCCCAAAAGTTGATAAACAGGCAGGCCCAGCGCCTTACCGGCCAAATCCCACAACGCAATCTCCAGGCCCGACAGCGCCGTGACATATTGCCCGCCTTGCGCCCCTGCGAAAATTCCGGATACGCGGATTTTCTCCCACAGCGCGTCCACATTCAGCGGATCCTGGCCGATCAAAAACCGCCGAAATTGGTTGACCAGGGCAACAGTTCCAACATCCGCATCGGTTGCTTCTCCTTGTCCATAGAGTCCCTGATCGGTGTAAACGCGTATGTGCGTTTGCAATCCATGCACGCGAACCTGCGCCGTTCGCACATCGGTGATCTTCAGCTTCGGACGCTGCTGGGGAGTGCTCGCCTCCTGGACCGCCGACGCCAAAGCAGGAAGCGCAAAGGTCCCGGCGATCGGCAACGCTGCGTTCCGGAGCATCTTCCTGCGCGAAAGTAGTCTCATTCTGTAATCTCCGCTTCCCTACTGTCTTCTCTTCGTCCAAAAGCCGCTGGCGCCAAGCGGTGCGTCTCGCCGCGGACGTCGGCCAACCTAATTTTCTCGGCATATCTTACGCGGATTCCGCGCTTGAAAAACACGAAATGTTTTCTTGTAATCGGGCGACGGGCGCGACTTTTCCGGCAAAAGGTCTCAGCGGAGATGAACCTCTCGTGCATCCTCCGAATTCTGGAGACAAACAGTCTGCTTCTAAACACTCCAGCAAGGCAGCTTGTGATAGAACACTCACTATGGATTCCCCGGCCACGCCGCCCAAAGACGATCGCCTCACCCTGATTTCCATCGCAGCCCTGGCCTGCATCCTTCAGGACCTTCTCCACGAAGGCCTGGGCCACGGGCTCACCGCCTGGCTCAGCGGCGCTCACACCCTCACGATCAGCACTGTCGCCCTGCAATCCGATCTTTCCACCCGATGGATCTCCGCCAACGGCACCCTGGTGAATCTCTTCTTCGGCGCGATCTTCTGGCTCTTGCTCCGAAATCCCAAGCGCAATTCGCCCGCAACCTGTTATTTCCTCACACTCGCCTTGGCGGGCAATCTCTTCACCGGCACGGGCTATTTTCTCTTCTCTGGAATTGCCGGCTTCGGCGATTGGAACGCGGTAATCCACGGTTTACACCCACAGTGGATGTGGCGGCTCGGCCTCGTCCTGCTCGGCGTGCCCACCTATTTTGCGTCCATGCTTCTGGTTGGCCGCAAGCTCCAGGCATTTTCGCGCCCGGATGTGGATCCGCGCAGAATCCGCCGGCTAAGCTGGACGCCCTATTTCACGGATGGGATTCTTGCTGGTCTCGCGGGCCTTCTGAATCCGGCAGGCTTGTTCTATGTGATCGCCTCGGCGCTTCCGTCCACCCTCGGCGCCAACGCCGGCCTGCTCAGCCTGCCTTCCATGATGCGCAAGTGGCGCCAGCCCAACGCCCCCGCGGACACGATCCGCCGCAGTCCCGCCTGGATCGCCGTCGGTGCCATCGCTTCCCTGCTCTTCATTTTCGTCCTTGGCCGCGGCCTCTCCTGGTCCCGGTAGCTCCGCTTCACGAATCCTCGCACCACCAGCGCAATCTCATCCGCGGCCGTCTCCCGCGCAAAGTGCCCGCGATACGCCACGCGCGCCCCCCTAACAGATTGCTGCTTCTCCGCTGTTTCGAGAATTTGAGACTACTTCAGCCAGCCCGTATGCGCCTGCGTCCAGCTCGCAAAGTGCATCCACCCCGTCGTCTGCGAAAGCGGCAGCCGCCCATACTGCACTACGACAAGAAACAGGCCCCCCAGCAGCGTCGCTCGCTGAATCGTTCGCGTAGACCAGTAATCGTACGCCGCCAGCGCGATCACAAACAGGTCGGACATAAACATCGCGTGCACGATGTTTCCCCCTAGAAAGCCCACATGAAATCTGGCAAAAGCCGCTGTCAGCAAGGCGACCGTGGCCAGCAGCACCAGCCGCTTATGCGCCGCCGAATTCTTTCGATACCACATCGCAAAGAAAATTAACCCGGCAAACGTCAGAATGTCCGTGAACGGAACCACGAAAAACACGCGCGGATCCAGTTCTCCCCGGGTTCGGTGATTCACAAGTGCATTCAGCGCGGCGCACAGGCCCAGTATCACCATCAGGCCCGCTACGAAGAATCCCGCCACCCCCAGCCGCCGGTGAATGTCCACCCGGCGCGCGGACACCAGCGAAGTCTGCACAAGCAACAGCAAAACCCAGCAGCTGAACACCGCTCCATGGACATGAATAACCGGGCTGGGCAGCGCCGCTTCAAACACCCCGGCCCAATAGTAGGTGGGCCCAAAGCCAATAAACACGGTCACCAGCACCAGGATCGCCATCAGGGAAAAGTAGCGGTGGTCGTAACGCCGGCCGGGTAACGGCCTCGCTTCCGCTGACGCCTGCGATGGAGCAGTTGCAGTTGCCATTTACCCTCCCCAAATAAGCGATGCGTGCAAAGACACCGGCAAACATCCCAGATTCTATACCGATTGAGCAAAACCCCACCACGGCCCGCTGCCAGTCAGTGTCGCCTCGAACACCCTTCTCCCCACCACGACCCGGCGTTCCAGCCCGTTCCTCCGTGTCCGCAACTGGCCGCCCGTACAGAGTTCCATTTCCCTCGCTGTACGGGTAAAATAGTAGCTGAGTCAGGGAACGCTTCGTAACGGTACACAGTCTACGCGGGAAAATAACCTGGTTGAAACACTTCCGAAACTTGCGTCACGCCACACTGAGGGCAGCCAGAGGTCAACTGTGAAAACGGTAACGAGCGATCCACTCTTAACCGAAACCTCTCTTTTCCGAGTCAGTTTAGCCCATAAACCCGAGCATCTCCTCGCTTGCCAGCGCCTTCGCTACGAAGTCTTTAATCTCGAGCTCGGGGAAGGCTTGTCCACATCCGAGCGCGACGGCCTCGACATCGACCCCTTCGACCATTTTTGCGACCACCTCATGGTCATGGATCTCGAATCCGGCAAACTGGTCGGCACCTACCGGCTGCAAACCGGCGAGGTCGCTCGCCGGAATCTCGGCTACTACGGCAACCAGATCTTCGATTTCTCCGTGTTCGAGCCTATCCGCCGCGAAGTGCTTGAACTCGGTCGCGCCTGCGTCCACGTGGATTTCCGCAACATCATGGTCCTCCACGCCCTCTGGAAAGGCATTGCCGTCTATTCCACTCGCAACGAATCGCGTTACCTGATCGGCTGCAGTTCCATTTCCTCGCAGGACGAGAATTACGGCGCCGCCATGTACGACTCGCTCAAGGACAAGTACCTCGTCGAACCTTCGCTGCGCACTTTTCCTCAGCCCGGCCAGGGATGCCAGTCCACCGGCGAACCCATCAAAGTCGAACGCCCCCCGCGCCTCTTCCGCGCCTACCTTGAAATCTCCGGCCGCATCTGCGGCCCTCCGGCCATCGACCGCGAATTCAAGACCATCGATTTTCTCACCCTCGTGGACCTGGCCAAACTCCCTGACCGCGTCCGCACCCGTTTTTTCTAACTTCGTATCGCCCGGCGATTCCCGCGGGGCAAGCCGTAGCCTCATTCCCTCTACTTTCTGCGCCTCCTGCCTGCCCTGCTCGCCCTGAGCGGCGAAGGGAGCGAAGCCAAAGGGGGTTCCGCGTTGCGCCTTTTCCTCCCTCCTTCACGTCCCTCCCTCGCTCTGCAGCGTAACGATCCTCCGAGCCATCTCCACAGCCTCCCCTGCCGCTTTTGCATCGCTTAGCTTCGCCCGCACAAAATCCCTGCTCCCGCCACCTTTGCCAGGACACGCCGCCAGCACGCTATTCAGCACCGCCGCCAAATCCCTTCCCGCCGCCGGATTTTGCGCGAACACCAGCTGCCCTGTCTCCTCCATCGCCAGTAACGCTACCGTCCGTTCGCTCTTCGCAATCTCCGTCGCCAGCGGCAGCAACAACTCCGTTTGCGCGCCTCGCAGCACCTCGCACACAATCCGCAAACCGCTTCCATCCGCTGCCGCGGCCGCTGCCATTTGCGCTCCTTTGGCCTCCGCCAGTTGCTGCAGCGCGCCTCGCAGACTCTTGAAGTGCGCGTCCCGCTCCGCCGCCAGTTTATCCACCACTTCTGGCAGCTCGTCAATTGCGCAACTCAGCGCACTCGCCAGGCTCCGCTCCCGTTCAAAGTCCTCCGAAGCCAGCCGCTCCGCTCTTCGCCCGCACGCGAATTCCACACGCCAGTCTTGCCGCACCCTATTACAATTTCGCACCAGGATCAGCCCGACCTGCCCTAGCGATTTCACATGCGTCCCGCCGCATGGCTGTAAATCCGCCGACTCAATTTCGATCGCGCGCAAGATTCCCTCACGCTCCACCTGCTTCCGCACGCCCAATTCCGCAAGCTGATCTGCCGTCCCGTACCGCACGGTCACCCGACGGTCCTCAAAAATAGCTTGGTTCGCCGCCCTCTGCCCGCCCAGCAACTCATCCCGCGAAGGCTCGCGCCCCCGCAAATCGATCGTGCACAGTTCATCTCCCAGATGAAATGACACAGTCGGCAGCCCAAATCGCTCCTGGAACATCGCCGACAATAAATGCTGCCCCGTGTGCTGCTGCATGTGATCGAAACGCCGTGGCCAGTTCACACATCCAGTGACCTGCCCGACTTCCACCTCCCGGTCCACGATGTGCACGATCTCCTCATCCTCATCACGCACGTCCAGCACTTCTGCCTCTCCCAGCAGCCCCAGATCGTTCGGCTGCCCTCCCGACGTCGGATAAAAGGCCGTCTGGTCCAGGATCGCTTCCCACCCCGGCCGCGTCCCCGAACTCCCCTGCACCGGGCTTCCCGGCAAACAACTCAACACCCGGGCCTCAAAATTCTGCATATACGAATCGTCATAGTAGAGCCGCCGCGTCGTCATGCGCCGAGTCTACCACACGCTCTTCCGCCGGCTTTGTAGCGGCCGGATTCAGGGGCGGGCGCGCTTTCTAGAGCGTCGCTCGATTTACGGAATGGCCGCGCTTCAGACCGGCCGCCTATCCTGCGCTAAAATACCCAGATGCCCATCCGGCTCATCGCTCTCGACATTGACGGCACCCTCCTCAACAGCCGCTTCTCCGTCTCCGACCGCAACCGCGCCGCCATCGCCGAGGCCGTCCGCCGCGGCATCGAGGTCGCCCTCGTCACCGGACGCCGCTTCGATTTCGCTCTTCCTGTCGCCAAGCAAATCGACTCCCCGCTCACCATGATCGTCAACAACGGCGCCCTCGTCCGCACCAAGGAAGGCCACACGCATCTCCGCCACCTCCTCCTCCGCGACACCGCTCGCCGCGTCCTCGAAACCACCCGCCCCTGGCGTAGCGGGGCCTCCGTTGTCTTCGACCGACCGCTCGCCAACCAGGTGATGCTCGAAACGATTGACCTCGAAGACGGCATTCGCGGCGCTTACTACCAGCGCAATCTTCCCTTTCTCGCTGAAGCGCGTCCTCTCGAAAGCTGCCTCACCGAAGACCCCATCCAGGTGATGCTCTCTGGCCCTGTGGGGCCCATGCGCGAAGCCGAACGCGCTCTTCGAAGCGCCGCCTTCATGCACGAATTCGCCATCGCCGTTACTGTCTATGAAGCCAAGGACTTTTCCATGATTGACGTCATCAACCCCCGCGTCTCCAAGGGCACCACACTGGCCGAGTGGACAGGTTTGCGTGGCGTCGCTCGCGCGGAAATCCTGGCCATTGGGGACAATCACAACGACGAGGAAATGCTATCCTTTGCGGGAATCCCTGTGGTGATGGAGAACGCGGTGCCCGAGCTCAAAACGCGCGGCTGGCATGTCACTCATACCAACGATAATGACGGCGTCGCCGCCGCCATCGAACGCTTCGCCCTGCGGGAGACGCCCGAGTGCGCCTGAAGCTTCCCCTCCTCGCGTCTCTCGCCTCCGCCGTGTGCCTTCTCGCCGGCGCCCCCGCCCGCGCCGACTATGTCGTCCTTCGCAGCGGCGCACGCCTCGACGTAACCGGCTACGAGATTCTCGGCGACAAATATCGCCTGCACATTCAGGGCGGCATTGCCGAAGTACCCATCGATGACATTGTCGCCATCGAGCCCGAAGAACTCTTCGAACCCAACACGCCGCCCCTCACCGACAAGACTCCGTTCCAGAAACTCATCCTTGCCGCCGCCGCGCGCTATCATCTCGACCCCGATCTCATCCACTCCGTCATTTCCATCGAGTCGAATTTCAATCCCAAAGCAGTCTCGCCAAAAAATGCGCGCGGCTTGATGCAACTCATGCCGCAGACTGCGCAATCCCTCGGCGTTAGTGACTCCTTCGACCCGGAGCAGAACATCAACGGCGGCACGCTGTATCTCCGCAGCTTGCTGGCGAAGTACCGCAACAATCTCACTCTGGCCCTCGCCGCCTACAACGCCGGCCCCGAAACCGTGGATAAATACGGTCGCCGCGTCCCTCCCTACCTCGAAACGATGAAGTACGTGCAGCGCATCACCAAGACCTACGCCAAACTGAAAGCCGAAGCCTCCGGCCCCGCCGCCGCTTTGCAAACCAACGCAGGAAGTTGATTGGAAGTCCCCTCAGAAGCATTGGATAAAGGGCAGGCGATTTAGCGCCGGCAAATAACTCCGGGCGAAACGGGGTTCAAAGCCCGGACAATTTCTCGCGTTCCGTCTGATTTTCTTTGTGAGCTAACTTTCTTCCGGATTTGGATCGCGGAAGATTCGAGGACTTACTGCGGATTGGGCGATTGTTGCCCCGGCGGCGGCTGATCCGGCGTCCCGTTTTGCCCCGGATTCGCATTGGTTCCGTTGTTGCCCTGCCCGAATGTGCTCGCCCCTCCGGGACTGCTGAAGATCGAATTGCTACCATTCTGCGGCACTTGCGGCGGAACCCCGACCACCCCCGAGTTCGTTCCACCGTTGATTGGCTCTTTCGAAGGATCCCAGATAAACTCGAATTGCCGGTAATTCTTCGCCTTGTCGTACCAGATCACCGATTTTTGGTTCACCTTGCTGCCAACCCCGATGATATTTCCACCGACAATATCCGACGTCACGTCCGCTGTCTGAATCGCTTGTGGGGTCGACATCGCATCGGTCCCTTGCGGGTTGTCTCCACTCGGTGCGTCCGCCGGCGCAGCAGCGTTGGAATTCGTTCCCGCTTGGCCCGGAGTCATACCTGTATTTGCGGTTGAATTTCCGAACGAACTGTTCCCGAAAGAACTGTTGCCAGAAGAACTATTCCCGAAGGAAGACCCGCCGAACCCCGAACTCCCAAACGACGAATTCTGCGCCCCCGAATTCCCTGCGCCCTGCCCGCTCCCGCCGAACAAGGACCCAAATCCTCCCGCGCTTGTGCCGCCAACCCCCGCACTCACCGATCCCAGCGCATGCTCCTTCAAACTTCCGATTAATTGCCCGTTGGGTCCCACATAAATGAAACGCCAAGATCCATCCTTCATGTTCATCGGATCCTTGTACGCCTGCCGCATGAACCGGATCCCCACGTTGTTCTTTACCAGGTCGTCCATGGAAGTCGGAAACCGCGTTTGGCCGCCATGCATCTGGTAGTAGCGCACGTACAGCCGGATCCCCCGCACGTACTGCTTTCCCCGCCAGATCATCTCTTCTTCTTTTTCGCGCCGTCCGTTAATCAGGATGTTCGGCGTAACGGTAGCCAGCGAAACTACCACCAGCGCCAGCAGGAAAACCGCCAGCACCAGTGCGTAGCCTTCCTGCCCCGCGCGCTTCCCCCGGATTGGACGTGCTCGCTTCATGCCGCCGGGGGCGCCTCCAGAGCCTTCGAACCCTTCTGTCCGGTATTGATGTCCACAAAATCCAGCCGCTCGTTCCCGATGTGCAGAATGCGGATGTGATTTAGCAGTACGTCGCCCTCGCTCACGATGTGCACGTCATCGCCGTTGTCATCCTTCAGAAACGCCTGCCGCGGCCCTCCCGTCGGCACCGTGCCGTACCCGAAAAACACCATCGGCAGCTGCGCAGGAGGCGGCGGTGGCGGCGGCATCGGGCCAACGTTGCGGAATGCCACCTTCACCGGTCCCTGCTTCACCTCTTCGACGGGCATCGGCCCGATCACAAATATGTTCCGCCCTGAGCTCTTATATTCCGTCTTCTGGGTCTTCTCCAGATCAATCAGCACGCTGCGGTAATCCTTCGCATTTATCTCCGTATACCCCCCACCCGCCGTGACCCCGGAACCCCGCTTCGTCGAGCGCCCGAAATACATGTACCAAAGTGCTCCGGCCAGCACCACCAACACGCCCAGAACCATCAACTCCTTCTGTTGTTTCGTCTGCGCCATCACGCCTTCCGGAAATACGATCGCAAATGCAATTCCACTTTCACCATGCCTGGGGACGCTGCACTGGGCCCCGTCGAGGTCACCGAATCGAGCCCCAGCTCGTCCACGATGTACAGGTTCTTCGAACGCTGCAGCCGGTTCAGGAACCGCACGATCCCTGGGTAGTCGCCGCTAAGCGTCGCTTGGACTTCCAGCTTGTCTACGTCCCGCCCCTTCACGTCCGACTGCCGGAATTTCAGCCCTTCCACCTGCACGCGCGTCTCGCGCGAAATCTCGTCGAATTCCTGCGAGATCACCGAATAGCCCTTGCCCGGAGGCGGCAAGGTGCCTTCAAATTGCCCGAAGTATTTCTGCACCGCCGGCATGTCGGCCTTGATTTTCTCCGCTCGTTCCACGTCCGCCTTCATCAGCGAGAGATCCCTCGTTCGCAACTTCAGCAGTTGTTCCGGATTTTCGTCCTGTTTGCTCAATTTCGCGTTGTAGTAGGCTAGCGCGCCATCCAGCACGAACAGCAGTCCCACCGCCGCCAGGATCATCGTCTTTTTGGTCCCCATTTTTTTCATGGTCAGCTGTTCGGATATTCCGCCTCAAATTCAATGGTCAATGGATCGGCGCCAGCTCGCGTCTCCGTGTGTTCGGAAAGAACTTCCACCCGCGCGAACGCGGGCGAATTTTCGAACGCCCTCAGCAGCTTCAGTTTCGCCTCCTGGTTCATAGCTCCCACAACGAAGTGTACCGACACCACTCCGTTCTCCAGCTTCGGCTCGATGTGCAGCACGTGTACGCCCGGCGGCAACGTCTTCTCCAGGTCCATGAACATCTGCGTCCAATTGATGCTGCGCGCTTCCAGCACGCCCACCACGAATTTCGCGTTCTCCTGAAAACCCGCCGCCTGCTGCTGCGCGAAATACTTCTCCAGGTCGGATCGCTGCTGGCTGACCTTCGCCATTTCTTGCTCCACTCTGCCGCTCCGTGCGCGGAAATTCGCGTCCTGCTGCCGCACTGTGTGGAAGCGCCACCCCAGCACGACCAGCAACACCAAGCCCAGCGCTCCCAGCGTGGCCGTCGCCGCAAAAAATCGCCGCTCGCTGATCAGCGGCCGCGTCGCGAGATTTAATCGAGCGTACATAGCCTTGGTGCTTCCCTCTTCTCTAATCCCGGTGCATCATCCAACCGACCAACCCCTCAAGTTCCCGGTCCGCCAGCGGCCGTGCGTCGCTCTGCAGGCGGCCCTCGGAAATCGCCGAATTCAGCAGCGATCCCACGTCGCACTGAAACTCATCCTGCAGCGGTCGCACAAACTCCGGCAGGCGTCGCGCCAGGCCCGCCACCCGCACGGCTTGAATGCCCTCCTGCCAGGTGTCCTGGTAGTACGCCGCGAGGGGAAACACTTCCTCCAGCAACATTTGCGGCGTAATCTGCGACACCGCGGCGGGGAGCTCCGTACAGCGGTATCCCGCCAGAACGCCTTCCCGCACAATCGCCGTCGTCAACGACGTTCCCGAAAGTCGCGCCAGCAGCGTCGGCTTGTGATCTTCCAGCAGCGAAATCGCGGCCAGCGTCGAGCTCAGCACCACTCCCGGCCGCACGTCGATTCCATCCAGCATCGCTTCGTATTCCTTGATGATTCGCAGCCGCGCAATCGCGGTCACCACGTCCACGCCGTCGCCCCTCGGCTGCTGCCGCATGAATGACAGCAAGGTCTCGTCCACCTCGAACGGGACGCTCTTCTTCAGCTTCCACCGCAGCATTGGCGTCGCTTCTTCCGCCGAGCGCGGAAATTCGTCAAAGTGTTGCACGAACACGCGAATCACAGGATCGGGCACCAGCAGCGCCGCGTCCTCGTCCTTCATCTTCAGCGTCTGCGCCAGATTCGACATTGCCGTCTTCACCGCCGCCGCATTCACGATGTTCGTCTCAATCGCCGACGGCACAACCGCTCCCGCCGGCAGCGCTTCTACCGCAAATCCTTCCACCGACCCCGCCCTCGAAAACCGTGCTGCGGCAACTCGCTCCGGAGCAATTTCGATCGCCAGGCCCGGATGCGGTGTCGCCTCCAGCCACCGCTCCAGCCGGTGGAATAGCCCCGCCTTTCGCGGTCCCGTCCGTTGGGTGCTCACGCTACTCAACGAAGGTCACCTTGTTGATTTCCCGTAACGTTGTCATGCCGGTCTTCACCTTCAGCAGGCCGCTTTCACGCAGCGTGATCATACCTTCCTCAATCGCTGCGCGCTTGATTTCCGAGGTCGGACGCCTCCCCACGATCATTTCGCGGATGTGGTCGCTCAAGTCCAGCAATTCGCAGATCGCTGTACGCCCGTGATAGCCCGTTCCCGAGCACTCCAGGCACCCCACCCCTTCCATGAACACGAAGTCCGCCATCTTGTTGGGATCGATTCCCGACTCGCGCAACTCCTCGGGCGTATATTTCTTTGGCCGCTTGCAGTTGGGGCAGATCAGGCGCACCAAGCGCTGCGCCATAATGCAGTTCAGCGCCGAAACGAAGTTGTACGGCTCCACACCCATGTTAATGAACCGCCCGATCACGTCCGTCACGTTGTTCGCATGCACCGTCGTGAACACCAGGTGCCCCGTCAGCGCCGATTGAATCGCGATTTGCGCCGTCTCCTGGTCGCGGATTTCCCCCACCATGATCTTGTCCGGGTCGTGGCGCAGAATCGATCGTAACCCGCGCGCAAACGTCAGCCCCTTCTTTTCGTTGACCGGGATCTGCGTAATGCCCTTAAGTTGATATTCGACGGGATCCTCGATCGTGATGATCTTGTCTTCGTCGGTCTTGATTTCGTTGATTGCCGCGTAGAGCGTCGTCGTCTTGCCAGACCCCGTCGGCCCCGTCACCAGTACCATGCCGTACGGCTCGCGGATGTATCGCCGGAAGCGTTTCGTCTCGTCCTGCGAAAAGCCCACTACGTCCAGGCTGAGGTTCTGGAATTTCTCCGAGAGCGTCTCTTTGTCCAGCACGCGCAGCACCGCATCCTCGCCGTGGTTCGCCGGCATGATCGAAACGCGCAGGTCAATATAGCGGCCCTTGTATTTCACCCGGAAGCGCCCGTCCTGTGGCACGCGCCGCTCCGCGATGTCGAGTTCGCTCAGCACCTTGATGCGCGATAGCACCGTCGAATGCCATTCCTTCGCGATCGGCTGCATGGCGTGCTGCAGCACGCCGTCAATGCGGTATTTCACCGCCACTTCCGTGTCCCGCGCCTCAATGTGGATGTCGCTCGCACGCCGCTCCAGCGCGGTGAAGATGATTGTTTCCACCAGGCGGACCACCGGGCTGACCGTTGTATCCCTTGTCAACCGGTCGCCGGAAATTGTCTCGTCGGCATCTTCGTCTTCTTTCGAGACCTGCAGCGTGAACGCTTCCGTAGCCTGCTCCAGCACGCGCTGCGACTGCTCCGTCCGCTTCAGCAGGTCGCCAATCTGTCGCGCTGTGGCCACCTTGTAGGCCAGCTTCTTTCCCAGCAACAGCGGCAACTCGTCGCTCAGTATCACCATGCCCGGATCGGCCACCGCGATCACCAGCGTGTTGTTGTTTGCCACCAGCGGCACGAAGTTGTAACGGAACATCAGGTCCGCCGGAATCGTCCGGAAAAGTTCCGGGTCGATGCGCTGCTCCGCAAGGTCAATGAACCCGCACCGGTATCGCTCCGCGAGCTTCCGCGCCACCTCGCGCTCTTGGCTCAGGTCTGTCGGACCGTCGCCGGGCAGGCCCGGGTCACGCAGGTTGGAGTCCGTCGTCGCCATACGCTCTTTGCCTTAACTCCCTCCCGTGTTTCCGTTCACCGAGAACGAGAATATCGGCAGATATAGGGAGATCAGGATGAAGGCTACCAAAAGCCCCATAAATATAAGAATAACCGGTTCGATCAGCGAAACCAGCGCTCCCAGCCGCAGGCTCACCTCATCTTCATAAAACTCAGCAACGCTGTTCAGCATCGGCGCCAGTGCGCCGCTCGATTCGCCAACTTCGATCATGTCCAGGGCCAACACCGGCATGATTTTGCCCGTCGACAGCGCCCCATGCAGCGAATCGCCTTCTTTCACCATCTGCGTCGCGCGGTTCACCGAGCCCCGCACCAGCCGGCTGGTGATGGATTCCGACGCCGTCTGCAGCGCCGCCACCAGCGGCGTCCCGCCGGTCAGCAATGTCGCCAGCGTCCGGCAAAACTGCGAAGCCTGAAACTTCAGCAACGTGTCACCCAGCAGCGGCAGCTTGAACACCGCCCGGTCCACCACTACTCCACCCTCTTCGCTACGCGACCAGAAAAACGTCGCTACCACCGCCAGGAGAAACACCGCGAATGCTCCCAGGATGTAGTTCCGGTAATCCACCGTAATCGTCAGCAGCATCCGCGTCGGTCCCGGCAGCGGCACTCCCAAATCCCGGTATAGCGTCGCGAACTTCGGCACCACCGCCGTTACCAGGTAGCTCACGATACAGATCGCCACGATTACCAGCAACGCCGGATACGCCAGCGAGGCCACAATCTTCTTCTTAACCCCGGTGCTCACCTTTTGGTACGCAATGTAATATTCCAGCACCCCGGATAGGTTGCCGCTCTTTTCCCCCGCCAGAATTGCCGTCGAATACACCTTCGAAAATACCCCCGCCTCGTCCACCGCCTCGGAGAGCGATTTCCCTTCCCTCACGCGGTCGCGAATTTGCGTCAGGACCGGCCGTAATTTGGGCGCCGTCGCGCGCGTCGCCAGCAGGTCCAGTGCCTTCAGGATCGGCAAGCCCGCCTTGATCAGGGTATTGAATTGTTGGTTGAGAATCAGGAAGTCGTTGCCGCCGATCTTCCGTTCCTTACGGAATCCCAGCAGCCCGCTGAGGAGGCTGTTCCGCGACTGTACCGAATAGATGTACAGCCCGCGATCCGTCATCTTCTGCCGGGCTTCTTCGACACTCGCGGCGGCCTCCACGTGCGAGAAGACTCGCCCGTTGGCGTCGGCTACGCGGCAGACAAACTCCCCCATAGGCCTTTAGTTTACCTCATCCGGAGAGTACCCCAAAAAGGACTGCGGCTGGTGGGTTTCCTGAGTCAACTCCATGGTGCCCTTGGGGATAGACTTCCCTACACTCCTACTGACGCATCCCCGGCGCCTCCGGTAGCACCCCATTTACGATCACCGTATCGGGCGGTGGCTCAAACGCAAACAGCTCCTTAGGCAGCGCCGGGTTCCACTCCCAATTCTTGAACTCGAATTCGATTTGCATCCCGCCCTGCTGCGGCGCCACGATCCGTGCCAGCTCGTTCTCCGGCGTCGCCTCAAACAGCACCGTCTCCGGCCGCTCCCCTGGCTCGCTCTCGGCCCCACGCAACACGCACCGGTAAACCGTGTTCCCCGCTCGCGACGCCTTCAGGTCGTTCGCCGCTTCCACACTCGAACAGATGCGCGAAAGTTTCATCCCGGTTGTCAGGAAAGTGATCGGCGTCCGCCAATCCTCGCTTTTCTTGGCGGGCATCCGCGTCGCCGTATGATCCGCCGGCGCATAAAACCACACATACTTCCCATCCACTAAAAATACGCTCTTTTCCGGTTCCTTGTACTCCCAGCGCATCTTCCCCGGCCTCTGGAAGTACGCCGTTCCGGACTCCACCCTCACCTGCACCCCGTTCTCTGAATACCGCTCAAGGAACGTGGCCTGCAGCGTGGCTGCCGCCCGATATTTCTGCTCCAGTTGTTGCAGGGATGCGGAGTGACCCGCGGCCAAAGAAATACTACAGACCGCCAGGATGGCCATGAGGCGCATTACAGCAAGACTCTAACAGGTTCACCGGCCGCGGACAAAATCCCGCTATTGCAGAGCCGGGTCTCCCGGACCTGCCACCGCAGATTCGTTGTAATGGGTCTCGTTTTGCGCGTCGCTATAAAAGCTTCGTGCGCCGGTAACATTGCGAATTTGCGGATCCGCGTTTAATTTGTAGAACTGGTACGGTGCGGTTCCTTGCGCCACGTACGTGAATACATAGCCGCTCTTGGTGCCGCTCGCCAGGACCGAATCAATATATTGCCCGCCCGCGGGCCCCAGATCCACCAAAGCCGCTGAAAATCCGATCAGCGGGTTCGCGCTCGAATAGGCGATTTCCGCCGTGTTAATCGCGTGAATCGAAGACACCGCGCTGGCTTCATTCGCGGACATCTTGGCGCGGAGGAAATTGGGAATCGCAATGGCCGCAATGATCAGGATAATTGCCACCACGATCAGCAGTTCGATTAGCGAAAATCCTCTCTGCCTTCTCCTCATTGGAAGCCCCACTTGTCCTTTTCGTTCTTGTGTGATTTTCTTCCGCCAGTCAAGGCTGATTACAGCACTCTCCGTGCCATTCTTCAAGACCTTCTCGCGTTTTAATTCTTTCGAATTCAAATACATACGCCACCCCACAATTGGCTCCAAACTGCCCTCGACAAAAAGTGACGATCTGTGCCTCGCTCTTGACACTTTGTGCTCAATCCTAATTGGTCCCCGTTATGTCCCGTGAGAGCGCCCCACAAAAGCAAATGGAGCGCGGAGTTTTCCTCCGCGCTCCATTCTTCGAACTCTGCGTCTGACTTAGCCGGCTTACTGCAACGCCGGGCTGCCGCCAGTCGTCGCGCCGACTGCTGGAACCGCACAAGCCGTTCCGGCAACGTCGTAGCGAATCACACCAGTCTGGTCCGTGCAGAACATGCGCTGACCAGTCACGCCGAGCGTCTGGGGCGTGGCATTCGCAACATACGAAGTGTTGGTCGTGGCGCCGTTCGTCGCCGGGGTGTACACGAACGTGTAGCCGCTCTTGCTGCCCGCCGACAGAACGTTGTCAATGATGCCTGCACCACCGGCGCAAGCCGCGCCAGTGTTCAGTTCCGCAAGCGACACCGAAAACCCGATGGCCGGGCAGGAAGCCGCATACGTCACTTCACCCGTGTTGATCGTGCGAAGCGAACCGACCGCGGACGATTCGTTCGCAGCCATCTTCGACTTCAGCAAGTTCGGAATTGCGATGGCCGCGATGATCAGAATGATCGCCACGACGATCAGCAACTCGATAAGAGAGAAACCCTTCTGCTTCTTCATGAGATCTCCTTGAGAGAATGTCTATAGTGCCAGAGCACGACGGGGAAATATGCACGGCTCATGCCATCCCCTCCCGCCCGGTTTCCATCCCGGAAACTGCTCGCATACTATTGCATTTACAATGTTTAGCAAATGGTCGGCAGTCACAATTTCGTACTGTAAACCTTCCCGGGCGGCTCAATTCCCTCAAAACAACATTTTCCGGCTAAAAAAAGTGACACAAACCGTCACAGCCCCGCCTGCGCTTCCGGCAGCCCCCTCTCCTGCTCCTCCGCGGCGCTCTCCAGTGCTTCTTTCGGCTCCTCGTCGAATGTCTTCAATATATAGCCGCTCGCCCCCAGAGTCGCCAGGCAGAACGCCCACGGGATCACCGGCGTCAACCGAAACACGGGTGCCGCGTAGCGCAACAGCCCAAACCACGCCAGCGTCATGCCCAATCCGCCCACCAGCGGCGCCCATAATTCGCGCCGCCATTTGCCCACCAGCCCGCTGGTCACCGCCAGAATCAGCAATCCGAACGGCGCCGCCACCACCAGGTCAACAAAATAGTGTTCTCCCGTCCCGAGTGTCGCGCACAGCGTAAAGAACACGAAGAATCCCGCCGCGATCCGCTCCGCCAGCGACAGCCGCCACGCAAACCAGAACACCAGAAAAATCCAGGCCGCATGCAACGAGGGAATGGCATTCCGCGGCCCCGGCACCGCAATCGGCTGCAGCGCCAACCGCTTCGCCTGTTCCATCGTCAACGCGTGCCACGGAAAACTCGCGTTCAGAATATGCACTGGCCCCAGCGCCGGAAACATCGTGTAAAAGCACGCCCCGATTGGGCCGGTGATCAGGAACGCCACCACCGCCGCTATCGCCTGCTTCCTCGATCTCCGCACGCATCCGGCAAACGTCAGCCCCATCGCCACTGGCAGCGACAGGTACACAATCTGGCTGACAATCGCGAACCACGGCACCCTTGCAAACCACTGCCCCATCACCACCGCCGGCTGCACGCCCAGGCTTGCATCGAACGAATAGAGATAGAGGTCCAGCGTTCGCGGCCGCGCCGACTCCCCCCACATCAGAAAATATCCCGCGCACCATTCCGACGCCACAAACAAAAACGCCGCGCTCAGCGTCAGCGCGCTTGTCCGCCGTTCACTCTCCGGCGACCAGATCGTCCTCAGCGCCAGCACTCCTAGCGCCGCAATTCCTATGCAGGAAAAGAACACCGGCCAGCTTTCCTTGTACCCGAGCAAGCCCACATCGAGCCAATAAATCAGCCCTGCGCCCATTCCTACGCCTGACAGCTCTTTCCAGTGGATGCGCGTCCGCAGCAAAATCAAGAAGATGCTGAACAGCGCCACCGACAAGAACACCGATGAGATCGAATCCCCATAAAACGTCTTTCGCGAAGCCACCCACAACAGCGCGCCTGCCACAACCATGCTCAGCAGCCACCGTGCCGCCGTCGCATCCACCGGTCCTTCCCTCCCCGCATTGTCGTTCATCTCATTCATACGAGTTGTCGCCAGCTCACCGCTGCGCCCGCGGCCCAATTTACAAATTGTGCTTCTTCGCGTAATGCCGGAACGACCGGTAACTGATCTTCAGCACTTCCGCCGCCTTCGTCCGAACGCCGTCGGCCTTCGCCAGCGCCGCTTGTAGGTAGCGCCGCTCTGTCCCCGCCACCACCTGTTCGAAATCGATTCCCTCTTCCGGAATCTGCACCCCGTCGCCATGGTCCAGCGAAGCCGCCACCGCCGGACTCACACCGTTGACGCGTTCCGGCAGCACCCGCGCGCTGATCTCCGCTCCGCCCTCCAGCGCCACCGCTCGTTCGATGGTGTTTTCCAGTTCCCGCACATTCCCCGGCCAATCGTACGATTCCAGCAAGCTCATCGCCTCCGGCGAAATTCCGTGCACCGGCTTCTCCATTTCCGTCCGGAACCTCTCCAGAAAATGGCGCGCGAGCATTGGAATGTCTTCCCGCCTCTCCCGCAACGCCGGCACGTGTATCGGAATCACGCTTAACCGGTAAAACAAATCTTCCCGGAACTCCCCCGCCGTAATCGCCTTTTCCAGGTCCTTGTTCGTCGCCGCAATTACGCGCACGTCCACGTCAATCTCTTCCGTGCTCCCCAGCGGCCGCACTTTTCCCTCCTGCAACACGCGGTAGAGCTTCACCTGCATCGCCTGGTTCATGTTGCCGATTTCGTCCATGAACAGCGTGCCGCCGTGGGACGCCTGGAACAGCCCCCGTCGGTTCTCGTTCGCCCCCGTGAACGCCCCCTTCACGTATCCGAACAGTTCCGATTCCAGTAGCGTCTCCGGAAACGCGCCGCAGTTGATCGTGATGAACGGCGTCTGCGCCCGCGCGCTGTTCTCGTGAATCGCTCGTGCCACCAGCTCCTTGCCCGTTCCGCTCTCTCCCGTGATCAGCACGCGGCTGTTCTGTGGCGCCACCGTCTGGATCAGGTCGAAAATCGCCTTCATCTTCGGGCTTTGCCCGATGATGTTGTCGAGGCCCGTTAGCCGCCGCAATTCCCGCCGCAAATATCCCGCTTCGTTTCTCCACTTCAGGCTCTCGGAAACCTCCGATACCGCCCGCCGCAACTGGTCCACATAATTGTGGTCCTTGATCACAAACCGGTCCGCCCCCGAATTCAGCGCGTCCACCGCGGTGTCCAGATCCGGCAGCGCCGTCATCAGCAGGAAAAACGAATCCGGGGCGACCTCTTTCGTAAACCGCAATAAATCCAGCCCGCTCCCGCCCGGCATCCGGATATCCGAAATCACGATGTCGAAGAGCGATCCTTCCAGCTTCCGCCGCGCCGCCTCCACGTTGTTGGCCAGCTCCACGCGGTGCCCTTCCTTCCGGAAGGTAATCTCCAGCAGTTCGCACAACGACTTTTCGTCGTCCACCACCAGGATGTGCGCCGCCTCTTTTTTCGCCTCTCGTGCCGCCGTTTTCGTAGCTTGCATAACGCCTCATTCAATGCGCGGGAGTTCTACCACGAACTCCGCGCCTTTCTCTTTTTCGCTGTGCACCGTCACGCGCCCGTTGTGCGCCTGAATGATCTGATACACGATCGCCAGCCCCAGGCCTGTGCCCCCCTCGAAATTCGATTGCAGCGGCTCGAATATCTTCGCCCGCTGTTGCGGATCCAACCCGATGCCCGTGTCCCGGAAGCTGATCTTCAGCCAGTCCGGCGCGTGTTCGATCCCCACCGTCAGTGTCCCGCCCTGCGGCATCGCCCGCATCGCGTTGTCGCATAGGTTCCAGAACACCTGCTTGATCTTGTTGGCATCGACGCGCGCCACGGCCGAAATCCCGTTGAAGGCGCGCACGATTCGCAGCTTCTGCTCCGCTCCCGGCTTGCGCTCCAGGAGCAGTAGAGTTTCGTCCAGCAGCGGCCGTACGTCGGTCTCTTCGAACGCGAACGACTTCTCGCGCGAAAAGTTTAGAAAGTCTGTAATGATCTGGTTCAGCCGCTCCGATTCGCGGCTCACAATGTTCACCAGGTGTTTTTCGTCTTCTTCGAGCGGCACCAGGCGTGCCAGTTCCTTCACCGCCCCGGCCATCGCCGTCAACGGTTGCCGGATTTCATGCGCAATCGCCGCCGATAATCGCCCCACCGCCGCCATCCGCTCCTTCGTCGCCACTTCTTGTTCCAGTCGCCGCAACTCTGTCAGGTCCTGGAAGTTGAAGACGTACCCGCTCCGCTGCGCGTCCCGTGTCCGCAGCGGTGAAACCGATATGCCCAAGAACCGCTTCTGTCCGCCTGGAACCCGCACCTCGATCTCCCGCCGCAACGACAGCTTGTCCGTGCCCAACGACACTTCCTTCTGCCAGAATTCCTCGCTGATCTCCCCAATCTGCCGCCCCCGTAGATCCGCGAACGTCCTTCCCAGAATCTCCTCGCCCGTCCGGTTCAGCAGCACGATTCGCCCTTCCAGATCCGTCGTCACCAGACCGCCGCGCATGGAATGAATAATGTCCGAGGTGAAGTCCTGCAGTTCCAGCAACTCTTCCCGCTTCTCCTCGAGTTCCGTGCTTTTCGACCGCAGCGAATGCGCCAGCAGGCTCGCCAGATACGCGATCGCTAAAAACCCGAAGGAGTTGCTCAGGAACCACATCCGCAGGCCGTCTAACGTCGGCGCCGCCGCCGAAGTCTGCGGCAATTTCCCGAAGTGCACCAGCGCCGTCAGTGTCGCCAGGGCCACCACGCACGCCGCCGCGGTAACGAACGCTCCTCTTCGGCTGAACAAAATGCTCGCGACGATGACCACCAGCAGGTACAACAACGTAAAAGTGCTGTCCTGCAGTCCGGTCGCGTACACGATTCCGCTGACCATCACCACGTCGCACGATACTTGCAGGCTCCCCAGCCACGACGCTCCCGGCAGCAGCCGCACCAAGATCAGGTGCAAGATACCGATGGTGATCCACAGAATTACGATGGTTAGAAAGTACCGCGGCGCTGCTTGCGTCGGTATGTACTGCGGCCACACCACCCCGACTCCCAGGATCAGGGCGATCAGCAACAGGCGGACCCGCGTCAGCCAGTCCACCCATTCGCGGCGATTTAGCGACTGTTCCATGCCCCGAGCGCCAGCCCCACTTTCTGCACGCTCTTCCCCAATTCCATCTTAAACAAAAATGGAGGACAGGCGGTGTCTCCCTGTCCTCCACTTCCTCGCTCCCACTCTTCTTAGTGTCCGGACAGCTTGCCGATCAAGGTGAACAGTGGCAAATACATCGAAATCACGACGCCTCCGACCACCAGGCCTAGGAATACGATCATGATTGGTTCCAGTGCGGTCAGCAGGTCTTTCACCGCCACGTCCACTTCGTCCTCGTAAAAGTCCGCGATCTTTTGCAGCATCGCGTCCATCGCACCCGTCTGTTCGCCCACGGATATCATCTGCGTCACCATCCCGGGGAACACACTCGATTCCTTCAGCGGTTCGGTCAGCGATTTGCCTTCTTCCAGCGACTTCCGCACCTGGAACAGCGATCTTTCCACCACCGCGTTGCCCGATGTCTTCGCCGTGATGTCCAATCCTTCCAGAATCGGCACGCCCGAGGAAATCAGCGTTCCGAGCGTGCGCGTGAAACGCGCCACGGCGATCTTTCGCAACAGCATTCCCAGCACCGGCAGCTTCAGGGTCGTCGCGTCAATCGCGTATCGCCCCCCCGGCGTTCCGTACCAGATTTTCAAGCCGACGATGATCGCGGCGATGCCCACCACAATCAGGAACCCGAAAATACTGCCCACGAAGTTGCTCAACGCGATGACGATTTTGGTCGGCAGCGGCAAATCCACACCCAAGCCGGCGAACAACGTCGCGAAAATCGGCACCACCTTCCACAACAGCAGCGTGATCACCCCCGCTGCGATACTCAAGACGCCGATGGGGTAAATCAGCGCCGATTTCACCGCCGCCTTCAACTTCACGTTCTTTTCAATGTACGAAGACAAGCGCTGCAGAATGGTGTCCAGAATACCGCCCGTCTCGCCTGCTTCCACCATGTTGCTGTAGAGCGGATCGAACACCTTTGGGTACTGCTTCATCGCCGCGGAAAGCGTGCTGCCGCTTTCCACCGCGCCGCGTGTGCCCGTCAGCACTTTTTGAAACAGCTTGTTCTCCTGCTGGCTCGCCAGGATTTCCAGACACTGCACCAGCGGCAAACCGGCGTCGATCATCACCGAGAACTGCCGCGTGAACACCGCCAGTTCCTTCGACGTCACGCCCCCGCCGAATGTGGGCAGGTTGAACTCCTTGCCCTTCTCCGACATCTTCGTTGGCGTGATCTGCTGCCGCCGCAGGAGCGACTGCAGCTCCGTCTTGCTCGTGGCGGTCATCTCCCCCGCCACGGATGCTCCCGCGCGGTTCGTACCTCGATATGTAAAGACCGGCATGACTGTTCCTCCTCAGCGGTCGAAATTCTTCGATTCCTTCCCGCTATCGAATCTCTTCCCCTAGTGCTTTGCCCCCACGGGACTCCGTCCCGCCGGCGCTTTGCCACCCGACGGCGACGACGACACACCGCGATTGATCATGTCCTGCAATTCGTCGGGGTTCGACGACCGCGATGTCGCTACATCCAGCGTGATCATCTTCTGGAAATACGCGTTCGCCAGGCCCTGGTTAAATGTCTGCATCCCCGTCTGTCCCGTTCCCGTCTGCATCGCCGAATAGATCTGGTGAATCTTGTCTTCGCGAATCAGGTTGCGAATCGCGGGCGTCGGGATAAGCACTTCCATGATCATCGCTCGGCCCCGGCCATCCGATCGCGGCAGCAGCGATTGGCACAGAATCCCTTCCAGCACCATCGAGAGCTGCGCGCGAATCTGCGGCTGCTGGTGCGCCGGAAACACGTCGATAATGCGGTTGATCGTGGACGCCGCCGAGTTCGTGTGCAGCGTCGCAAACGTCAAGTGGCCCGTTTCCGCGATCCGCAGCGCCGATTCGATCGTTTCCAGGTCGCGCATTTCGCCGATCAGCACCACGTCGGGGTCTTCGCGCAACGCCGCGCGCAGCGAGTTCGCGAACGAGTGTGTGTCCGCGTGGACTTCGCGCTGGTTCACCAGGCACTTCTTGTGGTTGTGCAGGAACTCGATCGGGTCTTCAATCGTGATCATGTGCTCTTCGCGCTCGGCGTTGATCTTGTCCAGCATCGCCGCCAACGTCGTGGATTTCCCCGATCCCGTCGGCCCGGTCACCAGCACCAGTCCGCGCGGCTTGTCGCACAGTCCGCGCACCACCGTCGGCAATCCCAGTGCGTCGAATCCCTTGATTTCCCAGGGAATCGTACGGAACACCGCGCCCACCGCGCCCCGCTGATTAAATACGTTGCCGCGAAAGCGCGCCAGGTTTTTCAGCCCGAACGAAAAGTCCAGCTCCAGGTTCTCCTCGAACCGATGCTTCTGCGCATCCGTCAGCACGCTGTACGCCAGCGATTTCGTGTCCGCCGCCGTCAGCGGCGGCATGTCCAGCGGGCGCAGGTGTCCGTGCACGCGCACGCGCGGCGCGCTGTTGGTCGTGATATGCAGGTCGCTTCCCCCCATCTCGATCATCTTTTTGAGCAGCTCGCTCAATGTTATCCCTGCCATCGGTGCACCCTTTCCGCTTTACAATACCGTTTCGCGCAAAACCTCTTCCATCGTGGTCTGCCCCAGCGCCACCTTGATCAGCCCGCTCCGCCGCAGCGTGATCATTCCCTGCTCGATGGCCTTCTTCTTCAATTCCAGCGCGGAGGCGCCCACCAGGACCAACTCTCGCAGTTCGTCGTTGATTTCCATCACTTCGTACAAACCCGTTCGTCCTTTATACCCGCCCTTATTGCACGTCGAGCAGCCCTTGCCGTGGTAGATCTTCGTTGTCTTTGCCTCTTCCGGCGAGTATCCTGCGTCAATCAGCGCCTGCTCTGGAATTTCCAGCTCTTCCTTGCAGTTCGCGCAAATCCGCCGCACCAGGCGCTGCGCGCAGATCAGGTTTACCGAAGTCGCCACCAGGAACGGCTCGATGCCCATGTTCATCAAGCGGCTGATCGTGGATGGTGCGTCGTTCGTATGCAGCGTCGAAAGCACCAAGTGCCCCGTCAACGCCGCCTTCACGCCGATTTCCGCCGTTTCAAAATCGCGAATCTCTCCCACCAGGATGATGTTCGGGTCTTGCCGCAAAAACGCGCGCAGTGCAGCCGCGAAGTTCAGCCCGATCTGCTCTTTCATCTGCACCTGGTTGATGCCCGCCAGCTGAAACTCAACCGGGTCCTCGGCGGTCATGATGTTCGTATCCACCTGGTTTAACCGCGCCACCGAGGAGTACAGCGTGTTCGTCTTGCCCGATCCCGTCGGCCCGGTCACCAGCACCATGCCGTACGGCTTCAGGATGTTCCGCTCGAATTTCTTCAGCGATTCCGGCTCGAAACCCAGCTTGGTCATATCCAGCCGCAGGTTTTCCTTGTCCAACAACCGCAGCACGATCTTTTCGCCATAGAGCGTCGGCACCGTCGAAACTCGGAAGTCCAGTTCTTTCCGCTTCCCGTCCGCCTTGTACTTGATCATGATGCGGCCGTCTTGCGGCAACCGCTTCTCCGCGATGTCCAGTTTGGCCATGATCTTCATGCGGCTCGTGATCGCGTCCCGCAGTTTCAGCGGTGGATTCATCACCGTCTGCAGCACGCCGTCCACGCGGAACCTTACCCGCATTTCCATCTCGTACGGCTCCACGTGAATGTCGCTCGCTCCTCGCTTCACCGAATCCGTCAAGATCAGATTCACCAGCTTGATGATGGGCGCTTCCTCGGCCGCCTTCTCAAGCGATGCCGCGTCCATCTCTTGCTCTTCCGCCGCCAGCTCCAGCTCCTGGTCTTCCTCGACCAGGTCCTTCATCAGGTTGCTCAGTTCCTCGTGGCTCGACGCCCCGCCGCCGTAAAACCTGGAGATCGCTTCCCCGATCGCCGATTCCGACGCCACCACCGGCTCCACGTTGAAGCCGGTCATGAACTTGATGTCGTCCATCGCGAAGACGTTGGTCGGATCGGTCATCGCGATCGTCAGCACCGAACCCACGCGCGACAACGGCACGACCTGGTAGCGCAGCGCCGTGTCTTGCGGGATCAGCTTGATGACGTTCGGATCAATCTCGTAATACTTCAGGTTGATCGAGGGCACGCCGTACTGCCGCGAAAGCACACCGGTGATGTCGTCATCGGTGATGAACCCCATCTTCGTCAGGCAACTTCCCAGCTTCCCGCCGTTCGAACGCTGAAACTCCAGCGCCTTATCCAGCTGGTCCTGGGTGATGAGGCTTTCCTTTAGTAGAATCTCGCCTAAACGGACAGACATCCGCAGCGCTCCCTGGATTTCGTGCACCCAACGCTCAACATAGCAAAGAGCCTCCGCCCCCGGTGCCACATTTTGCTCCCCCGTTGTGAATTCGCTAATACCTGTACAGTTGAACAGGGTCTAGGAAGCGCGGCCAGTGTCGCATCCTTGACTTGCCGACGGGCCGTGGATATCTTCCGAACGAGATGCCTACTCGCCTCTCTTTGCCGGATTCTCCCTCCCCGCGCCCGCCGCATCGCCTTGCTTGGGGTCTCCGACACTCGCTTCCTCTGCACCCCCCCACGCCGCTTCCCATCCTCGGCCAATATTTTGATGCCTTGTTCCAGTCCTACGGTGAGCAGCACTGGTGGCCCGGCCGTTCTCCCTTCGAAATCATCGTCGGGGCGATCCTCGTCCAAAACACCTCATGGACCAACGCCGCGCAAGCCATCGCCAACCTGCGCCACGCTTCGCTTCTGACTCCCGCCGCTATTCACGCCATCTCGCTTCCCCGCCTCGCTCGCCTCATCCGTCCCTCCGGCTACTTCCGCCAAAAGGCCCGTAAGCTCAAAGCGTTCCTCAACTTCCTGTGCCAAAATTATCGCGGCTCGCTCAAGACCATGTTCCGCACCCCCACCGCGCAGCTTCGCGAACAACTCCTCCAGATACACGGAATCGGCCCCGAAACTGCCGACTCCATCCTTCTCTACGCAGGGAATCACCCGGTCTTTGTGGTGGACGCCTACACGCGGCGCATTCTGCAGCGGCATCAACTCGCACAGGGCAACGAATCCTATGAAGGGGTGCGAGGGCTGTTCGAGCAGAGTCTACCCAATGACCCTCGCCTCTTCAACGAGTACCACGCCCTCATCGTCCATGTCGGCAAGCACCATTGCCGCCGTCGCGCTCCCCTCTGCTCCACTTGCGCGCTTCGCCCGTTCCTCCCGCGCGCCGTCGAGGGTTCGCAATGAGCCCCTCCACCGGCAAGCTCCGCCTCCAGCTCAGCCTCGGTGGCCTCTTCGTTACTCTGCTCCTCGGCGCCGTCTTTACCATGGGTTCGCTCGACGTGCCCTTTGAGCCGCAGTCCTGGCGCGAAGTCATCGCGCTGTTCGCCGTCAATAGTTTCATCACTGCCGCCCTGCTCATCTTCGGCCTCATCCTCATCCGCGGCTTCGTTCGCCTGCGCATGGAGCAGAGCAAGGTGCAGCTCGGTGCACGCTTCAAGACCAAGATGGTCCTCGGCGCGATGGCCATCTCGCTCCTTCCGATCATCTTCATGTTCTTTGTCAGCTATTCTCTGCTGAATCGCACCCTAGGTCGCTGGTTCCCCCGCCCGCTCGAAATCGCCTCCGAGGAAACTCAAAAGCTACTCACCGAGCTTGGCCGCGCCACCCTCCCCCGCCTCCACACCCTCGCCTACTCCGCCGCGCAGCATCTCGCCGCTCCCCCGCAATCGTTCCTCGAGAACAGCCTTTCCCTCGGCCTTGACGCCGTCTGGGTTTTCGACTCTCACGGCAACCTCGTCAAAGGTGGAGTCGTGTGCGCCGACCAGGGAGAAGACCGTTCCCGGGACATCTGCGCATTCAATGGCGAACGCGGCAGTCTGGTCACCACGCTGCCCAGCGGTATCGAGGTCTGGAAATCCAAGGAGAACACTTACTTCGCAGGCCGCATTCCCGTTTCGCTCGGTCCTTCCGAACCAGGAACCCTCGTCGCTGCGTATCGCACCGGCCCCGATTTCCTCCAGCGCTGGCAGGTCATCCAGGATCAGACCCGCGAATACGAAAACGTGAAGCAGAACCTTCGCGCCGTGAAACGCCAGATGCTTCTCGTCCTCTTCTTCTTCACTCTGCTCGTTCTCTCCGCCGCCATGTGGGTTGCTCTCTTTCTCGCCAAGCAGGTCACCGTGCCCATTCAAGCCCTCGCCGAGGGCACCCGCGAAGTGTCCTCCGGAAATTTCGAGTATCAGGTCCCCGAGCAAGTCCAGGACGAGTTGGGCGTTCTCGTGCGCTCCTTCAACACCATGACCACCCAACTCCACGACAGCCGCTCACAAATCGACGAATTCACCCGCAACCTTCAGCTTGCCGTCCAGGAACTCGAGCGTCGCCGCCACCTCATGGAAACCGTCCTCGAAAATATTCCCGCGGGCGTTATCTCCCTCGACGCCGATGGCGCCATCCTGCGTACCAACGCCGCCTTGTCCCGCATGTTCAACCTCGGCGACAAATCCGTGGACTCCCTCGAATCCCTCCTCGGCGTGGAAGCTCATCGCACCGTACAAGCTCTCATGCGCCGCGCCCTGCGCATGGGCGTCGTCACCCGCGAAATCGAAGTCATCGTCAGTGCCCGCGTCCGCCATCTCGCCGTCACGGTCAGTTCCCTCGGTGCCCGCCGCGCCAACGCCGGCTACGTCCTCGTTTTCGACGACCTCACCGAAGTGCTCCTCTCCCAGAAATCGGCCGCCTGGCAGGAAGTCGCGCGCCGCATCGCCCACGAAATCAAGAATCCCCTCACGCCCATTCAACTCTCCGCGCAGCGCCTCACCCATCTCCTCGAACGCCGCGCCGAATCCCACGAAGTGCCGCTCGATCCCGAACTCGCCCGCATCTCCCAGGAGTGCGCCAGCCTCATCGTCCGCGAAGTCTCCACCCTTTCTTCACTCGTCAACGAGTTCTCCCAGTTCGTCCGCTTCCCCACCGCCCGCCTCCAGCCCACCGACGCCAACACCACCGTCCAGGAAGCCCTCAAGCTCTTCGCCGGCCGCCTCGATGGCATCCAGCTCAAACCTTCTCTCGAAGGTAACCTCCCCGCCATCCGCGCCGATGGCCAGCTTCTCCGCAGCGTCATCGTCAACCTGATCGACAACGCCGCCGAAGCGCTCGAAGGCGAATCCTTTCGTGAAATCGCTGTCGCCACCCATCTGCGCCCGGAGTCCGATACGATCGAGATTTCCGTCGCCGATACCGGCATCGGAATCTCGCCCGAGGACAAGGACAAATTGTTTCTCCCTCACTTCTCCACCAAGGATCGCGGCACCGGACTCGGTCTCGCCATTTCCGCTCGCATCATCGCCGAGCACGGCGGTTCCCTCCGCATGGAAGACAATCTTCCCCGCGGCTCCCGCTTCGTCATCGAACTCCCCGTCGCCGATGTCCCCGCACCTGTCTCCAGCGAATGCTCTTAATCGGTATTCAGCGTTTGCTGCCGGCTTCGGTGGCTCTGATTTCCGTCTTTACCTCGTTTCTTCCTTACTTCTTTACCTCTTTGCTTCTTCTCCCCACTCGCGCTACTTTTGTACTCGACACCTGTTCATGGCGCCGCAACCTCACGTTCTAATTGTTGATGACGAAGCCGGCATCCGCGAATCGCTCGGCTCCATCCTCCGCGACGAGCACTACGCCGTCGAAGCCGTCGCGTCCGCCGAAATCGCCCTCGACCGCATCGCCGCGGACGACTTCTCCGTCGTCCTCCTCGACGTCTGGCTACCCGGCATGGACGGCCTGGAAGCCCTCAGCCGCATCCAGAGCCTTGCCCAGCCTCCGCTCGTCATCATCATCTCTGGCCACGGCAACATTGAAACCGCCGTCCGCGCCACCAAGCTAGGCGCCTTTGATTTCATCGAGAAGCCCCTCTCTCTCGAGAAAGTCATCGTCCTGGTCCGCAACGCCATCCAGCAGCGCCGCCTCCAGGAAGAAAACCAGCTTCTCCGCACCGAACTCGGCCATCGCTACCGCATCGTCGGCGACAGCGTCCCCATGAAAGCCCTGCGCCAGCAGATCGCCGTCACCGCCCCCACCAACGGCCGCGTCTTAATCTTTGGCGAAAGCGGCACCGGCAAGGAACTCGTCGCCCGCTCCCTGCACGCCGCCAGCCTGCGCAATAAAGGCGCCTTCGTCGAAGTCAATTGCGCCGCCATTCCCGAAGAGCTCATCGAATCCGAACTCTTTGGCCACGTCAAAGGCAGCTTCACCGGCGCCAGCGAAGACAAAATCGGCAAATTCGCCAAGGCGGACGGCGGCACCCTCTTCCTCGACGAAGTCGGCGACATGAGCCTCCGCACGCAATCCAAAGTCCTGCGCGTCCTCGAAGAACAACGCTTCGAACGCGTCGGCTCCAACCAGACCACCCACGTGGACGTCCGCGTCATCGCCGCCACCAACAAAAATCTCGAACAGGAAATCGCCCGCGGCGCCTTCCGCCAGGATCTCTTCTATCGCCTCAACGTGATCCCCTTTTTCGTGCCGCCCCTGCGTGACCGCAAGGAAGACATTCCCGTCCTCGCTCGCTATTTCCTCGCTGAATTCAGCGCTGAGTACGGTAAGAAGACGCGCGAGCTCACCGACGCGGCGATGGAAATTCTTCTCCGCTACCCTTGGCCCGGAAATGTCCGTGAATTACGAAATCTTGTCGAACGCCTGGTGATCGTCTGCCCGCAGTCCCGCATCGAACCGCACCACTTGCCGCCCGAACTCTTCCGCGGCGTCGCCGAAAGTCCCCAGCAACCTTACTCCACGCTCCACGAAGCCCGCAGCGCCTACGAGCGCGAATTCATCCTCCGCAAGCTCCAAGAGCACCGCTGGAACATGACGCAAACCGCCTCCGCCCTCGGCCTCGAGCGCTCCCACCTCTACCGCAAAATGAAGTCCCTGGGCATCGCCGCCCCGGAGTAGCCCCCCTCGAGGCAGCGGGGTAGGCTGAACAAACCTAAGCGAGAAGCCGCGTCTCTCGCGCTAGGCTCATCGGTTATGGTTTCTCGTCCTCGATGGTCTGCAACACGAGGACTTCAATTCTTGAAGTACGGGCCCAGTCCCTGCAGAGTAGCCGTTCGATCGGCTTTAGGTCCGAAGGGAGATACTTCGCTTTCTCGGGGGATAAATCGGAGACACTTGAGATCAGCCGTGAGCTGATGATTCGGCAAAACGGCCCGAATTAAGGAATTCTCGCGATAGCCGTTCCGTAATCAAGGTACATCTCCGACCTTGGCGGCGCACGCTCCGGCGGGACGGATATGCTTTAGAAAGGTGGTACCCAAACGGAATTGCTGCTCCCGCATTGAACTTTCCTCTTTTCGGTGCTGCGGTATGCCGGCCCTCTCGACCTCCTTCTGATTGTCGACTGAACCAGAGGCTGGCGGGCCGAGTGCTTCTCGGTTTCCGCAGTGCGGGCTTTCTCTTCTCCGCGAAACTCTGCGCCCTCTGTTTCTCGGCGTTATCTTTCCTCTTCCTCCGATTCCTTCTCTTCCGCCGAACCCTGTCCCTCCGCAATCGCCTCCAGCTGCGCATGCCAATCCAATTCCCGCACCTTGCTCGGGTTCTCTCTCCAATCCGCCACCACCTTCACATAGGTCTCCAGAAAAACCTTCGTCCCCAGCAATTTCTCCAATTCCTTCCGGGCTTCCGTTCCTACCCGCTTCAACATCTCGCCCTTGTGCCCGATCAAAATCTTCTTCTGCGAATCCCGTTCCACGTTCAAAGTCGCATGAATCCGCAGCAGCTTCGGCGTCTCCTCATACGTGTCGATCCGCACCGCCAGCGCGTGTGGCACCTCGTGATACGTCAATTGGATCGCCTTCTCCCGGATAATCTCGCCCGCCAGAAACCGTTCCGGCTGGTCCGTTACTTCATCCTCGGCAAAATACGGCTCCCCCTCCGGCAGATTCTTCAAAATCTCCTGCACCAGCGCGTCGCACCCGTCCCCCTTGAGCGCCGAAATCGGCACGATCGCCGCAAAGGGAAACGCTTTGTTGAACGCGTCCATCAACGGCAGCAGTTTCGCCTTCGGCACGCGATCCACCTTGTTCAACGCCAGAATCGTTTTCGCCCGAAACCGCTCCGCGCGTTCCAGCAGCATCGAGTCCGCGTGCGGCAGCGTCCGGCTCGCATCCACCATCATCAGTAGGACGTCAATCCCCTCCAGCGCCGCCGACACTTCTCGCATCATCTGCCGGTTCAGGGCCGTCTTCCCCTCGTGCAGTCCTGGCGTGTCAATGAACACGATTTGCCCCTCGGACTTTGTCAGAATCCCTTGAATACGGTTCCGCGTCGTCTGCGGTTTCGACGTCACAATCGCAATCTTTTGCCCCACCAGCCGGTTCACCAGCGTGGACTTCCCCGCATTCGGCCGCCCGATAATCGCCACGAATCCCGACCGAAACCCCTGCTTCGTCTCTGATTTCTTCGTCGCCATACTCTCTCTCGTCGCCTCCGCGTAGCGCCAGAGGCGCGCATCATGCTAGCCCAGGCCGCGAGGCCTGGGTCCGAATCGCGTAAGCACTGAAGCGCCGCAGGTGCGGCACAACTCTCCTCGCCCAACCTACCGCCACGCAACGCCTCCAACGCAAGCCTTGGGCAACATCCTCCAACTCGCACACCACCACTCGCTCTTTCATTTGCCCTTCACGCCGGCGCCTGCTTCACTACATCCGGCCAATGCCGCGCCCGCAATCGCAAGACTTTTCTCTGGTTTGCCTCCAACACTTCAAACCGGTAGCCTTTCAGGTCCACGCGATCTCCCGGCGCCGGCACCTTTCCTGAAACGTGGCTCAGCAATCCGGCAATCGTCGTCACCGTCTCGTCCGACTTCTCCCCGAACTGCACGCCCAGCAACTCCTCCACGTCTCCAATCATTAAGCTGCCCCGCAGCACCAGGCTGCCATCGGATTCGCGCACCGCGTCCGGGGCCGGTTTCAGCTCTCCGCCCGCGCGCTCTCCCACAATCTCTTCCAGCAAATCCTCCACCGTCGCGATTCCCGCCACGCTGCCATATTCGTCAATCACCACCGCCAGCGACTGCCCCTTCTGCCGCATCTCTTTCAACAGCTCCGAGCCCAGCTTCGTCTCCGGCACGAACATCGTCGGCCGCAGCAACTCCTTCACCCTGCGCTTCGGCAAATCCGTGTCCGCGATCTGCAGCAAATCCTGCGCGTGCACCACTCCCAAAATGTCGTCCAGCGATTTCCCGTACACCGGCAGCTTCGCGAACTTCGTCTCCACGTACCGTGCGTGCATCTCCTCCAGTGTCGCGTCCTCCTGCAACGCCACCACGTCCGGCCGCGGCGTCATCACTTCCCGCACGCGCTTGTCGCTGAACTCCACCACCTGCTCGATCAGGTCCGCCTGTTCCCGCTCGATGATGCCTTCTTCCTCGGCCACTTCCACAAGTGCCTCGATCCCCTCCTCCGTTCGCTGCTCCTGCGTTTGCTCCTTTTCGCGCTCGGAAATCCTCGCCAGCGATTCCGCCCCTTCCAGAAACACCCGGATCGGCCAAACCAGCAGCATCGCCAGGCGAATCAGCGGCAGCAGCGGAAACAGCCATCTCCCCGTCGTCCGGTAGAGCAGCATGTCCGGAATAAAATGCATCGCCACCACGACTTCCAGGGTCAGCAAAATCAAAAACTGCAGCGCCGCTTCCCAACGGTTAGGCACCAGGTACACCACCGCCCGCGTCGTCTCCAGCACCACAAACGCCAGCCAGAAATGTCCCAGGATGCGGAACGTCCGCCCGCCGCTCTTCCGGTTAATTTTTAACTTGGGTTCGATTTCCGCTTCGAAGATTTCCAGGTGCTCATGTACGCGCCCCGTGGTCATACGCCCCAGTTCGCGGTAGATCAGCGTCAGGTAGGAAAAGATCGGCAAGCCCAGCGCGAGCACCGCCACGCTGCCCACAAATGCCCAGATTTCCACCATCATGCGATTTCCAGACGTCGCCGCAAGCGCAATTCCACGCGCTCCATCTTGCCCCCGTCGGTCTCATGATCGTAACCCAAAAGGTGCAGGACGCCATGCAGAATTAGCACCCGCAATTCGTCCGGCAGCGCGCGCCCCAGCAATCTCGCATTCTTCCTCGCCACCACCGGCGAAATCGCAATGTCTCCCAGATATCTCCCTCGCGCCTTCCGCGCCTGCGCTGCCAGCCCGCCCGGCTTGCCCATCTCTGCTGCAGAAAATGAGAGCACGTCCGTCGAACCCCTCTTCTTCCGGTACGTCTCGTTCAGCCGCCGCATCTCCCCGTCGTCAATCAGGCGCACCGCCACGCACTCGGCCCCCAGCCCGATCTCCTCTCTCACCTGTCGCAGAAATTCTTCCAGCGCCTTCACCTTCACCGCAACCGCTCGCTGCTGATTCTCAATCACCTATGGTTCTCATCCGCTGCGTTTTGTTGCCCAACTCCCCGTTCTCTCCGCTGCCTCTGCTTGTCCTGACCTCCGAAGGTAGCGAAGCCGAAGGACAGCTCAGCGTTATCTTTTTTCTTCAACTCTTCCCGCCGCCCTCGACACTCGACGTCTCCTTGGCCTTCCCCCCGCCGCGCTGCGGATGCGCCAAATCATACTCCTCGTACGCCCGGATAATCTGCTGCACCAGGTTATGCCGCACCACATCTTTCTCCCCGAACTGCACCGTGCTGATCCCCGGAATCTTTCCGCAAATCTCCATGGACTCGATCAGCCCGGACTTCTTCCCTGTCGGCAAATCAATTTGCGTGATGTCGCCGGTAATCACCGCTTTCGAATTGAACCCCAGCCGCGTCAAAAACATCTTCATCTGTTCGCTGGTCGTATTCTGCGCTTCGTCCAGAATCACGAACGAATCGTTCAGCGTCCGCCCGCGCATGAACGCCAGCGGCGCCACTTCGATGAGTCCCTTCTCCAGAAACCGTTCCAGCTTGTCCGCGTCCAGCATGTCGTAGAGAGCGTCATAGAGCGGCCGCATGTACGGGTCAATCTTTTGCTGCAGCGTCCCCGGCAAAAAGCCCAGCCGCTCGCCCGCCTCCACCGCCGGCCGCGCCAGAATAATCCGGTTCATCTGCTTGGTCAGCAGCGCGCTTACCGCCATCGCCACTGCCAGGTACGTCTTCCCCGTTCCGCCCGGCCCGATCCCGAACGTCATGTCGTGCGACTCGATCTCTTCCATGTACCGCCGCTGCGTCGCCGTCTTCGGTGTCACCTGCTTCTTACCGAACGAACGCGCCCGCCCGTGCTCGAACATCCCGCGCGGCGATTCGTGCGGCTCTTCCGCCGCCACGCGCATTAGCGATTTAACTTCCGCGCTGGAAAGCTCTCGCCCGTGGCGCGTCAGGTGGTTGTACTCCTCCACCAGACGCACCGCCTGGTCCACGTTTTCCTGCTCGCCTTCCACTGTCAGCCGCGTGTCGTTCAGATGTGTGCGGACGTGCAGAAACTCCTCAAGCGAACGGATATTTTCGTCCAGGGTTCCAAAGAAGGGTTCAATTTTTCCGGTGATGTGTATGGTGCGCTTCATCCACTTGGCTGGTTGCACGGTCGAACGGATCGGGTGGCCGATGGGATTCCTCCTGCGAACTTCGGGCAACTCCATAGCCTGAACACGGAGAAACTGCCTTCAACCTAACCCACCCTCGCCCCCCGGTCAAGTTACACCCGCGTAAAATTCAGCCTCCACCTCTTACGGAGCTTCCGGCTTCGAACTACAAACTTCGAACTCCAGACTATTTACTCTTCCCCACCTGTCCCTATTGCCGTCCGAATAACCTGTCCTTTAGTACGCCAGAGCTATAGACGCAAACGGCGGCTTCCGCGAAACTCTCCTCATCGCAAGCGAAAAGTTTTCTGATTCCGAAATCCTGAGGGAGGTTAGGCCATGTCTCTGTCCGCCAAACACGCACTTCTGGGCTCCGCGCTCCTGCTCGCCGCTCTTCCGCTCTGCGCCAACGAACCGGCCAGCGGCTCCGGCGTCGCGCCCGCGCCGCGCGCCTTTGTGAAATGCCCCGGTATCGATAGCGTTCCCATGACCTCGGACGCGGCGCAAGCTTTGCCGCTCTCCGAAGTCGCCTCGCTGTCTTGCGGGCAGGCCGTCGTCGTACTCGCCGACGATGAAGGCTACACCGCCTTCATTCGCACCGGCGAAGGCCAGGAAGGCTACGTCGCGCGCATGTATCTCTCCGCCGCCGCGCCGCCATCCGCCTCGCGCCCCGCCGCCGCGCCCGTTCAAATCGTCAACGCCACCCCGAAAAACGGCGTCGTGCGCTGGAGAGCCGGCGCCCCCGGTTTCGAAGCCTTCCAGAGCGAAGGCCGCCTGATCGAATCCGCCACCGCCAACGGCATCACCGTCCAGGTCTCCTTGCAGGACACCGGCTGGAAGTATCTCGCCACCGTCGCCATCTCCAATCAAAGCGGCTCCAGCGTCTACGTCCTGCCCGCGCTCATCACCCTTGACGAATTGAAGCCTTCCCTGCGCAATCTCCGCGCGCAAAATCCAGCAAAGCTCGCCCATAATGAAGTCAACCATCAACTCTTCCGCAGCGAAGTCAGCGCGCAACCTCCACAAGGCGCCCGTCACGCCGTCGTCGCCTCCGGTTCCTCCGTCGCGGTTGCCAGCGTGGCCTTTCGCACGACGTCATCCCATCCGATGTTTGCTTCGGACTACGATGACGCCTCCGTGCAAGCCGTGGCCCTCAAGGACGTGAACCTCGCCGCGGCCCAGAAAACCGCCGGCGCCCTCTGGTTCGCTCGCGACTCCAACGCCCGCGAACTCTCCATGCGTCTTTCGGTGGGAAACCTCGTCTTCGACTTCCCGTTTTCCTTCCCACAAAGCAAATAATAAGCAGCGGACAAGCCAAGGCCCGGCGCACACTCACGCCGGGCCTGGTTCTTTCTAGGCTTTGAGTCAAATCCCGCTCCGCCAGCTTCCTTCGTCGTGCGCGGGCAAGTTCAACTACGAACTCCCAAATTCAAACTACCAACCCTCTCCTCAGTCTGCCGCCACCGCCCGTCCCTTCGCCCAATTCCGTATCTCCGTAATCTCTTCCGCCCGAGTCACACTCAACGGCCGCGTCGCTGCAATCTCCCCTAACAAGATTTCCGTGCTGAGCTGCTGTTTCTGGCTGAACGCCGTATACAGCCCCGCCACAATCACTTGTTCGATTTCCGCCCCGGAAAATCCGTCGCTCGCCATCCCCAGCTTTGCCAGATCGAATCCGGCGGTCTCTCTCCCTCGCTTATGGAGATGTAATGCGAACAAGTCCACGCGCGAAGTGACATTCGGCAAGTCCACGAAGAATATTTCGTCGAATCTTCCCTTTCGCAGCATCTCCGGCGGCAGAATCGTGATGTTGTTCGACGTCGCCGCCAGAAACACGCCGCTCTCCCGGTCCTGCATCCACGTCAGCAGCGTCGCGAGCAGCCGTTGCGACAATCCCGCATCCGCATCTCCGCTCGCCCCGGCCGAAGCGAATGCTTTCTCAATTTCGTCAATCCACAATACCGCCGGCGCGAGCCGCTGCGCCACCTCCAGCGCCTTCCGCAGCCTCCGCTCGCTCTCGCCCACGTACTTGTCATAAAGCGCGCCAGCATCCAGTCGCGCCAGTTCGTAACCCCATTCCCCCGCAACCGCCCGTGCCGCCAGGCTCTTTCCACATCCCTGCACGCCCGTGATGAGCACACCCTTCGGCGGCACCAGGCCAAATCGCTGGCCCTCCGGAGTCAGCGCACTTTTCCGCTTTCCGATCCATGCCCGCAAGCTTTGCAATCCTGCCACATCGGAAAACGAAGTGTCGCGCCGGATCGTCTCCAGCAAACCGTCCGTGTGCATCGCCTGCCGCTTGGCTTCCAGCACGTCATCCAGCAATCCCGTGTCCGCCCGGCCTCGCACCAGCACGCACTGCCGCAGCACGCGCAGCGCATCGTCCTCCGGCAAGCCCGTCAGGCACTTCGCCAGGTTCGCGATTCCTGTCATGTCCAGTGAACTCCCGATTGCCTGCGTCCGGTTCAGTTCCGCCAGCGTCGCCTTTACCCCGCTCGTCAGTTCCTCTACCGACGGCAGGCCAAGCGGAAACTCCACGGCGTCCGCATCGAGTTCCGGCGGCAGATGAATCGCCGCGCCCAGAATCACGATGGACCGCCGTGCCGTCCGGAAGCCATCCGCCAGATCGCGCAGCCGCCGGCTAATGCGATCGTTGTCGCAATACCGGCAGAAATCCTTCAGCAGGAAAATCCCGTCGCCTTGTACCGTGGCGATATTCGTCAGTGCCTGCTCCGGCTGGTCCGAGTTATACAGACCCGTTCCGCCCGCGCGGGCCAAACCTGTAGTCACACTCCACACAAATAGCGGAATCCCCAGGTCCGCCGCCACGCGATCGAGCAATTCCGAAAATCGCTGTTCCTCGCTGGTTTCCACGGTGACGATCGGATTCCGCGAGTTGATCAGCAGCGCCAGTTCCTCACGCTTCGTGCGCGGTGTCCCCAAAGGCCTCAAATTGGGCCCGGACGGCATGGATTTTGGATTCCCTGCGCTCTCCAGCCCCTTTTGCAACGGTTTCACGTCGTTTGACAAAATGCGCCCTCACGCCTCACACTAGAAGTTTGAAGTAAATGCTTAAGGAGCAATAGATGGCTCAAGGTCAGGCTACCAAAGTCAAGAAGAAGAAAAAGTCCGTTTTGAAGCGTGCGGCGCAATCTCGTCAACGCGCCGAAGTGAACCGCGCCAACCGCACGCGCGTGCGCACCGCCATGCGCCGCTTGCGCACCGCCATTACCGCCGGTGACGTCACGGCCGCCACCAATCTCCTCAGCCCGACGCTTTCCGCGATCGATCAGGCGATTACCAAGGGCGTGCTGCACGAAAATACCGCCAACCGCTACAAATCGCGCCTTACCCTCGCATTCAACCAGGTCAAGGCAAAAACGGCCGCGAAGTAAACTTCACCTCGGCACGGTATTCTTCGGCGAGCGGCGATTTTGTTGCTCGCCATTTTTATTTTTCGGAGCTTACCAATTCAGGATTGAGGCATTATGGTTCCGGACCACATTGGCTCTTCCACGCAACGCTCCCTTTGAGCGATTCTTGCTTCGCCGCCAGAAATCGAATTCCGGCTCTTGGAATCGAGGTCGCACATGCCAGCGAACATTCCCGTTATCCGCACCTCCCAGTCTCGCCTCACCGAGGATCTTCGCGAGAACTCTCCCTTCGGCACCAACTACAGCGACCACATGTTCGTTGCCGACTGGTGCGACGGCCAGTGGAAAGACGCCCGCATTGTCCCTTTCGGACCCATGGAACTCTCCCCCGCCACCACCGCGCTCCATTACGGCCAATCGTTCTTCGAAGGCTTTAAGGCCCATCGCACCGCCGACGGCCGCATCGCGCTATTCCGCCCCATGGCCAATCACGCCCGACTCAACCGCACCGCCGCGCGTCTCGCCATGCCCGAACTTCCCGAATCCCTCTTCCGCGAAGGTCTCCTCGAACTCATCCGCACCGACAGCGAATGGGTTCCCTACCGCGAAGGCGGCTCGCTCTACGTCCGCCCCGTATTTTTCGGCACTGATGACTCCCTGATGGTTCGTCCCGCCAACCGCTATCGCTTTGTCATCTTCACCGCGCCCGGCGGACCTTACTTCGCGCAACCCATTCGCCTCCTCGCCGAAGAAACCTACGTCCGCGCATTCCCTGGCGGCACCGGCGACGCGAAAACTGCCGGCAACTACGGCGGCGGCCTTCTTGCCGCCAAGCACGCGCAGGCCAAGGGCTATCACAATGTCCTGTGGCTAGACGGCAAGGAACGCCGCTTCCTCGAAGAGTCCGGCGTCATGAACGTCATGGTCAATATCAACGGCGTGGCCATTACTCCGCCGCTCTCTGGGACCATTCTCCCCGGCATCACCCGTGACTCCGTCCTCACCCTCCTGCGCGAATCCGGCGCCAAAGTGGAAGAGCGCCCCGTCTCCATCGACGAAGTCCTCTCCGCGCAAGCCTCCGGCAAGCTGCACGAGGCCTTCGGCATCGGCACCGCCGCCGTCATCGCGCCCATCGCTTGCATCGGTTGTAAAGGCAAAGACTACGAGGTTCCCACCAACTCACCCAACGCCATCGCCGCCAAAATCAAATCCCAGCTCACCGCCATCCAACTCGGCCGCGTGCCCGACACCCACAACTGGCTCTTGTACCTGTAGCGGCCGCCTTCTGGGGCGGGCGCATTTCTTGACGGGGCGCCTCTTGGCTTTAGTAGGGGCGGCCCTGTGCCGCCTTCTCGGGTTCGCTTCGATCTGTCCCGCGCTTTGATCCTGACGGGAGGCCCGCGTCGTTTGCGGACCGAACTGGAAGGATCGCGGCACAACTTCAACTGCCAGCCACTTCTCCCCTATTTTCCATTTCCTAGTTCTTTGCCCCGCTCAACTCCCAAACCAGAAACTCCATCACCGAATGCGGATCCTTTGCCCCGCCCTTCAACCGGCTATCCGCTTCGCGCAACGCCCCAATCCCCGCCAGCAATCTCTCCTTCGAAATCTTTCGCGCGCTCTGAATCGCCAATTCCGCCTGCTCCGGCCGCATCCCCAAAGTCCGTGCCGCCTGCCACCCATTCGCCGCCCGCACTTCTGTCGCTTCCACCAGCTTCCGGTACATCCATGCCATCGCGCCCAGCATCGCCACCGGCTCCTCGCCGTCGCGCAGCAATCGCTCAAAAAATTCCAGCGCCTTCTTTGGCTGCCGCGAAGCCAGCAGGTCCGCCACTTCCCAGATCGTCGCGCCCTTCTCGGACACCACCAGAGCTGCCACGTCCCGCCGCTTCACCGTCTTCCGTTCGCCCGCATACGTCGCCAGCTTATCCACTTCCGTCTTCAACCGCATCAGGTCGCCGCTCACAAACTCCGAGAGATCCTCCGCCGCGCCCTTTTCAAATTCGACTCCTTGCTCCTTCGCCAGAGATTTCGCCAGCGCCGCGGCCGCCGCCACGCGCTCGTCCACGTTTTCCCTGAGTCCCACTTCCACCACCAGCGCTTTTTCCATCAGCAGCTTCGCCAGTCGCATGCGCTGGTCCAGCCCTGCTGCCTCGATCACCAGCACCGTGAACGGCGCCGGATTCTCCAGGTACGCCTCCAGGGTCTTCACTGCTTCGTCACGCGCTTTCTCTCCCAGCTTCTCGATCGCTTCCGCGTCCTCCAGGAACACCACTTGCTGCGGCGAGAGCATCGGCAATGTCTGCGCCTGGTCCGTTGCGGCCTGCGTCTCGTCGTCGTCCGCCGAAAATCGCGAAACCGCCCAGGTCCGTGCCGCCTCCGGCACATATTTCTCTATCAACTGTTTCCGGCACTCGTCCCGCAGATAGGCCTCATCGCCCAGCAGCAGGACCGCCGGCACCGGCTTCCCCTTTTGCAGACGTTCCACGAACTCTTCTGTCTTCAGCTTAACCATCAGTAATTCTCGGTCACCGCCGCCACCAGCCGCTCTGCAAAATCCCGCGCCATCCGGTCCACCGCCGGGTCGCCTTCCTGAAAAAAGCTCCGCACGTCAGTCGACAACTCGTACTCGTTGCGAAACACGAAATTATTGTTCTGGTAGAGCACTTTCTCCGTCGCCCGGTCCGTCAGAGTCACTTCGCAATGCATCGTCACCAGCATCGTGGTTGCTTGCGCCGTCGAAGTCGTCTGCGTCGAGGTTGTCTGAAAGATCAGCGGCAACACCTCCACGCTCAGCACCTTTCCCGTCAGCACCGCGTCGCCCTCGTTCGCGTTCGGGACTACGTGATATCTCGTCTTCGCCAGCAACTCGTGGATTGTCGCCTCGGTCAATTTCTGCTCAATGCGATAGGAGTTCGTCTTGTTCTCGATTGCCGGTACCGCAATCACGTGAATGCTCTTCGGCAGCGTGTTGTAATGCCCCGCCGTATGGTAACCGCAGCCAGTTAACTGCACCGCCGCCAACCAAATCAACCATGTTCCGGGAAAACGCCGGGGTCTCATCCTTCCAGCCGCTCCGCCAGTTTGATTCCATTCCACGCCGGCAACCGCAAATTATCGCCCGCTCCCCAGAACCACCACGCCTCCGCTCGAGACAAATCCGCCCGCGGCTCGCTCAACTGTAACTGGGACTCTCCCGCCACGCTCACATTGCTCGGCCCGGGATCCGATACCTCCGCCACGTTCCATCCCGCTTCGCGAAACCCTGCCGCCAGCTTCGCGGCATCCACGCCCGCGCCCAAATCCGCGCACGCGCTGAACGTCATCCCGTAGAACACCGGCGCATGCACCAGGCTCAAGGAAATCTTTGCATCTTCCGTTACATCCCCCACAACCGCCGACACTTCCGCGCGAATCTCCGCCTCCTCTCTTCGCAAATCTTCCTGGCTCTCCGCCGCGAACCGTGGCAGCAGCGTAAACGCCGCCTGCGTTCCGAACACCACGCTTCCCACCGTCTGGAACGACAACAGTTGCGTTGTTTGCGTCTCCAACTCCTCAATCCCCGCTCGCCCACTTTCCGACACCGCCCGATAGACCACCGCCACCAGCCGCTGCAATCCGAATTTCTCCAGCACCAGCGCCAGGCTTGCCGCCGCCGTTCCTCCCGCCGAAAACACGCTGAACGTCTTCGCGTGGCGCGCCACCGTCTTGCCTGTCAACGCCTCAACTTTCGGAAACCACGGAGTCGCATCCGGATCGGAAAGCGTCGCGCCCGTGAAATCAATCACCGTCGCCCCCGCATCGCGCGCATCTCGCAAACACAATCTGCCGAACGCCATCGAACCCGCCAGGAACGCGTAACGCGCGTTCCGAAACGTTCCTTCTTCCAATCGCTGAATCACCGCCGCTTCGCCGCCCGCTTCGGTTAACGTCCCCGCGGCCTGCTCTTCATCCACCAGCCGCAAATCCCAGCCCGCAAAGCGGCTCTCTGCCAATAGCGATTTCAGCTCGGCGCCCAGCAGCGACGACGCTCCCGCAATCACAATCTTCTGGGAATCACGTTCCGCAGACATGCTTCAGGCGGTCCTTGTCACAAGCCGGTGCCGCAGGAACCGAATAGTGTGCAACACCAGCCCCACCACGGCGTACGTTCCCGCCAGGATCACCAGCACCACCTCGGAAAACTTCCAGATAATCGCCGCCAACAGGAATAAGAGAATAATCCTCACGGAAGGCTGCTTCCTCGACCACGGAATATCCTTGAAACTGTAATAGCGCACCGTGCTGGTCATCAGCGCGCCCAGCACCGGCAAGAGCGCGAACCACACGTATGCCCACGCCGGATCGGTCAGCGGCCCAAAGTAATGCCGCGAGTGCACCACAGCTGCCACCACCCCCGCTGCCGCTGGCGTTGGCATCCCCACAAAATTCTTGTTCCCGCCCGGCTCCATGCCCTTGACGTTAAATCGCGCCAGCCGCCACGCCGAGCACACCAGAAACGTCAGGCAGAACACCCACGCCACTTCCCCAAGCATCTGGATGTCCGGAATGCCCGCAAACGCGTACCGGTATCCCCACGCGTACGCCAGAATCGCCGGCGCAATCCCGAAGCTCACCACGTCCGCCAGCGAATCGAATTGCGTTCCGAACTCCGTGTTCGTTCCCGTCATCCGCGCGATGCGTCCGTCCAGCGAGTCAAACAGGATCGCGATCCCAATGGCTTTCGCCGCGTGGTCGAAGTCCTCTTTCCCTCCTACGAGTGCCGCCACCGACGCGTAATACCCGCACATCAGATTCGCCACCGTAAACAAGCTCGGCAACAAATAAATCCCACGCCGCAATCGCGGCCGTTTTATATGCCGCTCCTGAAACGGTATCTCGTGCTGTTCCATCTCCGCCATTCATTCTTCCCCAAGCGCCGCAGGCGCATCAAAAACTAGCCCAGGCCGTGAGCCCGGGGTCCCATCGCCAAATCCCATCCCTCGCCGCAGCCGTTACACAAACTTTTTCAACCAATCACCCTTCGCCAAAGCCATAAACTCCAGCCCGCGCCCGGCACTTAATTCACGCCAACCAACCAGCGCCAGGGGCGCGCCAATAGTTAGCCCAGGCCGTCAAGCCTGGGTCGCATCCCCGACATAACCGAGCGCCGGAGGCGCACCAGAATACTCTTTCAACCAATCAGCGCTCCCTAAACTCGACAACTCAGTCCTCCCCGCAATGTCCCGGCTATCCGCTCGTTGCTCTCCATCTTCACCTCACTCTACTACGTGCCCTTCCCCGAATCTTCCACTTTCTGCGCCGTGCTCCTCGTCCCGCCAACGCTCTTCAGGTTGGCCGCCGCTCCCGCCATCATCCGCGCCACCACGCTCGATCCACCCTTCACATGGTCTCCCACCTTCACCGCGATTTCCGCGCCCTCCGGCAGCCATAAATCCACCCGCGACCCGAACCGCACGAGTCCCACCAGATCTCCGCGCCCCACCGTGTCCCCGCTCTTTTTCCACGAAACCACGCGCCGCGCTACCCAGCCCGCAATTTGCTTGAACTCCATCTCCCCGTATTCACTCGCCAGCGTGAAGACGTTCTGCTCGTTCTCCAGCGACGCCTTCTCCGCCCAAGCCGCCAGAAACTTCCCCGGCTTGTACTCTAATTTCGTGATCATACCGGCCGCGGGAGACCGGTTCACATGCACGTTCCAGATCGCCAGAAAAATACTGATCCGCTTGCCCGGCCTTCCCGCGTTCTCCTCGTCTTTCACCACCACCACACGGCCATCCGCGGGAGACACTACCACCCCCGGCTCCATTGGGATTTTGCGGTTGGGATTCCGGAAGAAATAGAGGATGAACAGCCCTGCTGCGCTCAGCAACGTGCCAATCGCAATAGCTGTTGGCGAAACAAACGTCAGGCACACGACGCCGGCCACCAGCGGCGGCAGGCCAAACCAATACCCTTCCTGGACCATAGTTTCCCCGAACCCGTCGCGAACT
Source organism: Candidatus Eiseniibacteriota bacterium (assembly GCA_035518915.1). Taxonomy (GTDB): domain Bacteria; phylum Acidobacteriota; class Terriglobia; order Acidiferrales; family UBA7541; genus Acidiferrum. The sequence goes on from DATIXE010000067.1 coordinate 47,898, forward strand.
GCGTTCGCCCGGGCGCCATGGCCATTCTACTTCATCTTTTCCGTGGGAACGATTTCCGGCGGTTTACTGCGAATGTCTTGCGCGCGCACTGTGAACGCGCGCGGCGAGGCGTTCCATTTCATCCTTCACATGCAACTTCATCTTTTTTAACTGGATTTCTTCGATCAGGTCTTCACTGCAGTGGTAGGGAGAGTGGGTAATTTCCTGAAGTTTTGCTTCGTACTGCCGGTGCTGCTCTGCCAGACGCTGATATTCGGCGTCGGCCTCACCAATTATGTCCCGAGGGCTCCGCTGTGCTGTTGCCATGCGTTCCTCCTCTGATTGTCTTGGGATTATGAACGGGGTGTGAATACCGCATGGTCGCAGGGTAGCACCGGGAGTCGCGGAGTCAAGAGGGACTTCGTACTATTCTGTGGAATTTCCAAGTGGCCGCTCCATCACCAGCGCGGCCTCCTTGGGCTCCTGGTAATAGTCCTTCCTCCGCCCAGTCGTCCGAAACCCCAACCACTCGTAGAACGCAATGGCCCCTTGATTGGATTCGCGAACCTCCAGGAACACTCGCCTTACGCCCTCCTTCTGGAATCGCTCCAGCATCCATTTGACAAGCATTGCCCCGGCTCTCCTCCGGCGCTCTTCCTTCCGCACCGCCAGGTTCAGGATCTCCCCTTCGTCCCGCAACTGCCTCCCGATTATAATTCCCGTGATTCGATCGTCCCTCGCGCTGACATACGCCGCCGCCCCCGTAAGCTCTCCCATCCTCCGCAAATCACCTTCCGACCACGCTGTTGCCTCCACGGTCTCCTTAAATAGGTTGGCCGCCGATGCCGCGTCCGTGCTCGCGCGGAACGCTCGTACCTCCGCCCACGCTTCTCTCTCGTCCTCAGCGCCCATGGCTCGCCGGGTCTTTCCAAAAAATCTCAGCGTCGGAGCGGCGTACGTAGTTCGCATCCAGGTGCACCGCGTCATTCGCCTCTCCCCGCCGCGCCCGCTCTTCTCCCAATTCTGCAACCACGCTCGCCAGGCCTGCTTCGCATAGCTCCAGCGTTTCCCCAAGCTCTTTCCGCTTCATCCAATCTGCCGTGATTTCAATCAACTCTGGATCCAGCGTCACCCAGCGAACCAGATCTCGCCCGGCCCGGTCACTCACCCGCCGCACAAACTCCTCCGCGCCAGCCACCATCTCCTGTTCAACTCGCCTCAGTCCGCCTCCCGCCTCCACCCGGTACATCCCGCCGAATATCTGCCCCCTCCGGGCATCAAAACTCGCTGCTACATAGCCCTTCTCCACCTGCGGCACCCGGGCAATCGCTTCCAGTCGGGATACACCGATCGTGGCTTTTTCAAACAACTCCGCCCACGCCTTTACCGCCGTGATCCCCACCCGCAATCCTGTAAACGATCCCGGCCCGTTCGCCACAGCAAACACGTCAACATCCTTCAATCCCGACCCCGCGCGACCCAACGTTCGCCCCACCGCCGGAAGCAGCCAAGACGAATAATCTTCACTCGTCACGTGCTCTTCCATCGCGGCAAGCGCGCCATCCTTCCGCACCGCCACGCTCCCCCGCGCCTCGCTTGTATCAATTCCCAAGACAATCAATTCCATCTCCGACTCTTATGTATCCCGCGATAACTCGCCGTTCGCCGTGACTCCTTCAATTCAAACGGTTTGTTTACGGCTCCGGTTCTGTCTAAACGAATAGAGTAACCGAACCGGCAACTCTGCTTCGGCCTATCACATCGCCGCCACACGCCCCAAGCAATTTCAATGCCAAAGCTTTGCCTCCCCTTCCCTATCTCCCTGATTCCACGGGATATATCTTGACTCTTGCGGCACACTTCCCTACACTGGCCTCATCTCCTAGGGGGGACATCCGAAGCTATGGACTATAAGATTGGCGACAAGGTCGTTTATCCGAACCACGGCGTTGGAATCATTGAACAAATCAGTTATGGCATCCTCAACGGAAGAACCGAACGCTATTACATGATCCGGGTTGTTTCCAGCGGTTTGCGCGTGATGGTCCCTCAAACGAATGCTGCCACGGTCGGCCTTCGCTCTGTAATCCGCTCCACGGACACCACCAAAGTCTTGGGCTTTCTCGAGAAGGGCAAGCTCAATTCCCATCATGATTGGAAGCATCGCTTCAAGGAGAACTCCGAGCGCATGCGCACCGGTTCCCTCCTCGAAGTAGCCGTCGTCCTCAAGAGTCTTGTCTCGCTTAGCCGCAGCAAGCCCCTCTCCTTCCGAGAAAAGAAAATGCTCGAGCGCGCCAAGTATCTTCTGGTCAGTGAAATGGCCACCGCCCGCAACCTCACGGCCGAAAACGCCGAGGGTCTCGTCGTCAAGTCCCTCGCCAAAGCCAAGCTTCAGTTCCCCCAAATGCAGGAAGCGCTCGACGCTTAGTTCCAATCCGAATTCTTCCGTCAATTTAGGGCAGCCGCCAGGCTGCCCTTTCCATTTTGGACTGCGAAAGCGCAGCCTTCGCTCTCAAGCGTCGATCCATTCCCGTGGCCATCCGTGAAACTCGAGTCGCTCACCGTCCCTTCCAAATTCCTCTAATCCTTCCTCACCCGTCTTTGCTCCTTGCTTCCAACGGCATGCTGGCCCGCGCATTTAACCCCACATCCGCAAACACTCCGCTCCGATATCTTCCATAAGCCGCCGCTGCAATCATTGCCGCATTATCCGTAGATAACTCCCGGTCCGGGAAATACACGCGCACTCCCCGCTCTCCCGCCCGCTCCGCAAAGTTCGCCCGCAGCTCACTGTTCGCCGCCACGCCTCCCGAAACCAAAATCGTCTCCACTGTGCACGCATCCACGGCCGTCATTGTCCGTTCCACCAGATCCCGCACCACCGCTCTCTGGAACTCCCGCACCAGCCCCAATGTCGCCCCATCGCAGAGCGGCAGCAATTCCGCAAAACTCCGATGCCCTTCCCGCAGCGCCTCTTCCCGTGTACGAATTCCTTCGGCATATTCCGGATGTTCACGCACATGATAGAGCACCGCCGTCTTCAGCCCGCTAAAGCTGAAGTCCAGCGCATTCCCGCGCGTTTTGGTCGGCCCGAATTTCACCGGAGCCGCTACATTCCCGGCCGCGGCTGCCAACCGGTCCAGGATCGGTCCGCCCGGATAGCCAAGCCCCAGCAGCTTTGCCACCTTGTCGTATGCCTCGCCCGCCGCGTCGTCCCGCGTTCCACCCAGCTTCCTGTACGCAAACCGCGTCCCGCTGAGCGAATCGTTGGCAGATCCGGTGGCAATGGCTTTAGTTCCCGAGGAATTGCCTTCGGCGCTTTTCACTTCATACAATACCGTGTGCCCCCCGGAAACAATCAAACACACCGCCGGCAGTTGAGGTTCTTCTCCCTTGCGATACGCCTCCAAAAACACCGCACGGACATGCCCTTCCAGATGATTCACCGCAATCAACGGCTTCCCCAACGCCTCCGCCAGCGCCTTGCCATAAGTAACCCCCACCAGCAACGATCCCACCAGCCCCGGACCTTGCGTCACTCCAATCGCATCCAGGTCCTCGAATCGCAGCCCGGCTTGCTCCATCGCTTCCCGCACCACCGGCACGATCTGCCGCAGGTGCTCCCGCGAAGCCAGTTCCGGCACCACTCCGCCATATTTCCTGTGAACGTCTATCTGCGAAGCCACCACGCTCGACCAAATTCTTCGCCCGTCCTCCACAATCGCCGCCGCCGTCTCGTCACACGACGACTCAATCCCCAAAATCTTCACCCCGCCGATTCCCGATATCTTCATCTCGCCTTTCTCAATCGCAGCCAGCCATTCATTGACGAAGGCAACCGCTTCCTGGGTCGCGGCCCGCTTGGTAATGTCGGTTTGATACCGCCTCCTTCGCCTTTTGCCGTGGCCGGCCTTCAGACCGGCGCGTTTCTCTCCCCGTCCTTTCGTACAGTGTAGCTCTTTCGCACAGTCCTATTGTCCGTCGCGCTTGCTACGGGCACTCTGGCCCCTGGCGCACTCTCATGGCCATCACCATCAAGGATACAACCGCCACTTCCCCGATGCTCCAGCGCATGCTGGGCAGCGGACCCGGCATGGCTCCGGCCTTGCCCAATTATCCCGCGCAAAGCGTCACCGCCATTGACGGCGTTCGCTCCGCTCTCTTCGGCCTCCCTTTCCTGGCTGCCGGCGGCTTTATCTGGTTCATGACCTTCCACGGCGATCCTCGGGCCCGCCACGCGCCCGTGTGGCTCATCTTTCTTGTCGGCGGCATATTCTCTTCCGGCGGACTCTTCCTTTTTCTTCACGGCATTGCCGGAATGATCCGCCGCTACGTCCATAATCGCCGGGCGGCGCAAAATCCCGGGCAACCCTGGCTCTCCGACTATCACTGGCGCGCCGAAGGCATTCGCTTCTCCGCGTTCCAGGCCATGATGGGCCGCCTGCTAGCCGCTCTCGGCTGGTACCTCTTTCTCGCGCCCTTCTTCTGGGTTGGCACGCACGGCCCTTGGCCTTTCCTCGCCATCGCCTCCATCTTTGGCTTGTTGGGAATCATGTTCTGGGTGCGTTGGGCGCAAATGCTTGGCGATCTCCTCCGCTATGGCAACAGCTTCCTCGCCTACGACACCTTCCCCTATTTCCTCGGCGGTGCCCTCAACGCCCGCCTCCGCGCCCCGCGCCACCTCGCCGTCCTCAATTCCCTCACGCTCACGCTCCGCTGCATTCAGGAGCGTTACATCACCACCGGCACTGGCAACAACCGCGCCACACGTGTCGTCTGCTACGAACTCTACAAGGACGTCCTCTCCTTCGATCAGCAGCGCCTCGCCAATTTCGTCGGCGCGGACATCCCTGTCGAATTCCGCGTTCCTGCCGACAAACTCCCCACCACGCTCGACGACGCCCCTCCTACCTACTGGTCCATCGAAGCCCGTGGCGAAGCTCCCGGGGCCGATTACGAGGCCTATTTCCTCGTCCCCGTCTACAAAGCTTCCTGAGCAATTCCCTCGATTAAATAAACCTTTCGTTTCTGTAGTGTAACCGCCTGTTCACAATCTTCCGATAGAACCTACCCACTTGTTTTCATTTCATTCTGGGGGACTTCATGTATCTCCGCACTTCTACGCGAGGTCTGCTCTTCCTTCTTGTCTGCCTTCTCTTAACCCTCCCTGCGCTAGCGCAGCAGGGTTCCACATCACTCCGCGGCACGGTCACCGACCCGCAAGGCGCCGCCGTTCCCAACGCCAAAATCACCATCGAAGACACCCAGCGCGGCATCCACCTGGATACCACCAGCAACAGCTCTGGCTTCTACGAATTTCTCCAACTTCCCCCCGGCTCTTACCACCTATTCATCAAGGCTTCCGGTTTCAAGACTCTCTCCCGGGAAAATCTTGTTCTCCTCGTCTCCACTCCCGGCACCTATAATGCCGCGCTCACCGTCAGCTCGGTTGCCGAAACGGTGACGGTCTCTATCTCCTCCGTCCCCCTCCTCAACTCCTCCGACGCCACTCTCGGCAACGCCTTCGACTCCAAGCAAGTCATCGAACTTCCCTCCGAAGGCCGCAATCCCGTCGAACTCCTCAGCCTCCAGGGAGGCGTCACCTACACCGGCAATCAGGTTGACCCCGCTTCCGATTCCCGTGGCGGCGCCGTCAACGGCGCGCGCAGCGATCAGACCAATATCACCGTGGACGGCGTCGACAACAACGACCAGCTTCTCGGCAACGCCTTCACCGGAGTCCTGCGCATCCCCTCCGACTCCATCTCCGAATTCCGCGTCACCACCTCCAGCTCCAACGCCGACTCCGGCCGCTCCTCCGGCGCACAGGTCGCGCTCACCACGAAGACCGGTACCAACTCGTTCCACGGCGCCGCCTACGAATACAACCGCACCTCGCTCGGCCAGGCCAACGACTGGTTCAACAAGCGTGCCGAACTTGCCAGCGGCGAACCGAATAAGCCAGGCCAGTTAATCCGCAACACTTTCGGCGGCGCGTTGGGTGGCCCAATCAAGAAAGATCGCCTCTTCTTCTTCGCCAATTACGAAGGTCAGCGCTCCCGCGAAGCCACGCAGGTCACCCGCGCCGTCCCCAGCGACGATCTCCGTCAAGGCATCGTTCATTACGCTTGCGACACCGTGAACGATCCCAACTGCAACAACTCCAATACCGTAATTCCCGTGCAAAACGGCATCGCCACGCTCAACCCTGACGCCATCGCCGCCCTCGATACCGGCTGCGCGAACCCCACTCCGCCCCTTGTCGTCACCTGCCCTCTCGGTAGCGGCGTCAGTCCCGCGATTCTCGCCCTATGGAACGGCCAGGCTACCCTCCCGAATGGCCAGGCTATTCCCGCCTATCCGCACGCCAATACCAACAACAGCTTCGGCTCCGACGGACTCAACATCCTCGGCTACACTTTCGCCGCTCCCGCGCCAACCGATCTCAACACCTATCTCGCCCGCCTCGACTACAACATCACCTCCAGCGGCACGCATCGCCTCTTTGTCCGCGGCGATCTGATGAACGATCACTCCTCGCAGCCGGCGCAGTTTCCCGGCCAGCCTCCCGCGTCCAACTCCACCAACAACAGCAAAGGAATCTTCGTCGGCTACAACGGTTCTTTCTCTCCCAACTTGTTGAACAGCCTTCGCTACGGCTTCATCCGCCAAAGCGTGAATAGCTACGGCCAGAATCCCTATTCATATAACGGCATGTGGAATCTCGACGATCAGGTCTCTTTCGCCCGCACCACGCTTGTCAATGTTCCAGTCCACCAGATCGTCGACGACCTCACCTCGATCAAGGGCCGGCACACGCTCCAGTTCGGTGGAAACTGGCGGATCATCCACAACAATCGTTCTTCCAACGCCCAGAACTTCTTCTACGGCTCTCCCCATCCAACCTTCTTCGCGCCCGACGGCACCATCGCCGGCAGCTATCAGGACCTCGATCCCGCCATCCTCTCCGACAGCGGGTATCCTCTCGTCTCCGGCGATTTCGGCGGCGCCTACGACGCCGCCATCACCGACGTCACTGGCGTCCTCGGTTCCATCAGCGCCTATTATCTCCAGGACAATTCCGGCCCCATCTCCACCGGCGCTCTCGTACCGCGCCACTTCAAGGCCAACGAAGCGGAGTTCTACGCCCTCGACTCCTGGCGCGCCACTTCCAATTTCACGCTCACCTTCGGCCTGCGCTACTCGCTGCTTCAGCCTCCCTACGAGTCCAACGGCAACCAGGTCATCTCCGATCCGCCACTCGGCCAATTCTTCCAGCAACGCGGCATCGCCATGAACCTCGGCCAAACCTACGCGCCCAACATCACCTTCGATCTTGGCGGCCCGGCCAACGGCAAGACCGGTTATTGGGATTGGGATTACAAGGACATTGCGCCGCGTCTCGCCTTTGCCTGGTCGCCGGGTTTTTCCAGCGGCCTGCTGCACTCCCTATTCGGGTCGGGCGGAAAAACCTCCATCCGCGGCGGCTACGGCATGTACTACGATCATTTCGGCCAGGGCGTTGTGAACACCTTCGACCGCCAAGGCTCTCTCGGCCTCACCACCTTTCTCGAAAATCCGGCCTACGTCACCACCACCAACTGCGCCGTTCGTTTCGCGAGCCTCACCACCATACCTGACGGCCTCTCCTGCCCGCTCACTCCCGGTGGCGATCCCGAACCGGAACTTCCTCCTGCTCCAGCCTACGGTTTTCCCTACACGCCTCCCGGCGAAGGCAACGGCAGCTTTGCCATCGGCTGGGGCGTGGACAATCGCATGAAAACTCCCTACGCCCACGCCTTCGATTTCTCCGTCTCGCGCGAACTTCCCCGCAACTTTTCGATTGAAGCCTCCTATGTCGGCCGCCTCGGACATCGCCTCCTCCAGGAAGTCGATCTCGCGCAGCCCCTCAACATCAAAGATCCGCAATCCGGTATGACGTACTACCAGGCCGCCGCCATGCTCGCCAAGGACGCCTACGCCGGAGTTCCCGAAGATCAGATCCAGCCCATTCCTTACTGGGAAAATCTGTTTGCCAGCGCGGCGGGTCCCGGCGGCATTTCCGGCTATGCCACCGGCATTCCCGCGGATCCCACCGCCACGCAGAATATCTACGACCTCTACGTCTCCACCGGTTACAGCGGTATCGGCGCGCTCCAGTATCTCGACACCTACTGCTTTCCCGGCTGCTCTCAGCTTCCCGGCCAGTCGGAACCCACCCCCTACAACTATTTCGACCCGCAGTTCTCCTCCATGTTTTCCTGGAGCACCATCGGTCACAGCTACTACAACGCCCTCGTTCTTACCCTACGCCGCCATTCCGGGCCGGTTCAATTCGACTTCAACTACACCTATTCGAAATCCATCGACATGAACTCCAACGCCGAGCGCATCAACGAGTACGAAAACGGCGCCGGTACCGCGCTGGCCTACAACAGCCAGACCGTCAACGCCTGGATGCCCTTCCAGCTACGCGCTCCCTCCGACTACGACCTGCGCCACCAGATCAATTTCAACTTTCTCTATCAGTTTCCCTTCGGCCACGGCCAACGCTTCGGCGCCAACTCCAGCACCGTCACGAATCTTGTCTTCGGCGGGTGGGAGCTCACCGGCCTCGGCCGCTGGACTTCCGGCTATCCTTTCAGCATCTCCACGTACGCGTTTCCCACCAACTATGAACAGGACAGCAAATCTTTCCTAGTCGGCCATGTCACCACCGGGAGCTATTACACCGACGCCAACGGCGAACCGAACGCTTTCAAGGAGTCCGAACTCGGCACTGACAATGTTGCCGCCCAATTCCGCTATGCCTACCCTGGCGAATCAGGCCAGCGCAACAATCTTCGCGGTCCCGGCTACTTCGGCGTTGACCTCAGCCTCGCCAAAACTTTCCAGATCACCGAACGCCAGCAGCTCCGCTTTCAGTGGGACACCTACAACGTCACCAACGCCGTTCGCTTCGACGTCGGCACCCTTAGCAACTATCTCTTCTATTCCTCGACCCTCGGTGAATTCACCCAGACCATGACGCATCCGCGCGTCATGCAGTTCGGCCTGCGCTACACATTCTAAAGAGGGGACCGGATGAGGCCCGGTCATCGAAGGCAGAGGCAGCCTTATGCCCCATTCTGTAAGATGTTCCTTTTCGCGGCGCATTTGTCCTCAGTTGACATAACGGCGCCTGCGAAAAGAAAAACTCAGTCATGCGAGCTTCTCAAAATCCCATCCGGAGAAAAATGAAGATGCCCCGCGCAATCCGAATTCTTCTCGTGCTCTTCGCCGTGGCGTGTGCGTCTCTGACAAACGCGCAGCAGCTTAAAACCCGCAACGTCATCCTCGTCATCTCCGACGGCCTCCGCTGGCAGGAAGTCTTCACCGGCGCGGAAAAAGACCTGCTCACCACCGACCACGGCGGCAACTGGGCCCACCAAGACTACCTCCTCAAAACCTGGTGGCGCGACACTCCCGAAGAGCGCCGCAAAGCCCTCTTCCCTTTTCTCTGGACCACGGTCGCCACGCGCGGGCAAATCTTCGGCAACCAATTCAAAGGCAGCGTCGCCCATGTCACCAATCCCTACGCTTTCTCTTATCCCGGTTACAACGAAATCCTCACCGGCGCTCCCGATCCGCGCATCAATTCCAACTCCTTCGGCCCTAATCCGAACACCACCGTCTTCGAATGGCTCAACGCCAAACCGGAATTTCGCGGCCACGTCGCCGTCTACGCCACCTGGAATACCTTCAAGGACATCTTCAACGAATCTCGCAGCCATCTCCCCATCTTCTGCGGCTGGCAGCTTCCCTATCCGGCCAGCACCCCCGATCCCCGGCAGCAACTGATGAACACGCTCTACCGCACCACCACCCGCCTCGACGATGAGGACAACTACGACTCTTTCCTCCAGATCCCGCTGCTCGAGTACGTAACGACAATTCATCCGCGCGTCCTATTCGTGGGCTACGGCGAGACCGACAATTGGGCGCATTCCGGCCGCTATGATCTCGTCCTCGAATCCGCGCACGGCTTCGATCACTTCGTCGAACAACTCTGGAACACCGTGCAGTCCATTCCCGAATACAAAGACCAGACCACCATCATCCTCACCACCGACCATGGCCGTGGCTCCGGCCCCGAACAATGGAAAGAACACGGCGTGGATGAAAAAGGTTCCGAAAACATCTGGATCGCCGTCATGGGGCCCGATACGCCACCGCTCGGCGAACGCTCACGGATTCCCCCCGTCACGCAATCCCAGATCGCGGCCACCCTCGCTGCGCTGCTCGGCCAGGACTACAGCGCCGCTGCGCCCAAAGCCGCGCCGCCGATCGAGGACGTCTTGCCCAAGTGAACCGCCTGATTTCGCTATACCTCTCTTCCTATCGCTCGCATCCAAAACCGTGAGGAATGTTGTCGCTTCGACTTTTTCCTCAGATCTGTTCATCATGGAGGGTCCGCCCAAGCTCTGCTGTTGATTTGAGGTCCCCGGAATTATGCCAAAGCCTGTTTTGCTCACCGTTGACGACGACCCAGACGTTCTCCAGGCCGTCGAGCGCGATCTCCGCAGCCGCTATGCGGATCGATTCCGCATTCTTCGCGCCTCTTCCGCTACCGAAGGTCTGAGTACTCTCAATCGTCTCAAGTCCCGCAATGATGCCGTCGCACTTCTGCTTGCCGATCAGCGCATGCCCGAACTTGATGGCGTCGGATTTCTGTCGCAGGCCACCGATATCTATCCCTCCGCGAAGCGCGCTCTGCTCACCGCCTATGCCGACACCAATGCGGCCATCGAAGCCATCAACTCCGCCCGCGTTCACTATTTTCTTCTGAAGCCCTGGGATCCTCCCGACCAGAATCTTTATCCGGCGCTCGACGACATGCTCAACGAGTGGATGGATTCCTACCATCCTCCCTACGAAGGCATTCAGCTTTTCGGCACGCGCTGGTCTCCCAAGGCCTATGAACTCCGCACTTTTCTCGCGCAAAATCATCTCCCTTATCAATGGGTGGATGTCGAGCAGTCCACTGGCTCTGAAAATTCGCCGCTGCTGAAAAAAGCTGATGGGACCCCGGAAACCCTTCCGCTCATCGTCTTTTCCGACGGCACCAAGCTCTCCGATCCCACCACCGCCGCCATCGCCCAGAGAATCGGCCTTCGCACGCGCAGCGATGTGGAATTTTACGATCTGGCGATCGTCGGCGGCGGCCCCGCGGGCCTCGCCGCTGCCGTCTATGGCGCCTCCGAGGGCCTTCGCACGGTGATGATCGAACGGGAAGCGCCCGGGGGCCAGGCGGGACTCAGTTCGCGTATCGAAAATTATCTTGGTTTTCCCGCAGGTCTCAGCGGGCGCGACCTCGCGCGACGTGCCGTTGTCCAGGCTACGCGCTTCGGCGTCGAAATTTTATCTCCTCAAGAAGCCTGCCGCCTCCGGGTCGAGGGTCCTTACCGCATCGTGGAAATGTCCGATGGCAGCCGCGTTTCCTGCCACGCGTTGCTTCTCGCCACCGGCGTACAGTGGCGCAGCCTCGGAGTTCCCGGCGAAGAGCGCCTCCGCGGTGCGGGCGTCTATTACGGCGGCGGCATGACCGAAGCCCTCTCGTGTAAGGGCGAAACTGTCTACGTCGTCGGCGGCGCCAATTCCGCCGGACAAGCCGCCATCAATTTCGCCGCCCACGCCGAAAAAGTGATCATTCTCATTCGCCGCGAATCTCTCGCCTCCACCATGTCGCAATACCTCATCGCCCAGATTCAGAAAACGTCCAACATCGAGATCTGGCCCCACACGGAAGTCGCCGAAGTTCATGGCGACCAGCACCTCGAGGAAATCTCCGTCCTCTGCTCCACCTCCGGCGTTGCCGACCGTTTCCCGGCCAAGAGTGTATACATCTACATCGGAGCCCTTCCCCGGACGGATTGGCTGGGCGACCTCGTCCAGCGCGACGATCATGGCTTTATCCTTACCGGACCCGATCTCCTGCCCGAGGGGAAGCGGCCCCCCGGCTGGAACCTTGAGCGCGCTCCGTATCTGCTGGAATCGAGCGTCCCTGGCATCTTTGTTGTCGGCGATGTGCGGCACGGCTCGGTCAAGCGTGTCGCATCCGGCGTTGGCGAAGGCGCGGTCGCCGTTCAGTTTATCCACAAATATCTGGCCAAGGTATCCTGAGCCTCATGGCCCTTTTCGCTAGCCGGCTTTCCACGGTATTCTCCAGCCTGCGTGCGGCAACGCACAGGATGCTCTCGTGACCCAAACACCCATCCCCCAACTGGTGGAAGAAATCCGCAAAATCGCCGCCTTCGCCGATCTCCCGCAGCAAGACCTCGAATGGTTTGTCTCCCAATGCGTTGAGACTCGAGCCAACGCTGGCGACGTCCTCTTCCGCGAAGGCGATCTCGCCGAATTCATGACCATCTATCTCGGTGGCCGCATCTTTGGCCGGCGCGATTCCGAAGGCCCCGACAGCGCCGTCTACATTCTGAAAAAAGGTGACGTCTCTGGACTCTTGCCATATTCCCGCATGACGCACATCACCATCACCGGCCGCGTCGAAGAGTCCGTCTGGCTCCTGCAATTTCCCGGCAAACTCTTTCAGGAAATGCTCCACCGCATGCCGCTTCTCGGTCAGCGCCTCGTCGGCATCCTCACCGATCGCGTCCGCGAAGTCACCCGCGGTGAGCAGCAGCGCGACAAACTCGCCGCCCTCGGCAAGCTCTCCGCCGGCCTCGCCCACGAACTCAACAATCCCGCCGCGGCTGCCGCTCGCTCCGCTGACGCCCTCCTCAAATGCCTCGTTCGCTTGCGCCAGCTCGACGAAGTCCCCTATCTCTCCGAAACCAACTGCGTCAATATCGCCAAAGTTGAATCCGAACTCCGCGCCGAACTCCAGCCTGCCGCCTTCCTGGACCAACTCGAGCGCAGCGACCGCGAAGAGGCCATCACCAATTGGCTCCAATCCCACAATATTCCCGAGCCCTGGAAACTCAGCTCCCAGCTCGTTGACGCCAACCTGACCATCGAACATCTCGAGCGCTACTTCGCCGCCGCCGGCCCGTCCCTGCACGCCGCCCTCGCCCGTTACGCCACCATGCTCGAAATGGAGCGCATCATCGGCCAGATCGCCCATAGCACCAGCCGCATCTCCACCCTCGTCAAAGCCATCAAGGAATATTCCTACATGGACCAGTCCCCCGTGCAGGAAGTGGACATCGTTCGCGGCCTCGAGACCACTCTCTCCATCCTCGAACACAAGCTCCGCAAGGGCATCAATGTCGTCCGCGATTTCGCGCCCGACCTTCCCAAGGTCACTGCCAACGGCGGCGAGCTCAATCAGATCTGGACCAATCTCATTGACAATGCCGCCGACGCCATGAAGAACAAAGGCGAGCTTCGCCTGCGCGTGGTCCGCGAGGGCGACGACCTGTTGGTCGAAATCGGCGACAATGGTCCCGGCATCCCGAAGGAAATTCAGCCGCGCGTTTTCGAGCCTTTCTTCACCACCAAGGCTGTCGGTGACGGGACGGGTCTCGGCCTCGACGCCGTCAGCCGCCTCGTCCGCAAAATGCGCGGCAGCATCAACTTCACGTCTGCCCCTGGCGACACCCGCTTTCAGGTCCGCGTCCCCATCCACCCGCGCCAGTAGCCACCGGCGGCCGGGGTTTTCTCCGTTTATTCGTTCGCCCAGATCCTGTTCCCACCTCGCTATTGCCTCTTTTGGCGAAGCTGTACCTCAAGAAACACTTGCCCTCCGAAGCTCTCTGGGAGAATGGAAGGAGTAAGGGTGCCTTTATGGACTCGAAATTCCTCCTCGCGGTGCTTCTCTCCGGCGCGGTGCTGGCCGGGGCACCGTACGCCTCCGCCCAAGCGCTAGCCCCCACCCAGAATCCAGAGCACTATCTGGGGCCTTTTCCTCCCTCTCCGGATGCCTTGCCCTCCGGCTCGCAACTCGCAAATAATCACAAACCGCACGTCAAGGTTTACACCAACGACAATCTTCCAGGCGCCGCCGGCGGCGATTTCGATGGCACCGACTTCAGCGCCATTAACGACTGCGACCGCAACTGCTTCGAGCAGGTCCGCCAGCTTGCTCACGTATCCCCCGCCTCCAATCCCGAATGGAAGCGTGATCTGCTCCGCGCACTCGATCCTGTCCGCAAGGATTCCGAATGGCAGCAATTCCTCCGCGATCTGTACGACCATCACCAGGGCTTCTGCCAGATTGGTGAAGAAAAGCGTGAGGAGCTCGCCCGCGTTGCCGACCCGCAAAATGTCACCGCGCGCGAACTCAACGTGGACGACAAGTACGATGCCAGGTTCAAGCAGGCCCAGGCCTCCCTCGCGGGTCTCTACTTGCGCCAGCGCCCGCTGCAACAACGATTTGCCTACAACACTTTCTCCTACCAGTTTTCCCAGCTCCAGGTGAGCCGCATCCAGAATGCCCCCTGCCCAGCGCAGCGTTACACCGCGGCCAGCCCGGACGATCCAGACGATCCCTGAGCCCATGAGCCGCGCCCGTGACAATGCGCTTCGCTCCGCCGCCCGATTCATCGCGCTCGCTTGCGCCGGCGTTTTGTCCCTGGTTTGTTTTCCGCCTGCAAACGCGCAATCCTCTTCCAACTCGACCACTCCGGCCGCTGCGTCTCAGCCTTCTTCTGCTTCTGCGGCTGCCCCCACGAAGCCCACTGCCAAACCCAAGCACGTCATTACCAATGACGATCTGGAGCCGCACGGTGCGGCGGCCTCCGGTTCCCAGGATGAAAAAATCATGCCCGGCGAGAGTCCGCTGCTTGCCTGCGACTCGTCCTGCGAAAACGCTGCGCGGCATTACCTCGGCTACGACTCTGAGGACGAAGAGGCGGACTGGCGGGAACAGATCGTTCAGGCCCGCCGAGACCTCGCCGCCGACGATCAGTGGCGTGGCTTGCTCTCGCAAGCCATCCAGCAGACCAACTCCTACTGCAATTTCCTCCAGCAGGCCTCCCAGAAGACCGCGCCCTCAGGCAACGACTACCGCTCCCGCGTCGAGCGCGCCCAGAACTCCCGGTATTTCTCGGACATGGATCGCAACCTCCGCCAATCCCTGGATCGCACCGCGAATCAGATGCAGCAGCACATTCAGGACGCACAAGTCCTCTCTCCTGTCCGCGGCGCTCTGATGTACGTGCAGGCCGACCGCATCCTCAATCGCGACTGCGAGCCTCCCGTGGTACGCTGATGTCGTATCGCCTGCATATTCGCGGCGGATTTCGGTTCCTCGCTCCCGTTGCGGTGATTTTTTCTCTTCTGGTCTTGGCCTCCTGCGGCAAAAAAGCTGTGCCCGCCGAAGCGTCCAAGGGCCCTCACGTTAAATGGAGTGTCCGCAGCGCGGGCACCGGTGTCTCTCATCCGGCCATCGGACCGGACGGAACGATTTACATCGGTACCAGTGTCGGTGTACAAGCCTTCTCTCCCTCCGGAAGTGAACTTTGGCGCGTTCGGTTCGCCGCTCCGGGCACTCCGGTTATCTCCAGCGACGGCACACTCTACTTCGAAAGCAGTTATGGTTTCGTACTTGGTGTCAGTTCCGCGGGCCAACTCGTTTGGCAGCCCAAGCTTGGCCTCAGTGGCTTCCATGCGCCGCCGGCAATCGCTCCCGACGCGTCGCTCTATTACGTAAACACCGCTTCGGACATTTACGCTTTTCAACCCAGGCAATCTGACAATTACACCTGGACGCTGCAGACTTTTCGCGAAGGCCTGCTCAGCTCCCCTGACGTCCTCCCCGGCACGGTCAGGAAGGGCTGGGCATCGCAAGGCGGCGCTCCGCTCCTGCTTGGCGATTCCACGCTGATCGTGCCGCGGCAGAACTTTTTGCACTCTATCGGCACCAATGGAAGCAATTCTTGGGAGCTTGAGTTGACGTCTGGCGATCTGGGAGAGGCGGCCATCGCGCCTGATTCCACCATCTATGTCGGCGACAATCGCAGCGTTCTCTATGCGGTGGATCCCGCGGGTTCCCGGAAATGGCGCTTCGACGCGGGCGGCTCCGTTCTTGGTTCTCCCGAAGTGGATACCGCTGGTGTGATTTACTTCACCGATGGCTCGGCGCTCTACGCGGTCAATCCGGACGGCTCGCTGCACTGGCGCTACTCCAAAATGCAGCAGCCACATTTCGTCACGCCGGCTACGCTCGCTGCGGATGGCACGATCTACATCGGGTCGGAGTTTGGCCTGAACGCCTTCCGTCCCGATGGCACCCTGAAGTGGAACCTTCGCGTCTACTCGCCTTCGTCTCCGCTGACCATCGCTCCCGACGGCACGGTCTATTTCGCCTGCGGCTATTTCTGGCTCTGCGCGGCGCAAGGCGACGGCGCGCCCCTGATGCAAAGTTCCTGGCCCAAGCCGTTTCATGATTTGGCCAACACCTCTCGCTATTCGCCGGCGTTCGAGTGAGGAATCGCCCTATGCGCGTCCGCAAATCCCGCGCCATGCAATGGTTTCTGTTGTCGACCGCATGCGCCGCTTCCCTCCTCGCTTGCAAATCTCCGTCCGACTCCGGCGCGGGCTCCCCCGCAAACCGCGCCGCGATTTCCAAATCGTGGGAACTTCCGCTGGGTTCACGCGGTGAAGGTGCTCTCGCGCTCTCTGACGACGGCACCATCATCGCGGCATGCCAGGACGGATTCGTTTATGCCGTCGATCCCAGGGGCGTCCTGCAATGGAAGACCTACGTCGGCCCCACGGCCGCCTCTCCCGCTATCGGTCCCGATGGAGCCATCTACATCGCCAATAACAACGGCGCGGTCTACGCCTTGAATCGCGCTGGTTCGCAGCGCTGGCAGTCAATCGTCTATGAGGGAAACACCTATGGCCACAACGCCGCGGCTGTTGGGACATCCTTCCTGTTTGTTCCTTCCCGAGACGGCTTGAAGGCCTTGAATCTTTCCAATGGCAGCCTCGAATGGTCTGCGGGCGTTGGCACCGAGCAATGGGGTGCGGTCACCCTTCTCGCGGATGGAACAGTGCTCTTCGGTGGCCATGGCCGCCTCAACGCGGTCAATACGCAGGGCGACATTATTTGGCAGTATCCCCCACTCACCGATGAGGCGCTTCAGCGCAACAGCGGATTTCCCCCACCCGGCGATTTCTTTGTCGTTTCTGGAATCGCCCCAGGAGCAGACCATATTCTTTACCTGGGAATGGGCCGTAATGTCTTCGCTGCGGTTGGTCAGGACGCCGCGCTACGCTGGCAACTCGACACCCGTGGCACCACTCTGAATAACGCCTCACCGGTCGTTGCCTCCGATGGCACCATCTATTTCTCCCACTCGGACGGCCATCTCTACGCCTACGACAAGTTCGGCGCAAAGAAGTGGGCTTTCGATATGCGTGGCGCATCGCAGGCAACTCCGATCCTTGCCAGCGACGGCACACTCTTCGCCATTGGCGGCCGCAATCTTTACGCGCTCTCGCCGGCAGGAAGTCTTCTGGCCAAGGTGGATGTGGCCGAGGCGATTTCTTCACCGACGCTTGCTCCGGATGGAACCATCTATGTGCTGAATGCCAACGGAGTTCTCGCCGCCTACGCCGGGGGACACGGTGGACTCATGAACAGCGCCTGGCCGAAATTTCAGGGCGATCTCGCCAACTCGGGCAATCAGTCTTCCCGCTAGGCTCGTTCCCTCCGCATCGCGGAACTATTTTTCTTCCCTGCCTTCCATTTCTGTGTACAATCTCGTCCATGAATCGCCGAACCTTTATTGAATCATCGATTGCCGCTGCTGCATTCACCTCTCTTCCCTTCCGCACCCCGGCCGACGAGCATCGCGTTTACCCGATTGGCCTCGAACTTTACACCGTCCGCGACCTCATGAAGACCGATGTCCCCGGCACGCTTTCCAAAGTAGCCGCGATTGGTTACAAGGAAGTTGAGTTCGCCGGCTACTTCGACCGCTCGCCCAAAGATCTTCGCGCCATGCTCGACAAGGATGGCCTCACCGCACCGTCCTGCCACGTCTCCTACGACGTCCTGCAGAATCACTGGCAGGAGGCCATCGACGCCGGTCACGTCATGGGTCATAAGTACATCATCTGCCCGTGGATTGACGACGAGCAGCGCAAGTCTTCCGATGGCTACAAGCGCGCCGCGGAATTATTCAACAAGGCTGGAGAGATCAGCCGCAAACAAGGCATCGAATTCGCGTACCACAACCATTTCTGGGAATTTCTCCCTTCTCCACAGCTCAACGGACAACTGCCTTATGATTTTCTGCTCGCCAACACCGAAGCTGCCAACGTCAAGATGGAGCTCGACCTCTGTTGGATCACCGTCGCCGGCAAGGATCCCCTTGCCTACTTCAAGAAATATCCCGATCGCTTCGCGCTCGTCCACGTGAAAGACCTTAGCAAGCTGCCAAAGCTCGATCCCAGCAAGAACTCCCAAGGTATGATTCATGAAGTCGCGGCCACCTTTACCCCCATCGGCGGTGGCGTAATTCAGTGGAAGAAGCTTCTGCCCGCGGCTCAAAAAGTGGGGGTAAAGCATTTCTTCGTCGAAAACGACGAGCCCAAGGACGCGATCCCGAACATCACGGCCAGCTACGAATACCTCTACAAGCTGCGTTTCTAAACCAAAACGGAACGCTTGCCATTCCGAAGGCGACAGCCTCTCGATCGAACGTCTGTACGGTTTTTCGCCAGCTTAACCGCTTTATTTATCACTAAGTACTATATTCCTTCAGGAATTACAACGTTCGAACAACCTTCAAGTAATTTCTGAAATGTCGGCGCGCCGACATTTTAAACTGCGGGCACTCGTTCCCGCTTTTGCGATCACCACGCGTGGCCGAAACGTAAATCTCACTCAGCCTCCTCCCAAATTCGCCCCAGAACCTTCTCCCATCCCCGCCGTAAACGCTTGGTTTCATTGACAAACCTCCGCCCCGCCGTCTACTGTGCTTAGGAATCTATATTTTGGAAAATGAACCGACCAAATATGACCACCGACTCGCTGCAGTCTCCGCAGAAGTCCGCCGTGCACCCTAAAGTTCGCAAGGCCGTTCTGCCCGCCGCTGGCCTCGGCACACGCTTTCTCCCCGCCACCAAGGCACAACCCAAGGAAATGCTGACGGTTGTGGACAAGCCGCAAATCCAGTATGTGGTCGAGGAATGCGTCGCCTCCGGCATCGAACACATCATCATCGTCACCGGCAAGGGCAAAAACTCCATCGAGGATCACTTCGATAATTCCCCGCTCCTCGAACGCTTCCTGGAAGAAAAAGGCAAGCACGCTCTGGCGGACATGGTCCGGCAGATCAGCAACATGGTTCAGGTCAGTTACACGCGCCAGAAGGAGCCTCTTGGCCTCGGCCACGCTGTGCTGGTCGCCAAGGATCTGGTGGGCGACGAACCGTTCGCCGTGCTGCTTGGCGACGTGCTCATCCCCGGCGCGCATCCCGCTACGCGCCAACTGATTGATGTTTACGAAGCCACCGGCCTCGGCGCCATCGCCGTCGAGGAAGTTCCCCGCGATAAAACTCATCTCTACGGCATCTTCGCCGGCGAGCCCGCCCCGCAGCCTCCCTTTGGCGAGCGCCTGCTGCGCATCCGCGATCTCGTCGAAAAACCAAAAGACGAAGATGCTCCCTCCAATCTCGCCATTACCGGTCGCTACGTGCTTCCGCCGGCAATCTTCGATTGCCTGGAACGCACCAAGCCCGGCGCCGGCGGAGAAATCCAGCTTACCGACGCCCTGCGCATTCTCGCCAAGGAGCAAGGCCTGTGGGCTTACATTTATGAAGGAATTTCTTACGATGCGGGGGACAAACTCGGCTTCCTGAAAGCCACCGTCGAACTCGCGCTGCAAAACCCGGAACTCGGCGCCAGCTTCCGCGCCTACCTCAAAACCCTGAAACTCTAGTGGCCGGGCTTCCGACCAGCCTTCTACTCCTTCTTCTTGCCAACCTTCTTCTCTTTGCTTTCCTTGGCAACCGGCTCTTTCGAGGAACTTTCTTTCGTCTCGCTCGATTCGGACTTCGTGGACGCTCCGGAATCGCCGCTCTTTTTTCCCGCGTAATCGGTCACGTACCAGCCGGATCCCTTGAACTGGATTGCCGGCGCGGCAATCATTTGCTCCACTTTTCCGCCGCAGTGCGGACACTTCTTCAAATGCGGCCCGGCCACGCTTTCAATTTTCTCTGTGCGCCGCTTGCACTTCGTGCACTGGTATTCATACAGTGGCACTGTCAACCCTCCTGCGCCTGCTCTAAACTTCCGATTATACCATGCGCCCTCAAGCCCTCGGCTCCGCGTGGTAAACTCGAAATTCGCAACCTCCCATGGATACAGCTCCCCACCTGCCGGCCGCCGACTCTCCACAGGGCGGGTGCCTCTACCTCGTGGCCACGCCCATTGGCAACCTCGAGGATATTACCCTTCGCGCGCTGCGCATTCTGAAATCCGTGGACCAGATCGCCTGCGAAGATACGCGGCACACCCTGAAATTACTGAACCACTTCGAGATTCACAAGCCGCTCATCAGCTATCACGAACACAACGAACTGACGCGCGCGGCCGAACTCGTTCATGCCATGGAGCAAGGCGCGCAAGTGGCCCTGGTAAGCGACGCCGGCATGCCGTTGGTGTCCGATCCCGGCCATCGCCTGGTCTCGCTCGCCATTCGCCATCAAATCCCCGTGGTTCCCATTCCCGGCCCCTCCGCTTTGCTCACGGCCCTGTCCGCTTCCGGCCTGCCCAACGAGGAATTTTTGTTTCTCGGCTTCCTGCCCGCGCGTTCAGGCGAACGCCGCCGCGCCCTTGAGCACTTGCGCATTGAAAATCGCACCATGATTCTCTATGAAGCGCCGCACCGCATCGCGGACACGCTGGCCGACGCCCTGGCGATCCTCGGCGACCGGCCGGCTTGCCTCGCCCGCGAAGTCACGAAACTCCACGAGGAATTTCGCCGCGGCAAATTGTTTGAACTGGTGCAATCGCTGGAGGAACGCCCCGCTCGCGGGGAGATCACGCTGCTGATCGGCGCGCCCGAAACCGGCGCCCCCGGCTCGCAGGTGGATACCGCGCAATCCCTTGCCGCCCGCGTGGACGAACTTATCCACCAGGCCAAACTCGATCGCAAGGAAGCCCTCAAGCTCGCCGCAAAGGAGCGCGGCATCACGCGCCGCGATGCCTACCGTCAGTTGTTAGACGAAAACCCGCCAGGCGAGGAATGAACTGGTTTTGGTTTCGACTGGATTGAGTTTCGTCTCCGCGCAGCGCCGGCGGCGCGGAAGACCTTAGCCCAGTGCGTTAGCGCTGGCCTACAAACACAGCCAAAACAAGCCCTGGAAGGGCGGGGGATATTGAGCTACCTCTGGATTTATACCTTTTGCGCAGCTCTCGGCTACCTGATTCCAGCACTCAATACACCGATTCCGACCGGAACATCCGCTGAAATCTTGGCCCAACGAATTGCACTCCAACCACGCGCTCCCCTGCGGCCGGCCCTTCACTGATGTGCACCACCTTGCATTGCGTCTCAAAATCATTTTCGCCCCGTCGCGGGACCGGCCCCGTCATGGGAATTCGAATTTCCAGATTGCTACCGATGGCAACGTCAAACCGCGTGCGGAACGCGACTCCGCTGCGGCACAGGTTTTCGCTGGCGGTCTCTTCTTCAAAGGAAAATCCACGCGCGTCGCGGCCGCGCACACGCAAAGGCAGGCGAACGGCGATTCTACGTTCGGACCTCTTCCGGGCTACGCTCTCGATGACTGGGCTCATCGGCTGGCTTCCCCCCACCCGCGCATTTCCCGGCAAAAAAACGCTCCACATTTTCCACGATCTCCTGAGGAGTGCGCGCCGAATGCACGATTTTTCGCAATTCGCTGCCGTTCCCCACGCCATGCGTGAACCAGCAAGCGAACTGCTTCATTTTTCCCACGCTATCGGGGAGGTTCGAGCTAAGAATTTTCTGATAGTAGCCAGAAAGTAACTGCCTGCGGTCCTCTTCCGTTGGCACCTCGTAAACCCCCGACGCCCGGTATTGCTCCATCTGGCGGAAAATCCACGGATTAGTCGCCGCCGCGCGCCCGATCATCACGGCGTCGCAGCCGGTTTCCTGCACCATGCGGTCGGCGTCCTCGGGTGTCTGCACGTCGCCGTTGCCGATGATGGGAATCTTCACGGCCTGCTTGGCCGCGCCGATAATCGTCCAGTCAGCTTTGCCGGTATAACCCTGCATGCGCGTGCGCGGATGAATCGCAGCCGCTTCCACACCCACCCGTTCGGCCATGCGCACCACGTCGAGGGCCACGATGGACTTGTCGTCCCAGCCGGCGCGCAGCTTGATCGTCAGGGGTATCTTGATCGCGGCGCGCACCGTCTTCAGGATTTCCTCCAGAAGCGGCAGTTCGCGCAGCAGCCCCGACCCACCGCACTTCACCACTTTCTTCGCCGGGCAGCCGAGATTGATGTCCACTGCATCGTAGCCAAGGTCTTCCGCGATACGCGCGGCATCCGCCATCACTCTTGGGCTCGCGCCAAACAACTGCGCGCTGATGGGATGCTCGTCTTCCTCGAAATATAGATAGCGCAGCGTCTTCTTGGCGCTACGCGTGATGCCCTCGGAGCTGGTGAACTCCGTCATCAGCAGCCCGCAGCTTCCCAGCCCGCGAATCACGCGGCGAAAGAGCGTGTCAGTGACGCCGGCCATCGGCGCCAGGATCGTCGCCGGCCGTATCACCAAATCCCGAACTCTATATTCCGCAGGTAGCATGGATTTCCCGATCGAATCCAGTTTAACAGGTTGCCGGTCCACCTTGGGACACGGGTGCGTTTGGAGTGCGGGAGCAAAACTCCCGCCTTTGAGATTGCACGATGTACGTCTAAGCGATCGTTGGTGGTGGGTGTTGACGCCGCAAAAGGGGCAGCAGGGCTGCCGCACTCCAAAGTACCGTCGCCGAATGCGCCCGCTACAAGGGCATAGGGCTACGATTTTGCGCCGAGGTATTTATCGAGGCGGAGGAATTTGCGGCCCAGGGCGCCGCTATAGGCGGACCAGTCGGGCTCACCGGAGTCGACCGCCAGGGCCGCGCGGATCGCGCCCATTTTGGAATCGAGGTCGTCCATATAATGGAACGCCAGCGCCTCGCGGATCATGGGCAGCTTGGGCGAACCGAACTCGTATTCGCCGTGGTGGCTAATGAGAATATGCAGCACCACGGTCTTGAGCTGTTCCGGAAAGCCTTCGATCGCATCCATAACTCTGGAAACGGATTCCACCTCGATGACGATGTGACCGAGCAGTTGTCCATCCACGGTGTAGCTGACCGCGCGCTCATAGCAAAGTTCGTCAAGCTTTCCCACGTCGTGCAGCATCGCCGCCATCAGCAGCAGGTCCACATCCAGTTCGGCGTAGTGCGCGGCAATCTGCTTCGCCAGGCCGCACAACCCCGCCACGTGCTCGATCAATCCGCCGATATACGCGTGGTGCATCACCTTCGCGGCCGGCGCCCGCTTGAAGCGGTTCACGATTTTCGGGTCGGTCAAAATCGTCGAACAAAGCTGCTTCAACCAGGGATTCTTCATTCCTTCGACATGCCCAAGAATCTGCTTATAGAGCTCCTCGACGTCGAACGGCGTACGCGGTAGAAAATCGCCGAGATCAATCTCCTCGGGCTTGGCTACGCGGAACTGCTGCAAGGTCAATTGCGGCTTGTTGCGATAGAGTTCGACGCGCCCCTGGACCTTGATGAAATCGTCGCGGTTCACGTCCTTGGCCAGCGTTTCGAACTGGTCCCACATGCGTGCCTCGACCGTGCCGGTGCGGTCGCCCAATTCCATGCGCAGATAGGGCTTCCCGTTGGCGGTGTTGCGGACTTCCTTTTCGTGAACCAGGAAAAAGCCGGTGACGGCGGGATCAGGCTCCAGGTCCTTCACAAACAATTTTTTCAAGGTCAGCTTCCAGTCTTGGGGCCGAACAGGATGTATTTCTTGTGCTGTTTCTTTTCTTTGGTGACTTCCGGCGTGGCGCTGACTTCCTCGATCTCGGAGTTCCCGCCTCCCGCCGCATCCTGATAACCCGGCTTTACCACCACGTAGCTCTGTTCACGCAGCGTCTTCAGGTAATCGCGCAGTGCCGGCTCCATGCGTTCACCATAGAGCTTGTCCATGATTTCGTTTTCGACCTTTTCAAACGGCTGAATGCCGGCATCGAAGCGCTCGAGGACCTGCAGAATCAGGAAGCCCTGCTTGGTCTCAATGACGTCGGTGAGCTGATTCTTTTTCATGGCGAAGACGGTGTCTTCGAGTTCCTTGGAAAGCTCGCCGCGCTTGTAGATCCCCAGGTAGCCGCCCTGCTGCGCGGTGGTGCCGTCGGAAAAACGCTTGGCGATGGCGCTGAAATCTTCTCCGTCTTTTATGCGCTTCAGCAGCTCCTCGGCCTTCTTTTTCTGCTCGGCAATCTCGGCCTCGCTCTTGCCCTGCGTGCTGATTTCGATGGCGCGCAGCGCCACCTCATCGGGTTTCACGAAGTCGTTCTTGTGGTCGTTGTAATACTTCTGCGCGTCGTCCTGGCCGATGGTGATGTGGGAACCAACCTCGCGCTGGATCACCTGCTGGGTCAGTATTTTGTTGCGAATATTGTTCTTGAAGTCGTCCCAATTCAGGTTCTGTTGCGTGACCGCCTTCTCCAAGGCGTCCATGTCCGGTAAATTGTTGGCGATGCGGATCTGGTCGAGCTGCTTCACCACGTCCGCCTCGACGTTGATGCTCATGTCCTTGCCGCGCTGCGCAAGGAGCGATTGGTCAATCAGGTCGCGAAGCGCGTATTTCTGGCGATCTTCCACGGCCACCTGAAGCTGCTCCGGCGTACAGCGCCCGGAGCAATCCTGCCGCGCTTCCTCGGCCGCAGAGGTGCGCGCTTTCGTAAGTTCCGAACTCGTGATGATCTCGTTGTTTACCCGGGCGATGATCTCTTCGATCACCTTGGTTCCGCCGGTCGAGACGGCGGCATGCGCCGGGGCGGCAATCTTGGCTGTGGGAGCAGCGGGCTTTTTCTCTGGCACCGGCTCGGGCGTCTCCGTGGTGGGCGCTTCCAGGGTCGGCGCGCTTGGAGGATTCTGCGCGGGCGGGTTGTTCTGCGCCGGGGGATTCTGCGCAGCCAGAGGGAGCGCGAGCAGCAACCCGGCGAACCAGGCGGTGGTTCTCATCGTTTTTCTCATATCAGAAAGTTTAGCCTTCTCCTCGCAAACCGAGCAATACGTTTCTGAGCACCGCCGGAACCGATTCGCCCCGGGTCAGCTCCATCCAAAGGATCCCACTGGGATCGAGCTTGATGCCCTTGCGCGAGCGAACCACTTTGACGACCGCGGCGGGGTCCAGCTGTGTTTCCGGGTGGAATCGAATCGCCACGCGCTGGCCCTGGCGCTCAACGGAAGCGACGCGCAGCTTCTCGCTGATCGTTTTGAGCACCGCGTACTCCAAAAGGTTTTCCACGGACTTGGGCAGCGGGCCGAAACGGTCTTCCAGCTCCTTCTGCACGTCCTGGCGTTCCGCCTCGGCGCCGATGGATGAGATGCGCTTGTACGTGCGCAGGCGAAGATTCTCGCTGGGAATGTATTCCGCCGGGATGCGCACATCGAGGCCCAGATTCAGGGTCGTGCGCAGGTCGGGCAGGCTTTCGTCGCCCTTGAGCTTCGCCACCGCACCTTCCAGCATCTGCACGTATAGGTCGAAGCCGATCGCTTCGATGTGGCCGTGTTGCTGGCGTCCCAGCAAGTTGCCGGCGCCACGCAGCTCCAGGTCGAGTGCCGCGATGCGGAAGCCCGCGCCGAGTTCGCTGAACTCCTTCATGGCCGCCAGTCGCTTGCGCGCGATTTCGGACAGGATGCGTTCGGGAGGCACGAGCAAGTAAGCGTACGCGCGATGGTGCGAGCGGCCGACGCGCCCGCGAAGCTGATAGAGCTCGGCAAGGCCCAGGCGGTCCGCGCGATTGATGAGGATGGTGTTGGCACGGGGAATGTCGAGGCCATTTTCGACGATAGTAGTGGCCACAAGAACGTCGGCTTCGTCCCGGATAAATTTCAGCATCACGGATTCAAGTTCCTTCTCGCCCATCTGGCCGTGCCCGACGACGACGCGCGCCTTGGGAACCAGCTTGGTGACGAGGTTGGCGAGCGAATAGATGGACTCGACGCGGTTGTGGATGAAATAGACCTGCCCGTCGCGCGCCAGTTCGTTTTCGATAGCGCGCTGGATAACGGCTTCGCTGAACGGAGCCACGCTGGTCTGGATGGCCAGGCGGTCGCGCGGCGGCGTTTCGATCAGCGACATATCGCGCAAGCCCACCAACGACATGTGCAGCGTGCGCGGAATCGGCGTGGCAGAGAGCGCCAGGGCGTGAACATTCTTGCGCATCTCCTTCAGACGTTCCTTGTGGGCCACGCCAAAGCGCTGCTCTTCGTCCACGATCAGCAGGCCGAGGTCCTGGAATTTCACGTCCTTGGAAAGCAGGCGGTGCGTGCCGATGACCACGTCCACTTTGCCGGCTTCCAGGTCGGCGAGGATGACTTTTTGTTCGGCCGCGGTGCGGAAGCGGCTGAGCATCTCGATCCGCGCGGGGAACGCGGCGAAGCGCTTCTTGAACGTTTCGAAGTGCTGAAACGCGAGTACCGTGGTGGGCGTCAGCACGGCGACCTGCTTGGAATCGGAGACCGCTTTGAACGCGGCGCGCATGGCGACTTCCGTCTTGCCGTAGCCGACGTCGCCGCAGAGCAGGCGATCCATCGGCGTGGATTTCTCCAGGTCCTGCTTGATGTCGGCAATGGCGGTGTGCTGGTCCGGCGTTTCCTCAAACTCGAAGGCGTCCTCGAATTCGCGCTGGAAGGCCCCGTCGGGAGACAGTGCAAACCCTTCCGCGGTTTTGCGCTCGGCGTAGAGCGCCAGGAGCTGGTCGGCCATGTCCTCGAGCGATTTGCGAACTCGCGTCTTGCGGGTGGCCCAGGCCGTGCCGCCGAGCTTATCGAGCGTGGGATGCGAGCCTTCGACAGCGCGGTAGCTCTGCACCAGGTCCATGCGCTCCAGCGGGACGTAGAGCCGGGCGTCTTCCGCGTAGCGCAGCAGCATGAATTCGCCACGATGGCCCTCGGATTCAATCAGGCGCAGGCCCTCGAATTGCCCGATGCCGTGGTCCACGTGCACGACGTAGTCTCCGGGCTTCAATTCGGCGAAGTCCGCGAAGAAACCACTGGTGCGAATCTTGCGGCTGGGACGCTCGACAGCGGTCGCGACGTCGAACAGATCCGCGCTGCCGTAGATGGTCAGTTTGGCGTCGGGGAACGCGACGCCCTGCGCGAAAGGCGCGCGCACCAGCACCAGCGCGGCGGTTTCCGTGGCATTTTCGGCGGTGAAGCCCGCCGCAGCCTCTTCGGTTTCGCCGAGGACATAAGGAACTTCGTACTCGCGGCAGATGTCGGCGTAGCGCTCGAGTTCGCCGCGGCTGGCGGCGGTGAGATACACGGTGCCGCCGGCGGCAAGCTGCGTTTTGACGCTAGCAACGCACGCGGCCACGTCGCCGTGAAAGCGCGTGCTCGGGCGCGAACTTACTTCAAAGCGGCGGCCGCCGTTTTGTTCGAGGCCCAGTTGATCGAGCTCGACGCGCGAGACCTTGGCAAGGGCGCGCTCCCAGTCGGCTTCGGTCCAGTAGTAGTACGCGACCTCCGGCGAATTGGCCTGGCCGTGGCGCTCGTAATTTTCCGTGGCGGCTTCGCGGAGCTTCTTGCCCGCCTCGCGAAGCGCGGTGGGCTCATCGAGAAAAACGACTGGCTGGAGGGAGCTTTCGGCGAGTTCGAAGAGCGCACTGCCGCCGGCTTCGCCCGAACCGCCGAGCCAGCGGCCGGGTTCCCATTCTTCGGCGTCCCTGCTACCGGGCGCCGGGACGCTCCACTCGGCGAGTGGAAGGATGGTGGTCTTGTTGACGGGCGCGATGGAGCGCTGCGTGCGCGGATCGAATTCGCGGACGGACTCCACGGTGTCGCCGAGGAGCTCGATGCGCACGGGGCGCGGCGCTTCCGGCGAAAAAATGTCAATGATGCCGCCGCGGACGGCGAATTGACCGGGCAGGTCCACCATCTCCGTGCGCGCGTAACCGATGCCGGCCACATGCTGGATTAATGCGGCGTGGGAGACTTCGGAATCCTTGGCGAGCACCTGCGCGAGCGTCAGATAGATGTAGGGATCCTGATAGCGCCAGAGCGCGGAAGCCATCGGAGCGATCACCAGGGAGAGTTCGCCGTTGGCTAGGCGGTAAAGCGTGGTGGCACGGCGCTCGAGGATGTCCGCGTGCGGAGCCTGAGCGTCCCAGGGAAGGCTGTCGAAGGTGGGAAGCACAGCAACGCCGCCGGCAGCTCCGGGAAAAATCTGGAGGAAGAAGCGCAGCGTTTCGGCGAGTTCTTCGGCGTGGCGGTTGCTTTCGGTGAGGTAGAAGGCCGGGCGGCGGAGTTCGTGGGCGATATACGCTGCAGAGAGAGCTTTGGCGACATCCTGAAGGCCGGAGATTCCCACGAGGCCCGCGCCGGAACGTAGTTCTCCCAACGCGCCTTCCAGGGAAGGGTGGCGCAGCAGGCGTTCCAGACGTTCACGTACCGCGGGCAGTATCATGCAGCGTACAAAATTTGGTCACGGCGGCGGTGCGGGGGCCAGGATTACGGCGCAACGCTGGCCGGTCCAAGGAACGGCCACCACATAAAATCGCCGAGATCACGAGCACGCGCGAATCTTCTTCACAATTTCTGTCGTCGAGTACCCTTGCACGACATCAATCAAAACGACCTTGCCGCCGGCGGCTTCGACTTCTACGCGTCCGACAATCTGATTGTCGGGCCAGTCGCCGCCTTTCACCAGAATGTCCGGCAGCAGCGCGGCCACGGTCTTTTGCGGCGTCAACTCATCGAAAATTACCACGGCGTCCACACACTCGAAGCTCGCCAGGATTTCCGCGCGCTCCGCTTCGGGAAGGATCGGGCGGCCCGGACCTTTCAGGACGCGGATGCTCTCGTCGCTGTTCAATCCGACTATGAGCACGTCTCCCAGGGCCCGCGCGGCTTCCAGCAGCTTGACGTGGCCGGGATGCAACAGGTCAAACGTGCCATTGGTAAAAACCACGCGCTTCCCGTTGCGTTTCCCCGGAGCAAACCGCAAAATAGCGTCTTCCAGCGTCAATACCGCAGGATGCAAAGGGTCTCCATGCTCGAAACTGAAGGTGTCCGCGCCAATCCGCGCAAACTGCAATTCTATCATGGTGCGGATGGGCCGCGCAGAGAGGGCGGTCCGCGGCCATGAAGCGGAAACCGATCTGGCAGGCGTCCATCGGAATCGGTTTGTTGCTGCTGGGCGCCTTGCTGGCCTACTTCCCGTCGCGGGGATTCACGCAGCGGCACGTAATCGCGGCGGCTTCCGCATGCCGCGTGGACATGCTCATCGTTGCGAAAGCCGGCGCCGCGCCCGCGGAGCGTCCCGGCGCCGTGGTGCTGTTCCACGGGCTCTCGGCGAACAAGTACATCATGACGTATTTGGCGCGCAGCTTCGCGCTGCTCGGGTTGACGGTGTACGTGCCCGACCTGCCGGGGCACGGGCGTACGCCGGGGCCGTTTTCACCGCTGGCGGCGCAGGATTGCGCGGCTTCGCTGCTGCGCGGCCTCGAGGCACGGGGATTGCTCGAGCCGGATCGCACGATTCTCGCCGGGCATTCGATGGGCGCGGCGATCGCGCTGCGCGTGGCGCCCCAATTTCGTCCGGCAGGGGTGATTGCGCTTTCGCCCGCGCCGATGCAGGCGGCGCACGGCGTGAGGTTTGACGAAATGCTATTTCAGGGCGTGCCGCCGCTTGGCCCGAACACCCTGATTACCGCGGGAAGGTTCGAGCCGCAGGGGCTTGCGGCAAACGCGGCTGATCTGGTGCCGAAAAACAATGGCGATCCGACGATCGAATTCCGGCTGCTGCCCTGGCAGACGCATGTGAGCGAACTGTTTTCCTCTCGCGTAGCGTGGATGACGCAGGAATGGGCTGGGCGCGTTTTGCGCATGCCCGATCCCGCGCGATTGCCGAGCCGGGTGTTTCTCCTGGGAGGCCTGCTTGGGTTTATCGGCATCCTGGTGCTTGCGGGACCATTTCTTCGAGAGCTGACCACCGAGGTGCCCGCGGGCGAGGCTCGGGACGATGCGGCGCCGACCACACCGAGGTCGCTGGCGGAATTCCTGTTGGTCTCGGCGATAGCCGTTGCACTGCTCCGCTATTTGCATCCGCTCAAGGTGCTCGGCCTGTTCGAGGGCGATTACCTGGCGGGCTTTTTTCTTCTGTCGGGGCTGGGCGTGATCCTGTTGCATCCCCGGCTCGCGCAACGCAAATTTGCGGTGGTGCCAAGCGCCGTGCTGCTGGCGGGATTTGCGGCCCTGATCCTGCATCTGCTGGTCACCGGATGGTTCGACCTGACGATCACGGGTGCCTGGCTGAATCTGCAACGCTGGATGCGATTCCCGCTGTTCTTTTTCGCCGCGTTCTTCTTCTTGTATGGGTTGGAAATCCTGCTGGGGCCGGTGCTGGAGGCGGAACGCCAGCAGCGGCTCGGGATTGATCTGCTGGCGATTACGCTTGCCTGGGCGTGCCTGGCAGTAGGGACGACGTTACTGCACAGCGGAGAAATCCTGCTGGTGCTGCTGGTGCCATATTTTGCCGTGTTTTTCGTGCTTTCACGGATGGGTGCACGATTGGTACGCGAGCGCACCG
The DNA here is from genome assembly GCA_035518915.1 of Candidatus Eiseniibacteriota bacterium. Taxonomy (GTDB): domain Bacteria; phylum Acidobacteriota; class Terriglobia; order Acidiferrales; family UBA7541; genus Acidiferrum. The sequence continues at coordinate 78,630 of DATIXE010000067.1, forward strand.
CTTCCGCCACAGCCGCCGCGGTCTTCGGTGCTATACTGCTCGCAGGTTTTTGCCTGGTGCTCTTCCCCGTGTCTTAGAGCCGCCAGTGAGCCAATGTGTTGACCTGTCCCCTCGCGCCGGAGATGGAAATTTAAGTTGCTTTTGCAGGAAGGGACGCATGTCTGAGATCGTCATCGTCGGCGGAGGACCGTCCGGCGCCGTGTGCGGCGAGCACCTGGCGCGCGCGGGGCATTCCGTAGACATTTACGACGAGAATCTGGCCTGGGAAAAGCCCTGCGGCGGCGGACTCACCTACAAGGCCACCGAGCACTTCCCTTTTCTTCTCGACAATCCGCATCCCAAAAAGCTGATTCGCGACGTGGAGATTATCAGTGCGGAAAATCAGCGCGCAAAGCTCGACCTGAAGCATCCGATTGTGATTTATTCCCGGCGGGTGCTAAATGGCTTGCTGCTGGACCGAGCGCGTGAGGCGGGCTGCCGCGTGCATCACCGCCGCGTGCAGGACATTGACACCGCGGCGGAAAAACCGCGTTACGGGATAGACGGAGAATGGCGGCCGGCTGATTTCGTGGTGGTGGCGGCCGGCGCACGCAACCAGATTCTGCCGGGAATTCGCCGCCTTTCCGCGGACGAACTGGAAATAACTCAGGGCTATTACGTGCCGCAGGTGGCGGACGAAATCATCATCAAGTTCCTTCCGAATTTTGAGGGCTATATCTGGTCGTTCCCGCGTGCGGAACATATTTCGCTGGGGATTTGCGGCAGCATGGCGGCGCACACCAGCAGCGAATTGCGCACGCACCTGCACGCCTTCGCCGCCGAAGAGAAATTTGCCACGGAAAACGCCAAGTTTTACAGTCACGTGCTGCCTTCGCCGAAGGAACGTACCCTTTCCGACCGCGCGGTAATTGGCCGGAATTGGGCGATGTGCGGCGATGCGGCCGCGTGGGTGGACCCGCTGACGGGCGAAGGCCTGTTTTACGCGATGCGCTCCGGAGAGATTCTGGCGCAGTCGATTGCGGAAGGGCGGCCGGAGCTTTATCCCTCGCGGGTGCGCGCTTCGTTTTCGCTGGAACTGGAATTTGCGGCGCGGATTGTGCGGCGGTTTTACCGGGGTTCGTTCCTGGGCTGCTCGGTGACCACGCGGATGGTGCAGTTCCTGCAACGCAACGCGGTGTTCCGCCAGTTGATGAGCGATCTTTTCTGCGGGACGCAGGATTACAGTTCGCTGAAAAACCGCGTGCTCGGACACTTGGGCGGCACCTTGAGCCAGTTTGTTTCGAGCGTTCTGAACTTCGAACCGCCGGCGCGGAAACTACGCCCCACTGCGCCTGCCGCAGACTGATTTCACCGGTCACACGATTTTTCCTCCTTCCTCTCGCCGAATCTGGCGGCCTCTTCCGGCTTATGGCAGCATGAATCCCGCAATTTCGCAGGGAGGTCCCCGTGCTGCGCAGGCTGATCCAACGCTACCCGAAGCTGATGTTCAATCTGTATCCCCCGCTGCTGGGTGCGGGCATCCGCGTGAAGCGCATTCAAAAAGACTGGAAAGAAGTGGACGTAGAGATGCGGCTGAGGTCGTGGAATGCGAACTATGTTGGCACGCACTATGGTGGATCGCTCTACTCGATGGCCGATCCTTTCTTGATGGTGATGCTGATCAATATTTTGGGGCGGGGGTATGTGGTTTGGGACAAGTCGGCTTCGATCCGGTTTCGCAGGCCGGGGCGCGGCACGGTCTATGTGGAGTACCGGATTGGCGATGAACAGGTGGCGGAGATTCGGGAGGCATTGGAAAAGGAGGCGAAGGTTGAGCGGGAGTTTGCGCTGGAGGTGAAGGACTGCTCCGGCGAGATTATTGCGCAAGTGAAGAAACTTCTGCATTTCCAGAAGAAAACCGGGGCGCAGGTGTAGCACAGCATCGGCGAGAAGGTCGGGCAAGCCCGGCCCCTGGAAGGAACGGGGCAAAGACGGTTAGGCCAAGCGGACGGCTTCGAGAACGCTGGCGGGTGATTTTGTCGGGAGCACCTGTTTCAGTTCGAATCCGGCTCGGGCGAAGAGCGCACCATACTCCTCCTCGGTGCGTTCGCGGCCGCCCGGCATCAGGAGCATCTCCAGGTCCACCCATTTCGCGATTTGCGGGGTATCTCCCGGAATGAGGATCATTTCGACAAGGATCACTTTGGCGCCGGGCTGAGATGCGCGGTGAATGTTGCGCAGGATTGCGCTTGCCTTCTCGTCATTCCAGTCATGAATGATGTTTCTCATCATGTAGGCGTCCCCCGCCGGGACTTCACGGAAAAAGTCTCCTGTCTCGAGACGGCACCTGGAGGAAAGATTCGCGGCGGCCAGGCGAGGTTTGGCGCCCTCCAGCACGTAATCCAGGTCAAAAAGGACGCCACGGATTTCCGGATACTTCTTGAGGATGCCGGAGAGGAGCATGCCGTGGCCTCCGGCGATGTCCACAAGAGATTTGCCGTTCAGAAAGGAAAAGTCGTAGGCGTCGAGCACCGCGGGAATCGCGGAGGCGCTGGCCGCGGTCATCGCGTCATTGAAAATCTCGCTGACAACGGGGTTTTCCCGGAGGAAATCGAAGCACGAGAGGCCATAGACCTTTTCGAGGACGGTTTCGCCGGTCTTGATGGCGTGGGGCATTTCGGCGAACGTGCGGTACTGGCACTCGTGGCCCAGCCAGAGAATCATCGGGCGCATGGAACCGGGAGCATCGGCCACAAGAAGTTCGGAGGACGGGGCCAAAGCAAACGTTCGGGGAGCGCATTCAGAGAAGACGCCGGCGCTCGCCAGGGCGCGCAAGACGCGATAGAGCGCGTCCTCATTGACGGAGGTCGATTTGGCCAGCGCGGCCACGGGCATGGGGCCGTTTTTCAAAAGGTCCGGTATGCCAAGGCTTGTGACGCCGTGCAGGCAGGCTGTGGACATAAAGCCCATTCCCATCTGCATGATTTTTTCCATGGGATTCGGACCTGCAGGGAGCGACGATGGGATCGGCATGATACCTCCGGAACTTGGCTGCGGGCGATACGACAGCGCCGCGTGGGCGAGTTGAACTCGGCAAAAGAGGACTCCCGGCATCATGGCATTGGGAGAAGGATGTCAGCAAGCCTAAACAAGCCTGGGGGAAGTTTTCGGCCTGTATCCGAACCGGCGAATGTCGCGTTTCATAAAGGGGGAAACAATGAAGGGGAAGTTCCGATCGAGACGAGAATTTATGCAGACAGCGAGCCTGGTTGGCGCGGGATTGTTGCTGACGGGCCGCGCACGACTGGCGGCGATGAAGGAAGCAATCGCGATGGGCGGGGCGGCGGACTACACGATACGCATCCAGGCAACGCCTGTTGAGATTGCGCCGAAGCGCTTTGTATCGACGGTGACCTACAACGGGCAGTTTCCGGGGCCGCTGCTGCGATTTCGGGAAGGCAAGCAAGTGACGGTGGACATTTTCAACGAAACGGACACCCCGGAGCAACTGCACTGGCACGGGCAGTTCGTTTCGGACGACGTGGACGGCGCATCGGAAGAAGGGACGCCGTTCGTACCGGCGCAGGGCAAGCGACGAATCGTCTTTACGCCGAAGCCGGCGGGACTCCGGTTCTATCACACGCACAATCGCGCGGGCGCGAATCTGGCGGCGGGGCAATACTCGGGCCAGGTTGGGCCGGTTTACATTGAGCCGAAGGAAGATCCGGGACGCTACGACCGCGAAGTGTTTTTGACGCTGAAGGAGTTTGAGCCGTCCTTCAGCCAAGGCGGCGACATGGCGCAGGATTTTTTGCCCCCGAAGGCCGTGGTGAAGTCGCTGCAGGAATCGGGGGAAGCGGCAATGCAGGCATCGCTGGCCAAGGGCATGCCGCATGGATTCGAAGTCGGCTACGCGGCGTTCACGATTAATGGGCGGATGCTGGGGCACGGCGAACCGGTTCGGGTGAAGGCGGGCGAACGAGTGCTGTTTCATATTTTGAATGGGAGCGCGACGGAGATTCGCAGCCTGGCACTGCCGGGGCATGAGTTTGCAGTTGTGGCGCTGGATGGGAACCCGGTGCCGAATCCGGTGAAAGTGCCGGTGCTGTGGTTTGGAACGGCCGAGAGGATCTCCGCGATTGTGGAAATGAAGCATCCCGGCGTGTGGATTTTGGGCGACCTGGCGGACGATGACCGGAAGCACGGGATGGGGATTGTGGTCGAGTACGCGGGACACGCGGGAAAACCGGTGTGGATGGCGCCGCCGGCGTTTCGCTGGGACTACACGCGATTTGCAAAGGCTGGCCCGATGGCACCTGCGCCCGACGAGAGTTTTGAAATGCTGATTGCAAAGGATAACGCGGCGGAGGCGGGATTCAATCGCTGGACGATCAACAGCCAGGCTTTCCCGATGAGCGAATCAGTCCAACCCGCTTCGTTTCATTTGCAGCAGGGCAAGCGCTACCGGATTCACATGCGCAACGCGAGCGACGACATTCACCCCGTGCATCTGCACCGGCACAGTTTTGAATTGACGAAGTTTGCGGGAAAGCCGACGGCGGGGATTTTCAAAGATGTGGCGATGCTCGGCGGATATCAGGAGTTGGCATTCGATTTTGTAGCCGACAATCCGGGGTTGACGCTGTTTCACTGCCACCAGCAACTGCACATGGATTTCGGGTTCATGACATTGTTCGATTATGTCGGATAGCGATACTCATCTTCCGATTGCGGATTTCTTGCTCGCGTCAATGGAATTCGGGGATGTAGTTCCGGTACTTCAAAAGTTCCAGGGTCTTGGAGGAATTTCCCCCCTCGCCACCGCTTTGGGCGAGAAGCATCCTCAAATCAATCAGTTAGGATCATACGCTTTGGCAAAATCCTTGCGCCCGTCTGACACGAGGAGGGATTCATGTTTGGAATAAAACGGAAAGTCCTGCTCGTCGGCGGAGTTACCCTGCTCTCTGCCGCGCTTATTACGACCGCGGTGGCGATCTCCACTCATTCGTCAACGGTTCAGGTGACGGTTCCGGAGGCCACAGCCATCCACGTGAGGTTGGACCAGGGGATCTCCAGCAACGTCAGCCGGCCGGGCGATCACTTTCAGGCCACTCTCGCGGAACCGGTGGTATGGAACGACAAGGTTGTTATTCCGCAGGGGACACCGGTCGACGGCGTGGTAGTAGATGCGGTTCCCTCGGGCCATTTGATGGGGCGAGCCCACCTGCAGCTTGCGTTGGATTCACTGCAACTAAATGGCACAACCTATGATCTCAGCACCGCGAAGAACTACCGGCGAGGTCGCGACCACAAAAAGCGCAATTGGGCGTGGATCGGCGGCAGCGCAGGTGGCGGGGCCTTGATTGGTGCGGCAGCGGCCGGCGGCAAGGGCGCGCTGATCGGCGGCCCAATCGGCGCCGGCGCGGGATTGGCAGTGGCCTACTTCACAGGCAAGAGGAATATCCACCTGGCTCCGGAAACGCGGCTGGAGTTCCACCTGAGCGAACCCCTTACCGTCACCACCAAGAGTTAACTCCCGAGCGATGGACAGCGGGAGAGGTCTGCACGCCCAAGCGCGCATGAACCTCTTCCGCTTCGCGTTTGCACTGAGCGTTGGCAGAAGGGTGGCAGCCAAGATGGGCTTTCGGTCCGCTGGACCGACTTCTGCTTCGTCTCACGGGAAAAAGAATCAAACGCACCGGTAGCGCCACTCGGGTTGCGTACATTTCGTGGCGCGGGGCGCATCGAACGGGTATCCTTTTCCAATTACTGCGAGGGATATGGGTCTCCGTTCGACATATACTCCGACGGCCGTGAAGGGCGCATCCGGGGAACGCACGTCGAGCCGCGTCGGCGGGAGCGGTTCGGATGGGGCGAGCGACGCCGGCGGAAAGAAAGCCAAGAAAAAGATCAACTGGAGTTCCCTGCCGGAAATCTGGGCCCTGATTCATCCGCGGCGCGGGCTTCTGGCGCTGGGATTCGGGTTGATGGCCATCAACCGGGTGTGCGGGCTGGTGCTGCCGGCTTCGACGAAATACCTGGTGGACAACGTCATTACGCAGCACGAGCGGCAACTGCTGCTGCCGATCGTGCTGGCGGTGGTGACGGCGACCCTGATTCAAGGGCTGTCGTCGTTCGCGCTGACGCAACTCCTCTCGAAATCCGCCCAGCGCATGATCACCGATTTGCGAAAACAGGTGCAGGCGCACATCGGGCGGCTTTCGGTGAGCTACTACGACGCGAACAAGACCGGGGCGCTGGTTTCGCGCATCATGAGCGACGTGGAGGGCGTGCGGAACCTGATCGGCACGGGGCTGGTGGAGTTCGTCGGCGGACTGATGACCGCGGTGCTGGCGCTGGGCGTGCTGCTTTATATCAACGCGACGATGACCCTGGTGGCGTTTACGGTGCTGATCGTCTTCGCGCTGTTTCTGAACAAAGCGTTTTCAACCATCCGGCCGATTTTCCGCGCCCGGCCGAAGATCAATGCGGACGTGACCGGGCGGCTGACGGAATCACTGGGCGGCGTCCGTGTGGTGAAGGGCTACCACGCGGAAGAGCACGAGGAAGGTGTTTTTGCGCTTGGGGTACAGCGGCTGCTGGACAATGTGCTGCAGACCCTGACGGCGACCTCGATCATGAGCCTTTCGGGCGCGATGCTGATGGGGATGGTGAGCGCGGTGGTGATGTTTTTGAGCGCGCGGCAGATTCTTGCCGGTCAGATGACCATCGGCATGTTTTTCTCGTACTCGATGTTTCTGGCGATGCTGATTGCTCCAGTGTTTCAGATCGTGGCGATCGGAACGCAGTTGACCGAAGCAATTACCGGGTTGGAGCGAACACGAGAAATTTTGAACGAGGCGAAGGAAGATCAGGACCCGCGGCGGACAGAAACGCTTGCACGAATCACCGGACGCGTGGAATTCGAGGATGTGCATTTCTCGTATGAAGCGAACAAGGAAGTGCTGCATGGCGTGAGCTTCGTGGCGGAACCGGGGACGGTGACGGCGCTGGTGGGGCCGTCGGGGTCGGGCAAGTCCACGATCATCGGGCTGGTTTCAGCGTTTTATACGCCGACGCAGGGACGGATTCTGGTGGACGGCGTGGACCTGGCGACGGCGAAGCTGAGTTCCTATCGCACGCAACTCGGCGTGGTCTTGCAGGAAACGTTTTTGTTCGACGGATCGATCCGGGAGAACGTGGCGTACGCGCGGCCAAACGCAACCGAAGCCGAAATCATGGAGGCTTGCCGCATCGCGCGCGTGGACGAGTTCGCGGAGACGTTCGAGAAGAAGTACGACACGGTGGTGGGCGAGCGCGGCGTGAAACTCTCCGGCGGGCAGAAGCAGCGCGTTTCGATTGCGCGGGCGATTCTGGCCGATCCGCGGATTTTGATTCTGGATGAAGCGACCTCGAGCCTGGATTCGGAATCGGAGGCGTTGATTCAGGAAGGGCTGCGGTATCTGATGCGCGGGCGAACCACCTTCGTGATCGCGCACCGGCTTTCGACGATTCGCCGCGCGGAGCAGATCCTGCTAGTCCAGGACGGAAACATACTGGAGCGCGGGACGCACGAATCGTTGTATGCAGCGCACGGGCGTTACTTCGAGCTGTATACCAAGCAGCATGCCGTGGAGACGAATTTGTTTCTGGCGCCAGGCGAGGGAGACAAGATCGAGCGGGAGCCGGAAGACTCGGGATCGGGGAATGGCACCCGGGCGGCGCTGCCGGAGGCGTTGCAGGCGATTCGAAATCCGAATGTGTAAGAGCCGGACTTAGTTACCGGAAGACTTTGTGCCAAGTTTTCGGGGGCTCACAGGCAGGGATGCCTGTGCCACATAGAGAAGGCCGGGCAAGCCCGGCCCGTACGAACAGCAACGAAAATTCGAGTAAGCGTTAGAGAGATGGACGGCGGAGGACCGGCTTTTTGGATTGGGCGGCCTGCGCGGGCAGCAGCGTGGCCATCTTGCGAATCATGGCGAGCACCAGGCGTTTGTCGCCTTCGGAGAGCGTGGTGCTGTATTTCTTGATTTCCGCGAGGAAGCGGATTTCGTCCTGGCTGAGCTCGCCGAGCATCTTTTGCGTTTCCTTGTCGCGAGGTGTTTCGGTGCCCGGGAAGAAATCGGCGAGGGAAATTTCCATGGCCTCGGCGATCTTCGCGAGCGTTTCGAGCGACGGCACGGTGTGGCCGTTCTCGACGCGGGACAAATAGCAACGGAGCAGGCCAGTGCGGCGCTCGATGTCGCCCTGGGAAAGTCCCCGCTGGCTGCGGTAGGTTTTGATGACTTCGCCGATGTTCACTTGCGGTTTCTCTTTAGGCACGGTTTCCCCCAATCGCAATGGTAGCTTAGTCGCTAACAGTAGAACCGGCAAGAGGGAAATGGGGGTGGGTGGTGGCCAAAAGATAAATGGGCTGGGAAGTGGTTGAAAATGGTGGCATTGGAGGCGCGGAGGGGTCGCTTGCGGACGATGATCCGCACGCGGAAAGAGCGAGAAAACCAACCGCAGTGACGCACAGCGCGTAGAGAAGCGCGGATAAGAAACGACGGCACCCACGATTCGGCGAACGGTCGCGGATCGCTTAGTGGGTGATTGGGATCGTCGCAGGCGCGATGTTGTAGCCGTCGATGTTCAGGGCGGGCTCGTGGCCGTCAAGATCGGCGGTGGCATAGGTGACGGAGACGGATTTTTCCTCGCCGGGGAGCAGCGAGAAATAGTTGTCGTCCCAGAAGACGGGCACAAGGTCGTCGCCATTGCGGCCCTTGGTGACGCGCGCGTGGACCATGAAGGCCACTGTGGCGCTGGGATTCTTGATGCGCAGGTGGAGCGTTCCCTTTTCGCCTTCGGTTTTTTCGTGAGCGTGGACTTCCAGCTTCACTTCCGGCAAGAGGTTGAGGCCGGTGAGATCGGCAAAATCTTTTTGCGGAGTGTAGACGGTGTCCAGGCGGTGCTTCCAATCCATGGTGTCCGGCTTGGTGGAGAGCCAGTAAAAGTTATCGCTGACGAGCGCGCCGGAAGGATCGTGCAGCCACAATTTCAGGAAGTAAGTGGTGGAAAGGTTCGCGGGCTTGGGGAGATCGAACGCCTTGGTGGCCGCATCGGCGGCGATGTCGATCGTTTTTTCCTGTGAGCCGGCTTCTTTCGCATCAATGTTGTAGAGCTTCGCGGAAACTTTGTAGCCCTTCAGGTCTTCGTACTTGCCGTTGACGATGGAGACCGAGTCGGTGTCCCAGTCATATTGCACGTGGACAATTTCCTGGGCTTTTTGCGTGCCGAAGTAGCCGCCGGCGGGGACGAGATAGTAATCGTAGAGATGCCAGATCAGCGAAGGCCAGGCGTTGTCGAGCATCCACTGGATAACGCCGGTGGAGACGTATTTGTTGCGGCCGTAGGCCTCGAACATGGAGCGCTCGTTGTCGTAGGTCATGGCCTGGGCTTTGCGCTCGAAGTCGTCGAGCGACGTGGGCGAGCCGTAGCGCTTCGAGAGCGCGTCGCGGAACACATCGATGGTAGTGAAGCGTTCGCCGCCGGCATGGAAATTCCAATAGTCGTCGATCGGCCAGAGATGCTCTTTGGGGATAAATTTGGCGAGGCTTTCCTTGGTGGGAATCGCCGGGCCGGGACTGGTCTCCGTGTTATAAGCCCACGCGCCGCCGGCTTCCTTGTCCGTGAACCAATAGACGGGCGGAACATATTCGTAGGGGCCGGTCATTTTGACGCCGGATTTTCCGGTGACACTGGTGGGCTGTTCCGACGCCGATGAGACGGATGGATTCGGCCAGCCGAGATTCTGGAGGATGCCGAGGTACATGTTTTCGATTTCTGGCGGAGGCGGATTGTCGCTGCCATAGAGCCAGACAAAGACGCTGGGATGATTGCGGAGGCGGGAGATCTGATCGACAAGCGAGGCGGCGGCGATTTTTTTGGTTTCGGGAGTCCAGTCGCTCCAGTGTTCCCACATATCGCAGCAGATCCAGCCGGGCATGACGAGGATGCCGAGCTTGTCGGTCTTGTCGAAGAATTCGTCGCGGTCGGTCTTCCCTTCCAGGCGGATGGTGTTCAGGCCCATGCCGCGGACGTAGGCGAGATCGGCATCGAGGCGTTTGGAGCTCCAGCGGAGCAGCATGTCGGGCGCCCAGGCGGCGCCGCGAATCAGAACGCGCTTGCCGTTGACCTTGAACAGGCGGCCGCCGGTGTCGGTGAGTTCGGAGGTGACTTCGCGAACGCCGAAGTTGATGGCGGCGGAATCGGAATCTTTGCCGGCGACTTCGACGCGGAATTTCGCGGTGTAGAGAAACGGCTCGCCCATTTGATAGGGCCACCAGAGATGCGGATGCGCGAGCTTGAGGGAGTCGTATTTATCGGGATCAAAGCGGACGATCTTCGTTTCGTTCGGAGCGAGATCGACCGGCTGCGAGAGGCGAATCGCGCCGACTTCGGCGGCGAGCGTGGCTTTAATCGGGTGATCGGCGGTATTGCGAAGCTCGGCGCTGAGAGAAAGATCAGCGGCAGTGTAATCGGAGTGGAGCTTGGAGGTGGCAAACGGGTGACGGAGGGCCACTTCGCCGCTGGCGGTGAGGAAGACTTCGCGCCAGATGCCCGCGTCTTTATCGGGGGGCGTGGGGTTCCAGTCCACCCAGGTGAGGCCGAGGTCGTCTTTTTCGGGGGCGAAGACTTCGACGGCGAGAGCATTCTTGCCGGACTTGCGGAGCGCTTCGCTGATGGGAAAATCGTAGGCGCGATAGGCGCCGGCGACGTCGGCGCGGTCGGCGATCTTTTTTCCGTTCAGCCAGATGTTTGCGCGGTAATTAATTCCCAGGAAATGGAGCCACACGAGGCGATTCTTATAGTCGGCTGGCGTGGCGAATTCGGTGCGATACCAGAACGAGCAGCGGAAGGGGCTGTCCGCGGGCATATCGAGATTGGCGGCAAGGTGCTTGTTGTCGTTGAAAGCGCCGGGGAAGGATTTCAGATTTTCGCCATAGTCAGGATCGGGGAGGGTTTTGTCGGTGACCAGGGTGCCGACGAACGTGCCGGGGACAGCGGCGGCATGCCACTTGGAATCATTGAATTCCGCCGCGGAGATCGCTTCGCCTTTCGCGGCGACTTTGCAGGAAGACTCCATGCGCCAGCCGCTGTGAAGGAAGACGCGCGGGCCGTAGGAATCATTGGCGAGAAGGCCCCCGGGGGAAATCGCTGCGAGCGAGACAGCGCCGAAACAAAGGACGGCCGAGCGAAACAAGGACATGGCAGCCTCGAAAAAAAATGAAAGTGGCCGGAGGGAGGCCCCGGCTGCCCTAGCTTACATTAAACCGATTCAATACAAGAGAGATTCTTCCGGGCCATGTGAATAACGCTTACGTGAGACGCAGGGCAATCTTGAGTCCGGGATAACGAACCATTAGTCTTGGACGGTTTGTTTGCAGGGGAAGTTTTTGGCAATCATTTCCAACTATCCGAATGGCCCCGGAGTACGTGTGCCGGGATGGGAGGCAAGCGATGTTTCGTCGTGCGACAGCAGCGATGTGTTGTTTGTTGTTTGCGGGATGCATGTCCGTTTACGGGCAGGCAAAGCGGAAGATCATCATTGACCAGGACGCGCGAGGACCGGCGACCACGGACCAGCAATCCATGCTGGCACTGCTGAACGCGCCGCAAGCGGAAGTGCTGGGCTTGACGATCGTGAGCGGCGATCAATGGCGCGACGAAGAAGTGGCGCACACGCTGCGCATGCTGGAGCTGACGCACCATACCGACATCAAGGTGTATCCGGGCGCGATTTTTCCGCTGATCAACAGCAAGGAAGAGATTGCGCGGTGGTCGAAGCTCTACGGGAAGATTCATTACCAGGGCGCGTGGACCAAAAATGGGACGGGAAAATTCATTCGTGAAGTGCACGGCCCCTACGAGCTGCCGGACCTGCCCGAGGGAAACCCAACGCTGAAGCCGGAAACAGAGGATGCGGCGCACTTCATCATCCGGATGGTGCACAAGTATCCGCACGAGGTGACGATTTACGCGGGCGGCCCGCTCACTAATCTGGCGCTGGCTGTCAGCATCGATCCGCAGGTGGCGGAGCTGGCGCAGGAGCTGGTGGTGATGGGCGGCAGCATCGGGCCGGAAGGCGTGCCGCTGGATTGGAAAACGGGCAACCGGCGCGAGTTCAATTTCTGGTTCGATCCGGAGGCAGTGCACATCGTGCTGCGCGCGCCGTGGAAAAAGATCACCGTGACGACGGTGGATATTTCCGTGAAGACGCGCATGACCAAAGCGGTGATCGCGGAAATCGCCAAGGCCGGAACGCCTTCGGCGAAGTACATCGGAGACTATGCCGACGAGGAGTATTTGTGGGATGAACTGGCCGCGCTGGCGTGGCTCGATCCGAGCCTCATCACCAAGGAGACGAAGCTCTACATGGACATGGACATTTCACACACGGCGAATTACGGAAACACGCTGGTGTGGACTCCGGAAGAGCATCCGGACATGGGAGAGCAACTTGTGAACGTGCAGGAGGATCTGGACAATCCGAAGTTCATGAAGATGCTGGTGCAGTTGCTGTCCGGGGAGGCGGGAAAGTAATAGGAGTTGGGAGTCGGTAGTTTGGAGTTTGGAGTGCGGATATCGGATATCGGGAACGGATCGTGAACAACAGCGAGCAGCTTACGGCACGCAGTGATCGGAATGCGCATCAGAGGAGGCCGAACGGTCGTTAAGGACAGGACGGCGGCCATGGGCTTCTCTTTCTGATTTCTGCCCGGTGTTTGCTGCTCGCTGGATTGTGCGGCGCAGGACGCGCGATGGGACGGGCGCATCTCCAGAGAGAGCGCCGCGCTAAAACGTATCCGCCGTGATTTCCGGGGCGTGGGGAGCCCAGTCGTCGGGCGGAAAGGCGATGCGCCAGAATTTGGGGGCCGGGCGGAGGAATTCGATGGCGACCTCGTGCTTGCCTTCGGGGGCCGGACTGGTGCGCACGACGCGGACGAACTGTTCCTCTCCGGTCTCATTGTTCTTGATGATAAATTTCTGACCGACCGTGGCTTTCAGCGAGAGATAGAGCAGCGCGCCGTGGGCGTTGACCGAAGAGGTGTAGGCGTTTTCGGAGACGTGTTGATTGTCGGCGGCGCGGGTGATGACCAGGACCGGCATGCGCAAGAGCACGCGCTGGCTGCGGCGGCGATTGTGGGCTGGGTCGTTACCAAATGGAGGAGCGCTCATACCGGGGCCTGTCCAAGAATAGTGTTTCGAATCGAATGGGCGAGGTCAAGGGTAGGAAAGTACCGGGTTACCGGGAAGGAAATGGTCCCGGAGGAGGAAGTCGAACCAACACGGGGAGTGATTTCCTTGGAGATTTGGAGTTCTGTTCCCTGCCTGGCGCGTGCACTGCCATTCGGTACGATTCACCATCGATAGCGAAGCCCATGGAGTCCCGCGCCGAATTGTCCGGCAAGCGCTGATCAGGCAGGGAGACAGACTCAGGAGATTCCGGTGCACAGTTCTGGAAGTAGATTTCCGAAGGTGTGTCCAGGAGTCCGAAGGAAGGTTTTGCAGTGGGGGACGGAAAGTGTTCTGCTTCGTATGGGTTAACTTCGTTCAACGTGGTCACAAATTACCGGTCCGCATGGCACCCGATTTGCACAAGTGATTGTTGCGGGCTATCTGATTGGCCGCCTCAACTCCTCTGGTCATAGTGCCGAGAGAGACAAACCACCCAGTTTACGCAGTCGGGTAGCCTGCGCCAATTTCACCCTGCATAAGACCTGTTCGCGAGAGGGAGGTCGGGTGCAAAGATGTGGCGAAAAAACTGTCCCGTTTGTAAGCAACCATTAGAGAAGAAGGCTCCAACAGAGACGGTCTGCTGTCCCTGCGGCAAGTATGTCTGGAAGGGTTAGCGCGATTCCTCAGAGCAGCGGAAGGCCCAAAGCGATCGCCAGGAGCTAGGTGCGTGCGGCTGAAACTCTGGGCAAAACTAGAAGTCCCGCCATGGTCTCCAGAGCGGAACGCTTGTGTAGTGTACGTCTGTGGGTCTATTGAGAAGCTCTCTGGACTTGGTGAGAAGGCGCTTCAACAAGGTGAGTAGCAAAATCCCAACCTTCATGGGCGCAGACTAGCGCCGAGTGGTGTAGTTGTCAAGGAGCCATCCGGGATTGGGAAAATGGTGCATCTGGGTACTGTGAGGAACTTGTCCGGGAACCGCGTTACCCAGGAGTTGAACCAATGGTATGCTCCGTCACATGTACGGGCTGAAAAAAGAAATTGACCTGAGTTTCTTAGTTGGACGTGAACTCATCCAGGTAGGAATTGGTCTTTACCAAATCCAATTTCATTTCGACGAAGATGTCACAGTCTCGGTGGAAGCGGAATTTCGATATTTCGACGGACAGGATGAGTGGGTTTGGGGGCAGGAACCGGGTTCGCACCGAATTGCAGCCCGAACGGTAGCTATGTTGGCAGCTAACATCACGAGTTTTGACAGCAACGAAAACGGGACTCTGGCCCTCACATTTTCTAATGGGCACCGTCTGACGATATTGGACCCGTACAAGGAGTATGAGTCGTACGCGATTACCCGACCCGGCCAGCCCGACATCATCGTCTAGTACGAACCTTTCCGGTTAGCGCTGCCGGCTCAATCGGTCGATGCAACACCCTGCATTGCATCGATTCGACAAATGCTTTCAAGCGCGAACTATCTATTTGGCCGCGTTCAGACAAAACCTAGCCAGGTCAGTGCTCCTGTCGATCTAACCACCCCCAGGGTCTTTAACTTTTGTTTTCAACGCAGAGTAGGTCTGTACTTAGTGTTGCGTCGACCCACTGAGACCACCGCGTTTACCAGGCACTCAGAGCAGTGGATGGTGTAGCATTGGCAACTGAGATCTGATGACACCGCGAACGGGAACACTCCTCTCGCTCTTGGCCGGAGGTACACTTGGCGTTGTAGCGAGCTTTGTGCCGATGGTATTCGGCCCTCTTGTCTTTCCACAAGCCATCGGTGGACCGACCCTGGGGGAGGACATCGTGGGATTTTCAATTCCGGCATTCTTTCTGTTATTCGGCACAGCGGGCTTCTTCCTAGCCCGTAGGCTTGTCGATCGACACATCGACCGCAGCGATGACACCGGGCGTAGGTTTACTTAGTGTCATAACTGATATTTGAGCCCACTTCTCCGGTAACCGCCTTTACCAGATGGGATGAGAAGGCCGGTCTCCTAGCGGGATTCGATACGCTCCCAATGTTCGACGTGCTCGAGGCACAAGAAAAAAGGAGACCGGCGATGAAGAAGATTAGCACTGTGCAGGTATTTGGGAACGAAATTTTCAGGGAGCAAAAGCTGACGATCGGCTTGGATCTGGGAGACCG